>CAXREJ010000030.1:0-134442 GCA_964229765.1 Bdellovibrionales bacterium | reverse complement strand
ATTTTTTCCTTAAAGAATACACATCTCAAGCAAATTTATGGACAGAAAGAAAAATAGAAAAAACCTACAAGGTGCTTGGTGATACAGACAAAGCTCTTAAGTCTTCTCCTATTTCTAGTCATATTTGGTTAGAAAATTTTAGTATGCAAACCTGCAACTAGGGGCTATTTACAATTCATCAGCGTAATGAGGATTCAATACCTCAGTCGTTTTGAGTTAAGCGCAGACTGAATTTTATGAGGTGTGGCCAGAGCCACATCGAATAAGGTGAAGGCGAGCACAACTCAAAATGGCGAGAGATTGAAGCCGCAGTAGCTGGATGAATTGTCAACAGCAACTAATACTAATAAGACTTTCACCCTCCCTAAACAGTTATAATCCCAAAACTTTAAGAGGGCCTATCCCCATTAAAACCATTGGATTTGTATTTCTTTTAATTTTTTTTAAGAACTTCATACAATTTTTCACCCTCCCTTGAGTTCTATACTGATAAAGACTTTATTGACTCGTGAAGACGTGGGGTCAAAATGGGACATTTCAAAAATTACTCAAGTATTTGCTTACTATTAATCTTACTATTTCCTCTTTCATCCTTTGGGGCTGGAGAAAGAATAAACACAATTGTTAGCTCCCGTGACAGAAGAGCCGCGCAATCAAGCGAACTGTTAAGTTCTCGCTTTCAAACAAAACTCGATGAAATTTCAAACTCAATACGTGTCACCAGAAACGAATCTCTGTTGATGTTAAATGGTCAGCAATCTTATCCTGTAAGATACCGACTGATTCAAGGAGCCCGTAAATCCATTATAATGTCCACATTTTCCATTTACTCAGGAAACAACGAAAATGAAATTGCTGACCCCTTCAGTCGTAAAATGGTTGAGCTATTAATTGAGAAAAAAAATCAAGGCGTTGAAGTTCTTGTTATTTATGATGGTGGAACTTCTGTACTCGCAAAATCCCAATTAGCCATTGATCAACTGCGAGCCGGTGGCATTAAAGTTATAAAATACAATCCCATTGTTTCTGATGATACCGATGTTAATCTACTTCTCAGTATTATCCCAGGGGCCTTAAGATTTGCCACCCATCAACACCCCATCAACAACCGTTGGCATGAAAAGACCATTGTAGTTGATGGAAAGTATATTATATCTGGAGGTCTCAATTGGGGGGCACCCTACGCCTTAGGTAACGCTTTCACTAAAAACCTTCCCAATTATTACTCTGCTTTTTATCGTCACTCCTTAATTCAAGAACTTGGACTAACAGACCACGAAAGCTGGCATAGAACTTCTGACACTGGCTGGAGAGACACCGATATATTAGTTAAAGGACCCTTAGCCACACAAGTGGCCCGTCGACTTCTCATGGATTTCTCTCTGATTGAGTACTTACAACACCGGAGAGGACCGGACTATAAAGATGCGACAATTGATGACCTTGCTCAGTCATACAATTACTACCTTCAAGAGTATCAACCCAAAGAGAGTCTCTTTTTTAACAACAACTACTTAAACAACGAAAGAAATTTAATGGTTTCTCCTGGAGGATCTACTTTAGGCTCCGCTCGTTATGTTTATCAAAGACCCTATTTAGATAAAAAATTAGATAGTCGAAATGCACAACTCGCTCAATTCGCAAGATCAAATAGGCTCAATTACAATCCAGACAATCCTTCCACCTATATTACCAATCTTTATCTTAATCTCATTGACAAAGCTCAAACTCAAATACTCTGGGGCTGTCATTCCAATAGACCTCCTCCAGCTATTTTAACGGCTCTAGAAAAAGCCGCACAAAGAGGTGTTAAGGTCTATATAATTGGGAATTCTCGCCAAGCAGCCTCTACACTTCCCGAAGGTGGAACTCTTATGTACCCAATGGCTCGTTGCCATTACAGAAGTCTACTTGAAGCGGGCGGCCCAAATAAAAATATTCGTATTTTTGAATGGCAAAGGTCTTTAAATATTGGAGGAAGTCTGTTTAAAAGTGGAGCTTTCCATTCTAAAGTGTTCTCTGTGGATGGTGTGATTACTTCCGTAGGTTCTTTTAATATGTCTAAAGCCTCATTTGAAAAACACACCGAAGGTACAATTGTTGTTAATGACCCTCAATTTGCCGAATCTGCGGAAAAGATGTTTTCTGACGACTTACTGTTTACCAACGAAGTCTTAATTGAAAACCTTGATCCAAGTGATGGTCGCAGATGCAGCAATTACTAATAACAAATATTAGGCTTTTCATTTTTTTTGGAGCTGTAACCTTTATTTCTACAGCTCAAACTATGGCTCAACCCAGTTACTTTAACCTGAAGGAAAGTCTCAATAGAGAACATTCTCTACTCGTCCAAGAGTTCAATCGACTCAACATAAGAACCAATGACAACCGACAAATTTTACAACTTGATCAGTACCAAGGAGCCCTCGCTGCCATTCAAAGCTATGTGGAAAGCTTAAAACCCCATGAGAATCTCTTTAATCTTTACCCACCCCATAACCCGAGAACTCAAGCGCAAATTGATCAAACTATCACACTTCTTATTTTGTATGTTCACACGTCAGAATTCTTAAGTGTTATTCTACCCAACCGAGCCCTTGCCACAATTTTAAGTGAATATTCATCACAATCCGATTCACAATTAATTGCACGCATGATCAATAAAACAAAGTTCCACCTACAAAGAGACTCTCAGAACAATGGCCAAAGGTTGTATAAAAGTTTAGAGCGCTCAAGTCGCTGGCCAATAACCTCCGTTCCCAATTGGCTAAGAGATTATATCAATCGTGCGCAAAACATATTACAAAATCCACAAGTTTTAAATGATCGCTATTTTGTTGACCGTCCTCTACTCGATTTCTTCTACCAATTAAAAGCCGGAATTCTCTATCAGACTGGTTTAATATCTCTACCCAAAAGATACTTCATATCCTATGAACAAATTAATGAGATTCAAAACAATCTCCTCCCTGGAGATATCGCTACAATCAAACATCTTTACAAATTAACTAATGTGGCCTTTCAAGGCGAATGGAGTCACGGACTCATTTATTTGGGCTCTTGGAATAAGTTTAAAAATTACTTTGATCGTGATCGTCAAACCAATCGTTTTTTTGCACAAGCTTGTCAGAGGGAAAGATTAGATTGCCATAGCTATACTAGCTATTTACAAAAAAAACTTCCTCGAGTGATTTCCTATTACAAAGACCAAATGACCCAGCACC
Organism: Bdellovibrionales bacterium; assembly: GCA_964229765.1. Lineage (GTDB taxonomy): Bacteria > Bdellovibrionota > Bdellovibrionia > Bdellovibrionales > JAGQZY01 > JAGQZY01. The sequence goes on along the minus strand of CAXREJ010000030.1, from coordinate 131,218 downwards.
ATGGCCACAGTCTGCCTCGGGTCGTACTTGAAAGTAAAGGTGAAGGAGTGATCATCTCCAATCTTTACGAAGGTCTCCTCAAAGATCAGTTGGCTATTTTTCGGCCCAAAATGAGTATTAAAGCCAAAGCCAAAGCCATCGCCCTATACACGGCCCTTCAATATGTGTTCAGACCCTACGACTACAGCTTTAACTTCCAATCCCACGGAAGATTGGTCTGTACTGAAATTATCTTCAACGCCTATTCTTCAGGAGTTCACTCTTCTATCCCCCATTTCAATTGGGAACAATCTTTTCTTCTTGGCCAGCCCGTTGTTCAAGCAACAGACATTGTAAAAACCTTTGCTCAAGATTATCAGAACGGTTCCAGAAAATTTGATTTCCTCTATTTCTTAAAAGCCAATACACGGCAAAATACAGCGGCTCCATCAACGGCTGAGCAACTGGTCGAAACGGTACTTTAACTATTATATATAGAGGTTTTAGAGTCGCTTGGGCTTGTCGTTTAATTTCTTAAGCTTTTTTAAATTAATCATACGAGTGTAGTAATTGGGATCATGAACGGCTGCTGGTTTACGTTTAACTGTTCTGCGAGGACTCGTCGTGATATGGCGGTTTCTTTTTCTAAACTTTACTTCTGCAATCTGGTTAATCTTTCCGAGATACTTTCTCGGATCTAAAGGAACATTGTGACAGCGAACTTCAAAATGAAGATGGGGTCCTGTGGCTCTTCCTGTACGGCCTATGTAACCAATTGTTTGCCCCAGATTGACCCACTCTCCTTCTTTAACCTGATAATCAGAAAGATGACCATAAAGAGAGGAATAACGGTTCCCATGATCTATCTCAATGGTTTTACCATAAGCCCCTTTTCTTCTTGAAGTCTTCACAATACCTACTGAAGCGGCATAAACAGGTGTTCCTGTCTGGCCTCTAAAATCAATTCCAGCATGTATATGTCTTCTACCCGATAGCGGATGAACTCTATAGCCATAACGACTAGTCATTACACTTCTAACAGGCTTTTCAAAATATGGGGACTCAGGACAAATTCTTTTTTCTATATAAGTATAAGCATTTTTCTTAACTTTTTTGATTTCACTATTATCAGCCAAACGATTTTTGAATGCTTTTTTCTGATAAAGTTTATTAATATCAACCGATTCAGCGATTAGTTCTTTTTCAAGCCACATAGCTCCCGAAAGATTTTCATGAATTGCCAACGACGAAATCTCTTCATTATATAGAGTTTGTACCGTTTCAAATTCATAATTGGGATCCCTCTGTACCGCATTTATTAAAAATGCTATCAAAAAACCAGAAAGAAATACAAAGCTGAGTCGATTCATTGATGATCCTTTGTGTTTTGTATTTTCCCATCGGCACAAAACGAGACATTATTTAACAGATCAGTACCTACAAAGGTCCATTTATTACGATTGGATTCATGGGTAAAGTGTCGAATGTTTTTAACATCGCAATTTTTCTCATTTTTTTTACTTGTTTCAAAAATAGAAACGTAAAAAAAATCGACAAGTCTCGTTGCAAAGAATTGAACTATCAATTTCTTTTACAGAGGCACTGTCTAAATAACTAACAATCTAGAGAGTTGATTCATATTGATATTTTAACTTTAGTCCAGCTTCACCGAAAGTCTAGTTAGCCAACACTCTAAATGTATGAAGGAGGATTTTGATGAAGGCTATCATCCTAGTAATTTTACTACCAGCTTTTATGCTGATTGGTTGCGGAAAAATGCAAACCAATGGAGACTCTGCAGGAAATGTACTACAGGAAATGACAAACAATAATGCCATCAGTGAAGAAGAAGCCGAAAGCATTGACGAGAGTTTGTTAGATGAAACAGTTGAAATTACAGAAACTCAACCCAATTCAATAATGATGAAAGTGGGTGGAGCCGAATTATTAATTGATTTTATCGAAGACCTTACTGGAGACCCAGATGAAACTGCCATGGTAATAAATGGTGTTGAAGTTCCTGCTCTATTAGCCGCTGACAAAGACTCTTTTCAAGCATTAATTGCCTCACTTGTTACATCACAACTAGAGGGTATTGATATTCTTGGAATTCCAGTTGCTGATTTAGTTCATGCAGGTTTGGGTCTAATTAACGGCGATCAAAGTCAGGCAAGTTTTTCCAATTTGTTTGGAACATTAATCAGAGGGGCTCTTAATATGTTCTTAGATAAAACTCCTTTTGGAAGTATCTTTGACTCATTAACGGGTGGATTGCTCGGAAATAACTCCGGTCAGAACAACAATCAAGGTTCTGGTTCTGATAACTCTGGAAACAATAATAATGGAACTAATAATAACAATAATAATTCCGGTGGCGGACTTGGCGGTATTATAAACACCATTGGCGGTGTTTTAACTGGCGGCAACCCTCTTCTCGGTGGAATTTTTAGTCTCATCACGAATCTCTTCAAATAAACCTTATCCCCTAGAAAAGGAGCCGGGACACTGGCTCCTTTTCACTTTTTTATCTCAAGTTTAAATAGCAACGCATCATCAACAGTATATTGTTAAGGACTTCTTTGATTCTTTGACAGACCCTCAGTTTGTGAATAACTTTTTAAGTGTTCACGGGGGACTCAGATGACTCAGCTAGTAAGCCTATGTCTTGTTATTTTTTTCAGCACTACTGCCTTCACCTCATTTAAACTGACAAACCTTGGGGAAAGATCAAACCAGTGTCAAAAATTAGACTCAGATGACTACATCGTCACTGTCGACAACACCCTAAAAAGAGAAACTCAGAACCTATTTGATGATGACAAATTAAGCACTTTAATCCTTACTCAACCGGAATGTTTTCGCGTTGGAACTGAAATTAAGATTTTTTTAGAAAATGAAACTATCCCCTACCTTGGCAAAGCCTTGATTGATGAAATTGAAGTTCTCACTAGATCCGAACTTTTATCAAAAAAACAACTGCCATTAAGCTCTTACGGAATACAAGACTTTGTCGCTAAAAATCAAAGTAACAACTACGGGATATTCAAGATCCATATCACTGAAAAAGTGACGGACTACTTTGTCGATCAACAATATGAAAGACTTCCCACTTGCTTCCCCACTTATGGTGACTGGGAGTCCTTCCGAGTCAGCGCTGAAGAAAAATCCATGGTCAATAAAATCAAATCGGGTCAAACAATCGCTCAAATATGGAATGGTACTTTTAACTGCTACAAAGTGGGTATCCGTGCACGAATTCAGGTAGAAGGCGAATCAAACATTGATCATGGGAATGTTATACCAAATGAGCTTCACGTCGTTCACTTGACACGACTTTCTTCAAAGCACGCTCGTCTCTTAGGGACATCACTTTCCGATTTGCGGCAACAACTAGAAGATAAAAAAGATGTTGATGGTGGCTACATCACCCTGGTCGTTTTTGATTACGAAAAACCCAGAGAAGAGGAAGATGCAATCGGAAGAGAGCTTAATTCCCCTGAGAACAATTAAAAAATTGCGTCACGTCCTCTCTTGAAAATCGAGTTCGCAAGTCCAAAACGAGGCTCTCTATTGAGATCGCCACAGCAGAACCAGGGCAGTAGCGCTCATACATTTCCAATCCATTGGAATAACTACTATTGAGTAGCCCTATAATTTCCCCAGAACTATTTAACAATGAAGCTCCACTGGCCCCAGGAAGTATATCGACTGAGGATAAAATCAACTCTTCTCGATCATAACGATCTCTCAGTTTAATCTCATCACCAACGACACATGGATTATCTAAAATAGAAGGCGTGATCAGACCTTGTCCCATTAAGATCCGGTCTCCTAAACTCTCTCGTCCTTCAGGTCGCCCTCCTCGTGAAGCTCCTGGATAACCATAATAATGAACAGCATCTCCCAACGAACTGGCTAGAGAGCTGATTCTCAAGCAACGAGCGGAGGACTCTGCTTGTAATTTTAAAATAGCAAAATCACCTGACTGAAAATAACTTTTTTCTAAAAATTCTTGGTACATCTCTGGAGATAGGAACGAAAGACTCGACTGCTCACTGGGCACCATAAAGGCTCGACTCGTTGCCACAACCTCTGCTCTAACATTTTTTCCCTCAAGGCTCATATCACAATATACAGGTCTTTCTTCTAAAACATGATACAGTTTCGGCGAGCGCCAACCTTCCTCTGGATAAATAGGCTCATCTTCTAATTGTCCACTTTGAATCAGACAAGCATTGAAACAATGGCGAGCTGTTAAAATATGTCCATGATCTGAAATTCGAGTTCCAGTGCAATGACCAAATTGAGTCTCTATCTTAACAAACTCTGAAGAAGCCACTGCCTCACTCCAACCAGCCAAGGCATTCACTTCGAGCGCTATAAAAAAACTCAATACAATTATGAATAGATTTTGAAATTGATAAATCATCCCCACCCCAAATACAGTACCAAAGTACTCTGCACGACTTTAACCACACCTAAAGGACATGTAAAAAACAACTAGAAATTCTATATATTTTTCAAATGAACATCTGAAAATTTTGATGAAACTAAGGTCAAAAAGCCCTCTAATTCTCAGACAAATAAATTGACCCTCTTTAAGCAAGATTTAATACTGATGACATGAAGATCTTTTCTCAAGTTCGCCTCTTCTTTTTAGGATTCACCTTGCTGTTCCTCTTTCTGGGAAGCCTTCCTATTCTCACAAGTCTGAACCATCACCATGTTTTTCCCTTTTACTCATGGGAGCTTGGGTTTGGCAGAGTCTTCCCCACAGCGAAATTTCAAAAAATTAAAATTTTAGAAATTGATGGACAAATTCTCAAAGAACCAGTCATGGCAAGAGATCTACTCAAAGACGAATGGAAACACACAACCGATTACCGTCTTGCCCAAGAACTGGTGCAATATATTCAGCAAAAGAGTCCAAGAGCGAATATGGCCCAAGCGGCTTTAGAAAATCAGATTTTTAGAAAGACAAAAATCAGAACGGCTAAATATCAAGTTATAGAAACAATACACAATCCCATTGAATTTTACCGTACAGGACAGATTATTGATGAGATTACATATGGAGATTTCATTTATGACTCTCAAGAATAGTGGAATACGATTACGTCGATATCTTTATAAAGGATACCAATCAAAAACTCCCTTTCAATTATTGAACCAACATTTTGAAGGTTCCCTACGATCTCTACAAATATTTTACGGTCTATTATTTTTTATAACGCTGAAATATATTGGTTTTATTGGTTTGCAAAAAAATACAGGTGACTTACACCCTCCCTTTGCTTTTAGTTTTCTGAGCCGTCTGTCTCCCGCCCTAATTAACGCCGTCCTTATGGTGACTCCATGGATCGCACTGCTTTGCTTTTTAAACTGTCGACGACAATGGGTCCGAATCACGACATTCGTTGCTTTCTTATTTTCATATGCCTACACGTACTCCTTTAATCAAAGTTATCATGGGGAGATGATCTTCGTTTACACATCCTTTGCATTCAGTCTCATCCCAACATGGTCAAAAAATAAAACACTCTTCCCTCGAAAAAGTAAACACCTTCACAATCACCTTTATTGGTTCGGACTTTTCCTGTTTATGCTGCCTTATACATTCAGTGGTCTTTGGAAAGTTTTTTGGGGCATGGGTTTTCAATTGTTTTTTGATGAACTCAGTTTTTGGAACCCATCTTCTATGATTAATATTATTAGCACCTATGCTCTACGCACTGGGCATCCTGCTCCACTTGTGGACTTTCTAATGAACCACGCCATCTTCGCTTATGGACTTCTCATGGCTGGGATTTACTGGGAGGTTATTGCTATCTTGCCATTATTTCGCCCAAGTCACTGGCGCTTTACCGCCCTTTTACTTCTTATTTTACATTTACTCAGTATCTACATTTTTAATATCAAGTTTCAGTATCAAATTCTAGCGGGACTATTATTTCTCTGGTTTACGACCTTACAAAAAGAAAAGACCAACATTGATGAAATTCTTTACGAACTCCCTCTTATTGGAATGCTCGCACGTAAGTTGAAGTTTTCTCCAAACCTCACCTTAATTCGTTTCAAGAAAATAATGGATAAATTCCTTTGATCGATAAGCTTAATTTTAATTCCAATTTTTATTCGACCTTAGTAGATGTCTTGTCGCCATTCGCGAGTGGAGTTTAAAGAAGCCGTCTTAACTTCAAAATAAATACGCCCCACTTCCCTTCCATCAGAGGTCAATACCTGTACTTGCCAATCTCCCTGCTCAAAATTGGATTTATAGGCATAGCCTCTAAAACCATCAGAGCGCCCCCCATGAATAGAAAGAGGAACAGAGTCTCTACTCACCCACCCTTGTTCGCTTTTTTTCAACCATTGCAGAAACATTTGATCACTAAAATAAGTGGGTGAAAAAACACTGACAAAACAATATATTTGATCACCCTCTCTATATAAATAAGTCTGAGCGCCAGACTGCCAAAAGCGCCACCAATCTCTCTCATAATTAAGAATATAATCCCCATTCTGCTTTTCGATATTATGATAGATACCAATGTATTTTAATGAAACTGGTACTGGAGGTAATAATTTGAATAAATAAAGTAAAACAAATAAAATATTAATAATTATCCCAGGAGCTAATATATTCTTTTTTACCCAACTTTTATCTTCAGACTTTTTATAAACCCTCTGTGCAAACAATAAAAAAAGAGAAGTGGATAAGATTATTGCCAGCAAAAAAGCTCCCCAACCAAGAGCATTGGTCACAACAGGCACCAAATAGACTAAATAAGATGACAAACAAAGGGAAAGAAGGGCTGAACGGATAAGTGCTCCCCTTTTTTGAAACTGAGGAAACTCATTCACTATCAATACAGCAGCTAAAAATAACATAAATCCAAAAGAGGTCATCAGAGAGGCACTCTTGAAATAAAAGATTGTGTAAAGACTTAAGAGCGAACCAAAGGGAAAGTGCAGAAGCTCCACATGATACTTCCACATCTTATTAAATACAGACTCCTCTTTTAGGAAAATTTTGGGAGTAAACAACTCCCAATAGAAGAACATCATGATCAATAATAAATAGAGAACTTGTTGAATCAGCGAGAAAAACTGATCAATACGGTCTGTCGTTAATATATCAAAAACGAAACCTCCGATAAAAAATAATGCGGGAAGATGGCCTTGGTATTTTTGATAAAATTCCTTCATAATGGCATTTTAACAAAAAGGAGCTTTATGACAATTTTTAAAAAAATTATCGACAAAGAAATCCCTGCTGAAATCATTTATGAAGATGATATTTGCCTTGCATTTAAGGATGTAAACCCACAGGCTCCTACACATATTCTAGTGATTCCTAAAAAAGAGATTCGTTCAATGAATGATATTAGTCCTCAAGAAGATAAAGAAATTCTTGGACATATCATGGTCAAGGTCCATGAAATTGCTAGACAACAGGACATCGGAGAGGATGGTTATCGCATAGTCGCCAACACTAACAAAAATGGTGGACAATCTGTAGATCATCTTCATTTTCATATTTTAGGTGGCCGAAAACTCACCTGGCCCCCAGGATAAAAAACAATAAAAAAAGGTAAGTATCTAACTTACCTTTCTTAAACATTCTACTTTTGCTAGTAGAAGTTAACCACAGCAGCCCTCTTTTTCTTTGGAGTCCTTGTGGTCTTTGCATTTTTTCTTCATTTTGCTTTTATGAAAGGCCATTTTTTCTTCTTTCGTTACTTTTCCATCTTTATTGGCATCCATTTTTGCAAACATATCACCATGCATCTTATCAAATTCTTTGCGAGTGACAGCCCCATCACCATCGGCGTCCATTTTTTTCCACATTTCTTTATGATGATCTTTTTTGTGTTTATGTCCATGATGGTGTTTCCCACCATGAGCACAAGCTCCTAATAAAGTGAAAGAGCAAACAGCTAGTAGCAAACGAAATGACATATTTCCCCCTGGGTAAATCGTTATTTATAAATTTTTAGAAACTAAGCTTACAAAGCAAAGCACATTCTTTCTATATATGTAACGATATACAACTGTTGGGATAAATTCAATCAAGGAGCACGACGATAGGCTTCCCAATTGTCACCGTCAGACTTTCTTTCAAAAAAACAACGATCATGCAGACGATCTGCTCCAGCCTGCCAAAATTCAAAGCTGATCGGAATAAGACGAAAGCCCCCCCAGAATTCAGGGCACGGAATTTCTTTACCTTCAAATTGACTCTCAATCTTCTTTACCAGGGCAATGAGCTTCTCACGACTCTCTATGACTTCACTTTGAGGAGATGCCCAAGCTCCAATTTGCGAACCTCGACCACGAGTTTGAAAATAGCGATTCGACTCTTCATAAGTCATCTTTTCAACCTGGCCTCGCACTCGTATTTGCCTATGCTCAGGCTTTTCCCAATGAAAAAGCAATGAGGCTTTTGGATTTGCGATCAGCTCTCGCCCTTTTTGACTTTTATAATTTGTAAAAAAACAAAGCCCCTTGTCATCCACTTGTTTAAGAAGCACTGTTCTTGAACAGGGACCACCATCAAGGCCTATCGTGGAAAGGGTCATTTTTGTGGGTTCAAATGAGGTTTGTTGAACTCCCGCCTCATACCAGCTCTTAAAAGTCTCAAAAGGGTTTTCTAATTGATCTATCCATTTATCCATAGGGCTATTTACCCAAACTCTCGCCAAAAGTCCAACTTCTTGCCCCCTCCCTGTGCTTCCATGTGGAATCCTTTGAAATTTTTCATCAAGAAGCCGATAGCGCATTATGTCTGATCAGAGAAAAATAGAAGAACTCTACCCTAGAGCCCCCCGCTATATGATTGAAATTGGGGATAACGAGGTTGTACGTTTTGCACTGAAACCTCGTGGCTCAAAAACAATGCACACCCGCATTATCAATTTATCAGAATCTGGGATGGCATTTTTATGTCCCTATTTGAATGCCCCACAAGAGTCAGAGGTCATTAAAGTAGAATTTACAGCCCCCAACACTCAACCCATTGCCTGTTTTGCAAAGGTCGTTCGTGTGCAAGTTCATAAAACCTATAGGGATGATCAAAAACCACAAACCTTTAAAATGATTGCTGTTGAATTTGAAAACTTACCAGCAAAACAACGACAAATGCTTTCTCAAGGCTTAACTCAGCAGTTCAAAAAGAAACACGCTGCCTACCAGAGAAAACAACTTTTTTTAAAAGCACAATGGCACTTAACCGCAACTATTAGTAACGCGGCTAGAATTTTTGAAAAGCTATTTTCTAAAAAAACAACAGTAAGTCAGTTTGAAAGCTCTCACTCTTTAGAAAACTCTGACAAAAAAACAAAGAACGAAGATTCTTAAAAATTCACTCTAACCAAGAGTCTCGGTACGGAACTAACACCAGTTCATTGCAACACGCACTTAACTGAAGACTGACACTCAATAGACTTTTGAGTAACCTCTGAACACAACCCTCAATTTCTGTTAAGACAACAGCTGGAATACCTAAGAAAAAAACAATAAACCCTAGTTTGGCAAAAGTATGTCATAACTATTTTGAATAGCTTGTAAATAACGTTCAAAAGACTTGTTTTTGTCTTGAGCGGGGTGATTTAAGGTAATAGCCATATGAGACTGATCACTAGAATTAAAGGTCACTGGTAAAAAACCGGCTGACATCAGTACCCAGTCCCCTGCTAAGCGTGCTGTGGGACTGTTTCCTTGTTCAAATGGACGAATGGTCTCTATACCCAAATACAGCTCAAAAGCCTTCACAAAAACATCCGTCTCAAAAAGTACTTTTTTTTGAAACTCATCAAGAGCCTCACTCATAAATTCAAGCGGAAGAAACTCCCTGTTACCCTGAAAAAAAGAACCCTGCCTTAATCCTCCATGATCATCGCCTATGATTTTTTTATTAAGTTGAACAATGGAGGCCCAGGAGATTGGATAATCCTGCTGTAAATTCACTTCCACCCAATGATTCGCTTCTTGCCACCGAATCCACGGCTGGTTTTCGCTCAAGGATTCTGACATAAGATATCTTTTCTTCTCAAGGACGTCTTGTAAGTTTTTAGTTAATTGAATTTTGAGATTATTCCGCTTTTTCCCTAGCCGACGAATGAGTTGAGACACACTCCCTGATATCACAGGCGGATCTTTTAGATACTCTAGAATAAAACTTGGACAAGAAACATCTTTCACTGGGCTTAAAGAAATCTCTGATTAAAATCAATGTGCATTATTTTCCACTTGTAGGTTTTCTTTAAACTGTAAAGTTTTTCCATCATATGTGTCAAAAGAGGTCCTCGAAAACAAGACCTCGTATTACGGAATACTAGGGTAAGCCATATTGACCCTATGAATATCCTCTCCACTCAGTAAATTTTCACTGCTCGGAATAATCTCTCCATCTTTAGTTAATATTGTAGGCTCATCAGGGTACAAGTTAAAGGTGTATGAGGAATAAAGCATGATTGATTCAAAATCAAAAGGCCTCCCTCGAACACCTATGAAATCAATCGGTATTTTTTTAAATTGTGGTTGATTAACCTCGTCAATATTATCCCAAAGAACTTGGATGTATTCATCCCTGTCTCCTCTGTTTTGTTCGTGAAAAAAGCCCAGAGTATGCATAAACTCATGCAAAATCTCACGCACTCCACAGCGAGGAGTTAAAAAAACTTCTTGCTTACCGCCTTGCATTCCGGCGTAAGAATAGCAATCCGTTTCTCCTTTAGTGATATGAACAAAATTTTGATGACTTTCAGATTTGGGAACAAACTTTACATTCGTTTGTAGATTTAAATATTCTATGGCCTCCATCACAAGGTCATAATTTTCTAGATCCTCATCAAGAATGTAGGGAACATTTCCACTAGGCCATTTCCGAGCTCTCTTTTGCTTGATCACTTTACCATCAAATTTTTTGAGATCATTTTCATCTCCTATGAGCACATCGCCATGGTAGATTAAATGCTTCCCACTTTTGATCAGATGAGTAATGTAACGATTCCCCTCTTGATCAAAGGGCACAAAACTATCATCAAGATCGCCATAGGGTTTCTTATCTTTTGTTTTTTGAGTCTCATTGAGAGCGAACTTTTTCACTTCAATCTTTGGTGATGATTTTTCAATCTCATTATTTAGACTCACCGGAGTGGATTGAGATTTATTTAGAGTTAAATCTTTTTTAAATTCACTTTCTATATGTACATTATTTTCATCGCCTCTTTGAACGTCCGGTGTTTCTCTGATCAACAGCCAATAAAGGACAAAAGCAATAATTATAACCACTAAAAAATCAAGAGCGCGACTATTCATTTTTCTAGTTATGCCCAAATTTCTATATAATGACAATCTCTCTTCTTTAGTTTTATGAAAATGAGGAAATCAAATAATCTCCCCAACTCTGGCAAAATAGAATGTTTGATAAGACAGGACGCCTCAATAGTCTTTTCAGGAAATTAAAAGGGCCAATCATAAATGATTGACCCCGTTTGAGCAAAACTCGTGATAATAGACGATTTCTAAAACTCTTCTAACAAAGTTAGTTCTCAACAATGTCAGCTTATTCTTAATCGCTTTTATCAGTAACCACTCCTATGAGTTGTTTTAATGGTCTGTATGCGGAGCGGGTATTCCCCGCATATCCTGCATCTTCTCCACAGCACCATTAGAATTATGAACAACTAACATAGAGGAATGATCCCGAGCCGCTCTTTTGGCTTCTTCTAAAGCCATTTTTTTACTTTTAAATTTAAATTGTGCTTGTTTTCGATCTTCCGGTTTAACTATCCAATGCCCATCTTTTTTCATTACATGGTAGTTAATTTGACCCTTACGTTGACGAAAATTCATCATTCTTATTAAGTTCTCGTCTGAATCAAAAACTTTCATATCTGACTCTAGCTCTGCTGCAATTTCTTTTCCTCTTTGCTCCGCTTCACCGCGACTTTCAAAACTATAAGAAGGTCTTTTGTTCCCTTCTTTTTTTACACACCAGCGGTCCCCACTCGTTGAGGGATATATGAATATATCTTGTTTTCTAGACATGAGTCCTCCTTGAGACTTTAAAATTAGCAAAATCAAAGTCTAAGAGCATGATCTCTTCTTTAAATAAGTGTGTAATTCCTGCAACAATTACATTTGGATCAGACTGATCAGATCTTAAAGGACCACTAAGACTAATGCAGCTGTTTCGGATCCACCTGTTTATTATAAAGCTCTTCTTGTGTTGCTTCACGCACTCGAAGAACTTTAACATCAAAACGCAAGGTTAATCCCGCCAATGGGTGATTCCCATCCACAAGAACTTTATCTTCTTTAATTTCTTTTACTATAACAGACATCACGCTCCCATTGGGCCCCTGAGTCTGAAACTTCATACCAAGGCTGAGTTCTAAATCTTTTGGAAATTTTTCTTTAGACATCCAGATTTGCAACTCTTCTCTATGAAGTCCAAAGGCATCACGAGGGTGCAGATCCACTCTTGTTTGAAAACCAAAGGATTTGCCTTTAAGGGCCTCTTCTACTTTAGGAAGCAAGACTCCTTGGCCGAATATAAAATCCAGTGGATCATCAACCGTTCTTTCCTCTATTTGAATTTCCTTTTTATTCTCATCAACAGTAAAGAGTTGGTAAGAAAGAGTAACAACTTTATTTTCATCTACTAACATGTCGATCCTTTAACATTTTTAAAAACTGTTTTCGAGAAATATATTCCCCGCCCATTTTCTCTAAAAGTGGTGTGACCATTTGAATGTCCATCCAATGATGCCCTAAGTCTCTTAAGTAGGATACAGTCTCAACTAAACAGACTTTAGATGCTTCTGCTTTTTTATAAAACATACTTTCTCCGCTAAACACACCATCAAAAAGTACACCATACAACCCACCGACCAACTTTCCATCATCCCAAGCTTCAAAACTGTAGGCCTCACCTTTTTTATGCAGTTCTTTATAAGCTTCAACCACTTCAGGTAAAATCCAAGTTCCAGACTCCTTGCTTCTTGGTATTTTAGAACAATTCTCAATAACATCATCAAAAGCTTGATTACGTGTCATTTGAAAAGCCTTCTGCCGAATCTTTTTTTGTGTGGATCTTGGAATAATAAATTGGCTAAACTTCAAAATTCCTCTTTTAGGCGGACAAAACCATAATAAAGGGTAACCCGGATGGGGCCACGGAAAAATACCTTGAGTGTAGGCCTCACGTAATGTTTCGGGCGACAAGTCCCCACCCATCGCCAATATTCCTTCAGGAGTTGTGTGCTCAGGATTAGGAAACTTCAAAATAATTAACCACTTTTTCTTTGATATGGGTTTTGTCTTTAGCCAGCTCAACCATTTCTAGAAGCTTTTCCTGTTGCGAGCGCAAATGCATTTTATGACTGTTTTCATCTAATAGGTGTTCCGGTATTTCTGAGACAAGATTCCACTCTCTAAAGTTATGAAAGTTTTCTAAAACTTCCCAGCGATCAAAAAGTTTAATCACTGTTTCTAGTCGGAAGTCTCTCTTATGATAAAAAAGCATCTTTTCTCTTAAAAATTCATAGCCTTCCGCGTGAACTCTTAACGGGTTGTCTTCAATTAAATGGTAAACTTGTCGTATAAAGGAAGGATCAGGATTAGCCCACTTAATAAAATCCATCTGTATCGAAATATCATCGCTATCAAAGAGAAGAGCACAGTGAGAGGGAAGACCATCACGCCCCGCTCGCCCCACTTCCTGGTAATAAGATTCTATGGAACCAGGAAGTTCCGCATGCAAGACCATACGAATATTCGCTTTATTAACTCCTAATCCAAAAGCGGGAGTTGCCAAAATGATAGGGTTTTCTTCTTTTTGAAAGTTCTTTTGATTTCTCTTGCGCTTGTCCACTGATAATTGTCCATGATAAATCAAATGACTGACTCCCATAGAATCCAGGCCTTGAGAAAACTTTTTTAAAGTATCCACTAAAGAGAAGTAAACAATCTTCGCTCCAGGATACAAATGATGATAATAGGTAAAGGCTCTTATTTTTTCATCCAATCCCACTACATCTTGAATTTCTAATTCAAGATTAGGTCGATCAAAACCAGTTGAGAAAACCACGGCCTGATCTAAAATACCCAATTTACTTAAAATATCTTCCTGTACCCTTTTTGTGGCCGTTGCTGTTAGAGCCATAATGGGAGGGCAACCTAAGTTTTGATGAATTTCCTTCATTCTAGTGTAGTCAGGTCGAAAATCATGGCCCCACTCCGAAATACAATGGGCTTCATCGACGGCCATTAAATCCACTTTTTGAGTACTTAACGCCTGTAAAAAGTCTTCTTTGCGAAAGCGCTCAGGAGTGACATAGAGTAATCTCAAGCGTCCTGATCTAAGATCTTCATAGGCTCTCTCCCTTTCTTCCCGACTCAGAGAGGAGTTAATGTAAGTCGCTTTCATTCCTCTCTTACGAGCATCATCCACTTGATCTTTCATTAGGGCGATCAGAGGAGATATCACCACCACTAAGTTTTCACTCAACACAGACGGAATTTGATAACAAAGGCTTTTTCCCGATCCCGTGGGCATAAGAACCAGAGTGTTCTCACCACGCTTGGCAGCCTCAATCACATCCTTTTGCAAAGGTCGAAAATCTTGATAACCCCAATATTTTTCTAATGCTTCTACAATTGTCACAATTTCCTTAGTGTATTTAATAAGATAGTATTTATCTTCATTGAACTTTCAAAAGAGCCACTGGTGGTTAACTTGACTCACTCCTCAGTGGATTCTTATAAAACAACTCTCAATGCCGCACCTTTTCATCATAATATAGCTCAGCCTCAACTTCATCCGCATTTTTTTTGCACTGCTCGTCATCTCGTGATAACAACATCTCTTAAATAGTAACAATTTCAGTGATTTCTTAGGCGACTCGTCCGAGGATCAATAAGTAATATTAAGAGGTTTTAAGCTATGGCACAAAAGTGGGAACTGGAAAAAGTTCGTAATATCGGTATCTCTGCACATATCGACTCGGGAAAAACGACGCTTACTGAGCGTATTTTATTTTACACAGGAAGAATTCACGCCATTCATGACGTGAGAGGAAAAGATGGTGTTGGAGCCAAAATGGACTCCATGGAGCTTGAAAGAGAACGTGGAATCACAATTCAATCAGCTGCCACTAACGTTTACTGGGGCGACACGAACATTAACATTATTGATACTCCCGGACACGTGGACTTCACTGTTGAAGTTGAAAGAGCCCTGCGTGTACTTGACGGAGCGATCCTCGTTCTTTGTGGTACTTCAGGTGTTCAATCGCAGTCTATTACCGTTGACCGTCAGATGAGACGTTATGACGTTCCTCGTTTGGCTTTTATCAACAAACTTGATCGTGCTGGTGCCAATCCTTATCGAGTCACTGAGCAATTGAGAGAGAAGCTTGCCCATAATGCTGTTATGATGCAAATCCCTATTGGAACAGAAGACAATCACCAAGGTGTTGTCGATCTTATTACAATGAAGGCCTACACATTTGATGGCCCTAGCGGTGAAACTATTGTTGAATCAGAAATCCCTGCTGACATGAAAGATGATGCTGAAAAGTATCGTGAAGAAATGCTTGAAGCGGTTTCTATGTTTGATGACGAACTGATGAATAAAGTTCTTGAAGGTGAGACAGTCACTGAAGACGAAATTCACAAAGCCGTCCGTGCTGGTACTCTCAGTCTTGATCTCACTCCTGTTTTTATGGGTTCTGCTTACAAAAACAAAGGTGTTCAGCTTTTACTAAATGCTGTAACTCGTTACCTACCTTCTCCTCCAGATATCGACAACAAGGCGCTTGATCTTGATAAAAACGAAGAAGAGGTTTTACTAAAAACTCAGGACGAACTTCCTTTAGTGGCTTTGGCTTTCAAACTAGAAGACGGACGCTACGGTCAGTTAACTTACATGAGAATTTATCAAGGAACGATGAAAAAGGGTGATTTCATCTTTAACACGACAACGGATAAAAAACTTAAAGTTCCTCGTATTGTTAAAATGAACTCAGACGATATGTCAGATGTTGAAGAAGCCCGCGCTGGAGACATCGTGGCTCTTTTTGGTGTCGATTGTGCTTCTGGTGACACATTCACAGATGGCAATGTTAACTACGCAATGACATCTATGCACATCCCTGATGCCGTTATTTCTTTGGCTGTTGCTCCTAAAGACAAAGCCAATGCTAGTAACTTCTCTAAAGCTCTTAATAAATTTAAGAAGGAAGATCCAACTTTCCGTGTTCATAGAGATGAAGAGTCTAACGAGACAATCATTTCTGGAATGGGAGAACTTCACCTTGAAGTTTATGTTGAACGCATGAAGCGTGAGTTCAAATGTGAAGTGATCACGGGTCAACCACAAGTGGCTTACCGTGAGACTATCGGAGCTGAAGCTGCTTATGATTACACCCATAAAAAACAAACGGGTGGTTCTGGACAGTTTGCGAAAGTGGTTGGAAAAATCAGACCTATCCCTGCTGAAGAAGATGAAAACTTTCGCTTCAACAACAACATCGTTGGTGGTCGTATTCCTAAAGAATATATTCCGGCTTGTGAGAAAGGTTTCTTAGACCAACTCGCAAAAGGAACATTGATTGGATTCCCTATTGTTAACGTTGAAGTCGATCTTGATGATGGTGCTTACCATGATGTGGACTCCAGTGAGATGGCCTTTAAGATTTGTGCTATGGCTGCGATGAGGCAAGCTTATGAGAAAGCTAACCCAACCGCTCTTGAACCTGTTATGAAAGTGGAAGTGTCTGCCCCTGAAGAATTCCAAGGTTCTGTGATGGGCCAAGTCAACCAACGTCGTGGAATGATTAGTGGTACAACAACCCAAGAAGGTTTCGTAACGGTGGTTGCTGAAGTTCCATTAAACGAAATGTTTGGATACTCCAACGATCTTCGCTCTGCCACTCAAGGTAAGGGTGAGTTCACAATGGAATTTGCAAAATACGCTCCCGTTCCTCGCAACATCCAAGAAGAACTTGCGAAGAAGTATCAAGAGCAAAGAGCTGCGGAGAATAAATAGTGATTTTTTCAGATGGAGGCCTACAGGCCCTTATTGATAAAGGTGAACTTGTTGTTGATCCATTGACTCCCGAGTCAATTCAACCGGCATCCATCGATTGCCGTCTTGGGGACCACTACCTTGTGGTAGAACCCCAAGACACTCCTATTATCTCAATGTCACAAGAAATTAAGTATAAAGAGGTCATTGCTGACAAAATCACAATTGCACCTCACTCTTTTCTTCTAGCCACCACTATGGAGTACATTAAACTTCCCGATGATATGGTTTCATTTGTGGAAGGACGAAGCTCCATTGGACGTATGGGACTTTTTATCCAAAATGCAGGCTGGGTCGACCCTGGTTTTGAAGGGAAAATCACATTAGAACTCTACAATGCGAACTCTCTTCCTATTGAACTTGAAGCTGGTCGACGCATTTGCCAACTGGTTTTTGGTAAAATGGATGCGAAGGCTCTTAATCCTTATCGTGGAAAATACCAAGGACAAACTCAATCCGTCGGTTCTCGTGTTTGGAAAGACTCGGAAAATAACGCCTAAGTCCTCTCTTAAACAGGTCAAAAACCGGCCCATTTGAAATGTTGTAGAACAAATTGGGTTCGCAGTTTATAATAACTTTTAATGAACGATCCTAGTTTCAATCAAGTTCTAACCTTGCTAAGCACACTGAGTGTCCCCACCTTACTTTTGATTATCTATTTGTGGCGAAAATATAAATATAGAAACACGAAGAACTTCTCTCCTCCCAAGCCCGTTGGAGAAGGTGACATTTACGATAGTGAACTTCTCAAACAATCCGAAGAAAAAGTAGCAAAAATGAACTTACGTGATGAGTTTGCTAAAAATGGTTTAGTAAAAGTGGATCAGTTTTACTCTCTCCACGGATACGATGAAAATTCGATGTACCAAATAATTAAGAAGCTACAAGATGAAAACATACTCAGTGACTTTTTGTTTATTCAAAGCATGCCAACAGGAACTGTAAGTTACATGGGTAATGCCGGAGTTTTTGAGTTATACGTAGAAGCTGACAAGAAAGAATTAGCTCTTAAAATCATCCATCAAAAATAACAAAAACCGTCTCGATCTTTATCTAGTTTTTAATAAACTCCAAGTTATCCTTTGGACCTGCCTTATAATCCTTTTCAGAGTAGCCTTTCATCCTCAAAAAAAGAAGAGACAATAATTTGATAGGTCGAAAGTCTTTCGTAAAAAAAATCTTATTACAATTAGCAAAAGTTTCATGAATTATAAGTTCAGTCCAAGTAGGAATAAGATTTTTGGAAAGAACAATTGTTTCAAATCATTGACTTAAAAAATATAAATTGAGGATAAAATTAAAAACGAAATTATTTTCAAGGAGGAAAGTATTTATGATTTTAAAAAATAAAAAACCAGTCATGACTTTGCTTTGTTGTGCCGTTTTAGCCGCTTGCTCAAGCAGTAATGACTCATCCACATCAAATGCTTTAGATTTAAATACCGTGTCTGGAGGGTCGACGGCCGCTCTCAATGCTGTATCCAGTGTCGGTGGAGCTATGAAAACTTCTCTCACAGCCTCTTCCATTACGACATTTGCTAACGAAGGCTTTGATTCCTGCTCTGCTTTAACAACCAATCCTCGTGTTGCCCCTGGGCCTTTGGACTCAACTGGTGCAATGCTTACACCCGGTGACGATGAGCAGTTTGCTCTCGGCATGATTGCCTGCAAAGTTTCCGGCGGAGAATATTCTCCTGAAGGTGTTGTCGGAGCCATGACTATCGCGCGTGCGATTATGTCTTGCGGTGCCGGAAGTATCGACCTATCAAACAACACCTACCAAGCTGCGACAGTCGCTGTTGATGCGAACTGCTTTGGAAGCCAAGCCGCTGCTGATTTTATGGCTGATGATATGGGAACCAATACTTTAAGTTTACAAATCAGGCCAACAGCCCTTTCAGGTCAAGCTTTTGATTACACAATTGAAATTGATATGGATGAAGGCGCTGGCTTTGATGGAAATGCCGATCAACTTGTTCACGTTAAACTTGGCAATGTGTTTGCTATGAAAAGTGCTGAAGGTTGGCAGGTTGTTCTCGATACGGTGAATGGCAAGTTAATGTACGACTTCAACGACACTCAAAACCCTCGTCGTTTAAGACTTCTTGTTGAAGGAACTGTTAGTGAGACAGGAGCCATTAGCAATATTACAAATGCAGCCGGAATTTATTTTGAAGGCAATGGTGGTGGTGGAGATTACGGTCTTCAAGGTTCTGCATACCACGTTGATGGTATGGAAATTTATACACTCAAAGGAAACAATACCAACGGCTATGCGACTTATCACGCTAAATGGGATAACGCGACTACAGAGAGCGCAGGGTACCCTAAAACAGCTTGTATTGACGGAACTGGATGTGCGGCTTCAGCGATTACACCAGATACCCCTGGTTATGCAGATTACAGCGGAATGCTTACGGACAATGCTAACTGGCAGACTTATCTCGCCGATACTACAAAAATTCTTAGCTTTTCAATGACAGACTTTGACTCGACATTGGATGCTACGAATTACTTAAATGTTCCACCAACAGCAGCTCCCTAATGTGATTAAAATATTGAGACGCTATAAAAGAGCCCATAGAGGCTCTTTTTTTTTGAACTAATAACGGCAGTGAGTAAAATCCCAACCAGAGTAGTAGCGCCTAGAAGCTCGATCTATAAGAAATAACGAAGCTTCAAGATCAACACCAGGATGTTGGACATGAGCGGTTAAAATATACTCCAAACGCCCAAACTTCCAACGTCGATGATGAGGAGCCTCTAGAAAACTAATAAAATGTTTAAGAGCAATACTCATTGGAATTTCCATTTGCTTCTTAAGCTTTTTTTGCTCACTTAAAGGAAGGCTTTTATATTCGTTGAGTTTTACCAACCAGAACTGATTAAACTCTAGCCACTGTGTGAGCTGAGCCTCAATATAGGGCTTTTCCTGAATTTGCCTTATCAACCCCTCCTCAACACCTGTTAAGTCGGAAGCAATATGCTCAAGCTCTTTTTTTCTACTCTTATTGGTTCTACCAAAAAGGAGAGTGCCGTCCAAAGCTTGCTGAAGCTCCCAAGTGACCCTCATCACAGGGTGTCTGGTTGAGACAGTTCTCAATGCAAAGAGTTCAATACATTGCCTCGCCTGTGCGGATGGAGCAAAAAAGAACCATTGAATCAGTAAAATCAATAGTAAAGAGCGCTGCACTGAGGCCTCCCTCTAAACAAATTGTAACGTCCTAAGCCTAAAAGAGAAGCCAATGTTTGTCTAACAGGCAGAATAGAGTGCATCGCTCTTTTTTCAACCCAAAACTGATGAGCCCTCAAATCATTGATTTTCTCATCCAGTTCTTGTTTGATGACATCCACTTCTGCAACCGTAGGAATTGTTTTCAGTCTTCCTAGAACTTCATAAGCGCTTAAAATTTTTAATAAGTAATCTTTAGCAAAAGCCGACTCATTACTTAGCGAACTATTACCTCTAACAAGACTTACTGACCTTAAGTAATCCACATAACGATTGCTAAAATAAGTTAAACGCCCAACTCTCCACTGTAAACCCCATAACTTGTAAGTGTAGCGAGCCGCTGGCCCTGTTTCAATAATCTCAGCTCTAACAATGGAGATATATTTTTTACTCAAGCGGCTCATAAATTCGCCGACAAAGGCATGCAGACCCAGAGTTTGAATGTATCTTTCTCTACGCAAAGTTTGCGTATTAAATAGTCCATCAATGTCGGAATACAAAGCTCCCAGCATATCCGAATGAACTCCCCGCTCACTGGCTTCCTGAATTAAAATATTATTGATATCACTACTTGTAGCCGCACTTCTTCGCGCTCCTACCCGCTCTAAATATTCTGAGACCTCTTGGCGACTGTTTCTATTAAAAGCAAAACCAGGGGTTGTAACCGTAGCTGTAAGAGGAACCATCCAAGCATTTGACCCTCTCACTAGGGAGCTCATAGCAGGCTCATTGGAATATAAGGTCATTCTTCTTTTTCTTTTAAAAATTAAAAAAGTATAGCCTAACCTACGGCCTTCAAATACTTTTCTCTTTACTTGAAATGTTTTTGAGAGCTTAGCTCTAAGACGACTGATTCTTCTCTCTAATCTCTGAATTTGTCGTTCCGTCTTACCCTCTTTTTGAAGCTCAAGCTCAGCGATTTCTCCATGATAACGAGTTATCTGTTGATCCGCTCTTTCAAAAAAGCGACGGTATCTTTTTTCATCATCAATTTCATGGGCTAACCACTCTTGACGAGCATCCGATTGTTCTTCAGCAAACAATGCGGGGTCTACCTCAACAGGTCCAAACTCAAGTCGAACCCTACGAAGTGAACGTTTGGCTACATAAGATGTGGCCACTAAACGAGAGATTTCCCTAATCCCCCCTCTATTGAGCCCCCTCGCATTCTTCCAAACATTAAATAAGGTAGAGACCTTAGCAGCATTAGCTGAAACGACCATCGTAATAACATCACACAAGAAATGAGCTCCTGGCATCTTAAAAATAACCAGGAGAGCATCCTCAGCCAGTTCACCCATAACCTTTAAAATACCAGCCATATGCCCGTAGCGAGCACCAAGATCAACAAATTCACCACCGTAGCGCGATAATATATTTCTTGTCGATTTTTCACCTAAATTCTGCAACCACCCTCTTGCTACAAGATCTTTAGCTTGTTCTGTGACACTTTCTGGGTTTGGAATATCACATTCAGGACATATTTTTTCGATTTCATTAGCATAAATTCTAAAGACGTCTTCCAGAGCTGTGTAGAAACTATCATTTAGATAGTAGTTTCTCCCTTTAATTCGCACAAAGGGCGTAACAGGAGACTCCGGACGCAATTGGTGGTCAAAGTCGAGCGTTCCAATTTTTTCAAATAGAGTACCAAGCCTCACTGCCATTTCGTAGGGGTCTTGGTCCCCCGATTCTTCATGGGCCAATGAAGACAGGCTCACAATAAAAAATAGATTAAAAATTAAGAAAGAACGGACCGCTAATTTCATGTGAATGAGCTAATAATTTGTTTTTGTCTTAATTCAAAATAAAATCGACTTGAGTCAGATTAATTATCATTTCACTTGCAATCGTCTAACTCACTCTTACTACATAGATACAATTTTCTTTTTATAATGAAAAAATAACCCAGTACCAATCTCATGATTCCATCTATTGTGATTTTTTCAAATTTCAACTTCTTTTCATATAAGTAGAGAAAATCTGAATTTCTTTTGCTTCCCGTAAGCAATGTGATAGTCGCTCTAAAAATGTTATTGGGTGGGGTCTGGAGCTAATGCATGAATGCTTTTTCATTCAAAATATTTTTTATACTCTTTTTTCTTTTTACTGCTTCATGTGCAGACAAAAATAGTCCTGAAAATCTCCCTACTAATTCTGAACTTTCACGTATGACACCAGAGGAACGACAAGCTAAAGCTCCTAATTCTGCATTTGAAGCTATCTATGACCGTTCGTTAGCAGCCGTTGAGCAAATATTAGAAGATAACCCATCCCTTTTTATCCCTAAAAATGAGGAAGGTAGAACTCCCCTTATGGTCGCTATCACCTTAAGAGAAGAAGAAATCTCCATCCGAATAGCAAGAGAACTTTCAATTGAGGACCTCAAAGCAATGGACAACGACGGCCGAGGTTACATCAGTTATGCGGCTGAACATGGAAACCTCTCATTGATTGAACTCATTGCTGAAAAATATAAAGCGAGTTTACGTTTCGGGTTGGCACGTTTTCATAACATTGATTTTACTGACAACAATGAACGCCATGCCCTTTTCTATGCCGCCAACGCTTCAGTAGCAAAATTACTGAAAGACTACTGGATGCAATGGACATTAACTTGGTCGACGAGTTGGACTTTCCTATCAGGCTTTTATCAACAGAAAGACATTACAGATCAAAATGTTTTGCATACAGCAGCAATAGATAATCGTTATGACTTTCTACAATGGGCCATTGAACAAGTTTGCGGCTCACCCTATTTAGAAGATTCCGATTTTCTTTTTGGAGTTCCTAGATTGCTGGGGCAAGGTCTCGATATCGCTGCTGGAGCTCTTCAACGAGCCCCTCTCATTCCAGATGATCTTGTCAATGAAGCCAACCTTGAGGGAAACACACCTTTACACCTAGCTGTACGCAATGGACACCTGCAAGCAAGCCAAGTATTGATGTCTTGTCGTTTTGTAAATTATCGGCAATCGAATAACTTTGGGCGTAACCCATTATCAGAATTACTGGCTAACTTAGATCGCAATCAATCCAATATAAGTATTCAATATAAGAATATTTTTGATTCACTCCTTGAACAAAGAAATTATATTAGTCTCTCTAGAAATTTCAAAAAAAGAATGATTGATGATACGGATCTCAATGATTTTTCATCCCTCCATTATGCTGCAAGATTAAGAGACCCTTATTTCTACATTAAAATGAAAAACATTGGTGACGTTCACTTAGTCAATAGTAATGGCGATACTCCAAGAGGACTTTTCTTGTCGACTCAAGGCTCTATGGAGAACGAGTGATTTTTAATTTCTTTCTAATTCCTCTATTTTTGATAATCACTTCTTGCAGTTTAAGCTCACAGAATGATCAAAACGATACCCCCATTGATCCTATCGCTGAAACAAGATCCGAAACTCTTTTTCAAGATGGAACAAGCTGGGTAGGATCCGGTAAAATTTTATTGCAAAGTCAACTGCGCTCCCTAAGAGACAGTTTTCACATCCTGTTACAAGGGCAACTTTTTGCCGAGGACTCCTTCATTATTGTTCATTTATTTTTTGACAATTTTGACTACGACACAGGGATTCAACTTCTTATTCGAAAGGTAGAGTCCACTGAAAATACCGATCATGCAAGTGATTTACAACTTGAGTTTGCTGAACCAGGATTAAGTTTCCAACCTTTAGCGGAAATAAAACAGGCCCTTAACAACGAGGGACAATTTCGCATCCGTATTGAAGCGATCAACCGACTCAATAATGAAAAAAGACTACTTGTTTGGAACGACCAATTGCTTATCAACTCTCAACTGCGTCATGTACGAGATAAAATCATTGAGGGCAATGCCGACTACGATAGCTTAGATCAAAATAAAGTTTTTTATCGCTGGGGAGCTGGAATCAGCTGGGGGGTTACCCTTGAAAATGTCAGGATTAATTTATTAAAAAGAGAGGCACCCTTTGTGGATCTTTAATCTTCTTTTTTTGATATTTGCTAACGCTCAATCTGAGCCGGCAACAGAAGTTGGAAAACAAAATACAATTAAACTGGAAAGAGAAGAGTCACTTGCAGACAACAAGCCGTGGTCACTTTTTGGGGAACTTGCTTTAGAGTCTAAAAAGCAAAACCTAGGCTCACAAAGACAAGACTCCAGCTCTGGTGTGCAAAACTTTTCTCTTGGCATGGAATACCAATTTGATCCTAGTCTTCTTGGCCACTTTGAAATATTAGGACAACAAGACAATGATGAAGCCAATGTTTCTTTAGGAGAGGTTTACGTTAATTACTCTCCAGAATCTGTTCGCGGACTCAACTTCTCCGTTGGGAATATGTATTACTCTTATGGAGTACTCACTGGGTATGAAGGTCTTTACTCTCGTCGTCCTGATTACTACAGTGATTTGCTGGTTACTAGACGTGGTATTGATCTTGGTGCAGAAGTCAGTTTTCAACCCTTATCCTCTCTACCCTTAAACGCCTCCTATTCCTATTTTTCAGGTAGGACTCTAAGAAGTGGAGATAACAATTTAGAAAATGCAGATATCAATCCTCAATATTTAAAACTCACATACAGTCCCAGTTTTCTAAAAGCCCAACTCGTCTATCTTAATAGGCGCTACCAAAGAAGTCCGACATTTAGAGCCACGGGACTGATGTTTAACACGCCTCACTTTGAGTTCTGGAAAAAAAGAATCCGTTTTTCAGGACAATCTGAGTTTTGGCAACTCAACTATGAGCGTGGTGATCAATTTGAAAGAAGTGCTTTCACACAACTTTTTGGTGGATATTTTGAGATTTTCCATCTTTTTTATAGAGGCCTCTATTCCCGTGAGGACTGGTCATCTCCTGGTTTACAAAACATTAGATCCAACTTTGCTCTCAATGGTGTGGGAGTTAGAATCAATAAATACATTTTCTTTGAATATCAAAATATCCAATCTCAAGAGCTTCAAAGCCAATTTCAAATACGAGACATTGACGAAAATAATTGGAGATTGTTCTTACAGTTTTAACTTTCCCATTCACGGCAAAGCTTTGAAAACTCGAGTATTTGACGCTGCGCAATGGTCTCTTTTACGTACTCTAATCATAAAGGCTTTGATAGGATGCTTACATTATGTGTCGACCGACCTTTATCATTCAAAGAACTTATAAAATCAAATGACCCTGCTTTTTACCTATTTATTCTGTGCTGTTTTTATATCTTTTATGTGCTCGCTATTTGAAGCCGTTATTTTAAGTGTCTCCCCTAGTTTTATTGGAACGGAAGCAAAAGACGGCAAAAAATACGCTCGTTTACTTGGTGAACTTAAAGAGAATATCGATCGCCCCTTGGCTGCCATCCTCACTCTCAATACCATTGCCCATACCGTAGGAGCTGCTGGTGTTGGGTCGGAAGTTAATAAAATATATGGCGATCAATATGTGGCTATCGCATCAGCACTTCTCACTTTAGTTGTCCTTATTTTTTCTGAAATCATACCGAAAACATTAGGTGCATCTAATTGGAAAAGATTCGCCCCCCTTACTGCTTACTCAATTCGACTGATGATTCTCGTTCTTTATCCTTTAGTCTTTCTGATGGAAAAAATCTCTGATCTCGTTGGAGGGGAAGATCAAACTCTCTTCACACGAGAGGAAATGATCGCCACAGCTGAAATTGGTGTGGGCCATGGCGCTCTCAAGAAAAAAGAGTCCAACATCATCCGCAACTTATTAATGCTGGATAATATTTTTGTCTACGACATCATGACCCCACGATCAGTCCTGATGGCTCTACCTTCTGAGATGACTGTTGAAGAGGTTATTGAGCAACACAAGCCCATACGCTATTCAAGAATACCTGTTTATGGCGAAAACATGGATGAAATATTAGGGGTTGTTCATCGCTATCAAATCCTTGAAGCCTCTAGTAACGATCAAGATAAAATTAAACTTAATGAAATGATGACAGGCCTTCACAGCGTTCCTGAGGATATCTCTGTCTCAGCCTGCCTGGATCAGCTCATTCATCGCAACGACCACATTTTCTTAGTTGTCGATGACTATGGCTCAACCATGGGAATTGTCACCTTAGAAGATGCCATTGAAACCCTTTTAGGAGTTGAAATTGTCGATGAGTTTGACTCTGTTGCTGACTTAAGAGCTTATGCCCTAGAACAATGGAAAAAACGCAAGCAAGATCGAGTTGTCACTAAACTCGGCAACTAATAGGATGCTGCCGGCTTTAATTCTTGTTAATTTTTTTACACAAAAAGAACTATGAAACACTCTCTTGTACTGTATTACATTCCCATCACTAATAAAGATGAAGCTAAAAAGTTAGCATCCCAGCTTCTTGATGAAAACCTGATTGCCTGTGCTAACATATTCCCTCCCCATGAAGCACTCTACAAATGGAAGGGAACTCTGGAGCAATCCTCTGAAACTTTGGTGATTTTAAAAACTTCAAAAGAGCTAATGACTCAAGTTGAGAACAGACTTAAAGAACTGCACCCCTATGAATGCCCCCCATTGATTTCTATTGATCCACTTTCTGCCAATGAGAGTTTCGTAGAATGGATCAATGAACAAACTCGGTCATCACTTCAAAATAAGAAAAATTAAACTGATTTAAATTGAGCCTGTTAAGCTAAGATTTTATCCCCCTTCAGCTCAGTCCGTCTTGTATGAAGAGCCTTTTTTTGGGATAGATAAGGACTGTATCAAATCAAGGAGTGGACAATGAAAGTAAAAGCAGCTGTTGCCTGGGGCCCTGGAGAAAAACTTAAAATTGAAGAAGTGGACCTTGAACCACCTAAAAAAGGAGAGGTTCTTGTAAAGATGATGGCGACTGGAGTTTGCCACACTGATGCTTATACTTTGTCTGGAAAAGATCCAGAAGGACTCTTCCCCGTTATATTAGGACATGAAGGAGGCGGAATCGTTGAAGCTATCGGTGAAGGTGTTACGACCTTACAAGTCGGTGATCATGTAATCCCTCTTTACACTCCAGAGTGTGGCACTTGTAAGTTCTGCGAATCTGGAAAAACAAACCTTTGTCAGAGAATTCGCGAAACCCAAGGTAAAGGCCTAATGCCAGATGGAACATTTCGCTTTTCTAAAGACGGCAAAATGATTCACCATTACATGGGCACATCCACTTTTGCTGAAAAAACAGTGGTACCCGAAATCTCATTGGCTAAGGTTAGTAAAGAAGCACCACTTGAAAAAGTTTGCTTACTTGGTTGCGGTGTCACCACTGGAATCGGAGCTGTTCTTAACACTGCCAAAGTAGAAGAAGGAGCTACTATTGCTGTCTTTGGAATAGGAGGCATTGGACTTTCCGTTATTCAAGGAGCTGTGATGGCAAAAGCGAAACGCATTATTGCTGTCGATATCAATGATAGTAAAAAAGAGCTGGCCATGAAAATGGGAGCCACTGATTTCGTTAATCCTAAAAACATTAACGAAGAAAACATTGTAAATGAAATTGTGAAAATGACAGAAGGGGGCGTTGACTATTCCTTCGAGTGCGTGGGCAATGTCAATCTCATGCGAGCCGCTCTTGAGTGTTGTCATAAAGGCTGGGGCGAGTCCATTATCATTGGTGTGGCTGGTGCTGGAGAAGAAATTTCAACTCGCCCATTTCAATTGGTAACAGGTCGAGTCTGGCGCGGATCAGCTTTTGGTGGAGTTAAGGGACGTACAGAACTTCCGGGATATGTTGATCGCTATATGACTGGAGAAATCAACCTCGATGACTTAGTGACTTTTGAAATGCCTCTTGATGAAATCAACACCGCCTTTGATTACATGCATGATGGAAAAGCCATTAGAACTGTCATCAAATACTAATTTTAAGGAGCTTCATTTTGAAACTTTTAAAATCCCATAAAAACTTCAATGGTCAGACTCAGTTTTATGAACATGAGTCTGATCTTACTAAAACCACTATGAACTTTGCTGTCTTTAAACCTGATGGTGAAATTAAAGGCGGACTCATTTGGCTTTCTGGCCTGACATGTAACGAGCAAAACTTTATTACCAAAGCGAGTGCACAAAAAACTCTCAGTGATCTAGGATTGTGTATTATTTGTCCAGACACCTCTCCTCGTGGACTTGACCTACCAAATGAGCACAAGGATTATGACTTTGGTTCTGGAGCTGGATTTTATATTGATGCCATGACTCCAGGATACAAAGAGCATTATAAAATGGAATCCTATATTAATCAGGAACTCTATGATCTCTTCAACAAAGAGTTTAATACCAGCCGCAGAACTTCACTCTTTGGACACTCAATGGGAGGTCATGGAGCGCTGACTTTAGGTTTAAAGTCACCTGAAAAGTACATTTCTTTATCAGCCTTCTCGCCTATTACAAACCCCACACAATGTCCTTGGGGACATAAAGCCTTTAAAGGTTATCTAGGTGATAGCCAAGAAGATTGGAAAAAGCATGATGCCACTGAACTCATCAAATCTGGTAAAAAACATCCAAATCCTATTTTGATCGAACAAGGCCTTGCCGATGAATTTTATCCTGATCAATTGCTGACGAAAAACTTTGAAATGGCATGTTCAGAATCTGGACAAGCTCTCCATTGCAATCTACAAGAAGGTTATGATCATTCTTACTACTTTATTTCTACTTTCATTGAGAAACACATTAACTTTCATTTTGAGTACTTAAAAGGATAAGTCCCTATGAATAAAGATTTAGCTAAAAAAGTTTTTGAAATCGCTCATCTCACTGGCGAGTTTTTATTAAGATCTGGAAAAACATCCAATGAATATTTTGATAAATATCAATTTGAAGCCCGCCCTGATTTGTTAGATTCCATTGCCAGCGAAATGGTACCACTCATCCCTGACGACTGTGACTTATTAGGAGCCATGGAAATGGGAGGTATTCCTATTGCTACAGCCCTTTCCCTGAAAACTAAAAAGCCTATGGTTTTCATTCGTAAAGAAGGAAAAAAGTACGGAACCTGTAAGTTTGCTGAAGGACCCGATATCAAAAATAAAAATATTTGCCTCATTGAAGACGTCATTACAACTGGTGGACAAGTGGTTATTTCAACCAAAATGCTCAGAGAAGAGGGAGCAAAAATCTCTAAGGTTTTATCCGTTATTGATAGAAGTCAGGGAGATCACAGCCAACTCGATGCAGCGGGCCTCCATCTAAGCTCACTTTTTACCATGGCTGACCTAAAAGACAGTCAATCTTAATTGATCTTAATACAACACAAATAAATTTCTCTTTAATACACTCGATGAATATTTCTGCTCTCATTTATTTTTTTCTATAAACTAATTCGTGAGGAGATCGATGAACTCAACTGCGGCTCGTTTTCTGTCAATCATCAAAAAAATAACGAGGTGTTTATGTTTCGAGTGGAAATGGTTAAAGTTTTCACATTTCTTTTGAGTTTGTTAATTTTAGGAGCTTGTTCTAGAAACGACCAATCAGCTCACAATGAAGAAAGTCTCTATTATGCCGAAAGTGATCCTATCACTGTAATGAAAGCCCTACCGGATGAAGTGGCCCAGTATCAAGTAAATTGCCCGAGTGATTCTTCAACGAACTCTGATGAAGAAGCCAAAAGCACCAATGATTCCGACGACAGATCCGAAGAGGTCGAGAAAGATAAAAAGTGTAAGGATAAAAAAGATCAATCAAATAAAGGAAAAAGTAACAAAAATCATAAATATACTAAGATGGATCATCATAAAAAGAACAATAGTAAAGTCTGCATTGCCATCTGCCATAGACCCCCTGGGAATCCTGAAAATGCAAAAAGCAAGGTCCTTCCATTAGAAGCCATTGTTGCCCATTTAAACCATGGAAACTCCAAACATCATGTTCATAGAGACACATTAGGCTATTGTGATAATACCGATGAAAATAGTGAGCAAAACAATGGTGATACGAATGACTCAAGTTCCAATGACGATACGGGATCTTCTGATGATGGAAACTCTAACGATGATACCGGAGGAAATGGTGAACAAACCCCTGATGACTCAGGCGACTCAAATTCCAATGATGACACAGGGGCTTCTGATGATGGAATTTCTAACGATGATACCACTGGAAATGATGAGCAAACCCCTGATGACTCAGGCGACTCAAATTCCAATGACGACACAGGGGCTTCTGACGATGTAATGGACTACGACAATATACCAAGTTGGTGTGAAGCCAATTACGATATTGATAGAAACTGTGATGGTATCATCGACGAAACTGGTGAGAATTTGTTTGCTAATTATTAATCTAAAATAAGGAACAAAAAAGAAAGTTTTTTGGGGCCCTCTGCTTAGGAGGGCCTTTTTTCATTGAAAGAAATTGGTTTTATTTTTCCGCAACGATATAGGCAATCCAGCTTTCGCAGTCTTCACCTTGCGTGACCTGCTTGAACTCTCCATCACCTTCACCTTCATCATCCGTACCTTCCCAATAAACATGAACTTTTTTAAAGCCCACCTCTTCCAAAATATCTTTTACTTCAGGAATGGAGTACATACGCCAATCATAGGTAAAGGCTTTTTTCATCTTCTTCTCACCCTTAGGCTTGAAGTGGATGTAAAATAGAGCTTCATTGGTTACTGGATCATAAGAGTCTTGATCCCAGAAATAACTAAATCCATCATGTTCTGTTTCTTCTTCATTAGGCTCATAGCACTCAGAGCCTCCAAAAATATCAAGAATAAGTAAACCATCCTCATTCAAGCTTTTTAAGCAATTTGAAAAATAGTCTTTAAGCATCTGACGTTTTTTAAAAATAAAGTAACTAAAATTACAGGCTGCAATGATATCGGCTTGGGGCAACCCTTCACTTAAAACATTACCTTCTTGGATTTTTATTCTTTCTTGCTGATCTTCGCTAAGCTTTGGCAAATAAAATTCTTTCCCGTAAGCAATAGGTTCTGGATCAAGATCCACGCCATGAGATACAAATGAATCATCGAGCTTTACCCATTCACAACTAAGCTTAAAAGTTCCACAAAAATCTTCACGAAAGTCGACAGGCTTTCTGTTCTTTAACTCTTTATAAGTGTCCCTAAAAAATTTGACATCAACATCTGCTGACTGAACTGATTTATTATAATAATAATATTTGTCAAATTTCTTATTTTTATTCTTTTTACCTGATGTCTTTTCATCAAGGGATTTCATTAAGTACGTCAAGCACAGCCTCCTTAATATCACGATTTTGCGGAACCGTGTTCTCTTCTAATTCTGCGTAAAGTCCAATTCCTGGTAAGTTTTTTCCAGCTAGAACTCGAGGTCTAGCCATTAAATGATAAAACAACTCTTGTGTTACTCTATAACAAAGATGTTCAGCAAAGTTTGTTACTTCGGTATCTTCGTTAACAAATAAAACTCTTTTTGTTTTTTCAATAGATTTTTTAATACACTGCCAATCATAGGGATAAAGAGATCGAAGATCGATCACTTCAATTGTTTTACCGGTTTCTTTTTTAATTTCATCTGCCACTTGATTTGCCATTAATACATGACGACCATAAGTAACCAAGGTGAGTTCCTCACCTTCTCGCGTGATCTTCGCCTTTCCAATTTCAATACTAACATCTTTGACTTTTGGCCACTGAGGCTTCCATTTGGACCGATCACCCAAGGGCGCATCAATCATAGACTTAAGATCTTTTTCAGATGCTGGTTCACCAGGAATGAGTTCTTCCCCTCTCACCCGCAAAAGTGCTTTAGGTTTCAAAAATAAAACAGGATTGGGATCTTTAATCGCTGACAATAATAAACCGTAAGCATCCAAAGGGGTGGACGGCATAACAATTTTCCATCCAGGCATACGAGTCGCCCACGCATCAAAACTGTGAGAATGATAAATCGAACCACGAATACCAGCACCAACAGGAGTCATCACAGTGAGGGGCATTTCATAATTGCCATTACAGGCCCAATGAGTATTACCAGCCATCTTCAACAAGTCGATCGTATTAAATATATAATCACAAAATTGTATTTCCGCGACACAACGGTCACCAGCTAATGCTAAACCCATAGCCGCGCCAATGATTCCTCGCTCATCCAGTGGAGTGTTCCATGCGCACTCAACACCTTGAGTAGCAGTAAAAACTCCCCCCATAGGTGCTCCGACATCTTCACCAAAAACATCGGTTAAGTTGAGGTTAGTCTCAGCAAAATGTAAAGCCATTCGGATGGATTGAGCCATATTAGCCATTAGAACTTCCTCCAGTCTGCATTTTCTTGATTGGCATAAGTGTGATCCCATAGGGTATCAGCTGACGGAGAAGGTTCTGTTAAAACCTTGTCAGCGAGATTTTTTATGGAATTAAAATGATCTTCACGTATCTTTTTAACCTTTTGATTTGTCAGTATTCCTTGATCAACGAGCTTTTTCTCAAACTCTTCAATACAACATTTCTCGCCCTCAATACGATTGGCTCCTGAGGCCGACGAATGACCATAAAGTCTTGAGACTTCAAACTCAGCAACAACAGGCTTTCCTGTTTTACGAATATATTCTAAGTCTTCTTGAATCCCTAAATAGACTTCAACAGGATCATTTCCATTATAAACTCGTGTTCTCATGCCAAAGGCTTTACCACGATCCGACACATGTTTTTCACCATGCTGAGTATCGTAACTTGTAGAAATTCCCCAACGGTTATTCTGAATAGTGATATACATAGGAAGCTCAAAACCTGGACGAGATGCCCAAATTAAACAACTCGCAAAATCACCTTCTGCACTTCCCGCATCTCCACCCGTAATGATGGAAACACCTTTTGTTTTGTGACGGCGTTGAGAAATCGCCGTACCTATGGCAACAGGATATTGCACTTCAATGGGAGACGACACAGGAACCACATTCCACTGGGGGTAACAATAATGATTGGAAAAATTACGTCCACCCGTGCAAGGATCTGTCGCTTTATTCATAATGAGACGAAGAGCATCAGCCGGATCCATACCTAGCGCTAATAGTGTTGGAGTGCCACGATAATGTAAATGCCAATAGTCGTACTGAGGCCCTTGCCCTCTCTTACCAAGGAGTCCCAAGGGAACACCAAAAGCTTCTTCTCCAGGGGCTCCAATCCAAAAATAGGCTCCGCCCTTTCTGTAAACCTGAATCATTCTCTCTTCAAGCACTCTCGACTGCACCATCAAATCATAAATTTTTAGAAGCAATTCTTTATCTAACTTAAGCGAACGCCCCATCACCTTTTGACGTTTTCCAGCCGATGATGATTTACCACTCACTTTCTTTTTGTTTTTGCTATTCGACTTTGAAGCTGTGCTTTTCTTAGTGCCTGAAGACTTTTTCTTTTTGGCGAGTGTCTTGCTTTTTGTTTTTTGCACTTTTTTCGTACGAGACTTTTTCCCTGACTTTTGTGTACTTGTCGAAGCAGTTGCCATGCCCATCCCCTTGAAATGACTAATAACTTAATTTTCCAAAATGGACCCAAGTTTTCTCACAAGAGATGCCATTATCAAAGGTTTCCTTGCCATTTTTAGAGCCTTAACGCTAAGCGCATCCTCTAATTCCCCTCTCCAAGGCCTTATTTGGACACCTTTCTAACTTGAATGCCAACTGAAGAAGCAACCTTAGCTTTGCATTTAAATACGAGTTTCCCCTCTCTGTTTACAACCATTACTCAGCATAATAAGTTAAAACAATGAATCAATCTTTGTCTCAAACCGAACTTTCTATTCTCGATCTTGCTAAAATTTCACACTCCGGCTCAATTCAGGAGACTTTTGCACACTCCCGTCAATTGGCTCAAAAAGTGGAAGAATTAGGATACAAACGTTTTTGGCTCGCTGAACACCATAACATTCCCAGTATCGCTAGTGCAGCCACCTCAATTTTAATTGGTCACATTGCTGAAAATACAAAAAAAATTCGTGTTGGCTCCGGCGGTATTATGCTACCCAATCACTCTCCTATGATTATAGCTGAACAGTTTGGAACTCTGGCCGCTCTTTACCCTAACCGTATTGATCTTGGACTCGGTCGAGCTCCAGGTGGAGATCCTCTTACTGCATCCGCGATTCGCGGTCATAATGCAAAACACGAAAAAGATTTTGGTGATTTAATTGAAGAGTTAAATTTTTATTTCGCCCCCGCATCCAAAAATCAAAAAGTGAAAGCGATCCCTGGTGCCGGTACGAACATTCCCTTTTATATTCTAGGGTCGAGCCACTATAGCGCACACCTGAGCGCTCGATTAGGTCTCCCCTATGCTTTTGCTGGCCATTTTGCTCCTCGACACCACAAAGAAGCCTTTGCAATCTATAAATCAGAATTTGTTCCATCAAAAGCTTTAACTAAGCCTTACACTATGTTGGCTCTTCCTGTTATTGCTGCGGATACGGATGAAAAAGCGGAGTATCTTGCAACCAGCTTACAACAAGCTTTTTTGGGAATTATAAGGGGCAGTCGAACTCTCACCGCACCCCCTGTTAGCGATATGGATCAGATATGGGACGGGAGAGAAAAGGCCTTTGTCCAATCGATGCTCGACTTGTTGGTCACTGGTGCCCCGAACACAGTTAGACAAAAACTTGATGAAATAATCAGATCCACCGGAGCGGATGAGTTGATTATATCGACTGATACCTACAACCCAGATGACCGCTTACATTCAACAGAATTAATTATGGAAGCTAAAAACCTTTAGGGACTGTTGACAATAAAAAAGCCAAGGTATTAGGACCTTGGCTTTTTAACTTCAAAATTAAAAGTTTAATCAGATTTCCGGCTGCGTGGTGCTAGCGGGAGCCTTTTTTTTTGAGTCTTTGGCGATTTTCAAAGGCACTTTTGATTGCACATCAATCAAATCAACAAGTACATTCACAGCTTCCTTTACATCTGGACGCTTATGATACTCGGCAATCTTTTCTTTTTCAGATAAGCTTTTTTGCTTTTCATACTCATCTTTTTTATCTTTTCTCTCATCAAATGAGTCTCCCAAAACAATGCCTTTCTTCTCTTCAGCTTTTGTTTTATTAACCTCAGTGATAATTTCTTGGAACTCTTTATCCTTACTTACACGAAGTGATGACCTTTTAGCCAAAGTTTGTATGGTATCACCTTCAACT
Source organism: Bdellovibrionales bacterium (assembly GCA_964229765.1). Lineage (GTDB taxonomy): Bacteria > Bdellovibrionota > Bdellovibrionia > Bdellovibrionales > JAGQZY01 > JAGQZY01. Next base: position 95,813 of record CAXREJ010000030.1, on the reverse strand, counting down.
TTTTTCCAAGCCCCTTTTCCAGAGGTAACAAAGGCACTTTTAGAAATAAAGTTGTCAATTTTCTTTGGAGGTAATGAATACTCCAGAGTCTTTTCGCCAATCTCAGCCGCATCGTACTCTGATGGTAGAACAATATGAGAAGTAACACCTCTATGTTGAGTTGAAAAACCACCAGGAGTAAAGAACATTCCCACCGTCACTTTTAAAGCGCCAAGGCCTGGAGAAAGAGGGATAACCTGCTGAACACTTCCTTTACCAAAAGTGTGATCTGCCCCAACAACGATCGCTCTGTCATAGTCTTTTAAAGTTCCCGCAACAATTTCTGATGCTGAAGCACTGATTCGACTTGTTAAAACCACAAGAGGTCCAGCCCAATCCACCATTGGGTCTTCATCTTTTAAAGGCACAGGTCTTAAACGAGGATTCTTGTTAGACTGTTTTACCACATTTCCTGTTTTGAAAAACAGACCAGCCAAATCAACCGCATCGCTTAAACTTCCACCACCGTTATGAGACATATCTAAAATTAAACCATCGGCTTTTTCAGCATTGGCTTTCCTAATGATGGCTTTAACATCTCTCGCACTAGAGCGATCACCTTTACTGGAAGCATAGAATGAAGGAAGATTGATGATTCCGACCTTTCTTTTAACACCATTCACTTCTTTATTAACAAAAGTCAGTTGAGCCGCTTCATCTTCCAGTTTAATTTTATCACGAACTAAAGTAACAGTGTGATGTTCTGTCTTACCTTTTCTCTGTCTGAGAATTTTTAGACGAACTTTAGAACCTTTCTTACCTCTAATCAGACGAACAACATCTCTTAAATCCCACTCAACAACATTCTCAAAAGCTTGAGGACGACCTTTTTCAAATTGGCCAACAGCCATAATTTTATCTTTAGGAAAAATCTTTCCAGAGCGTTCCGCAGCCCCACCTTTTACAAGAGAATCAACAACGGTAAAACCATCTTCTGGTGTTAGAGTGGCACCAATACCTTCAAGAGAAAGGCTCATTTGAATCTCAAAGTCCTCTAAAGCATCAGCCGAAAAATAACTGGTATGAGGATCAAGAGAGTGAGCAAATGAATTGATATAACCTACAAGAACGTCTTCTTTTTTGTACTTTTTAAGTTTTCGTAAAGTGCGATCATAACTTTTTTTAACGAGTTCAATCGCTTCTGGTAATTTCTTACCCGTAATCAGACGACTAGAAACTTGGAAATGCAAATATTTTTCCTGAAGCTTATGTAAATCGTTTTTGTCCTTTGCCCAACCTCTTTGTTTTGGATCAAGAACAATACGAATTGTCTTATCAAATTTAAAATCTTTAGTAAGACTTGATTTGGCATAATCAATTCTCTCGTTTACTTTTCTTATGTAAAAATCTTGAATTTCAAAGAGCTGCTTACAATCCCCTTTATCAACATTTTTAAAAATATCTTTCATTTTATGAGTCAACATTTGAACATCGGCTTTAGAAAAAAAGATTTTCATTGGATCAAAAGAATCAATATGTTCCTTAATTGTTCTTTTCTCTAAAGTGGAAGTTTTTTTACTCGTATTGATGTGAGCAATAAGAAAGCCTTTTTTAATATCGGCGATATTCTCACACTTCAGATTTGCTTTCTTTGCATCTGAAAAAAGTCCCCATTGGGCATGGCCAATTTGAAAGGTCAGAAGGGTGGCCAATATCAGTGCAATTTGTTTCATAGACAGTCCTTTTTTTTAAATTTGATACAAACTAGTATAACAAGTATCGGTCTGTTTTTTGATTGTCTTTTTAGTTTCCTGGTCTAATTTTTAAAGTCTAGACCTGAACATTTATAATACCCTAATCTTTTGATTTTGACGGAAATACATAAGCTGGTTAGGCTCTAAAACCAACTCAATGGCTCTCACTGTGAGACAACTCCACTTCTGACATGATGACCTCCTTTGGTCTAGCTTCATATAAGAAAAAGCAATGATGTGGATTTCTCTGTTTAAGATCAAAAAACTTCTTTCGAGTGGCTTGAATATTAGTGGGATCATCATCAGAATATCCAAATCGGTGCTCTGGACTATGACCATACTCTTCATAGACCTGTTCTATAAAGTGGTGGAGAGCCTGTTTTTTAAGCGAGGAAACTAAATCGGGCCCCGTCCACTTTAATAAATTTTTTGTTTCAGGGCTGGTGACTGCATAAATGGAATGAATATCAGGTTGCAAAGGCAGCAGTCTTTGCTGAGCAAGCCAACCAATTCCTTCTCGAATTCTTTGAGGATGATGACCTCTTGCCGTAATAATGGAAATGGTTCTTTGTCGACTAACGGCTTTGACAAAACGGTCCCAAGAGGGACCCTGCCAATTGGGAAGCTCGACAGCCCGTTTTAAATCTTCAAGAAAGGGAGAGTGAGAGCTATCCTCAGGATCTGAAAACTGCCGAAAACTTCGCCCTGGTCCTGAGTCAATTTGATAATCTTTATACTTTCCTTTAATTCCAACTTCAGTTCGATGATTAACATACTCAGAAGAGGAAAGCTTTACTTCCTCTCCTGTCCCCTTATGATAAAGGAATGTTTCCGACTGAGTATGTACAATATTGTCATCAAAGTCGAAAATATAAAAACTTTTCGCTTGCTTCATCATTGTAAAAACACTCCGACCATACCAATCAGACAAAGAACACTAATTAAAGAAATACCTGAATTCTCGTAGAGAGAACCACTACTCCTTATCATGACTCTGTCGTAGAAGCCTGGCTAACGTTACTTGCCTTCTTACGTATTTTGGTTGTCTTCTTTTTGGCTTCTTTCTTCTTCACTTTAGATGCCGTTTTTGTCACTTTCGCTTTTTTAGTGGTTTTCTTTTTAGCTTTCTTTTTGGTTTTTTTCTTGCTCACTTTAGAAAGTTTATCTGCTAAAAGCTCAATCGCTTTTTCGGCAGTCACTTTCTCAATTTCAAGATCCTCTGGTAATGAAACATTAATTTTACCCATCTTTATATAAGGCCCATAACGTCCATTAAATACGTTCATCTCCTCTTCAACCTCAGGGTGCTTACCAAGTTCTTTTAATGGAGCCGCACGACCTCTTCCTTTTTTAGGTTGTGAAAAAAGTTCCATCGCAAAATCAAAGTCCACATCAAATAAACTTTTGGTTTTAGGTACAGATCGAAAGTCTCCATCACAAACCACATAAGGACCAAATCGACCAATCCCCACTTTAATATCTTTTTTAAGCTCAGGATGGTCACCTAAAGACTTCGGTAAAGATAAAAGAAACAACGCCTGCTCAATTGTGACTTCCTCCGGCTCTAAACCTTGTGGAAGAGTGGTGCGCTTAGGCTTTGCATTTTCGTCAGTGGCATCTCCACGCTGAACATAAGGACCATAACGGCCGGTTAAAACGTAAACAGGCTCATCGGTTTCAGGATCAACTCCTAGAGCATCAGCTCCTTTAATTTTTTGATCAATCAACTTATTACAATCTTGCGGAGTAATATCGGCTGGAGCCTGAGAGTCTGGAAGAGAAGCACACTGTTCTTCACCCTCATTGAGACGGCAAACATAAGCACCATAACGACCGACTCGAAAACTCAATTCTGGTAAAGCCTCAAACTTAATTTGTCTGGCTTGATCAGGGTCAATGGCTTCTTCTTGTTGCTCAACCTGATCTCTTAATCCCTTATCTCCAAAATAAACACTTTCTAAAAAGGCGTTAGAATTGAGTTCTCCACCAGCAATATCGTCCAACTTATTTTCCATTTCGGTGGTAAAACCTAAATCCACATATGTCGGTAAATGTTTATTGAGCAGACGAGAAACGATCATCGCTGTGAAGCTTGGTACGAGAGCATTTCCAGCTTTATTCACATAACCTCGATCAATAATCGTACTGATAATTGAGGCGTATGTCGATGGTCTTCCAATCCCCTCTTTTTCCATCATCTGTACGAGACTGGCCTCTGTATATCGAGCCGGTGGTTTTGTTTCATGTTCTTTTTCATCGGCGGCTGTGACTTCAATAAGGTCGCCTTCCTTCATTTTTGGCAGTAAGGCGCTTTCCTCTTTATCGTCATCATCATCCGTGCTTTCCACATAAACTTTTAAGAAACCAGGAAATTCAACCGATTGCCCCGAAGCTGCAAAGACCGCGTCTCCAGCTGAAATTCGAGCATTCACTTGCTTTAATTGAGCATTCGGTAATTGGGAAGCAATGGTTCTTTTCCAAATCAATTCATAAAGTCCTAAATTAACACCTTTTAATTTTGTTTCTTCAGGTGGAATCATTTCAGTACCAGCAGGACGAATTGCTTCATGGGCTTCCTGAGCTCCTTTCGCTTTCTTCCCTTTGTATGTTCGCGGTTCATCGGTCAAATAATCTTTACCATAAAGTGTTTTAATCCTAGAGCGCGCCGCCTCAATCGCCTGAGTCGAAAGAGAATTTGAATCCGTTCTCATATAGGTAATATGACCTTGTTCGTATAATTTCTGGGCCACTTGCATAGTTTCTTTAGCACTTAGACCTAATTTGCGGTTGGCTTCCTGTTGCAAAGTCGAAGTGATAAATGGAGGGGCTGGCTTACGACTGATGGGCTTTTCCTCGACACTCTGGACGATCCAATCCTTATTAAGAACCTCTTCTTTGATTTGCTTAACTAATTTTTCATCCACCCATAAAGTATCTTCTTTTTTTCCCGCTAAAAGTTGACCGGTATCTGCGTCAAAGTCTTTACCAGAGGCCGTCTTTTTACCCTTATAGCTCCAGAGTCTTGATTCAAAGGATTTTTTATCTTTTAAGTTCTTCGCATAAAGCCCCCAGTAGTTGGCTTTCTTAAATTTAAGTCGGTCTGTTTCTCTATCTGAAATGAGAGTCACAGCCACTGACTGCACTCGACCAGCTGATAAGCCGTAAGCTACTTTTTTCCACAACAGCGGTGAAATAGTATAACCAACAAGACGATCAAGAATTCGTCTGGCTTCCTGCGCGCGCACGAGATCCATATCAATTTCACGGAACTCCTCAAGAGCTTTCTTAATGGCAGACTTCGTAATCTCGTGGAAAACCATTCGTTTGGTGGCTACTTTTGGTTTTAACACTTCAACCAAATGCCAACTAATACTCTCTCCCTCTCTATCTTCGTCCGTCGCGAGGATCAGTTCATCAGCATCTTTTAAAAGGTTTTTTAGTTCACGTACCACCTTAGTTTTTGTTTTTGGTATGCAATAAATGGGATCAAAATCCTCATCGACATTCACACCCAAACGTGACCAGGGCTCTTTCTTATACTTTTCAGGAATATCTTTGGCAGACTGAGGTAGATCACGAATATGGCCCATACATGATTCGACATGATAATCAGGTCCTAAAAACTTCTTAATTGTACGTGCTTTCGTGGGGGACTCAACGATGACTAACTTCATAATCGACTTTATCCTTATATTTAGGGCTATTACGTATCAAACAATGAAACCTAAATTTTGAGCTTGCAAGGGGATTTTATAACGCATAATAGTATGAGATCTATAGATTCAACTTTTAATTCTCCAAATAACGCAACGCAAAGGCTAAGATGAAACCCCTCCAACACTTTAAAAGTAGAATTAAATATTTATTCACCGACATAGACGACACTCTCACTCTCGATGGTCGACTACCGGCAGAAAGTTATCAAAAAATATGGAAACTACAGGAATCAGGTGTTCACATAATTCCGGTCACTGGTCGACCGGCCGGTTGGTGCGAGATGATTGCCCGTATGTGGCCGGTCTTAGCTGTGGTTGGAGAAAATGGTGCCTTTGTTTTCCAATACAAAAATAAAACAATGAATCGCCTCTACGCAGTGAATGAAGAGCAACGAATCATTAATCAAAAAAAATTAGCCCTGATCGAAAAAGAAGTTCTTGAAAAAGTTCCCGGTTCCGCCCTTGCTTCAGATCAGTTCACAAGACTGTTCGATCTCGCTATCGACTTTTGCGAAGATGTGGAACCACTTAAAAAAGATGATATTCAGAAGATTGTTGATATTTTTCACTCACATGGGGCCACGGCTAAAGTGAGTTCGATTCATGTTAATGGGTGGTTTGGCCATTATGACAAGAGATCAATGTGCGAAAACTTTTTTTTAAATGAAACCGGCAAAGAACTCAAAAAGCATCTTGATGAATGTGCTTTTATTGGCGACTCTCCCAATGATGAACCGCTATTTGATTTTTTTGATAACTCTGTAGCCGTTGCCAACATTCTCAACTTCAAAGATCAACTGAAATCCCCCCCTCAATATGTGACAGACTCAGAAGGAGCCCACGGATTCGTCGAGTTCGCAACACATCTACTGAAACTCTAGGGGCTGTTGACAATTCATCTAGCTACTGCAAATGCAATCCCTCGCCATTTTGAGCTGTGCTCACCATCAACCTGCCTTGAATCATACCTAATGAGAGTCAACTATAAGCCCCCATCATTTATGAAAGGTCCCTCTCTTAATTCAATGAATATTGAATTGTTATAAAAATAAAAAAGCTCTGATTAATTTACCAGAGCTTTCACAATTAATGGCAGTAATGACTTTTTTAGTGAGCCATAACTATGTTTTCAACAACATCTCTTTGCGGAGCGCATCTTAGTACATCTTTAGCCATCTCCAATTGAAAGTTTGCAACAAATGGAAAGCTGTAAGATTCATCCTCTCTTAAGTTTTGAAGATAGTTCTGAGTTTGTGATTCTCCCGCTTGAGCACAACCTTCAATATCTGCAACAACCTCAGGTCTAGTCTGTTCCCACTGGTTATTATCAAATTGAATGGTTCTAAAACGTCCCGCCTCACCCGAACTATCACCTCTTTCTTCGGGTACCTCACCCAGGTTTGTATAGGCAAAATCAGGAAGAATTCCAAAGTTCTGTGGAGAGCGTCCACTATTCAATGTGTAAATAGCTGTTGTTCTCCCTAACATAAGAGGTTGATCACTCGGACTTCTAAGTTCGGAACTCACATAATGATTTCTATAGGACTGAACACTCCCTTTTCCATATGTTTGCTCTCCCACAATAAATCCTCTTTGCATGTCTTGAATTGTTCCAGCAAAAATTTCAGAAGCACTGGCAGAGTTACCATTAACTAAAACCACTATATTTTTATTATAGATAACAGATGCCCCATTAGTAAGTCGCACAGTTGGTCTTCTCGTGAACATGTAAGACCGACCGGCCTGTGCCCCTAGTACGATCTCCCCTCTTCTCACAGGTACCTGCCCCACCAAGAGTCCGTCATCATTTATAACCGTATCAAGCATACAAGCAACGGCATCGAGACTGCCGCCACGGTTATTTCTTAGATCAATTATCATTCCAACACTATCAGGATTTCTTAAATCTCTTAGCTGTAAATTAATAAACTCTGTACAAAGATCATGTCCTTGTGCCGCTATAAAGCCCGTCAACGGCACATACAAGGCTTGGGGTTCTCCAGCTTGAGGTTCATTGGTCTGACCAGAGCATATAACATCTCTTTCATTGGAGCTGTTTAAACTGACAAATCGACTGTCCTTAGTCCAATCAGGAAAATTAACAATCGGACCTCTTGTGACATCAACTGTTTCCACCTCTCCAGTACAAATGCGTCTCACTTCTAATGAGACAACGGACCCTTCTGGTCCTTTAATCTTTTCTACTGCCTCACTAGGAGTGTCATTTGAAATATCAATACCATCTACCTTTAAGACCAGATCACCTTTTTTAAGGCCAGCTTGCGAGGCTGGCGATCCCGCCATAGGTTCTAAGGATAAAGCTCCAGTCCAACTCGATTCTTCACTTAAAATTTTAGCAACAGTTGCTCCAATACCAAAAAACTCATTAGGCGTAGGAATTTGTGCTTCACGAGGAATAAGTGTGGAGTGTGGATCATAGGCCTGTTGCAACAAAGTATTATAAGCCCGTCCTGCTACATAAGCCTGGCTCTCAACAGGAATATTCTCTAAAGCAACCTCATTCACTTGACGAAGTAAACTCTCAAAAGAGTTCCTTAATCCCATTTCATAAGCAAGAGCAAAATCAGCTCTTAAACTATCGTCAAAAGCCATATACTCTTCATAGGTTTTTGGAAGATCTTCTTCAGTCAACGAAACGATCTCAATACTGTCTGCCCCATTAAACTTGAGTACGAGTGTCTGATCTTCGACGCTTGAAAGAATCGTGTATAAAGCCATCAAACAGGCTGAAAAATAGTCGCTATTACTTTCGCAAAAATCGACTGAGAAATCCTCTTCTTGCATGAGTTCAGCAAAACCATAACCTGTTCTTTGCCACATACCACGCATTTCATCAGCTGTTTGTCCCCAAGCTGAATTTGAAAATGAAACCAATATTATTAAACTCGCTAAGATGCCCTTCATACGAACCCTCCGTTTATCCCCTGTTGAAATATCCCAACAAATAAGGCGTTCTGATTAGCAATTATAAAAAAACCTGATAAATCTATTTGAAAAGGTTTCAAATTTTAGAAAAAATCACAGGGTTAAAAAAGATCCCAAAACGAAAATAAAGGTCACTGAACGGCTTTATAAGCTAAACTATATGTCTCCATAAAAATAAACATTATAAAAGCTACCGAGTCATAACCATGACACAGAAGCGTCATTTTCTATAAACTGAGCTCGTTAAAGTTTTCAAACTTCAAGTTCTTTGCAATGAGAATAGTCTTAATGGTCATTGAGATTTTGAAAACAATAACGAACAGTAATAAACATCCAACAAGGAGTCTCATTTAAAGTTATTGCAATTTCTTTATCTTAGAGCGGAGACAATTTATATAACGACTCTCAACTCCATAAACCAAAGTTTATGGAGTTACGATCAACGAACTCTCTGTCTAATCTTTTTTAAGATTACCTAAAGCGGCAAAAGGATTGTTAAAAGGTTGAGAAGGTCTTCTCTGCTTACGCTGCTGATCTCCGCCCTTTTTGCCGTCTTTAGACGAAGGCTTACCTTTACGCTTATTATCTTTTGACTTCAACGATACTCTCTTTTTGCTGTTCTTTTTAGCTCCAGGAGCAGGCTTAACATTATCACCAAATTTCATCGTGAGTGATATTTGATTTTTATCAACATCGACGGCTTTTACTTGCACTTGGATTTGATCACCCGGGCTCAGCATTTTCTGAGGATCATTAACAAATTGATTGGCTATTTCAGAAATATGGACAAGACCATCTTGATGGACACCGATATCCACAAAAGCACCAAAGTTTGTAACATTGGAAACAATCCCATTACAGATCATTCCCTCTTTTAAATCACTCACTTCAAAAATATCTTCGCGGAACTTAAAAACTTTAAAAGGGTCACGCGGATCTCTCCCCGGTTTTTTTAGCTCAGTTACGATATCATTAAAAGTGTACTCCCCGACAAGGCCAGACCACTTTTCTTTTAGCTCAAGAATTTTTGAAGCGTTATTACCCAATAAGTTAGAAACGCTCTCACCCAACTCTTTAGCCATATCTTTAACAGCAGCATAGCGCTCAGGGTGAACTCCCGTTGCATCAAGAGGAACTTCCCCACCGATCACTCTAAGGAAACCAACAGCTTGCTCGTAGGACTTAGAATTAAAGTTAGGGACATCTGCTAACTGGTCCCTTCTTTTAAACAATCCCTTTTCTTGACGGAATTTAACAATATTACTGGCGATCCCTGGGCCAATACCAGCGACATGTTGTAACAAGTGCTCTGAAGCTGTATTTACGTCAACACCCACATAGTTCACACAATCTTCAACCACAGAGTCCAATCTCTTTTTCAAAGTACTTTGGGTAACATCATGTTGATATTGCCCGACACCGATACTTTTGGGTTCAATTTTCACTAACTCTGCCAGTGGATCTTGCAACCTTCGCGCAATTGAAATAGCGCCTCTGACTGTAATATCTAGATCTGGAAATTCGTTTCTCGCCACATCAGACGCGGAATAAACACTGGCACCTGACTCATTAACTAAGACGACAGGAATTTCTTTTTCTAATTCTTTAAGAACTTTTCTGATAAAGATTTCAGCTTCCCTACCACCAGTCCCATTACCTATGGCGACAGCATCAATTTCAATTTGCTTTAAAACTTCGGAAAAAAGTTTCTTAGCATTTTCTTCTGCTTTTTCTCCTTGGATTTTTAAAACAGTATGTGAAATAAACTGTCCTTTTTTATCCACCAGAGCCACTTTACAGCCTGTTCTTAGACCAGGATCAATACCTAAAACACATCTTGAACCAAAGGGGCTAGCCAATAAAAGTTTTTTTACATTCTCAGCAAAAACCTCAATGGCAAATAAGTCCGCCGTGTCTTTCAACTTTTTGTGAACTTCATTAACTACAGATGGAACCACATGAACGGTATAAGCCGTTTTGGCACACAAATATAAAAAGTTCTTGGCCTGAGATTCTTTATTACTACAGGCAAAGTTCTCAAAGGAAGCCAACAAGGTCTCATCCTCAGGACTATTCACCGTGACTGTTAACTCACCCTCTTTCCATCCTCTACGCATTGCCAAATAACGGTGGGAGTTTTTCTTCTCAAGCAGGGATGTGACTTTCTCATTGTGATCAAAATAAGTTTCATACTTTGACTTTGGTTTCACTTTCTTGCCTGGCTTAGAATCCACCACACCTTTATCAAAGTAGCTCACTCTAACAGGTTCTCTCAGGTCAGGGTTATTAGCCAATCTTTCTACGACAATATGCTGAGCTCCACGCAAAACTTCATCATAAGTTACAAATTTAGCTGATGGATTTATATATTCCTTCGCTTTTACTTCAAGAGTTTGAGAATCTTGGATCTCTCCATGTCCTAAATCCCAAATCCATTGAGCAAAGGGTTCAATACCAGCTTCTCGAGCAAGAGTGGCCTTAGTTTTTTTCTTCTTTTTGAAGGGACGATAAAGTTCTTCAATCTCAGCCAGATCCCACGAAGCTAGAATTCTTTTTTTCAACTCAGCAGTAAGATTTCCTTGTTCTTCTATTTCCTTAACAACAAACTCTTTTCTTTTTATAATTTCTTGATACTCTTGCTCAATATCAATCACTTGACGAATTTGTACCTCGTCCAAATTTCCTGTTTTCTCTTTTCTGTATCGAGCAATAAACGGAACTGTGGCCCCTTCTTTAGTTAACTCAATAACGGCCTGGGCGGCCTTCCATTGTACTTGTGGAAGCTTCTCACTGGTAAAATTCTCTAAACTTTTTCGTTCCATAGCTCTTAAAACACCTACTTGTTATTTAAACTATCTATCTACGAAATTTCATATGCGATTTCCAGTGATAAAGGCGTTTTCACTAGAATTTTTACAGAGAAAGAGCGTATTGCGCGGCGTGTATAAGTGAAATCTAAAGAGACCCCTTATTGTTAGCTCCCTTATCTATTTTGACGCTTATTTAATAATCAATTTCTCTTTAAAGAGATTTTCATTGTACCTCGCCCCCTCCTCTTCTAAAAAATAGATATGAACTTTAAAAAAATAACTCCCATTTCTGATTTAATTGAATTTTGTGGTCCACTCATTTCTGAGGTTAAAGGGGACACCAGCCTTAAAGTCAAAAATTTTACCACTCTTGAGACTTCGAGCACGGAATCTTTTGTTTTTATTAATAACCCAAAACGATTATACAAAATAAATGAGACCAAGAGTCGATGCGTACTCCTTCCCATGAGTGCTCTCGATAAAGTGGAGGTGACTGAAAATCAAGTCTTCCTCTTTTCTTATAATGTCGATCGAGCCGCCCAAGTTATCAAAAAAGAGTTCGTTTTCCCAACACCCTACCGTTCTGACTTTGCAGGAGTGCACAGCACAGCTATTGTCCATGAGAGTAGCTTAATACAAGAAGGTGTCACAGTGGGCCCCTATGCTGTTATAGGGAAGAATGTAGAAGTAGGAAAAAACTCATTCATAGGCTCCCATTCCACCATAGAAGACAATTGCCAAATTGGTGAGAATGTTACAATTCATCCTCAAGTCTACGTTGGGCACTCTTGTGAAATCGGTAACCAATGTGAAATTATGCCTCAAGCCGTTATTGGCTCTGAAGGCTTCGGTTATGCACACGACGAAAAAGGGAACCACTATCGCATCCCTCACACCGGCAAAGTTATTCTTGAAGACGACGTTCATGTGGGAGCTGGTACGGCCATCGACCGAGGAACTATAGATGATTCCATTATTGGTCGTGGCACTAAAATAGATAACCAAGTTCATCTTGCTCACAACACCATCGTTGGAAAAAATGGATTGATCACAGCCCAAGTTGTCACGGCCGGATCCAGTCAAATTGGAGATAATTTTATTTGTGGAGGTAAGTCGGCTATCACTGGACATATTAAAATCACTGACAATGTTAATATTGCCGGTTTTTCAGGTGTCTCTAATGATGTTAAAGAACCGGGTCAATACGGAGGCTATCCCTTACTGCCCTTAAAACAACATTTAAAAGTTAAAGCGAGCTCTAATCATCTGCCCGAGTTTAGAAAACAATTGAATCGCGTTCTTCGCAAATTATTTCCTGAAGATTATCAGTAAAGACTTACAAAATATAAAAGAAAACCTTCAATTGATTTTCATATCTTTTATTAAACAATGTCTTCTTTGATAACCTCTGCCAACAACGGTAATATTTTGATTTAGCAAAAACTCCAACTGATATCACCAGTCAAAAGTCTTATTACCATTTCTCTCTTTAATCCCGTTATTGAATAAATCTTCACATTATCATCAATGAAATGAGATTTCTTAACCAGAGTTCTATGAGACGCTTTTCTTGGTTAACAAAAAAGGAGTTTTATAATGTTACTAAAAAAAATAGCCGTTATTCTTACAATAAGTTCGATTGGTGCATTCGCTGGAGCAGGACATCACATGGGTGAGCACAAAAGAATGGATAAGTCGAAAACATATAGTAGTTCTACAAAAACTTTCAATCCTTCTAAACACAAAGTCAAAAAGGCTCAAAAAGCCCTCAATAGAAAAGGTTATAATGTGAAAGTTGACGGTGTTATGGGAACCGAAACAAGTAACGCTCTTCACGAGTATCAATTAGAAAATGGTATTAAACCAACTCATCGGTTAGATCATTCCACTATGGTTTCTCTTGGCGTAGCATCAGCAAGCTCAGGCACTACAGAATGGCAACAATCTTCCACTCGTCGCCCCGCAAGTATTGATGACACTGATAGCTCTATGCTTACTGAAGATGAACGTTACCAAAGTCGTTACCGAATGATGAAAGAACGTCGTTTTAATACAATAACTGCTGGTTTTGGTATTCCTGAGTCAGCACTTGAGAAAGACCAACGACCTTCTCAACAAAAGACTATGATGCGCTAGGTTTAAAAATAAATAAGCAATACACAACAGGAGGTTGCTAAAATGTTTAAAGCTATTTTAAGAAATATTACGGGAGTATTTTTACTTTTAGTTGGATTTAATAAGTTTTTCGCTTTTATGCCCCCTCCTGAGTTAAGTGCTGATGCTGGTCAATTTATGGCTGCACTTATGGAAACAGGCTACATGATACCAATGATTGCGACTTTTGAAATTTTATGTGGAGCCCTTCTGCTTTTTGCAATTACAGCACCCTTAGGGATTTTAATGTTAGCTCCCATTTCATTAAACATAGCTGCATTTCATTACTTTCTTGATCCAAACTCAGGACTGATGGGCTTTATTCTACTTGCACTTAATATGACTTTGGGTGTGACTTACTTTAGTTATTATCGCTCTATCTTTGCAGGGATTTTAACAGAAAAAGTGTTTATTACTCATAAGCACCACAAAGACAACCAAGTCGCTCACAAACCTGTGGCAGTCATCAGCTAGAATACCAAACCCCTCTCTTATCGAATAAGGGAGGGGGTTTTCTATTATTCATTTTTACGGCAAATAACAGATTTAAGATATTGTACGTTGTCGCCTTGGTCGTGAATGCTGTTTCTATATCCAAAACTCACTGAGAGATTTCCAATAGGACAGTCCGAATAGTAACCGCGATAATACATACCATTAGTCGCTATATTACATAAAACATAGACATGTAAGTCATCTTCAGAAGTTCCAGCACGATATTCACCCACTTCCCAACTCACAACATCGACCTTATCTTTCCAACGACAGTACTCTCTTGCTGTTTCTTTTGGTGACATTCCAATAGCTTTAGGGTGATTAAGTCCGAGCTTATATGTTCTCTCTCTTTGAGCCCACTCTCTATCCTCTCCGAATTGATAGCGCTCTATATAGGTCAGTTCAATATCGTTATAAGGGTAAGCTTTAAAACACCTTAGATAAAAGGGATCATAAACTTCACTACTAAGGCAATCTTCTGGCTGCTGAACTCCACCATCATCGTCATCATCACCACCTCCTGTACAGCCAGGCTCGCCGGTAATACAACCAGTACCACCATCATCATCATCGTCGGGACGATTATCGGGATCAGGGTCACAACTTCCATTGTTAAAGATTTCATAGGGTCCGCACTCATCCACAGTACAATCTCGCAAACGACAGGCCTTAACCAGCACAGAAGAAACATTGGGAACTCCTTCCACTGTTTCCTTTGGACAAGTCAAGCCACCATTGCGAGGCTCAGGATTGTTACATAAACGATTCTTAATCTGCACTCCATCACCGCAGGACTTGGAGCAATTCATCCCATTAGAAAAGGTCAACCACGAAGACCATTCTTCTTGCCACCCGCCATCAATAGGTTCCGCATTGGACTGCATGTAAGGAACGACATTGAAACCAAAAACAACTCGATTCGGACCTAACTCGATTCCTAAACCTTGATTATTTTTAGTTACCGCAAAATCATAAGAGGCTCCTAAAGTCATAGGCTCCACAACTCGTAAGTCAAATCGAATCTTTCCTGGCTCATCTGCCAAATCAATGGCAATAATTCGATTGAGAGTTTTATTAACAAAAACCAACTCTTTTTGATCGTTGGAAGGATCAAGGTCATCAATATCTAAATTAATTAATAACATTTGAATATCAGGATGTGGTGCTAATTCAGAGGCATCGACATTGAATAATTCTGTAAAAGGTCCTGAACTCACAATTCGGATAAGACTTTCACTATCATCAAGATTATTTGAAACAAAAACGGCTTCCAAATAACTGTCGTTATCGAAGTCTCCAACAACCACTTTTGTTCCCATTTGGATGGATTCTAGATTCGTTGTTGTCTGATTAGGCCACGGATAATCCTCTGAGCTTGAGGAAGAAATTAGACGACCACCCTCCATAGGAGTTTGAAATACTCCACAATTGTTATAAGCCAGACCCATAAAAAAGCCAGCTATCAGCCAAGTGATCAAAACTTTTGTACGGATGATCCCCCCTAGGTTTCCGATACTTCCCCAACAATACTTATCAGTATACTATCGGATTTTACTCAATGAAATAAACCACTGAAAAAGTCTCAATTTGAAACATGAAATAAAAAAATGAGACACTTCAACATTGTCACTCAGACGTATCCCCATTTTTCCCATTATAAGAATTTGCAAACCTATTTATTTGGACTAACTATTCATTGAAATTAAAAGAAACTGCCCCAAATTTAAAACCTTTATGGTTTCGATCGGATTTTAATTACCAATGATCTCAACCTACAAAAAATCATCATATAAAATTCTAAATAAACTCTAATTTAGATGACAATTGGATCAAAGTGTTTTGCTTCTGCTTTAAATATTCCAGCTTATTTGAACTATCAAACACCGGATAAGAGTGGGTAGTTTCAAAATAAAGATTATGCAACCATGTCGCCCATTTCTCTATACGGTTTTTTTCACCACCATAAGATGAAGATTGAAATTCCTCGACAAGCTGTGTTTTTACAAATTTCTGAGTGAGTTTATCAGGAAAAACAATAAAGATTTTTTTAACTTTTTGACTTAATCGCGGATATCTCACAAAAAACTCAAAACAATCATAAATAGCTTTTTCAACACAATACAAATCAAGTTTAGATTGGGTTTCAGTCATATGTAGCACTAGATCACCCACACTTTCTTCTGGAGTGCGATGGGGCTCCGTCGTAATCATCGTCAATTGGTCATTTTCTTGAGAATTGAAGTTTTCTGGTACAACCAAAAGACTTGATTCATTGTCGAATCCAAGAGAGAGTTCAGAGGGTATCCAAGAAATACTCTCCCCTGTTTTGATTAACTGTTGGGTAAACTCTAAAATTATACAGATAGATGTCACTAAAATAAGATAATAAATAAAATACCGACCCATGTTTAAAATAGAACTACAGAACATTTCTCAAGGTAAGTAAAAGTAATGGGTCCTGAAACTTTTATAGAACTGTCTAATTAATAGTTATCAGATTCTTCATTTTCACTCAGGGTGACAATCTTTTTGAAAAAGACTATCACCCCTGTTTATAGGTTTATTTAAAGGCTTTCGGCTCAACAATTAAGGGGGCCTCCCCATTTAGAGACTCAAGAAAAGCGTGTATTGAGTTCACCTCATCTTGATCGAGATCTTTATTTAACTGTAATTTTGCCATGACTTTAATAGCGGTTTTTAAATCAGGAACAGAACCATTGTGAAAATAGGGAGCTGTTAAAGCGACGTTCCTCAAAGTAGGAACTCTCCACATGTTTTTGTGCTCTTCTTGACCCGTGGCCTCAAATCTTCCTAAATCCTTTGAAAACCCATATTTCTTTTCAAGCTCATCATTTGGAAAGGTCGGAAATTTCATATAAAAGCCAGTGCCCACAGGAAGCTCTGGTCCCGCAAAATGAGGACCTGAGTGACAAGCCACACACCCTGTTGATTGAAAAATATGATGGCCTTTTTTAGCCTCTTCAGACATTTCTTTTTTATCGTAAGCACTATTCAATCTTTCTAATTTCATTTCAAAGGCAGCAATAGCATCCACCGAATTTTGGATATTAATTGGACTCTTATCACCAGGAAAAGCTTTTGAAAAAAGATCTTGATAAGCTTTAATATTTTTAATTTTGTTAATGGCAAGATCATGACCTTCCATCCCCATTTCAACAGGATTGATAATAGGTCCTTTGGCTTGCTCGGCTAAATCCTTAGCTCTCCCATCCCAAAACTGAACTGAAAGAAACTTCGCGTTCCAAACTGTTGGTGAATTTCGCCCCCCCTTTAAACCATTAATACCGGTTGAGACAGGAGTGTCTTGTGCCCCATTGCCATGCCCAAGAATATTATGACAAGTGTTACAAGATATTGAGTCATCCGCTGAAAAGCGTTTATCAAAATAAAGGTGATAGCCTAATTCTTCTTTTGGATTTGAAGGCTTCCAAACATGTTGATCCTGAGCAACTTCATTGTTTTTACCCTTCTCCCCTGTACAAGCTGCTATAAAAAATATTAAAGATAGAACTAAAATTGACCTCATTTACCCTCCGATGCCTTACATCTACACAGAATTAATGACTCTGCAAACAATAACCCTGCTCTATGAAAGATGAAGCGATCTTACATAAAGCAAAATTGTAGTTTATTACTATTTAATGGAAACGATAGCATATCTTACTCACAGAGCACATTAATTTTTAGTTACATAGTCCTGTATCGTTTAATTAAGTTCACAGTAAGACGAAAGCGAAAAGCTGTATCGACAGTACCGCGACGACGCAGTCAATGAAACTGGGAGCTTAACTAAATGCTATTCAATGATCCTACTCGATCACAGTCACTGGTAACTTAAGGTAAGAAACACCATTACTCTCTGCCTTCGGTAGTTTTCCATTTTGGGCATTCACCTGAATACTTGGGAGTAACAACTTGGGAGCTTCCAACTTTTCATCTCGCTTAGTGCGAAAATTAACAAATTGCTCTCTCGTTGTAACTGCCGTTAATTGTATATTATTTTTCTTTTCTTCACCGATTGTAGATTTAAATTTCAATTCTCTTCCACCAGGCTGATAATCATGCCCTACATAAACTACGACATCATCGGAGAGCTGATAAATCTTTTCATGTATAGACGTATAAAGATCATCGGCACTTCCTTTAGGAAAATCACAGCGCCCAGTCCCAAAATCGGGCATAAACAAGGCATCACCTGTAAACAAATTTTTATCATTCACCAGAAAAGAGACACAGGCCGGAGTATGACCTGGTGTATGGATAACATCAATTTTTAACACTCCCGCTTCAATCTTTTCACCATCTTTTAAAAGACGATCAAAAGTTTTACCTTCAACATCAAAAGAAGAGTCAAAGTTAAACACATCCTTAAATGTTTTTTGAACTAAAATGATATTCTCATGAATGGCGGTTTGAGCTTGTGGAAACTTTTCTTTTAAAAACTGAGCGGAAGTTAAATGATCAGCATGAGCATGGGTTTCTAATATATAGTGAACCTGTAAACCTAATTCCTGGACCGAGTTTAAAAGTTCTTTAGCGGAATCATACTTTATTTTTGAAGATTTCGGGTCGTAATCCAAAACAGGGTCAATTATCACAGCATCTTTAGAAGTTGGGTCATATACCAAATAAGTCAGTGTATTTGTTGCTTCGTCGTAGAAGTCTTTAACTTGCATTTCACACCTCCATTTACAAATTATCAACCATCAGACTAATATTATAATAAGACTGACGAGATTCTCTTATAATCTAGCTTATAATGACTGAATTTTATTTTGAGATCGAAAGATTCTTGCCAATTTTTTTCATCTCTGGCCCATGGGTCTGCAAGAAAAGCCAATGAGAAATGAAGAGAGAACTCCTTATATAGGGAAAAGCTCATGACGTCAGAAATAAATAGGTTGGGTCAAATATTTTACGGGAAAGATAACAAGATCAATTCTGTGTGTTGTCTGACTGGTCACTGGGATTCTGCTCTTTATGAGATTCAATTGCTTTTTTGGTATCCTCTCCTGATATTCCTACCCATTCAGGGAAAAAGAACATCAGAAAAAAATATCCCATGGTTAAAGCGAAAATAAAACCAAGTATAATTAAGACTAACACTATCTTTTTATCCTTTGTTTGTATGCAAATGGTCCTACCACTGTTACCCATGCCATATCAAAAAGACTCAACCACTTACTTTTTTTTCTCTGAAAGAAACAATACTCCCTTTCCTCGACTCCTGTAAACTTTGTTTTAAAAAAGTGTAACCCCTTAGGCTTGTAAAAAAATGGAATATGGTACAGAACAGCAAAAAACTTACCAATCAGTCCTGACGAGTCAACATGAGCAAACGGATTTAAACCTAAATTAAGCTCACTCACACCTTCCTCTTTAAACACTTCAATTAAAAATGAAATCAAAAATGAAAGGGCATGGGGATCACGAGTCGGATCATAAATTAAGTTATCGACATAAAACCCTAACTCGCCATCCTTCAAATAAGGCAAAAGACTACAAAAAGCCAAAGCCTCTCCCTCTCTCTCCACCATAAACCATTCTTCATAAGCATCTGTGAGCTTGCCATTTTTTGGTTTAGACAAAAAGAACCGTAATTGGAAAGGGAGTTTTGTCTTATGCCACTTTCCATAGAGCTTTTTAAGCTTATCGAATTCAAATTCTTTTTTGTTAGTTACAGGCAACGCTCGATAATTTAATTTCTGTCCTTTTCTTAATGCCCGCCTTACTTCTTTTGCCTCAGGAGATCTTAAATCAAAGTCTTGCAAAGGAATGCGAGTACTTGTACCTAGCGGAATTTT
Organism: Bdellovibrionales bacterium; assembly: GCA_964229765.1. GTDB lineage: Bacteria > Bdellovibrionota > Bdellovibrionia > Bdellovibrionales > JAGQZY01 > JAGQZY01. Next base: position 76,134 of record CAXREJ010000030.1, on the reverse strand, counting down.
AAAAAAGCGAGACCAACTCCAACTTCTACCAACATAATATCCGCAGATGGATTTCTTCTTACGACTCGAAAGCATAGCAAAAGCAGCTCTTAACTCAGCATCGTCAGATCCCGCAGCCACCAAAGGTTCGCCAGCAACAATAAGGTGCTGTCCTGTTTCTTCATAGGCTAAAAGGGCATCTCCCGCGTAAAAGAATTTTTTACCCGTTTTCCAATGGGTCATAAAATAGGGAGGAATGTCGGCAAAAATAGAATGCTGAAACCAACGAAGGGCTTCTTCGGGAGTTGTTTCGTGAGCAATATTGAAAGAACGAACAACAGACATACAAGAGGGTGTTAAAACACCCTCTTAAAAATTACAAAAGATTATTTTAAAGCGATGACTGAAGCCATTAGAAGAGCCACAATCGACATCAATTTAATAAGAATATTCATTGCTGGACCCGTGGTGTCTTTGAACGGATCACCCACAGTATCACCCACAACTGTTGCTTTATGAGCTTCAGAGCCTTTTTGCTCACCAGGAACAGATCCTGTCTCAATAGCTTTCTTAGCGTTATCCCACGCTCCACCTGCATTCGACATAAGAAGAGCCAAAAGCACACCAGAAAGTGTAGCTCCCGCTAACATTCCGCCAAGAGCGGCTGGACCAAGAAGAAGTCCAACAACAACAGGAGCAACAACAGCAAGAAGACCAGGAAGAATCATTTCTCTAAGAGCCGCTTTCGTTGAGATTTCTACACAACGAGCTGTATCTGGTTTTCCTGTTCCTTCTAAAAGTCCTGGGATTTCCTTAAACTGACGACGAATCTCTGTCACCATATCACTGGCCGCTTTACCAACAGAAGTCATTGTCATTGCACCAGCCCATAAAGGAACAATCGCTCCAAGGAAAAGTCCGATAACAACCATAGGATCAGTGATATCCATTGTTAATGGAGCCATACCAGCTTCTAGTCGAATAGAGTTTACAGAAGATCCATAAGCCACAAATAAAGCCAAAGCTGTTAATGCCGCGGATCCAATGGCAAAACCTTTACCCATTGCTGCCGTGGTGTTCCCGATAGCATCCAGCTCATCAGTAATAGCACGAACATCGGGACCAAGACCTGACATCTCAGAAACCCCACCAGCGTTATCCGCTACTGGTCCATAGGCATCAATAGTCATTGTCACACCCACTGTGGCGAGCATTCCAACTGCCGCTAAAGCGATACCATAAAGTCCGGCAACATTAAAAGAAACATAAATGGCACCACAAAGAATAAGAAGTGGCATCACACAAGACTCAAGACCCACAGCAAATCCCGTGATGATGTTTGTTGCTGGACCTGTCTTAGAAGCTTCAACAATGCGATCAATGGGTCCCTTAGCTGTGTAGTATTCAGTAACATATCCAATGGCAAGTCCAGCTACTGTTCCCGCAATAATGGGATAGAAAGCTGAGAACTCAAAGCCAAGAGCACTGATAGAAACCGCTGCAAGAACAAGAAAACCACCGGCCGCAGTGTACTCAGAAACATGAAGAGCTTTAGCTGGAGGTAAGGATTTGAAAATATTCATTCCAATAATTCCAAGGAACGACGAAGCCAAACCAAGAACAGAAAGCAATAATGGTAAGCCCATTAATAAAGTTCTAGCAGGCTCACCACCTGTGTGAAGTAACCCCACAGACTCAGAAGTCATCGTCGCAGCAATGGCAATAGCCGCAACCATGGCGCCAACATAGGATTCAAAAATATCAGCACCCATACCGGCAACATCACCAACATTGTCTCCAACGTTATCTGCGATCACACCTGGGTTACGAGGATCGTCTTCTGGAATACCAGCTTCTACCTTACCAACAAGGTCCGATCCAACGTCAGCCGCTTTTGTAAAAATACCGCCACCAACACGCGCAAATAGAGCAATAGAAGAAGCTCCCATAGAGAAACCAGAAATCACTCCTGTTGTCTCAACATATTGACCCCATAAGAAGTAAAACACTCCAAGACCAACAAGACCAAGTGAAGCTACAGAAAGTCCCATCACCGCTCCACCGCGGAAGGCAACAAGAAGAGCCTGACCAATTCCACCTTCTTTAGCAGCAGTCGCCGTACGTACGTTTGAACGAGTGGCCGCTTTCATTCCGATATAACCAGCTGTACCAGAAGCCAAAGCTCCAAAGAAGAAAGCCAGTGAAGTTTCCCAACCTTTTACTGGAAACAAGATTCCAGCCACTACGACAACAAATACAGCAAGTAACTTGTATTCCGCCCCCATAAAAGTCATTGCACCAAGATGAATTTCATCACCAATGGCTGTCATTTTTGCATCACCTGTGGATAATCGCATGATTCCCATATAGAGGAACATAGCAAAAGCTAACCCAAGACCACCTGCTACTGGCGCAACAAGGCCAATGGAGTCAATCATTTGAGACATCTGTCTTTCTCCTTATAAATATATTGTTAAGTTTTTAGGCTTCAATGAATCGCTTCCTTTGACGCGATTGTCAACGAGGAACTAAAATTCGCCAATCAGTAGCATTAAATATGCGAAGCAGCATATCGGGAAAATCCCCCTCTATTGCCTCTCTATCCATATGGGATTAGGTTGTGCAAAACCTCGGTCACCACTTCATCATAGGGGAGACTGATAACAAAGGAGTCCTTAATGTCGCCGACAGTTCTATTAACTATGAAATTTATGCATCTAGGTAGCCTTTTTATCATCCTCTTAAGCCTTGGAGCCATTGCCAGTCATCGTTTACAAGGCGGAACTAAAGAGAACTTTAAAAATCGAAAGTTTTTTATGGCCTTTCACGGCATTGGTCTATTGCTCGCAATTATAGCAGGACTTGGACTTGTTGGAGGGCGATTCTCTTTTGCCAGTGGTTGGATTTGGATTAAGTTAGCTGTCTGGCTCGCTCTTGGAGCCTACCCAGTTATCTTTTTCAAACAAAAAGAAGACAGTAAGACGCCTTATTTTATCCTTATCGGTTTACTTCTACTGGCCCTCTTTGCTGTGGAATTCAAACCTTTTTAAAAATCAGTATGAAAAATTGGATAAAGATGATTTTTATTGGCCTGAGTGTTCTAATATTTTTTAGCCTTTTAACTTTTGGAGGTCGTTTGTTTTTTCTAGGTAAAAAAAGCCAAGAGGCCCCTCATTCCGAACTTGGAATCACCAATGATCATCTTAAAGCTTGTGGAAAAAAGCCAAACTGCGTATCCAGCCAAGCCGATCGAGACTCTTCATTTTATGTTGAGCCCATCAGAGCATACAACATCGAAGTTCTATGGGACAACCTTCAACTCCTGCTTCCTGACCTCGGTTTAAAAGAAGTAAAGACTACGGACAATTACTTACACTTTACTGAAACCAGTCGAATTTTTAAATTCGTCGATGACGTTGAGTTTTTATTAAAAAGAGACACGGGAGTTATAGAAATTCGTTCGCGATCACGTGTGGGTTATTCCGACATGGGTGTTAATCGCAAAAGGTTAGAAAAAATAAAAAAAAACTTACAACCAAAGCTTTAGCTTTGAAAACAAGAGCATCAAATGTGTTCAAGTAAACCTAGAAAAATTGTTCTTACTGGTGGACCTGGAGCCGGAAAAACAACGGCGGTTTCAATTTTAAGAAGAGAGCTTGGAGAAAAAATTGTTGTGGTCCCTGAAGCTGCAACTATGCTATTTATGGGTGGCTTCCCCAGAGTAAACGAGCCGTTCGCCATAGAATCTGCACAAAAAGCCATTTTCCACGTCCAAAGAAATTTGGAAAATGTTCAAGCCTCTCGCTTCCCAAACAGAACACTTTTATGTGACCGAGGAACTTTGGATAGCTCAGTCTATTGGCCAACTAGTCCACAAGATTTTTTAAAGCAACTCGATACAACTTTTGAACATGAGCTCAACCAATATGATGCCGTTGTATTTTTTGAGAGTGCCGCTGTTGGTAATATTAATATCATTGAAGACGGAAATCCCACCCGCCATGAATCTCTTAATGAAGCATTAACACTCAATCAAAAGCTAAAAGATATTTGGTCTAAGCATAATAACTTCACTTACATTCCCCACGAGAAGTCTTTTATGAAGAAACTACAAAGAGCTCATGAGTGCATCCTTAAGCTTATTTGTAACGATACTCCATAAAGCCAACAACATTCACTCTGAACGGAAAAGTAAATTCAAACATTTATCCATTATATGTTTCTTCATAAAACTTTTTTACCCCATTTATAATGGGGAAGAGCTTTATTACAATTCAAATTCCTCATTATTGCTCGGAATGACCACATTAAGGTTTTGTTCATGAGTGATTCTATATTTAAGAGTTTTTAGGGCACTCTCTTCTCCATGATTTAAGAAGACTTTTTTAGGTTTTTTAGTAACCCCTTGCATCCACTTCATTATATCTTCAGAGTCAGCATGAGCAGAGAGACTATCGATCGCAACAATTTCCGCCTCCACATCCACCTCTTGATGATGTATGCGAATTTTTGGCAAACCTTGTTTCAACAACCTTCCCTTAGTTTCCTCAGCTTGCCAGCCCACAAATAAAACCATATTGTTTTTATTTGGAAGCCGATGTTTTAAATGATGTAAAACTCTCCCACCTGTCAGCATGCCAGCAGCGGACACAACAACCATAGGACCATTCTGCATACACAACAACATAGACTCATCTGCGGAACGCACACTATAGAAAAAACTTGGACATATAGGCTCAACTAACTGATCACCGACTGTCTGTAACTTTAAGTCTTCTTTATGTTTTACATAAATAGAGGTGGCTTCTGTCGCCATAGGGCTATCTAAGTAAACTGGAATCGAGGGAATTTTCTCTTCAAGCTCAAGCTTTCTCAATAAATAAAGAATCTCTTGCGTTCTACCAACGGCAAAGGATGGAATGATTAATACCCCCTTTGTTTTAAATACTTTGTTTACACAATCCGCTAGCACTGCATCAGGAGCCTCTTTTGGCTGAACTCTATCTCCATAAGTTCCCTCCATGATTAAATAATCTGTCTCCGTTAAATTAACAGGTCCTTTGATAACATTTTGACGACCATTTCCTAAGTCCCCACTAAAAGTAATGAGTTTTGATTTATAATCATCTTGAATTGATATTTGAACAAATGAAGACCCCAATATATGTCCAGATCTTGTTAATTTAACAGATAGATTTGGCAAGACTTCATGCCATTTATCTTTTTCTAAGGGACAAAATAAATTCAAAGCTCGAAGAGCATCTTGCGTTTCGTACAGTGGTCGTGCTGGGTAATGATTTGAATATCGAGACTTATTGGCAAACCGGGCATCTTCTTCTTGTAAATGGGCTGAGTCCAGAAGAATTATCTCACAAAGATCTTTAGTACCTTCAGAACAGTATATTGGACCTTTAAATCCTTCTTTGACCATCTTAGGTAAGTAACCACAGTGATCAACATGAGCATGAGTTAAAATAATGGCATCAATTTCAGAGGCCCCTTCAAACACTTCCCAGTTTCTCTCTCTAATTTCACGAGGTCCCTGAAAAAGACCACAATCAATCATAATTTTTTTACCATGACTTTCAATAACCGTCTTGCTACCTGTTACCGTTTTTGCTGCTCCAATAAACCGGATTTTTGTGTTCTTCATCAGTGGCTAACCCCTTGTTGAAATTACCAAAGCTTCTTTTCTCATAAAGGTTACTCCTCTAATATACAAAAGTCAGTTTTTTTGAACTTAAATCAACAGACTCATATATCTAGAAGCTCGAGCTTATCAAGTTCAATGTAATAACTTAAAATAATTATTTTTTAGGACTCAAATTTTAAGTTCCGGTATCGAGAGTGTGGAATTCTGCACAGGGAGATATCAATACTTAATTGTGCAGGACCCAAGTTACCTTCGAAACTATTAGATCCTGCCTCTAAGTAATTGATTACTTCTTATTTATTTTTTCGTACTTTGTTAGTCCGTCAAAGTCATAAAAACTACGACCTTTTTTCTCTTTTGGAGTCGAGCGACCTCTGTATGATACTAAATCTTTTGTTTTTGGATCAAAGTTAAAATAAAGAGGATCAACAACCGCTCTGATAAACATACTTGAAGGATTAAACTTTGCTACAAACAGCTTATCATTACTTTTTTCTTTGTCCTTGGAAATTTTAAAACCAATCGCCTCTTGCCGATACCACACACCCAAACTAACCTCAACATCTCCCCCATTCTCTAACTTCTGCCAATTTTTTATAATTGTTGGAACAATCTGAAGGCCTACAATAAAGTTTTCAGGGAGATCCACTGTTTGAGGGAAATTACGCTTTCTAAATTTCTTTAAATTAAAAGTCACCTTTTTATCTGCAACATCAATCCAAGCCTCTTGCTTTAATTGTTTTTGATCCATATCGTATCGAACTAGTTTTCCATTTTTTATTTGTGTTTTTTCCTCAGTTAAAATATCCCCGTCCATATCCTTATAAACAGCTCTATCGTAAACAGTATCTCCTTTGGTTTCCTGATAACGCTCATAAGTGAACTGCTTCTCTTTACCGTCTTTATCATAGACTATTCCTTTAGAAATCAGCTCTTCCGCCGCTATTGCATTTAAACTCAAAAATAATATTGTCGTAAATAGAATTTGTAACTTCATGAGAAATCCTTTGTTTAGGTTTAACGCCCTAATTCTAATACTAATAACAGCAAAAAAGCACATTTTTTGTATGTTAATATATTCACCATTTTTTCAAGAATGAATTTAACAACGATTCCGTACTGTCCTGTACGCAGAAGCCTTGCTAGAGCATTCAAAAAGAACTCTCACTCACTACGAACCGTTACTTTAAAAAATCAAACTCAAGTTTAGAGCCATAGGCTCTTGACTCCACGTTCTTTAGCCACTTCTTTAGCTTCTTCATAGCCAGCATCAACATGCCTAAAGACTCCCATGGCAGGATCAGCCGTAAGAACTCTCTCTAATCTTAGTGCCGCTTTATCCGTTCCATCAGCAACAATGACTTGGCCAGCATGTAATGAATAACCCATTCCAACGCCACCACCGTGATGAAAACTGACCCATGTCGCTCCACAAGCGGTATTGGAAAGAGCATTCAACAAAGGCCAATCGGCAACCGCATCAGACCCATCCTTCATGCTTTCAGTTTCTCGATTGGGTGAAGCCACAGAGCCACAGTCAAGATGATCTCTACCAATAACAATTGGGGCTTTAACTTTACCTTCTTTAACGAGCTGATTGAACTTAAGACCGGCTTTGACTCTCTCGCCATACTCTAACCAACATATTCTAGCTGGCAGACCTTGGAAGGCTATCCGTTCTTTTGCCATTTCTAACCAATTTAAAAGGTGAGACTTATCTGGAAACAATTCCTTGAGAGCTTGATCTAATACAAAAATATCTTCCTCATCCCCGCTCAAGGCTACAAACCTAAAGGGTCCACTTCCCTTACAAAAAAGAGGTCTTATGTAGGCGGGAACAAATCCTGGAAAATCAAAAGCATTTTCCACACCAACATCTTGAGCCATAGCACGGATATTATTTCCATAATCAAAAGTAATGGCGCCTTTTTGCTGTAACTGCAACATACCCTTAACATGATCGCCCATTGATTTTTTGGAAAGCTCCACATACTTATCTGGGTTTTCTGCGCGAAGTTGGCTCGCTTGTTCTAAGTTATAACCAGCAGGAATATAACCGATTAATGGATCGTGAGCTGAAGTTTGATCTGTTAATATGTCTGGCACGTAGTCCTTCTGCACCATCTCTTGAATCACTTCAGCCATATTTCCGACAAGAGCAATCGACTTTGCTTCTCCTTTTGCCGCATAAGCATGAACCTTTTTCCAAGCTTCATCAAGATCATAACAAACCTCATCCACATAACGTGTATTAAGTCTTTTCTTCACTCTTTCTTCGTCCACTTCAATAGCGAGAACACAGGCCCCTGCAAATACTCCGGCAAGTGGTTGCGCCCCTCCCATGCCTCCCAGTCCGGCAGTAACAATGACTTTTCCTTCAAGGCTTCCATTAAAATGTTGTCTGCCAGCTTCGACAAAAGTTTCATAGGTCCCTTGAACGATACCCTGAGAGCCAATATAAATCCATGAACCAGCCGTCATCTGACCATACATCATTAAACCCTTTTTATCGAGTTCATGAAAGTGTTCCCAGGTGGCCCATTTAGGTACCAAATTGGAGTTTGCGATTAAAACCTTAGGAGCGTCTTCATGGGTTTTAATAATCCCAATGGGTTTTCCTGACTGAACAAGTAGAGTTTCATCCACCTCTAAGTCTTTAAGACTTTCAAGAATTTTATGATAGCTTTCCCAATTTCTTGCCGCCTTACCAATACCACCATAAACAATCAATTCCTCTGGAATTTCTGCGACGTCAGGATCGAGATTGTTTTGAATCATGCGATAGGCCGCTTCCTGTAACCAACCTTTACAATTAAGCTTCGTACCTCTTGGCGCTTTAATATTTTTTACCATTCTAAATCCCCCACACAATTTTGAATTGTTTGGTAAATACGATTGTCTTGTATCATCGTTTGTATTTTTTCAACATCGTCAGAAAAAACGCGATCCTTTTCCGCAAACGGAACTTCTTTTCTAATTTCATCTAAACAAGCTTTTACTGCAGAAACAGGTGCTAAAGGCTTTAACATATCCAGTGCCTGCGTGCTTGAAAGCATTTCCATTGCAATAATATGCTCACAGTTTGTGACTATTTGACCAAACTTACGGGCGGCAATGGTACCCATACTGACATGATCCTCTTTGTCCGCCGAAGTGGGAATGCTATCAACACTAGCTGGATGAGATAAAATTTTATTTTCACTCACCAATGAAGCCGCAGCCACTTGTACAATCATATGACCAGAGTTTAATCCCCCCTCTGGCGCGAGAAAGGCCGGTAGTCCACTCATAGAGGGATTGATCATTTTCTCAATTCGACATTCAGAAATATTTCCAATTCCACTCATAGCAATCGCGGCAAAATCAAGTACATAAGCCACTGGTTCACCATGAAAATTACCGCAACTTAGAATCTTACCATCTTTTGCAAAGACCAATGGGTTATCGGTACTTGAATTCGCTTCAGTTTCTAAAACTTTTAAAACATGACGGAAAGAATCTTTAGCAGCCCCATGAACAGCCGGCATGCAACGTAAACTGTAGCAGTCTTGTACCCTTCCGCAATCAGCATGACTTTCAGCTATCGGAGAAGTTGGCCCCATTAATTTCAAAATATTTCGAGCTGTCTTAGCCTCACCAGGATGAGCACGAGTGGCGGAAATTAACGGATCGAAGGCTGCGCGACTTCCTTTTAATGCTTCCAATGTCATCGCACCAGATACATCCGCCAACCACATGAGCCTGCGCCCTTTGTATAAATTGAGCAGACCCACAGCCGTCATCACCTGACAACCATTAATGAGTGAAAGTCCTTCCTTAGCTTGCAGCTCGAGAGGTTTTACACTTTTTTCATTGAGAAGCTTTGTCACTGAACAATGTTCGCCAGAGGAACCCCAAGCTTTCCCTTCGCCAATAATCGACAATGCTAAATGAGACAAAGGAGCCAAATCACCGCTCGCCCCCACACTACCTTTTTGTGGAATGACTGGAATAATGTCGTTATTCAAATAATTGAGAATTGTATCAACAACCAATGGCCTAATACCACTGTGCCCCCGTGCCAAGGCGTTTGCTCGTAAAAACATTATGGCTCGTGTCTCTTCTTTGGTAAAAGGATCCCCAATACCCATGCAATGAGAACGAATAAGATTTTTTTGCAACTCTATTATCTGGGGCTGAGATATTTTAACATCACTGAAATGCCCAAACCCCGTGTTCACTCCATAAATAGCCTCTCCAGACTGTAAACGTCCTTCGATGTAAGCTCTAGACTCATTCATCTTTTCTCTTGCTGAGTCCGCCAAACCCACTTCACGGTTTTCATAGGCCACAGAGTAAACTTCCTCGATCGTTATATTTTCTCCATTTATTTTTATCATGGCTTTTCCTTTAAAACTGTTATCGCTTTCTTATATCCTTCAGGATGTTTAAACACATAGCTTCCTGCTACAAGAACATCGGCATTACCTAAATGAGAAATGGTTTTGTCATTCACTCCGCCATCCACTTGAATTTTATAATGATAGTTTTTCTCTTCTCTAAGGTCCGCCAGTTGATTGATTTTAGAGACTTGATCTTCCATAAAACTTTGCCCGCCAAATCCAGGATTCACTGTCATTACTAAAACTAAATCAAGTTCAGCAAGATAAGGTTCAATCAAAGATAAGTCTGTTGCAGGCCTTAAAGTCAGACCACAGTGCACTCCTGCCGACTTAATTTTTTGGAGCAAAGTCGGGATATCTCCTTTCGACTCGACATGAAGAGTGATGTTGTCTGCTCCAGCCTTTATAAAATCCTCTACATACTTTTCTGGCTCCTCAATCATTAAATGACAATCGAGATAAGCCCCCTTAATTTTTCTCAATGACTTAACGACAGGGGCACCAATTGTTAAATTAGGTACAAAATGCCCATCCATCACATCGACATGAATCCAATGTGTGCCAGCCTCTATCACTGAAAGAATCTCAGACTCTAAATTGCCAAAGTCGGCCGAAAGAATACTTGGAGCGGGAATAAATTTTTCGTTATCATTTTTCAAACTGATCTCCTTGCTTAAGCTGGTAACCTCTAATGTAATCAGCAGCACTCATCTTTGCTTTACTCTCTGGCTGAACAACGTGAAGATTTAAAGCATCTTCTCCACAGGCCACTTGAAAAAAACTCTTCTCCACAATTATAACTTCTCCAGGTGAATGATTGTGTTTTTTGGCGACAAACTCACTCCGATGAATTTTTAAGTTTTTACTTTTGAGTTTCGTATTGGCATAGGGTCCCCCCATATCCAATCCACGAATTTTATTGTGAATTTCCAACGCTGGTCGACTCCAATCAATTAGGCCTTCCGACTTTTCGATCTTCTTTGCATAAGTCACTCGTGCTTCATCTTGATCACTTAACTCACAACGATCTGTATAAAAAGATTCTAAATTTTCTATTAATAGCTCAGCCCCTTTTACACTCAACTCCTGATAAAGTTGAGTGGCACCCATATCAAGGGGAAGCGGAACCTTAGCTTCAGCAATCACAGAACCTGCATCGAGCTTTTTTACCACTTTCTGCAAACTGACTCCTGATTCCTGGTCACCAGCCATCAAAGCTCTTTGCATCGGCGCAGCTCCCCGCCAACGAGGAAGCAAACTGGAATGAACGTTCACACAACCTTTTTTAAAGAGATCTAAAAAACTTTGAGATAGTATTTGCCCATAGGCAACCACCACTCCTCCTGTTAGCTCCAAAGACTGCAAGTCTGATATAATTTCAGAGGTAGAGATTTTTTCAGGGGTATGAACTTCAAGGTCTAATTCTAAGGCTCTCTTTTTAACAGGACTCGCCTGGAGTTTTTTTCCTCGCCCTGAGGGCCTATCCGGTTGAGTGTAAACTCTCACGATTTTAAATCGAGAGTCCCCATTTAAAGCTTCAAGAGAGGGAACTGCAAATTCAGGAGTTCCACAAAAAATAATATCGTACGCCATCGAGGACTTCTACCACAAAAGCCTGTAGGGAACTCGGCTCAGCACACCGCATCGACTGCTCCATCCCAGCACAGAGTTTATCTATACAAATTCGATTGAGTGCGTCACTTTTGGGAAGACAATTGGAAAACTTAAAGGTCTCTAAACTAAAAGATGTTCCTCTTCAGACTCTTCTTGCTCATCAGAAGGCTTAGGATAGCCAAACTTTTTTATTTTGGCTTTGATTCTGTTGGACTTAATAGGGCTTAAACGATCAATAAAGACCTTCCCATCCAAATGATCAATTTCGTGCTGCATACAAATGGAAAGCAGGCCATCAATTTTGTACTCAACCGGCTTACCTTCCCTATCAAGACCAGAGACCTCGATATACTTGGAGCGCACAACGGATTCATAAAACCCTGGAACGCTTAAGCAACCTTCATCATAGGTTGTCTTACCTTCTTTTTTAGTAATCTCTGGATTAAAAATGATAATAGGCTGAGACACTGCTTTTTCCAGATCCGTCAAGTTTTCATCAAGATCATAGCGATCCTCTTCACCTTGTGGGCGAATATCGATCACGAGTAATCTCACTTCAACTCCCACTTGAATGGCAGCCAATCCGATCCCCTTCTCAGCATACATCGTCTCCAGCATATCATCTGCCAGTTGTTGAAGCTCAGGGGTTACTTTATCGACTTTCTTACCTTTGTGGCGCAGTCGTGAATCAGGGAATTTTAATACTTCTAATACAGCCATAGTTCTTTAGTAGCGGAGAACCCAGAAAAAGGCAACAGGACCTCTTCCCAGAACTCCACAAAATGTAAGATAAGAGCCGTAGACAATATTTGAGATGGGGGCACAATAGCTCGACGAGCCTTCAACAACCCCTAAGTCTTCGTCCAACGAAAACTTATGAAAGTTAAGGCAAGCATAATCATATTCGGCGCCCACGTGGCAATGAGAGGTGGAATTTGACCATGGCGACCCAATGACATACTGGATGAATACATAACCCAAAAAGTAAATGTCATTAGTAAAACTAAACCAATATTTTTCGCAGCCCCCCCTGAACGCTGATGAGCTGTTACAAATGGAACTCCGATTAAAGCCATGACAAGAATCGTAAAAGGGAAACTCAACTTGTTATGATAATCCACTTCAAATGAAGTCATATCTAAACCAGCTTCTTTATTTTTATCTATGTAGCGTCCAAGATCTTTGAAGCTTAAAAAATCAGATGCCGAGCTTGTGGTCTGAATATCAGAAAGTTCTTCATTCATAGCCACTCTTTTTGACTCAAAGTTCTGCACAAGAGGTGTACTTAAATCTTTATCAACAAATAAAGTGATTCGACCATCCTTTAAAATCCAGTGGTCCTGCATAATCTGAGCTTTTTCAGAGTGTATAATTTGTTGTAGCTTCCATTCGGGAGAGAAGTAATAAAATGTCACCCCATAGGCTAACTTTTTTTCACCATCAAGAAGTTTAATATTAAAAATAATATTGTCAGAGCGATACCAAATCTTATCGGTCTTCACCGTTGCAAATTTACTTGGTTGCTTTTTCATTTCTACAAGATAAATATAATCTCTTTTTTTCTTAGAAACAGGTAAGACTTGGTCTCCAATGTAAAACGACAACCCCACTAATATGACGACCCAAAAAAAGACAGGAACAAGAACCCGAGTCAAACTCATCCCCAAACTAAACAAAGCTGTCAGCTCTCGACTTCGATTAAGAGCCGATAAAGTAAATACAGTTCCGACCAACGCGGCTACTGGAATAAACTGATACATTATCTGAAAACAATAAGCTCCGTAATAGCGAGCAAGTACTGAGAGACTCACATCAAATCTCATCATTTGCGACATAAAGTCGATCACAAAAAAAAGTGTGAGAAAAACCACAAGTCCCGAAAGAAAATAGGTTACAAAAAGTTTTGAAATATAGCGATCGACCAGATTGAACACTCTTTACTTTAAAAAAGAGGGCCTTAGTTGGTCAAGGTCAACTCACCTCCTCTCTCCTATAAATGAGGGAATAAAAGAAAATCACTCCCCCACTCATGTTTTAATCTCAAACTTTTTAAGAAGGAGGGCAAAAATAAAAAAACTCATATTACACCTATTGCCTCTTAGCCCCTTTTTCCACAGCGGTTTTTTTTCCTTTATTTGAATAGGTGAATAGTCAAAGTTGATTTTAAAGAATTCTCTTTGTCTTGGACCTTGACTCTCTTAGAAAAGAAGTTTTTACTTGATATATGTCGTTGCGCGTCTTATTGGCCGATGAAAGTGCTTCCATTCGTAAAGTTTTCCAAATGGGTCTTCAGGATTATGGTGCTGAAGTTAAAAGTGTCCATAATGGACTTGACGTCATTGAAGTGGCCGAAAATTTTAAACCTGATATCATTTTTGCGGATATTCTTCTGCAAAAAAAGAATGGTTACGAAGTTAGCAAAGAAGTCGCTCAAAACTCAAATCTTTCAGAAGTTCCTGTTGTTCTCATGTGGAGTTCTTTTATGGAATTGGATCAAAGCCAATTCAAAGAATGTGGAGCCCAAGGAGAGCTGGAGAAACCATTTGATGTCGAATCCATGCGTAGCATGATTCAAAATCTTGTCGGAATGACTCAGACGCAAATGATTTCCAGTTTTTTAAAGTTCCCCGCCAGCATTACTTCAGAGTTTGAAGGCGAAGAGCTAGAGAAAAACCAAAAAGGTCCACAACCTCTTCAAACAGCAGAGACACAAACCACCGCAGAAGAAGTCGAAGAGCCTTTAGCTGATTTACAACTTGAAACTCAAGACAATGAATATGAAGAAGAGTCTTCCGTTTTCAATTCACAAGTTGCAGAAGATGATGAGGACTTTGATATGTATGAAGTTCAAACTCAAACACCTCCAGTGCCCTCGCAAACTATTTCAGCTGCAGACGACGAGGATATCCCTGAAAGCTGGGAGGCGAAACCTCTAAACAACCATGCCTTGAAAGATTTTAAAGACACTCAAGAAACTCATGAAGACGATTTTCAGTCTATGGATTTATCCAAAAATAAAAAGTTGGATCTTAATGAGTTTCTTTATCGCCCTGAAAAACCACTCAATCCCCAAAAGCCACCAACCCCTCCTCCCTCTAGCTCTCAAAGCTTCCAGGAAGAAGTTGATGAAAACACTGTTGTAACTTCCAGCACAATCAGCACTGAAGAAACCGAAGCCATAATAAGATCAGAAACTCGCTCTTTTCTTGCAAGTTATATACAAAAAGAATTTCCGGCTCTCCTAGAAAAAATTGTGCGCGACGAACTGGATAAGGTTGTACAACAAGAACTTTCTATAAAAGAGTCACTACAAGAGCCATGATTGAAAAATTTATTAAAGAAGCTTTTCTTGAAGACATTCCCGCTGGAGATGTCACAACCGACTCTCTTGGCATTAAAGAAAAATATGGCATTGCTCAACTTATTGCCAAACAAGATCTTGTGCTATCCGGAAAAGATCTTTTTACCCAATGCCTTTCATTTATCGACCCACAACTTGAGTTAAAATGGTTTTTTGAGGACGGACAGAAAGTACTCAACAAACAGTCTGTTTGCCAAATCCACGGCAACCTAACAAACCTGATCAAAGCCGAACGAGTGGCTCTTAATTTTCTAGGCTATCTAAGTGGTATTGCTACACAAACCTCTTTTTTTGCAAAAGCTTGCCAGGGTACGACAACTCGTATCCTAGATACTCGCAAAACACTTCCTCTCTACCGTCATTGGTCAAAAAAAGCGGTTGTCGATGGAGGTGGCTGCAATCATCGCCTTAATTTGAGTGATAAGATTTTAATAAAAGAAAACCACATCAACATCAGCGGTAGTATTGAATCATGTCTTGCTAAAGTGAAGGCTCATTCTAGTCTGGAAATAGAGATCGAAGTTAAGAGCCTTTCTGAAATCAAAGAAGCTGTGAGATTAGGTGTGAATAGAATTATGCTTGATAATATGAGCCTAAACGAAATGAAAGAAGGCTTAGAATTAATTCCCAAAGATATTGAGACAGAAGCCAGTGGGAATATGACTCTTGATCGCATTGCTTCTGTGGCTCAACTTGGAATTGACTTCATATCTGTTGGAGCTCTCACACACTCCGTAAAAAATGCCGACTTTTCACTTCTTTTTGACTGGGAAGAGTAGTGTCGATTAATTATCTCACTCACCAGTGGGCCACGCAAAAAGGCTTAGCTTCTTCTTTTTTTCCTGAAATAACTAGCACCAATGACGTTGCTAAAGCGGAGTTTAGTAATACACAAGATTCCTTTAAGTTGTATTTAGCAGATCACCAAACCCATGGAAGAGGGAGATATCAAAGATCCTGGCAAAACCTCTCACAAGGTGAAATCTTACTGAGCACATGGTGTTTTCGCTCCCAAAATGCTCCCCAACCCATCCTTACTCCTCTTATTGGTTTAGCACTCTACAAAAGTTTACAAGCATGGCAGCCATTGACTTTAAAAGACCTTCGCTTAAAAGCCCCCAATGATCTTTATATTGAAAATAAAAAACTCAGTGGTTTACTTATAGAGGTTGCTCAAATGGGAAGCCAAGCCAACATTTTTATTGGCCTTGGCTTGAACGCACTCGGTTCTCCTCAAATAGATCAAGCCACAGTGTCACTAAACCAACTAATTACTGACCCTCGCAAAGACTGGAATCTATTTTGTGACTTGTTATTACAAGAGCTTCAAAACTCAATTCAAAACGTCTCGGAGAAGTCATTGACTTCTCAGCAGCAAAATGAATTATTAAAGGCTCTTAATAGTGGTTTACCCAAAGACCAACAGTTTTTGTCAGTAAGTCCCTATTGTGATTTAACTAATCAACAAGGAACCATTTCTTGGCTTGATCTTTAAAATAGGAGGTCTTCATGGGTAAAGCACTTGCTATTACATTTGGGATGCTTGCTGTCCTAGCAGGATTTATTGTTTACAGAACGGGTTATTTCAAGCCCGTAGAACTCTCCGCTGGTGAACAAGGTCCCTTTATTTTAGCTTATAAAGTTCATAAAGGACCCTACCATAAAATTGCTCCGATTATTGATGAGGTGGAAACTTTTTTTAAAAACAATGACTTTCCCTGCCCTCTTGCTTTTGGTCGCTTTCTCCATGATCCAGACGTCGTTGAACACGACCGACTGGTCAGCCATGGTGGTTGTGCTTTTACGACGATGAATGAACAATTGCAGGAGCTCATAAAAAAGGGACAACTCGAACTCGACACTGTCAAAAAACAAGAGTACATCGTTGCCATCTATGAGGGCTCACCCTCTGTTGGCCCCTTTGTCGTTTACCCTAAAGTAAAAGAATGGATGGGAAAATATGACTACAAAATTACGGGGCCTGTTATCGAGATCTATCAGACAACGGGTGAAGATAGCTTACTCACTCGCTACCTCTTCCCCTATCTCTAGCTCTTATATAAAGCCCCTAAAACTAGACCTAATTCAAAACCATGGATCCTTTAACTAACTCCATGTTAGAATTTTGTTGAAACTGTAAATCAATCAAAAATGACTGGTTTTTAAATAGATAGAATGATTGATTCACATAGAATGTTTATAAAAATTAACGATAGGAAGGCCTAAATGAATAAACGTCCTATTTTTCACAAAAGACAACTTCTCATAGATCGCAATATTCAAATGCCGTTACTCGCTTACTCAATTGGTATGGCTACTCTTGGGATGGCCATCGCCATTGTTTTCTTTACGTACTCTTTTCATTTTGTAAATTTTCAAGCCAATTATATGATGGCGGTAGTCTTTACTTTAGGTTGTGCCATTTTTTGCTATTCATTAATTATTGTTGCTGCCCTTTACATTAGTAATAAAATTGCAGGGCCCATTTATCGTCTACATAAACATATGAGTGAACTCTATGAGGGAAAAGATCCAGGACCTCTAAAAACAAGAGAGGACGACTACTTTAGTCAAGAGCTTGTCGACAAGTACAACCAACTCATTCAAAAGTTCCATAAAGACAATTCTTAACATAAAAAAAGCACTCACCGAAAATCAGCGAGTGCTTTCCGTAACTCTTGAAAAAGGAGATATTATCATTCGATAATATCTCTTTCCTAAGATTAACCTTCTTGTCTTAAAAGGTTGAGAGCTGATCCAGCTTTAAACCACTTGATCTGTTCTTCATTATAGGTGTGCTTTAGTTCAACAGCTTCTGATTTCCCATCTTTATGAGTGATCTCAAGTTCAAGATTTTTACCAGGTGCAAATGAGGTCAGACCCTTTATCGCCACACGATCTTCTTCTTGAATTTTGTCATAATCACTTGGATTTGCGAAAGTAAGAGCTAAAACTCCTTGTTTTTTAAGATTCGTCTCATGAATTCGAGCAAAACTTCTAACCACAACCGCTTTAGCACCTAAAAATCGTGGAGTCATCGCCGCATGTTCACGGCTAGAACCTTCACCGTAATTTTCATCACCAACAATAATCCAACCTTGTCCTTTTGACTTATAGTCTCTCCCAATTTTCGAGAACTCTTGACCCGTCTCACCAGTTAATACGTTTTTACCAGCACCTGACTCACCCGTGAAAGCGTTCTCAGCTGTAATAAGCATGTTATCTGAAATGTTGTCCAAGTGTCCTCGGAACTTTAACCATTTACCAGCCGGGCTAATATGATCTGTTGTACACTTACCTTTTGCTTTAGCTAAAACAACCAGATCAGAAAGATCGCTTCCTTCCCAAGCTTTAAATGGTTCAAGAATTTGCAAACGGTTTGACCCGTCTTTTACTTTTACATCAACATCAGAACCCTCGGGCTTTTGATATCCTTCAAGGTCGGCCACAAATCCATTCTCAGGAAACTCTGGCGCTACAGGAGCCTCAAGCTTAATTTTTCCATTGGGAGTTTCAAGCTCATCGGTTGCAGGGTTGAAATCTAAACGTCCAGCCAAACCAATGGCCATTACTGTTTCTGGGCTTCCAATAAAAGATAAAGTATCTGGATTCGCATCGTTTCTACCTTTAAAGTTTCTATTAAAACTTGTTACGATGGTATTGACTTCACCTTTTTTGAAATCATCTCTACGCCACTGTCCAATGCAAGGACCACAAGCATTTGCCAGTACGGTCGCTCCCACGTCGTTGAGAGTTTTCATTTGTCCATCTCTCTCAATGGTATTTTGAATCAAATTTGAACCTGGAGAGACCATAAAAGTTTGGGGCATTTCTTTAATTCCGGCCGCTTTGGCTTGCTCTGCCACGTTAGCCGCTCTTCCGATATCCTCGTAAGAAGAGTTTGTGCATGAACCGATAAGTGCCGCCGATAGATCTGTTGGCCAGCCCTCTTCTTTGGCTCTTTCTTTTAAAGCCGACAAAGGGTGTGCCAAGTCTGGAGTATGAGGCCCTACTAAATGAGGCTCAAGTTTATCTAAATCAATCTCTATAACTTGATCGTAATATTTCTCAGGGCTAGCAATCACTTCTGCATCAGCGTGCAAAAGATCTTTATTTTCATCAGCAATTTTTGCTAATTCTCCTCGCTCTGTTATTTCCAAATAAGCTTTCATTCGAGAATCGTAAGGGAAAAGTGAGCAAGTCGCTCCTAACTCAGCACCCATATTTGTAATTGTTGCTTTACCAGTACAACTGATCGACTCAGTCCCTTCACCAAAGTACTCCACAATTCGATCAGTCCCACCTTTAACACTTAAAATACCAAGAAGCTTAAGAATGACATCTTTAGGCGATGTCCATCCTTGTAATTTACCCTTTAAGTGAACTCCTATTAACTGAGGATTTTTCACTTCCCAAGGAAGTCCCGCCATAACATCTGAAGCATCCGCTCCACCGACACCAACAGCAACCATTCCAAGGCCACCAGCATTTGGTGTATGTGAATCTGTCCCAATCATTAAACCACCAGGAAAAGCATAGTTCTCAAGAACCACTTGGTGAATGATTCCAGCACCTGGTTTCCAAAACCCAATGCCATACCGACTGGAGGCCGTAGAAAGAAATTGAAAAACTTCATTGTTTTCAACCATAGAGTTTTTCATATCTTCACTTGCCCCTTTATAGGCCAAGATCAAATGATCACAATGAACTGTGGAAGGGACAGCGGCTTCTTCTTTTCCTGCCAACATAAACTGAAGAAGAGCCATTTGTGCTGTTGCATCTTGCATAGCCACCCGATCAGGACGCAACATCAAAAAGCTTTTTCCTCTTTCAAGCTCTTGTCCCCTAGGATCATCTAAGTGACCAAATAAAACCTTTTCGGCCAGGGTTAAGGGTCTATTAATTCTCTCTTTAACAATTTTAATACGCTCGCGCGTGTTCTGATAAACCTTTTTAACTAATTCTGGCGTGGTCTCAATTGTGGCCATAGGCGAAACTCCTTCGGGTTTTATTTTCGCCCAATATTATGACAAGTACCGCTAGAGAACCAGCTCTGGCGCAGCAAGTTGATAACTAGATGACATTTTCAAAGGATTTTTAGACTAAGAGAGCTATTATTGAATAATTTTACAATAAACACAAAAAAACCAAGACACTCCCTACGACTCATCTTGGTTTTTATAACAAACAATTCTCAAAACCTGAGACATCAAAAAAGCCCCTTAGATATAGACACCTTTTTTAATTTTATCGACTATGATTTTTTCACAGATTTGTGGGTCACGTGGATCCACCGAATAAAGTGACTGTTGCTCACAACGCATCTTTTCTTTGATTAGCCATTTTAAAGTTTCTGCTACTTTTTTATTCTTTTTATCTTTAAAGAATGGGTCGTTTTTTAGGGCATCCTTAGCCTTCTTTAAGGAACGAGCTTCTTTTGCATCACTTTCTCTGACATCATAACAGTGAAGATCATACTTTTTCACGTCTTCAGGTAAAACTCCTAAAAACCTGACATCAGGAGCTGAAAAGTCTTGGTTTCTAATAAGACTGGCGGCCGATCCCGCCTTCAGAGTTCTATAAATGTTTTGCAGAGTGTAGGCATCCAAATCTCCAAAAAAGTAGATTGGCACTTTCAATTGAGTTTGAATTGATTTCGTCCACGCCCTCACAGCATTGGACGGAACCCCTTGTGCACCCATAACAATACATTTGTGTCTTTTAGTCATTCCATTGGCGACAAGAGTATTAGCCGTACCTTCTGATTCAACCACTAAACAAAAATCAATCTTCTTTTTGGCTTTAAGCTTTAATGATTGAGGTCTGTTTTTCGGTTGAAATGGACTTGTACCAAGCATACTCAAATCAATGGTCGCAGTTGTGTTGTCTGACATTGTCTCTGTAACAACTAATTGTTGTGAATAAGTTTGGCCACCTCGATCGTTGGCAAAACAATTCATTTCTTCTCGATAGACTTCCATCAAATCACAAATATAGTCGATAATAGCGTCACTCTCAGACTGATCATCAAAGTCCAACGGCTTTAAAATTTTATTTGATTTCACCATCCCTTTGGCAAGATAGTAAATTTCACGTTTAGTATTCACGTTTCCAATATCGATATTTCTTAACAGAATTTCCAAAAGGAAGGTCATTCTCGCCATTTTTTGAACGGAAGAAACATTCAATTCCGTGGTGACTCTTTTATCGCCAGGAGTGAGGTACCCCACTTTGGGGTTGTAATAGGAATTATCCAAAGCACACTTAATGGCTTGAAGTTTTGGCCTTTTAGCTTGCTCAAGGTCTCTTAACATTTGATTACAAATGGCTTTTGCTTCTTTAGGAATATCTTTTGTTAATTTTCTAACGCGAATTGTAGACACTCGAACTCTCCCTACGGTCTATTACTTTTTCTTTTTTGTCGCTTTTTTACTGGCTACTTTTTTCTTGGTTGTTTTCTTTGTTGCAGTTTTTTTAGAGCCCGCTTTCTTCTTCACAACCTTTTTACTGGCTCTCTTAGGACTCTCTTCCCCGTCATGGAAAACGTCCTCTTCCGCCTCTCTAATAGCGGCCTTAACTTCTTCTTCCTCAACAATCTCTTCAGGATCCTTTCCCGTGAAACTTCCAATCCCACGGGCTTTCATTCTAGCCTTTAGCTTCTTAAGCTTGCTATCGGCTTCATCCAAATCATCTTTAGCCGCTTTTGAATCACGACCTAAAATTTTCTCTAAGCCAGCAACCGCTTTTTTCTTACGAGTCTCCGGAGCGTCTGTGATTCTGGCGAGAGTTTCCACTAAAATTGGTCCAAACTGCTCAATATGCTTAATCTTACGCTCAAGATCAGCCGCTTTGTTTTCTCTTTTAATATGACGAGATAATTTTTGCCCAGCTCTCATCACCGCCAGTCGTATCTCTTCAACCAGCTCATCAGACGCATCAATAGTTTCTTTTGAAGCGTTTTTGAACTTAATAAATGGGGAAACCACAGATACAGCAAAAACATAAGGTCCGCTAGGAAGACTGTTTTTGGACTGACTCAAACCATAGGCTCTCCAGTTCACAGACTCAATGGCTTTTGTTACTGCACAAGCCCCCTTATCAAATTGTAGCGGCACTCTGTTTGCGAATCTTAAAAGTTGAATTTGGGAGTCTTCCTGACCACGATCTAAAAAACGAGCCAAAGCCACCTCTATGACAACAGGCTTGTGATCACAAATTTTTGGCTTTCGAGTGACAACACTAAAAAAATCCACAGCACCTAAACGCAATATTGATTTAGATAAAGACTCTTCTCCGACTGTTAATACAGACTTAGTAGAGGGATTTGGCAGTGGTGTTTCCTGGATGGCCTGAAAAGCCTTCTTATAGTTTACGTCTTTAATTTGATTTAGAGACTTATTGAGAAGCTCTTTTGGAAGTCCGTTTTTAACAAACTCTTTTATTGTATTATCTGTGACACGAGAAAAGCCTGTTTTTAAGAACTTTTGAAAAGTGATATTCCCATAAATTCCAGAGTGAGTAATAAATTCACCCAATTTCATTGTATGAGGATGGGGAAGAGTAGCTGCTGGGACCTTGGGAACATCAGAAGAAACGCGCTCT
Source organism: Bdellovibrionales bacterium (assembly GCA_964229765.1). GTDB lineage: Bacteria > Bdellovibrionota > Bdellovibrionia > Bdellovibrionales > JAGQZY01 > JAGQZY01. The sequence continues at coordinate 53,543 of CAXREJ010000030.1, read as the reverse complement.
ATACTCACTTCTTCATTTTCCAATAATTTATAAGTTAATTCTAAATGAGGATTTAATAAAGTCGTCCCCTCAAGATATGTGAGCAACCCTCCATCACCGTTAAGCTGAACTCTCCCATCAATCCGGAAAGAGACCCGTGTACCATGAGGTTTTTTCCATTCAACCACTTGTTTATTCTTGAAAAGCCCCTTGTTGCCTTTGATATCAACATCGACCTGGCCCTCAATGGCTTTTCTCATTTGCTTTGTCTTACTACGAACTTGAACACCCGCTGCATTTGTTAATTGAGCCCATGTGGTTGCTGCGGAAATCCCAATCCCCTGCTGCCCTCTAGATGCACGGCCGCGACCAAACTTAGAAGAAGCCAAATACTCTCCAAAAACCTTTGTTAAATCATTTTGCTCAAGTCCGGGGCCGTTATCTTCAACAGTAATTTGAATTAAATCTGTATTTCTCGCACTACCCTTACCCACTCTCTCGACTTCCACATTAATTGAGGGAGCAATTCCAGCTTCTTCACAGGCATCAAGAGAGTTATCTATTGCCTCTTTAAGGGTGGTTAATACAGCTTTTGTTGGTGAAGAAAAACCAACCTGCTGTAAGTTTTTTGCGAAATATTCAGCAGTACTACTGGAAGTAATTTTCGATTTAGCCAACTGGATGCTCCTCATTGATGTCTGAATATTGAAACAGAGAATCCCACTTCAATCCCCTTCTGCCACAGTCCATAGCTATAAGCCAATGGACAATAAATACAGAAAAAGAAATAAAGTATAACGACTGCCCCTGAATCGTCAGAACCAATCTTAACAGCAAGATTTTGAGTAAGTCTAGACCATGAGGAGTCGTTAAGCTTAAATGCCTATAAAATGGAGGTTTTTTAGGATAGGTTCCACCAATAAAATTCTCGCAGGCCTTTTTAATAAGCTAAAACATAAGCTATTTGCTTTATAATTAATCAGCTAACTCAATATTAGGAGTCCCCTGAGCCAAATTCGCCATCATTACCGGAATCATTAAGAATCATTTCAGCTGGTGTAAAATACTTCTTTTCATTATTGCATGGCTTACAAGCCACGACCACATTGCCTTTGGTGGTTTTCCCTCCGCGAGAAAGGGGGATTTTATGATCCATTGTAAGCTCCTCTTTGGGAGTTTTAACTCCACAATAATGACACTCTCCTTGCGCCAGCTTCTGCTTCCACCATTGTGACTTGCGTAATTCTTTTGCTTTTTTTCGCTCTTTCTTAATCTCCGCATCAGAGACAAAACCATGGACCATCATAAAAAGTTCTATATCGCATTTTGACTGCCTGCGCAATTCCCTTATTCATCACAGCCTGGATTTACTCTTTGTCCTCTTTGATTTAAGTTTCAGCAAAAAGGCAGGAAAATTGACACCAGAACAAGTAAAACAGCGACTCGAGCAGACCTACCCTCAATCATTTGTAGATGTGACGGATTTAACAGGGACTCACGATCACTACTCCGTTTACATTGCTTCAGCCGTCTTCAAAGGAATGAGCCGGATTCAAAGGCACAAACATGTTATGGCCGCATTCTCTGAAGAATTAAAATCTGGTGAAGTGCATGCTCTCACAATCAGAACCGATGAAAAAACTCAAGGAGACTCCCTCAATGGAAACTAAAGACAGAATTGAAAAATTGCTCAATGAAAATAAAATTGTTCTTTTTATGAAAGGCAACCCAGAGATGCCTCAATGTGGGTTTTCAGCTCGCGCTACTGCCATTCTTAATGAACTAAATGCTACCTTCCATTCCGTGGACGTTTTACAGGATGCCGAAATTCGCCAAGGAATTAAAGAATACGGTCAATGGCCAACAATTCCTCAATTGTATGTTAATAAAGAATTGGTTGGTGGCAGCGACATTATGATGGAAATGTTTGAATCCGGCGAACTTAAGGACGCATTAGAAAAATGAAGAAAAACCTATCCCGAGTCGAAGCTATACTTCGACTCCTTTTTGGGAGCTTTCTTTTTTATCTCTTCGTCATTGGCGGCCCCACCTGGACTCTTATCGGTCTCTATTTAATGCTCAGTGGTTCTTTCCGCTTTTGTATATTTTATTACTACTTATCCTTTAAAGCGTAGCTTTCTGATCCAGAACACTAGGAGACTAACCGACTCAGAACTTTAGTCGAGCCCCAAGTCCACCCTAGTCCACTCAATCTAGCTTTGTCTAATTTCCCCACAATCACTTAAATACCAAGCTTAAAGTGCCGATAGAGCTTTGAGGTGATTTATGAAATTTTTGGTAGTGGATGATGATCCAGCCATTTTAAAAATAACTCAAAAGCTTTTAGAGTTAAGTCATCATGAAGTCGAGTGCTGCGAAAATGCGTTAGATGCTATACAAACATTAAGCGATTTGAGCTTTGATATTCTTATTACTGATGCCACTATGCCCGCCTTCAGCGGCTTCGATCTTGTTAGGTCTGTTCGCAAAACTCATGATTTACACTATCTAAGCATTGCCATGTTAACTGGCCGAAGTGAAAAAAGTGATATTGAACAAGCTTTAGAATTAGGAGTTCAAGACTATATTGTTAAGCCTATCGACCCTGAAGTATTTTTAGAAAAAATAGAAAAGCTTGTAGAAAGACATAAACTCAAGAAGTCACAAAAACCAGATGTACGCACATACAATTCAGAAATGCTTGTGCCGGTTAAAATTGTACGGATCAATGATATTGGTGTGAGTATTGAGAGCCCTTACCCTCTAGAAAAAGGAACCATTGTCACTCTCAATATCAATGAGCTACGTAACGCTGGCATCATGCAAAATAAATTTAAAGCTATATTTAACTCCGAATCTTCTAAAGGAAAGGTAACGACTGAACTTCTTCTACTCAATTTAAACGAAAAGGACCAAGCTAAATTGAGTAAGGTTGCTAAAAAATGGATTCCACCAAAGGTCGCGTAGCATGAAGATTCTGTTAGCTGAAGATGATTTAAATATAGTTAAGATTGCAAAAGTCATTCTAGAAAAGGTTGGTGGCCACAATGTCGAAGTCGCTAACGATGGTGGCGAGGCCCTTAATAAAGCTTTGAATAACGACTATGATCTGATTATTCTTGATGGAATGATGCCCGTATACCCTGGCATTGAAGTCTGCAGACTTTATCAAGAACGAAAAATAGGACAAAAAGCAAAAGTCATTTTCCTAAGTGCCAAATCCTCACAAAAGGATATGAGTGAGTTTCTTTCTCTCGGTTCAGGATATATTCAAAAACCATTTAATCCACAAACTCTCTGTAGTCTTATTGATGATATTCTTAAGAAGGCCGCCTAATGAAAAGCATTAAAGCCAAAATTAATTTAGTTATGTTCCTAATCTTAGGAACCGCACTTAGTTTTGGCTACCTTGCTTACAAAAGAAATAATAAACTCGAAACCACTCAAGAGCGAGTGGCAAAAAGTCTTCTTATTAGAGATGAAATTAAAGATCTCGACCTCAATAAACACACAGACGAAATCACTCGAAAACTAAAGAAATACAAAGAAAGCTTTACAGAGTCTGAACGCTATGAAGCCTTAAGCAATCTTATTCAAGCCTACAATTCTAACAACAAAAAACTGTTCAAGAGACGAAGATCCGAGTTTGAAAAAACAGAACAAAAATTTTTCAAAGTTTCACAATGGATCATACAAAAACACAAACAAGAGGTTCAGTTTTATATTCTCCTCGGCACTATTCTTCCACTGCTAGGTCTGTGCGGACTTATCTACTATTTTAACTATGGAATTCTATCTCCCCTACAAACTCTCTCTAATAGAATGATGGAGTTTTTAATTGACCAATATACGTTTCGTTTCTCAAGTCCACCCAACAATGAAATTGGAAACCTTGAGCGGACTTTTAACTCCCTAGCGCAAAAAGTGTTGAACAATATGGATGAACTATTAGCACTTGATCGAGCGAAATCAGAGTTTGTTAGTATTGCGAGTCACGAACTCAGAACCCCGTTAACCTCTATTAAGGGCTCCCTTGGACTTTTAAGTAATGAAATCGTTGGCACTCTTGATGAGGATGCCAAAGAAATGGTTATGGTGGCTGAACATGAAACGGATCGTCTAGTTCGCTTGATTAACGATATGCTGGATTTAGCAAAAATTGAGTCCCGCTCACTCACTTTAAAAAAAGAATGGGCTTCATTACCTGAACTCTTTCATGCCACTAAGCTCAGTTTACATGGCTTTGCTGCCTCAGCAGAAGTGAGGCTGGATTCCCACATTTTACATCCACTGGAAAATTGTGAGATCAATATGGACTCCGATAGAATCCAACAAGTCCTGACAAATCTCATTTCAAACGCCATCAAATACAGCCCGAAAGGTGGATTAGTAACCCTCAAAGCCATCGCTCTTAACCAGGAGCAAGTGGAAATTAGCATCAACGATCAAGGCCCCGGAATATCTGAGGAGAACCAAAACCTTATCTTTGAAAAATTTCGTCAAGCAACGGACTCCACACATCCCCTTGTAAAAGGAACTGGCTTAGGCTTGGCCATTTCCAAAGCTCTTGTTGAAGAACACGAAGGACAAATCGGCGTCCGTTCCAAAGAAGGCCTAGGCTCTACATTTTATTTTATTTTACCATCCTGGAGAAATGGAAATACAATAAGCCAACAAGAGCGAAAGGCGGCTTAGTTGAATAAAGCAAATTACAATGAAGTGATGCAAGAGCTTCAAACTGAGTACTTGGAAAGTTTTACTGAAAAATTTCAACTTTGGCGTAAGCTTTTTACAGAGGAGCAATGGGACTCACTCGAAATGGAGTTTCACAAAATGAAGGGTACGGGTTCAACCTACGGTGTCCCTGAAGTATCTTTACTATGCCAGCATCTTGAAAGAATTTGCCAATCACAAAAGGCGATCTCCCATGAGTTTCTTGATACTATTATACGAATGCTTGGCGACATTAAATTAAAATATCTGGCAAATGGGGACTATAATCTTGCTGAGGACCCTGATTTTGAGAAAATTCAAAATCTTTCTTGAATTGTAGTTTCTTTTTTTCACTTAAGCCGTTAAAACCGAAGAATGAACAGTCCATATAGCAATGCCCAAAGAGATTACACCATCGAGCCTGGTTGCCCGTGGTATGACGCACAACAAACCTATGGAGCCCCCAATGTAAATTGGTGTGAACCCACTCAATGTGCTCTTATTAATGAGCCAGCTAATACATGGAGTAATTTAAGTTATCTTTTAATTGGACTTATTCTTGTTAGAAAGTTGCGTGACCGCCCCGTCTCGTGGTTCCCATTGGCTGTTGTTGTTATGGGACTCCTTTCTGCCGTTTACCATGCTTCCAATAACTATCTGACTCAGTTTTTTGATTTTGTAGGCATGTACTTAATGATGAGTTTTCTTTTGGCTTTTAACGTCAATCGCGTGTTTCGCTTTCTCGGACTCAATTTCTTTACAGTTTATTGGTTTTTTGTCTTCGTCAACACTCTTATATTTATGGTCTTCGATATTGTTGACGTTCCCCCTCAACAAACAATGCTTATCAATGTGATTCCCATTGTTCTCTTAGACTTATTTGCTGGATTTCAAGAAGGTGTATTTAGGCGCTATAGAAACTTTGTATTAGCACTTATCTTCTTAGGCTCAGCGCAAGCTTTTGCTATTGTCGATATCCAAAGAATTTATTGTGATCCCACACACCCTTGGCTGCATGGACATGTCCTCTGGCATATCCTTAGCGGAATGGGAATGCTCTTCGCTGGTCTTCACATGAAAAGAGTTCATACGGGCGACCGCATGTTTCTTTAATTTTTAGTAGAGATTGTTTCTAAAATTGACTCTCTTATGACTAATACCACTTTAGTTAAGTTCCCTGTTTCGTTAACAGTCTTGTCGCTGCACTGTTCGTACAGTTTCCTCCTTAGGCCTCACTGCGAACTTAACTAAAACGGTCATAAAGAATCCTTAACTAAACAGCATTACTCCTATGACTGTTGACAAGGATATTAGATTCGTTCATGATCTCTTGATCAAAAATGAAACAAGGGTTTTGAGTGGACAATTCGAGAAAACAATCATTATTAGACTTTGTAGACTCTATTGGTGACTTCATAGAATACTGGGGCTTTAAAAAAGTTCATGGAAGAATCTGGGCCCTCACTTATCTCAATGACTCCCCTATTGACGCCAACTATTTGATGGAAAACTTAAAGATATCGAAAGCCCTTACAAGCATGTCGATCAAAGAGTTACTCCAATACAATGTTCTTTTAGAGGTTAAAAAAAGTCGACCAGAAACTCAAAAGTACAAAGCCAATCCAGACATAACATCAGTTATTATGAAGGTTTTAAAAGACCGAGAGATGAAACTATTAAAGCAAATTCATCAAAACTTTAATAAAGTTAAAAAGAACTCTCACAACATAGAAAACTTAAACCCACTTAAATTAGATGAAGTGGGTACAATGATTAGTACAGCTCAGTCCGTGTTATCCACTATCACTCAGTTAGGACAAGTTGACTTTAAAGACATTGACGAGAGCTTCACTCAGACCAAGAGCGCGTCCAAAAAGTAAGTGTTTTTTTATCTTCAAAACTCTTGTCTCGATCTTTCCAAGGAACCTCGCACTTAAGGTTTTCATTTTTTTGATATCCAAGCCGATTCCAAAAGTTGTAAAGCGGCTTATAAGATTGAGGCCTCAAGGGATGACTATCACTCCTTTCAACAGCACAGAAACAAGTCATTTCTAATTCAGGAAGAATCTGTTGGGCATAAAGCTCTCTCAAACTAAAGAATTGGTGACCGATCTTCTGCCCACGAGCTTCTTTTAGAATAATAGACTCTCCGAAATAAAAAATCTTAGAAAGATCAACACCACTATTGATAAAGGGCTCTTTAAATTCAGCCGTTTCGACTTCCATAGGCAAACCCGTACTTGCCCCAACAAGCTCTTGACCTTTGAGTGCTAATATAACGATGCCTTTAGGAGTATTAACGTACCTCTGTAAATAATCTCTCTCATAAGATAGATAACCATCATAAAGGTAGGGAAACTCTCTAAAAACCTTTATCCTCAATTCGGCAAGACGATCTATATAATTCTGAACATCTTTACCATGAAGGGTTACTAATTTTATTTCATCCATTGTTCTAGTATTAAGATGACACTATCTGTATTAGTTTTCAATAGTTACTCACTCCCTTTTGCACTTTTATAGCGCTGCAAAGCCATATCTCTTCTTTCTTTATGGTCGACGATTGGCGTGGGATATGAAGGATGTTCGATGGGCTTGTGAAATTCACTCGATTCAAGATCTGCAAGTTCCGGTAAAAATTTTTTCATGTAAATAGCGTCAGGATCAAATTTTTTACCCTGTAACCATGGATTAAAAATTCTAAAATAAGGCTGAGGATCACATCCTGTTGAGGCCGCCCACTGCCAGCCACCATTATTGGCAGCAAGGTCTCCGTCCAGCAGCTTTTCCATAAAGTATTGCTCTCCCCATCTCCAATCAATTAATAGATCTTTTGTTAAAAAAGAGGCGACAATCATTCTAACTCGATTATGCATCCAGCCAGTCTCTTTAAGCTCTCTCATACCAGCATCAACAATCGGGTAGCCTGTTTTACCATCCTTCCAAGCTTGAAAATGCTTTTTATTATTAATCCATTTAATTTTTTTGTAATCCTCTAAAAAGGCCTCTTTCTCAACCCGAGGAAAGTGATACAGTATATGGTAATAAAACTCTCGCCAAATAAGTTCATTAAAAAATTTATCACGACTTTTTTTATTTTTACCGAATGGTTTTAAATCAAAATAACGAATAATCATAGGAACTGTTAACGAGCCATTTTTTAAATACATGGAAAATTTAGAAGTCCCTTCTTCACTTGGAATATCTCTACTATCACCATAATCATCTATCTTTTTCTCAAACTTTTTTAACATTTCATAGACAGCTTCCGTGCCGGCCTGAGGAATTTTCACATCCACTTTTTCCTGATTTTCTTCTTTATATTTTTTTAAGATATCTTGATTATCTTTTTTATTATCGATCAATTGGTTCCATGAGAGTCTGAATGTTTTTTCCTCTCGATTAATTTTTTTTAAATACTTTAAAGCTGATCCCTGTCGCTGCACGCGATCTTGCACATCTTTGGATTTAAAAATTTCTAACCATCTTCTAGAAAAGGGAGTGAAGACCTGATAAGGATCATCACTGTCTTTTTTAGATAGTTCTACAGGTTCAATGAGAAGATGATCCCTACAACTTAAAGTTTTAATCTCATTATCTTCAAAATATTTTTTAATTTTATGATCTCGCTCGCGAGCAAAGGGTTCATAGTCTCTACTCCAAGAAACTAAGCTTGGAAGACGACCATAGTGATCTTGAATTTTTTTAATAAGATCTGGAAAAGCCTCACTCGGCCCCACATCTAGAAACAGGAGATCACTTCCTTTTCTACGCAACTCTTTTTGCAGCTCATAAAGCGTATCTATAAAAAACTGAAAACGATTAAAAGAAAAATCATCACGACTCAAAAACTTTTTATCAAAACAAAAAAACCCAACCACACGACCTTCATTTTGCTTCCAGTTTTCTAACAACGTTTCATTACCTGCTATGCGTAAATCTCTACGAAACCAATGCAAACCATAATCTTCTTTTTCCATACCACCCATTGATCAGTACCTTTAAGGTTAAACCGCTTTAGTTAAATTCGCAGTGAGGCACAAGGAGGAAGCTGTACGAACAGTACAGCGACGACGCCATCAACGAAACAGTGGACTTAACTAAACGGTATTAACCCATTGATACATTGACTTTAGTGAAAAATGCAATAGAATTGTTCAAAAGGATGTGAACAAATGAACACAATTATCTCTGGTGGCACTGGCCTGGTTGGGACAGAAATTGCTAAAAAACTCGCCGATAAAAATCATAAGATATTTATACTCACTCGCTCTAAAGATAAGGCACAACTCAACTGCCCCTTTCCTCATACTGCAATTACCTGGGATGATCTCAACAATAGCGATATAGGATCAACAATTGATGGAATCATTAATCTTGCTGGCACAAATATTTTTGAGAACCGTTGGAATAAAAAAGTAAAAGAGAAAATTCATCAGTCCAGAGTACAATCGACCCGATCTTTAGTTGAATTTGCAAACAAAAAATGTCCAAACCTCAAGTCTTTTGTATCAACCTCTGCTGTTGGTATTTATGGAGAAGCCGACGATCAAATGGTCGATGAAGAATACACCCTTTCCTACGATTTTTTAGGTAAGGTCTGTCAAGATTGGGAAAGTGAAGTTAAAAACTTACATACTGGAAAAGCCGCCATTATAAGAGTGGGCATTGTATTCTCTGAAAAAGGCGGAGCCTTAAATGAAATGGTTCCTCCCATTCAAGCCGGAGTTGGCGGTGCACTTGCTAGTGGAAAACAATACATGAGCTGGATTGATATCGACGATCTTTCTAACCTCTATATCTTTGCTCTTGAAAACTCTTTACAGGGAGTATTTAACGCAACAGCTCCAGAGCCGTCTACTAATCAACATATTTCAGAAACAATAGCAAAACACCTCAACACTTCCCTCTTTATGAATGTGCCATTTATAGCTTTGAGAGCTGTTGTCGGACCTGTTGCCAAACACCTAATTGAGAGTCAGACAATCAGCTCTAAAAAGATTCAAAGTTTAGGTTTTAAATTTCAATATCCAACGGTTGAAAAATCAATAGTAAAGCGTGTTCCTCAGCTAAAAGGCACACAACGCCGAAAAATTTTTGAACAATGGGTTCCTCTCCCTAAAGAAGATCTTTTTCCATTCTTTGCTGACGCTAGAAATCTGGAAAAAATCACCCCCCCATCTCTCCACTTTCATATTAAATCCATCAGTGACGAAAAAATAAAAGAAGGGACCATCATCCATTACAATCTTAAAATTGATGGCATTCCAGCCAAATGGAAAACACTTATTACAAACTGGAACCCACCCCATCAATTTGTGGACAATCAAGAGAAAGGCCCTTATCGACTTTGGCACCATACTCATAAGTTTGAAGACCTCGCCAATGGAACCTTGATCATTGACCAAGTCGACTTTGAACTTCCCCTAGGGGTCATCGGCTATATGGCAGCCAGTTGGAAAGTATTAAAAGATATTGATCGAATTTTTGATTATAGAAAAAAAGAAATCTTTAAAAAGTTTTCTTAGTGATTTCATCAATATTATACTTTTTATCGACAAACTGGATTGTCGTATTCAATGTTAGGAATAAAAGGTAAAACCTTAGCAATTGGTGTAATGACTTCACCTTGACACTCGCTACCGCAAACGTTCTCAACACGGCAACCATTAATAGTCCTAAAGTCAGCTTCACCTGATATCAGTAAGCCTTCTACTAGCCCTGTTTGCGTATTAAAAAGTGCCGACCCAGAATTGGCAGCAAAAGCATCAACAGAGGCTACGATTCTGTGACTAACGGACTGAACAAAACCACCATCAGCAATTTTTGAAGGCAATCCCATAGGGTGACCAATTAACATAACCTGCTCACCAACACTCAGATTTCCTGAGCGCCTCAAATTGAGCGGAACCCGATCAGTCACTTTTCTATCAAGTCTTATAACAGCATAGTCATTCTGACCCACTTCTTGAGCAATGACTTCATCACAAAAATAAACTTTATCCTCTGAGACAACAAATTCTTCTTGATCGGCTTGAGTTTTTGCGAAATCAAAAACAAAACGACTATCTTGGCAGTCGTAAGTGGTTCTCATACAGTGACCTGCAGTCACAACTAAGTCATCACTTACTAAAAAACCAGAACAAAAAGCCACTGAGGGTTGATTCTCAAAAGCCTGCCCTGGGCAAAGACCCATTAAACTTTTATAAGATGGACCATAAAGCCTATAGTCCGATCCTTCTTTAACCAACGAATTCGATGAAGCAATAGCTAAAGTTGCTTTTGCCCAGTAGTCTTTTGTTTTTCCAGGAGACTCAAACCAATCCAATCGATTATCTTCACCATAAATGGCTTTTACTGACAGATCATTTGTCTCAACCGAACTGTCAGTTATTTGACAGGTCAATCCTACGTTGGTTGAATTTTTTGAAATTAGCCCCTGCTCACTTCTTGGAGAACATCCAATCAAGACCTGTAGGAGTGCAAATAATAGGAATAACCTTAACATATTCCTTATACGGAACCTTAGACTCTTCCTTTTAATCCTCTTATAAGTGACTAAATCCTGACTAGACCAAAGCTTAGTAACTCGACCTTACGCTATAAGACCTGTGTGAGTCGCTAAAGATAAAGAAGGGCGACTCTGATGTCTAATAAATAGACTCTCTGAATATTTTTCATTCCACCCCCCTCATAAGTTTGGAACTGTGATATAAATAAAAGGCTCTGGAGGGAATGGCTATGAAAAAGCCCTATGCTAATGTTTTAGTATTTCTATTGCTGAGTTACTTTTGTAACTCTTCACTGGCTCACGACAATCAACAAAAAGAAATCATATGTGACGAGAGCTTGGCAAAAACAACTCTCATTGAAGCCACTCAAGATTTAGAAGCTTCACTTAAAAATGAATATCCGCACTTGAAGTTCAATTGTCAGGCAAACAAGGGATACGCTCCTGTAAACTTCAGTATTGTAGATACGAAAATTGAAAATAAAAAAGGAGCTCACTTTGAGTTCTTTAAAGGCTCTGCAGTTTGTAGCATTCTCGATACAAGACTCAACCAAAAAACACTCACTGGCTATAACTTTTCAATTGATAAAGTTAAATGCAAAGTTTTAAGTTCAACGAAAGGACAATCTAAAACTAATTTTTCTTACAATTAAGAGGCTTTTTCTTGAATCTTAGACCGACTAAAAGCCCCTACACAATCAACTCTTCAAATTAAAGCATCCACTTTTTTATTTCTTTGATCGGTGCTTGTCCATATCCCAGAAATGATTCATGAAATTCATTTAGCTTAAAGTCTTCTTCTTTTTCTTTTTTAACTTTTTCTCTTAGATCGTAAATAGCACTAAAACCACCAAAATAACTCGATAATTGAACCGCTTTTAAGCGAGCACGGTGCCATTTCCCCTCAGCCTCGGACTTTTCTTGAAAAGCCCCTGCAATCATCAGTTCCATAGCTTCTTTTTTACTTAAATTATTATGATGTATTTCATAGTCTAAAATTGTATTTGTGACTGATCTTAATAACCATTTGTAATAAACCAACCATAGTTCTTGATTGTCTTTTGCATACCCTTGTTCAAGCATCATTCTCTCAGCATACACAGCCCATCCTTCAACCAGTGCATTATTGTAAAAGACCGAGCGAACAAGACTCTTAGTTTTATTTGCATAGATTGATTGAACATAATGTCCAGGTAGCGCTTCATGGATATTTAAAATTTGAAGCATATAATTGTTATATTCCCTTAAATAACTTTCCGCTTGCTTCTTGCTCATCTTATCTAGAGGAGTCACATTATAATATGTACTATCATTTTTATTAAACGGACCAGGCGCTTCTACACTTGCTCCAGCATAGCCTCTCAAATAAGAGGGAGTTTCCCTCACCTCTAAAGGACGAGTGTCATCCAGAGTTAATAAGTTATGTCTCTTAATAAAGTCTTTTAATTCCGGCAATTGTTCTTTAATTTTTATTAAAAACTCATCCCTCTTCGGATGCTGTTTAGACACAAAATTTAATATATTTGTTATGACTTTATGTCGATCTTTTGGAGGTAGTTTTTCTCCATAATATTTAGGGTACAGAGCGATTGCTGCCTCAAACATTTTGGAGCGGAGGTCTTCTTTAGCATCTAATGCTTTTTTGTAAAGCTCCTTGGGAGAATCATTTATTTGTAACTCAAACTCAAATTTCTTACTATAAGTTCCAGCGTCCAATCTAAAGTCTCTAAAACCTCCTACCAACTGTGGATTTGATAGAACTTTTCTTAAGAACCTTATGTAACCTTGAGCTGCAGATGTTGCGACTCCTATTCTTTGCTTTATGGTGGATTTATCTCGACTGCCTAGATTGGAATCCTCAACTATCTTGCTTACATCTTTTTTTAAATAACTAATCAGACCCTTAGTTTGATCAATGGCATGCTCAGTATGTATTTTACTAGGGTTTTTAATAGACTCTTGAGCGGCAGTATAAAAAGGCTTAACCAAGAGAAGCTTCTCGCTCAAGTCATCTAAACGATCTTTAATAGGGCGATGCTTTTTATTAACAACATAACTAATCGCTTCACCAACGTTATGAGATGCCGGATTCCACTGATATTCTTTGAACTCTTCAAGCTTCCATTGCCTTTTTTTCATCTCATTAATCAATACACTACGGTCAATCCTTTGCGCGATTGACAAATCTTCTTCCGAATAGTTCATAAACTTATTGAGATGTTTTTTGTAAAACTGAACTTTCTTTTCCCGCTCTTCGTCAGTCGGCAGACTCAGCATTTTCTCCAGATCTGTCTTTCCTTTTTCGGAAGCCAACTTTGGATGAAGTGTCCAAAACTCTGCAAAAAACTGATTGGTTAATTCTGCAAACTCAGGACTGTCTTTTTTATCTTTTAAGCTTGTACAACCTATAAAGAAATACAGACATAACGAAAGGCCCAATATGGTTTGCTTCATAATAACTCCTGACTTGGATATATACTCTCTACTAAGCATGACATGAAATAAAAGCATAACTCAACTCAATCTCAATGTCATATTTGACTATCTATGCCCTACTTAAGGTAATGACTTTGAAAAACGAAGAAAATTTCCCTTAGAACTTTTTAAAGCACCAATGAAATCGACTTTTCAATTTATTGGAAATGGCGTGGCGGGACTGAGTGGAGAGCTGCCAAAGGCAGGAGGCTCCAGGAGGAGATCCGAGCGGCGTCGACTTTTCAATTTATTGGAAATGGCGATGGCGGGAGGATTCGAACCTCCGACCGTCTGCTTAGAAGGCAGATGCTCTATCCAGCTGAGCTACGCCACCGTTACCGAAAAGTTAACTTAACGGAAAAAATTTTTGATTTCAATCTTTTGGAGCACTTAAGGGCGAAATAATCAATTTTTACACCCTCCTTATTTAGCTCAATTATTAAGCAAATCGCTCCATAACACCCTCTAACTGCTCTTTGGTGGGCTTTAGCTCCTCTTCCTGAAGATCACATAATGGTCGATGGGCCAATCGTTCATCCTGTATTAAGTTTGTGAGACCCTTATCAAAATAAAATAGACCTGTTGCAAATTCATTTTGCTGTCTAGCTTCAATCAAAACACGCATGGCATCTTGTGGATCATGCACATTATGATTGTGACCGTCTAACTTTGTAAGTGCTAATTTTGACCCATCATGGAGTTCTACGAGTGTTGAACCTTCATAATCCACCGAGATTTCTTCTTTAGGCTCGATGAACCCTAATGATTGCAATTGAAACTTTCTCTCTTTGACAGCATCATAACTTTTAGTGGACCCAGGATGATTTGCAAACGTCACACACGGAGAAATGATATCAATAAAAGCCGTGCCCTCATACTCCATAGCCGCTCTTAACAGGGGAACCAATTGCTTTGCATCACCAGAAAATGAGCGAGCTACAAATCCACACCCCATTTCAATAGCCAGAGAACAAAGGTCAATTGAGGAGTAAGTGTTGATCTCACCGGTTTTGCGGCTTGATCCCTGATCAGCCGTCGCAGAAAACTGACCTTTTGTTAGACCATAAACACCATTGTTTTCAACAATATATACCATAGGAACATTTCTACGAAGTAAGTGGCAAAAACCTCCCAAACCAATGCTCGCGGAGTCTCCATCACCGGAAATCCCAACCACCTTCAATTCACGATTGGCCATCTTTGCACCGGTAGCTAAAGGAGCCATTCGCCCATGCAAACTGTTAAAACCAGCCGACTGACTCATAAAATAAGTCGGAGTTTTTGAAGAACAGCCTATCCCAGAAAGCTTTGCCACTTTATGGGGATTAATGGATGATTTATAAAAGGCTGAGATAAGATGGTTAGTAATACTATCATGCCCACAACCAGAACAAAGAGTGGACTTACCACCCATATAACTTTTACGATCCAATCCGATTTCATTAATGGACATAATTCCCTCTATTTTTTAACTTTTCTGCCACCAATTCTGGGCTCAATGGCATTCCATCACAATTTGTTTCACAAAAGATTTTTTGAGCTAATTGTGGAAACTCTCCTCGCAATAATTCCGTCATTTGCCCTTGCTGATTTTGCTCAATCACGACAACCTCATCATGATCAGCAATAAATTTTTTCACATCTTGGTGAAATGGGTAAGCCTTCAACCTCATTAAACTGACATCGGCCTCACCGGTTAAATGAACCAGTTCTTCAACGATCAAGTCCGTTGATCCAAAATAGACATAACCTTTTTTATTGCTCTTACCTTCTTTGATAACCGGAGCAGGAACCATGGCCTTAATTGTCTCCCACTTTTTATCCAATCGGTTCATTAAATCTTGGTAATTCACGGGGTCTTCAGAATATTTAGCTTCCGGTGTATGCCCTGTTCCTCTAGTAAAGTAAGCCGCTAAATCATGCTCCGTACCGGGCAGAGTTCGATAGGGGATCCCATCTCCATCCACATCAGCATAACGAGCAAACTTCTGAATCTTTTCAAGGTCCTCTTTTCTTAAAACCTTGCCGCGCTCAAAAGGTTTATCACTGTATTCAAAGCGATCACTCATCCAAAAATTCATACCAAGATCTAAATCACTAAGAACAAAAACGGGGGTTTGAGCTTTCTCTGATAAATCAAAAGCCAAATTGGCAAACTCAAAGCACTCTTTTGGCGTTGATGGAAAAAATAGAGGATGCTGAGTATCTCCATGGGAACAACGTGCTGCCGCTAATATATCACCTTGTGACGTGCGAGTCGGCAAACCCGTTGAAGGTCCCATTCTCTGCACATCCCATATAACTCCAGGAATTTCTGCAAAGTACATTAACCCAATGGCCTCCGACATCAAACTGATCCCTGGCCCTGAAGTGGTTGTCATCGCACGACTACCTGCCCACCCAGCCCCAGCAACCATCGAGATAGCACTTAACTCATCTTCGGCCTGAATCATGGAGAAATGTTTTTGACCATCCGAAGTCACTCTCATTTGATTACAAAACTCTTCAAAACTCTCGGCCAGAGAACTACTTGGTGTTATAGGATACCAGGAGGCAAAACTACAACCAGCATAAACAAAGCCAAGAGCCCCTGAGGTGTTGCCATCAATTAAAATTTTATCCTGGGTCAAATCACGCTTCTCTACTTTAAAAGACCAGCTTTTTTCATTCAGATTTTCTTTAACGTAATTTCTACCAACATGTACGGCTTTTTTATTAATCTCATAGACGGACTCTTTGCCTTTAAATTGATGTTCAATGGTTTGAGCAACGACTTCTTCTGGAATATTTAAAATTTCAGTTAAAACTCCTACGTAGATCATATTGACTAGTAACTTTTTTAACTGAATGGACGTAGTCACTTCTTTACACAACTCATTAAAATCAATGGCAAGAATATCATAATTTTGGGGTAACTCTGAAGGTTCAATCTTCAAACCGGAATTATAAATAAACAGACCACCCTCTCTTAAATAACTAAAATCAGTAACCAGAGTTTCTTTATTCATAGCAATTACGATATCACTAAAAGGTTTTCTACCTACATAGCCCTTCTGGCATGCTCTAATGGAAAACCATGTGGGAAGTCCTGCAATATTCGATGGAAACAAGTTTTTACCTGAAACAGGAACTCCCATTTTAAATATTGTGCGCATTAAAATATTATTAGCCGATTGACTTCCACTACCATTCACAGTGGCAATCGTGACTGAAAAATCATTTACAGATTGAGACAACTTTGACCTCTCTTTAAGTCTAAAAGGGGATATTAGAAGACTTAGAGATGTCTTTCAACGAGGTTAGAATTCACGATATGATGTGTCGCGACGAGGCCTGGCATGGATCGACAAGATCTCTCACGCCCTTTGACCGCTTTAAACCGGAGTTTTGATTTCCACTCCAGGATCAATTTCTCTCACCCAGTCGATATATTTCTTATGAATGGTCTCTTTATTTGCAGGTGGACAAACTGGTCCCACATACATTTCAAGCCTACCAGGACTCGGCAATAGATTTCCTTTAGGCCACAAATTGCTATTTCCTTTGATATAGAGAAATAAAATGGGAGTCGATGTTTCTTGGGAAAACAAACTAATCCCCCTTCTAAATTCCTGTATCGCCCCATCTTTTGATCTCGTTCCCTCTGGGAAGAAGATCATCCACATTTTATCTAATTCCGTTAGCAATGTTAAAATGAGCTTAACGGCCTCACCTTTTTTATCTTTTCGATCGATTGGAATAGCGCCTAAACAGTGTTTTGAAAAAAAGTCAAAAATGGGATTTCCAAAAAAATAATCTTTCGCAGCGGTGACATAAAGTCTCGGCCAATATCGAAAAGGTATAGCTGCCGCCATGGAGGTGGCATCAAGATGACTGGCATGATTAGAAATAATGATCAGTTTGGGGTAGTTTTTAGCAACGGTATGAAATTCCCCATGCAACTTAATGCGAACATAAAAACGATAGGCTAAGCATTTTAAAAAAATAGCCCACAGAAAGCGGAAGAATTTTGATGTGAGATCAAAGTGTCGAGTGAACAGAGGGAGATGCTTAAGATAAGGTGGAAGCTTCATCCATTGTTCATTTTCATAATCCCATTCCCAACTCACCGAAACTCTCCAAGTAAAAACAGTACATAATGGGCTATGGGAGCTACAAAAACCAAACGATCGAGACGACTGAAAAAATCTCCCCTACCCAGGATAAAAGAGTCTGTAACTTTAATACCAAGATCTCTTCGAACGACAGCCAAAACAGAGTCTCCTGTACTAGCAAACAAAACACAGGTCAAACTAACGGCAATCCAATAGGCCTCTGTACGAACAGGCAAAAGGTGACGCATACCCCAACCCAAAAGAACCGTAATCATACCCGCGAGCACAAATCCTTCCAGACTTCTTTTGGGAGTTATATTAGAAATCAATTTAATATTTTTTAGGTAACGGCTGATAGCCAAATAAATGGTGTCAAAGAATTCTGTTAGTAAAACAATATAAATAACAATGTAAACACCGTCTACCATCCTCATAATCCAACCCAAGTGCAGAAAGGCCCAGATAAAACAAAAGTTTAAAAGTGTCAGGGCAATGTACTGCACCATATGTTTATAGGAATTACGCAAGAGTGGAATCAAACAAACCACAAAAAACATAAGAATGGGCATTAAGTTATAGATGTCTATAAAGTTACGATAAATACAGTAAGCTGAAAAGTAGATAACAATGTAACAGGCCCACACAAAATTAGAACGATGGTACATCCCCGTCATTTGAAAGAAATTTTTCGCACCATAAATAGAAACCAAAGCCAAGATTATCAATGAGTAGGGCCATTGCAAACCAAGACCTAAAAATATAAAGGGAATAATAAATAGCCAACTCGTGGTGCTAGCCTTCCCTGCTTTAAACTGTGGCTCCATTCTATTTAGCATGGTCAATAAAACATTGATGATAAGCAGAACTCCAAAAACTAATACGGCTGTTTCTTGAAATTTAGCTTCAAATAATAAATCCCACATTTTACACCTTACTTTTTTAATTCAAGGTTATGATCTTTAACCTTTTTATACAGACTTGATCGGGATATCTTTAACTTTTTCGCAAGTTCATCCACATCAAGATCAAGTTTTAATGCTTCTATTATGACTCTTCTTTCATAGTCTTCTAATAGCTTTTGCAGACCCTTCTCTAAAGAGATCACTTCTGTTGCTGATTGACTTCCCCCATGAACTAAAGATCTTGCCACATCTTCAGATCGAATAATGGGCAAAGGTGCCATAAGTGAGAGATGTTCGCAAATTCTTTTAAGTTGCCTAACATTTCCTGGCCAAGAATAACCCTCAAGTGCATTCAGTGCGTCCTCCCCCATCGTCTTCTTCATCAACACATCGCGATTGGCTAAAAAATTCTGACATAACTCCTTGATATCCTCTTTCCGATCTCTTAACGGGGGAATTGTCAGTTTATGTCCACTCAAGCGATACATTAAGTCTTCCCTAAACTTTTCTTTACTAACAAGTTCCTCCAACTTCTCATTTGTTGCCGCAATAATACGCACACTGACAAACTGAGTTTCGGTGGAGCCCACTTTTTGAAATTCTCCACTTTCTAAAAAACGAAGGAGCTTGGCTTGATGACTTAAACTTAAAGCCTCAATCTCATCTAAAAAAAGATCTCCACCATGAGCTCTCTCTACCAACCCCACTTTATTGTGAATCGCCCCTGTAAATGATCCCTTTACATGACCAAAAAGCTCTGACTCAAAAAGGTTTTCTGACAGAGTCGCCACATTAATCGCTACAAACGGACGTTCTCGATGGGACTGATGAATTAATTGGGCAACCACTTCCTTTCCTGTACCCGACTCTCCTTCAATCAAGATCGGAGCTTTTTCATTTTTCATATTCGCTATAAAGCGACGAATCCCATCAGATTCCTTTGATTGTCCAATCCATTTCGTCTCATCTACAGACTTATCACTAACACTCACTCCTCTTAGCGACCATAGAGTCTCAATTTTTTCTAAAATAAGTTCGAGTTCATCCGCTGAAAGAGGTTTGGCCAAGAAACGAGAGGCACCCGCCCTAAGCGCCGATTCCATGGTATCTCTTCTCAGGTCACCCGACATTGCAACCACTTCTGAAAAGCTTTGTTTTGATAACCCTTTCATGACATCAAAACCTTCTGTTTTATTGAGATCTCCTGTTAAATGAACATCCACAAGGGCTGCATGAAAAAACTCATCTTTATTCAACTGATTTCGATCTCGAGCCACCAAATCCCAATGATCGGGAAGACAAAGTGATATCGTATCGACCACCAGAGGATCATCATCAATTACCAAAAGTCTGAGTTTTGTGTTCTTAGACATTCATGTCCTCACTTTGCAATAGGGTTTCCTAAATCACACTTATTTTATTGAACTTTTACATGCATTCAAAGGGAACTTCCTTATTTTGGGCACATCGCTTCATCACATATAGCCTTTCTTTCTATTTGAATATTATTTCCCCACAAGAGAGCTTCATTTTTTTTGATTGCAATAACGGAGCTGGACTTTTCAAACAGCATCTAATACCAATTCATAAAACCAGGAACAGGACTTGAGACAGCCCATTTCCATTACTTTGATACTACGGAGTTAATATATGAAAATCGCTCTCCTTGAAGGAATCCATGACATCGCCAAAGAAAGCCTTATTCAACAAGGCTATCAAGTGGAGCTATTCAAGCAGTCCTTTGCTGACCAAGAGCTCATTGATCTTCTTCAAAATTTTGATGCGGTCGGAATCCGTTCTAAAACTCAAATGACAGAAAAAGTACTTGCAAACACTCGTCATCTTAATGCCATTGGCTGTTTCTGCATTGGTACCAATCAAGTGGATCTTGGCGCCGCTAAAAAGTTAGGTATTCCCGTCTTCAATGCTCCTCATAGTAATACACGTTCCGTGGCTGAGCTTGTTTTGTGCGAGGTCGTCGCCTTATCTCGAAATCTCTTTGATATGAGTTCAAAAGTTCATAAAGGCACTTGGCAAAAATCGGCTGCCGGATCTTACGAAGTTCGAGGTAAAACCATTGGAATTGTAGGCTATGGTCACATTGGAAGCCAAGTCAGCATTCTTGCCGAAGCTTTTGGACTGAATGTTATCTATTACGATGTCATGAAAAAATTGCCTCTCGGCAACTCCCATCAAGTGAACACACTTGAGGAACTTTTAGAACAATCTGACTTTATTACTTTGCACGTCCCAGAAACTCCAGAAACAAAAAAAATGATTGGAACTAAAGAATTAAGGCGCATGAAAAAAGGCTCTTACTTAATCAATGCCTCAAGAGGAACGGTCGTTGAAATCACGGCTCTCAAGGAGGCTCTCAACGAAGGTCATCTCGCTGGCGCTGCTGTGGACGTCTACCCCAGTGAGCCTAAAAAAAATAGCGATGGCTTTCAATCTGAATTACAAAATTGTCAAAATGTTATACTTACTCCCCATATAGGTGGAAGTACGCAAGAGGCTCAGTTCAAAATTGGTCAAGAGGTTTCCGAGTCTCTTGATGTTTATTTTTCCACAGGACAAACTGTGGGAGCTGTTGACTTTCCTAATATACAAGCTTCAAAAGAGATCAAGGGACGTCGACTTCTGAATGTACATAGAAACGTGCCCGGTGTTCTTGGAGACATCAACAGTATTGTTTCTCAAGCGGGAATTAATATTTCATCCCAGATGCTTTCTACTGACGAAGAAATTGGTTTTTTAATAATGGATATTGAAGCTGGTCACAATGAAGCTTTCGACAAAATCAGTCAGCTCCCAACCAATATAAAAACCCGCCTTATCTAAGACGTAACCTCATAAACTTCTTTAAAAGAAATTTATTTTGCAAACCTAGTTTAAGAAACTAGGTTTGCTTGCCAAAACTAAGATTACACTAAAAGTTGAAAGCACACACAAGCGACAATTGTTGGTGGAAGAGCTGCCAAAAGTAGCTTTCCAGGGTTAATTCCCCCTGAAAAAGAACCTTTTAAGATTCCATAGCCCGCAGGATTTGGTGCATTGGCAATGACAGTCAGACCTCCACCAGCAACAGCACCAGCAACTAGATTGTATTTAGCGCTATCGGAAAGCTCAACTAAAGACCCTAAATAAGTTAAAGCCGCATTGTCTGTAATTGCCGTCAACCCTGTGGCTCCTAGAAAAAGTGGAAGATCTCCCAATTGAGTAAGAACCTCTTTAAGCCACCAAGCTTGCATACCTCCCAATGTCACCAGACCTCCAAGGAAGAATCCTACAAGAAGCGATTCTTTCAATTTAGGTTCATCCTGATACTCTTTTGTCACAGCCACAAAACCAAGGAAGAACAAAAAGAGTCCCATAAAGAAAACCATATGATGAGCTGAATAAACCACCAGAGCCAGAGCAATTAAGTGAATCACAGTAATCCACCAAGTGGGCTCCATGGTATTATCGTGTTTTTCGGTAATATCAAGCTTACCGGATAGTTCCTTTTTAAATAATAAGGCAATGGTGGTCGTGCAAATAAAAATAGCAATCGCTGCTTTATAACCAAAATTAGAAACCATGTGCAACATGTCCCAGTGCCATTTACCGGCCACCATTAAAACAGGAGGAGCGGCAAAGTGAGTGAGAGTTCCACCGATCGAAATATTGACAAACAATAAACCTAAGGTGGCATATTTAAACTTGGTACTCATTTTTCCCGAGAAGAAATAGTCTAAAAGAATAAGAGCCGTCACTGTCATAGCGGCAGGTTCAGTGATAAAGGATCCAAGTAACGGACCGATAATCAGTGCTGAAATATAAAATGATATTTTTTCTGGCAAGGGTATTAATTTCGCCACAAACATAATGCACTTCTCAGCAAAATTGATCACAGGACGAGTTCCAGCAATACACATTATGACAAATACGAAGGCGGGCTCGGTGTAGTTAATGGACTCCAAATAATGAATCGCACCTCCAATGACATGGTGGTGCTCATCGTAGACCGCAAATCCCTCAAAAAAACTGTAAGTAGCAATAAAAATACCGGCCCAAATTCCAAAGATCGCCTCAACCTCACCAAGAAAATGGAAAAGATTTTCTTGGATAGATCCTTCAGGATACTTGTGAGCTAAAGCTTCAAATTTGGTCGCGACAAATGTGTGAATGACAGCCAGCCCGAAAAGAACAGTTGCAATGACTTCTAAGTTGCTTGGATTCATGTTGAAAACCTTTCCTCAATGTGGGCCTATTGATGTGTCTCTAACAGAAAGACCATTAGTATCTTATTGGATTCAGTTACTTCATCCACCAACAAGATAAACTTTCATCATCACTTTGAATTAAATATATCACTCAAAATTTAATTCAATGACCTTTATTTGACGTTCTGAATTTCTCTAATAGAAACGTCAATACACCCAAATTTCAAACATTGTTGTTATGCCCCTAAATTCTAAAGTAAAAATCAAGCCTAGGCTACTAAAGATACTGTTTTAATGTGTAAAATTTATCTAAAAGTCCTTCTTAATCACAGGACTTACTCAATACATCTTTCTTAAAGATGTTGAGCTGTTCAGGTCACAATTCACATCAAGTCTCTTCCTCCTTTCTGAGTAAAAAATAAGCGTGAATCATAACCTGGACCAGCTGAACTTGAACTAAAGTTTTGTTGGATAAAAGACGAAGGGCCAGAACGATAAATTCATACATCACTTTACCCCCCTCAGAAACCAACCCATCTTTATTGAGTTCAAAATTAAGATGAACTCAACATTTAATACAACTGTATTAAAAACAGGTCCAAAGAACTGGCACTTTCTTTGCTTTATCTCATGAAAAGCCAGGAGGATAAGGTGAATAAACAATTTCAGTGGACAATAATTCTTTTAGTTTCGATCTTCGGACTAATTTCTTGCAAATCGGACAAAAACTCACAGCCTATTAAAAATGAGAGTGTTGTGAATTCAGGAGAGATTAACAATGTATTATTTTTACAGGAAGATGGTAGCTTTAAACCCATCAATGACAACCTAAACACATTAAACCCTTCAAGCCAATTAAGGTTTGATTTTACCTCATCAAATGACAAAGACCAGTTTCTGATATCTGATGCATCCTGTTTATCTCCCGTTTTCCAGGAGAAAATAGAAAAACAAACCATTATTCAATTCAATGGAAACAGTCATCATGTTGAAACATACAACCTGCTCCCTCCCAAAGTTTTTTCTTACAACAACACTGAGCGCGAGATTGTTTGTGACTTTTCAATATCAATCAATCAAGAGACTCAAACCTTAGCTAGAATCAATCTTACTGATATCACGATTGTTAATCTAAACAGTTACTCAAATTGGAATATTATTGAAAACACTGACCAATCGACCTTTGATTTTAATAAAGTTTATCGAACAACAGAGCTTGAAAATATAACAATCAATTTTGAAGAGATGTCTACCATTACAACCTTATGCGAAGACGAGAATCGAGAAGCCTTCTATTCAGAAAGTGAGGAAGTACTCTCTCTACTCTTCAATGAAGACCTTTTCACGACTAAAGATATTAAACGCTGTCGCCTGGTCTCCATCAATGAAAACAATAACGACACTCATGTTTCCCCTCTTTTGAAGATTCAAGGGAAATGGCCCCAGCTAAGGCTCACAACAAGGAACTTAATTTCTCTAGATAATGCATTGTTCTCAGCAAATTCTGATCTCATCACATACAATATCTCTAATCAAGGAACTGGAGATGGTACAATTTCATTTACTAGTGCCAATGCCACTATTAATGTCAGGCCCTATTACGGCAATCCACTTCCTGAAGGGAAAATTGGACTTTTTCCTAAAACAACGATGAATGCCAACTGGCATTTAGTTAATGAGAGAAGACCTCTTAGACAAAATGAAATACTAAGGGTCTCTCCTGGAGAAACAATTACAATCACCTTAGTCTCAGAGAGTGGAATTCAATGTCCTACAGGTCAAAATACAAACACCACACCTAACGCCTGTTTTGTAAAACCACTTTACTTAGGAGCACAAATTGAGATCCCAGACACAAATATACTCTCACAAGAATGGGATTATGAGGAAGACTCTCTATGGACTCCATTAAGAGACCGCTATTCAAGAGGTGGCTCAACTTCTGTCTCTTTTTGGCATCCCAATGAAAATCTCAATAACTGGTGCCCAAGCTTTCCCCTTGTACAAACAACACCCAATACACAAGGAACTCGTTGGTTCCATCAAATACCCGATTGCACAATCAATTAAGGTATTAAGTCCAAGAGGAGAAATATTCCTTATAAGAAAGTTTAATCAGAAAACACATGAGAAGATTGACCTTCTCATGTGCAAAACTCTCTCTACGTAGAGAATTCTAAGATTCTTAAAGTTAGGACTTCTTCGACTTTTCACACCATAGAATATGATACCAACCAAGAATAGAGCCTAAGAAATTGAGAGCATTGCCATCGGGCGAGAGATAACGACCAAAATAAGGAATATAATTTTGCACGAAACCTCTCTTCTGATAGCGGATAATTCTAAAACCAGCTCGATTAAGAATATTCTCAATTTCCATTCGATTTCTCACTTTGATAGTGACCGGTTTATCCAAATCCGTATTTTCAGCCAAATAACTTTGCCATGTTTTCAGCGGCACTTTACAGCGATTCTTCACGACCCAAGTAAAATACATATAAAAAGAAAAGAAACTGAATTTTGCATATAATGCGATCCTTAGTGTTCCATTATCCTTTAACAACTGATTAATTTTCTTTAAGTATAGTTCTTCATGCTCAATGTGATGGAGAACTCCAAAAGAATAAACAACATCAAATTCCTTTTGCATCTCTTGCTCTAATAAATCACCAGCAATCAAACGATGAGGACTGATCTCTTTTCTATTCAAAATTTTCTGGAGATACTGGGTTGTTAATTCAATATGTTTAGGAGTGATATCTAAACCTGTATAAGTTCCACCGCCTTTAACGATTTCCCCTGCATCAATCCCATTTCCAACACCAATCTCTAAAACTTTTTTATTTTCAAGATTATTCAAACCAAAAAGCCTTACAATAAAGGGTGTTTCATAACCGTACCGATATTGACGTATGTCTTCGTGGTAAGTATTTTCCCCTGGCTTTTCTTTTGACCTCTCATGTCCGACAGGCTTGTGATTCCAATGACCAGAAGCCATTTCATTAGATATTTCTGACTTTTCCACTCCACTCTCCCCCTTACAATGTGGTCTCTACCCGAGAGTCCCCTTTAAAGTTACCTATAAAGTGTTTCCCATGCTTCTCCGGTATATAACAAAATACAACATCACCATTTCTTAACTCTGAGACTTCATTCACAGGTTTTAACTCGCCCCAAGCTTCATTGACTCTCATGAACTTATATCGACTATTATTATCTTTTAAAAAATCCAGTAACTGTTGTGGTGACCAATTAAAAGCTTCAGAAGTTCTATAATTTATTTCCACTAACCAAATTGGGCCTTGCTCTTGAATCAGTTGTTTCGCACCAAGTAGTACATCAAACTCCACTCCTTCTACGTCAACTTTTACCATTTTAATTTCAGGTTTCCCACTTGATAACCAGATTTGGTCCAGAGTCTTTGCATGCACTCTTGTGGAGTTAAGCTTTTCTGAATGGCTTCCATAAAGAGCTTTTGCTGAAGTTAAACCATGGGGCAGACCTTCATAAGAAAATAACTCAAAATCTTTTTCTACGTCAGAGACCGCAAAACCATGCACTTCAATTTGAGTTTCCAGCTCTTCATTGGCCTGACAGTTTCTTAATAATTTTTGATAAATTTTGGGCACAGGTTCAAAAGCATGAACCTTACCTGTTTTACCAACCAGCTTTGCTGCTAAGGTAGTATACCAACCTAAATTGGCCCCAATATCATAAACAGTGTCCCCTTCTCGTAATATTTTTTCAAATAAATCGGAGGTGCCTGTTTCATAATCTCGATAGACTATAAGGGATTCATAACCAATATCTTCAGGATACGTCAGCCAATAATTTAAACCTCGACGTGATTTAACCAGGATCTCTTTATGACCAATTGCCGGAACAAGAAAATTAGTCGATAGACGATCAATAACTTTTCTAAAAAAGGAAATTTTAGTTAACTTGTATGCCCATACAGACTGAGCATCAAAAACTTTATGAATCCAACTTTTTGGAATCGTTTGGCTTTGACGACTGGGAATCACTCTGACTTTTTCAATAATTTTTTCTACATGATCTTCCCAAGTGTACTTTGCCAAGGCTTCCGTCCTAGCATTCTTACCCAATAACTTTTCCCAGCGAGGGTTATCGACAAGCAATTTAATTCCATTAATCAAACTCATCTCACTTCCAGCTTGTGTGAGAACTGCCATGGCTGTTGAAGTATCTGTATAATCATCAAAGTCTTCTGGTGTTCTTAATGAATCACAAAGCACTTCACCTAGTTGCTCTAAGTCCGAAGCTATTATTGGTTTTCCCATTGCCATATATTCAAATAATTTTGTGGGAGATCCAAAAAAACGAGACCCATCATTATTAGGTACATGAGGTGAAAGTAGAATATCCGACACTTCTAAATATCGTGGCGCTAACTTTTGCGGCACCAAGCCCGTCAGCTTTACAAAATCACTATAAGGCGGGCAACCCACCTCTTTTTTTACTTCTGGCATTAAAAAACCATCACCAACAAGTAAAAACTTAAGGCCAGTTGTCTCTAACCAGGAACGATCTTCATCAACCATTTGACGAATACATCGAGCCAACAACTCCACACCATGCCATTTTCCAAAAGTCCCAACAAATGTTGCAATTCTGTCTGAATCAGAAAAGCCAAGGGAACTTCTTAAAGTCTTTTTCTCCTGCTCATTTAATATTCCAGGTTTATATATTTCTGGATCGACACAGTTGGGATACGAGACGATCTTTTCAGCTTCAACACCTCGCTGTATCAGCTCATCTTTCAATACATCAGATACAGTTACAATAACATGAGCATGCTTAAGACATACATCTTCACATAGCTGTGCTTGCTTTTCATAAACCAGTGGTCTTCCCCAGTTTTTCGACGCCCAAACCTCAGAACCATTATATTCGACGACCAAGGGTATATTTAAATATCGAGAAAGTATCACTCCAGCAAAGTTATTAATCGACATTCTTTGGTAAATCATGCCGAAGTTTCTTTTTGCCGCCAATTTTTTTAACTGTGAGACAATCTCTTCATGATAGACATAGTTATTTAAATCAGGAGGGTAGGCCAACTGAGATGGAAAGGGAACTTCAAAAAAATCCACATTCTGTTCGGCACAAATAGGAGGTTCAATGGAGGCATAAGTCGTTGACCACTGTTTTTTGTCAAAACCATTGATAACACCTGCAACGTGTCCCACAGACCCGCCGGCTTTAGCTCCGTACCACAAGTTTGTTTTTAAATAGAGAATTTGTTTATTTTCAACCTCAGGAACCGTGACTCGATTCTGCTGATTTAACCTTTTCAGCTCTCTGTAACTTCGATTAAAGACAAAACGCGCTTTTAAGTTTGCTAAAAAAAATTGAAATATTTGAAATATCGTTCCGAGCTTAGAAACCTTTTCAGGATGAAAATTAGGTTGAATAGTATAAATCTGATTGGCGCCGCTAACAAAGGCAATGATCTCCATAGTGGACTTGATCGATAAAGAGGAGTTTTCTTCAAAAGCAAGATAGAGTGTGCCTATTTTTAAAGAGCGTAACTTTTTTACCAACTTAAATGGCGACAAAGATTTAAGTCCGGTCATTGATAAATAAGAAACATCTCCTTTAATCCGCGAGTTCAACTCGGTCTTAAATGCTGACGATATAGGATGACTGGATAAAATATAGTCCATACTCACTTCAACCTTCTCAGATATTGAAGCTCTTGCCAAAAAGTCGATATCTGATCTTTATACCTTAATCAGACCTAAAATTAATCCAAAGTCAGTTTGAATTAAGGCTGTAAGATTCATTATTTAAAGACTGACTGCTGACAAAAGCCCTTATTTTTCTTAAAAAGAGCTTTTAAACCGAAAAAGTGGGAATTGAAAGGAAAAATAAATAATTTACTAAACTCGAACAGCACGAAAGCTCGCCTTAAGTGACTAATATTATTAAATAAATTTTACTAACATCACCAGCAAATCAGTCAAACTACCCTCTACTTAATACACTTTAAAATTCCATAGGAATTGTGGCACACACCCACTTCCCTAGATCTTCTATTCAGACTCCATTTAAATCCATTTCGAGGTACAAGGAGATAATTAAACTACAACGGCGACAAGTAGCACGGAAGTCTCTTAAACGCGATCTGATGAACAGTTTAGGAAAATTCGTGCACACCTTAAAATACTAAATATTAAATTTTACTTATACTTAAGCTGGCTCTCATTAAACACTCCCTGATAAGGCACTTCATAAACCACATTGGTTCTTAACTGAAAGCTCTCTCCCTTAAGTCTGTTTAAAAACCAGTTTAAATCGTAATGTAGAAAGTTTCTCTCTACAGCTCGACCGGCATAGAAAACCTGCTCCGGTTTTGTAGGATACTTCGATAACTTTTCTCTTCCTTTAGAGTCTGCTCTCACAAATATAGGAGTTAATTTTCTCTTAGAATTAAGACACTTTACAATATCTAAATAACTTATAAATAATTCTTCATCGCATGCCCAGTAAGCATCAA
Source organism: Bdellovibrionales bacterium (assembly GCA_964229765.1). GTDB lineage: Bacteria > Bdellovibrionota > Bdellovibrionia > Bdellovibrionales > JAGQZY01 > JAGQZY01. The sequence goes on along the minus strand of CAXREJ010000030.1, from coordinate 24,144 downwards.
AAGTAACATCAGCAAAAACCCAACGTTCTTGACCTGGCAACTTATACTCAACCCCCACATGAGTATCAAATGCATCTTTACCGGCCACATAATTATTTCCTAACAGCTGAATGATTCGGGTTTCAATATTAAATCTTTTTAACAAAAACTCATAAAAAGATGAAATCTCACCACATAACATTTCATTACGTGAGCCCTTGAAAATATCTAGCACTTGAATGTTTGGATATTGGATATAATCAAAGTAGCCAGCTTTTGTTATTATGGAGTCAAAGGCTATATGCATCAGAGATGTAGGTAGCTCGGCTCCCATAGGTACCGATTGAGCTCTTTTTATTTTTCCGTAGCCCACTATTTTATTTTGTAATTCTTGAGTTACTTGGTTTGAACTTCGGATATCCTTTATTCGCAAGTGTGAGGATTTTTTCAAAAAAATTATAGAGCCTAAGACTATAAGTATTGCCAATATGACACTCATGAATAGATACTTCATTTTATTTGTCTCCATTTAACACTGGAAAAAATATTCGATCCCCTCGCTAAGAAAACCAACCAATATTGTAAATCAGTTAAGATGAATAAATTCAACCAGCTGACAATCGGTCCACATACCAAAGAACAGTTTCTCGAATGCCCTGTTCAAATGTGTAATTGGGTTGCCACCCCAACTCACTTGTTAGTTTGGAATGGTCAATGGCATAGCGACGATCATGCCCTGGTCGATCACTAACAAATTCTATGAGTTCCGCGTAATTTTCTCCATCAGTGCGGGGCTTAACTTCATCCAATAAATTACAAATGGTGTGACATAAATCTAAATTTGTCTTTTCTTCATCCCCACCGATATTATAGGTTTCTCCAGGTGATCCTTTAAAAAAGACACTACATATTGCAGAGCAATGATCTCTAACAAACAGCCAATCTCTAATATTTTTCCCATCCCCATAAATAGGAATAGCCTTATTACTTAAAGCTTTTTCTATAATAACCGGTATTAATTTTTCTCTATTTTGAAAAGGCCCATAATTATTTGAACAATTAGTCGTAACAACATTCAACCCAAAAGTATGAAAATAACTTCTAACAAGAAAATCAGCACCAGCCTTTGTGGCACTATAGGGAGAGTTGGGCGCATAGGCCGTCTTCTCACTAAAAAGACCTGTTGCTCCCAGCGACCCATAAACTTCATCTGTAGAAATTTGATGGAATCGGCAATGCTCATAACCTGCTTTCACCTGATGAGGACCGTCCATCCATTGCAAGTAACTTCTATGAAGTAAATTAAAGGTACCGTTGAGATTGGTCTTTACAAACTCCTCAGGACCCTTAATAGAATTATCAACATGCGACTCGGCAGCAAAATTAATGACTCCCGAAAAGTTATGTTGCTCAAACAACTTTTGCAATAATGACGAATCATTTATATCTCCCTCAACAAACTCATACTGACTGACTCCAGGATCTATAATATTTTTTAAATCGGCAGCGTATGTTAACTTATCAAGATTCACGATTTTGTAATGAGGATAGCTCTCAAAAAACTGATTTATAAAGTTCGCACCGATAAAGCCAGCACCACCGGTTATTAAAATGGTTTTTCCAGACATCAATAGTCTCCTTGAGTTATGAAAAGCCTTGGGTGCGCAGAGCGTCACGCCGTTAAAGACTTTTACAACAGTTTTCTATTTTCTATATTTACTCTTTTACAAGATCAAGACAAAGCAGAACATTACTACCCTTTGCTGGTCTCAATGTGTTTCTATAAAGGAAAAAGCATGAAAGCGATTATTCTCGCGGGAGGAAATGGAACCCGCCTCTATCCCATCACTCAAGTTATAACCAAACAACTTATGCACATTTATGACAAGCCAATGATTTACTATCCGCTCAGCCTCTTAATGCTTGCTGGAATCAAAGACATTCTGATAATCACAAGACAGCAGGACTTAACTATGTTCCAGGCCCTCCTCAGTGATGGCTCACAATTTGGAATTAATATCCAATATAAAATCCAAGAACAACCTAAAGGTCTACCGGAAGCTTTTACTATCGGTGAAAACTTTATCGGTGATGATAACGTAACCCTTATCCTTGGAGACAACCTATTCTATGGAGACATCTCGTGGTACAAAAAAGCGATCGAGCAACAAATAGCTCGTGGCAAAGCCGGTGGAGGTCAGATCTTTGGATATTACGTATCTGATCCTCGCGCATATGGCGTTGTGGAATTAGATGAAACTAACCATAAAATTTTAAGCTTAGAAGAAAAGCCTCAAAACCCTAAATCAAGACTGGCTATACCTGGACTCTACATTTTCGACTCCACCGTCGTTGAAAGGTCCAAAAACCTGACCCCCTCTCCTCGTGGAGAAACTGAAATCACTGACCTTATGAATTCTTATCATCAAGAAGGCTTACTGAGTGCCCAAAGAATTAGCCGAGGAGTTGCCTGGCTCGATACGGGTACACCAAAATCACTTATTGAAGCATCCTCCTACATCGCTGCTATCGAAGAACGACAGAGCCTCAAAGTAGCCTGCTTAGAAGAAATTGCTTTTCGTATGAATTTTATAAACGATGCAAAACTTAGAGAAACCGTTTCAAATTTACCGAACTGCTCTTATAAGGATTATATTGTCGACTTATTCCCAAAAGTATTTCGCTAGCTTAAAAATACTTCTAACATTATAAGTAAAATCGGTATCTTCTAACGGTCGAAACAAATAATACGTAGGAAGAATTTTTATTTTATCTGATGGCCTTATCTTCACTATTTTCCTAAGACAATCAAGCTCCGCTTTACTTCCAAATGCCAACTCTTTAATTGAAGAACCATTTTCAGAAAATGAGGGCGCTAATATATACCCTTCTTTCAATTCCTCTGACCTTAGCGTGATACGCTTTTTAAAGTCTAATTTATGACCAGGTTCATTCGTTAAATAATTAAATGACAAAACCAGTTCACTACTTTGACACTTTTCCAAGTTAAAAACAAATTTTAGATAATCTAGGTGTAAGGGCCCTTCTTCTAAACTAAATCTAGCTGAAAACTGATTATTTAATAAGTATTCTTCATACTCAATCTCCTTCATTTCTCTAGAAATTAAAAGAGTCTTTACATCATCTCTGACATTTCTATTTTGCAGAACAAATAGGATATTCGGAACTATAATTATAATTATAAACCAAAAAGTGGCATTAAATATATGTTGTCTTCTTATTTGGAGCTGAAAGTCTCCACCTTTGTATAACTTATAAAACCGATATGGAATATAAAGGGACAAAAGAGTAAACAAGAGTGCTAGTGGCTCAAACTGAAAGTGATGTCTCAAATCAAACTGTAACGACGGAAAAGTAAATAAGAATAAAACGACAATACTAATAATAACACTTCTAAATACAGTTAAAGAGACTAGGTACATTACCCCTAAAAAAACTCCAAGTATCGAGAGATAAGGTAATAATACAAAATTAAAAGAGCCTTCTCCGAATGGTAATCGAATTAATCTCCAAGTAACCTTAAGCATTCTAATATAAAAATCAAAAGGGAAAGCTTTTACCCAATCCAGAAACAATTGCTTCCCCACTGTCTCAAAACCCACTTTGCCATAACGAACTTCCGCTAACTTTGAAACTCTATCATTATAAATATAGACACGTTTAAATCCGTTAAGATCCATATAACGACGGATTTTAGAGTATGAAGGTGAGTCTAAGCTCAGATTTTTATCAAAATTATCTGCTAATCCTAAAATGGCTACATGGGCGTTCGCGTATGTCCTATTACTATTTGTAAACATCGGACTTCCAAACACAAAAAATGTCGAAATGAAAACTATAATACTTCCAACGAAGTACAGGAGACTCTTTTTATCAAATCTTTTCAAAATAAGTAGAGTTATCATAAAAAAAGGAACGACAAAAACCTTCAGATCACCTCTAAAACCAATGCTTATGCCTAAAATAGCACCTAACATTGAACTTAAAACAAGAGTTTTCTTTGAAAGACTATTCTTTTCAATTTCAATAATGAGTCTTAAAAAAATATAGATGCTAAATAAAAAAAATGGAGCTTTTGAAAAGTCGCGCACATGAATAACAAACTCATCAAACAATGAATTGTACATAACAATAGGTGCTAACAGACATGCAAACCAGGGAGACACAAAAATAGAAAAAATAAGAGCCACAGCCACCCAAGATATTCCCCCTAAAAATGCAGGAACAGGGTAAACATTTTTCCATGAAATTCCTTTGATTCTCCAAACCAACCCAACGGCACCTATCAAATACTTTGAGTAATGTTGACGACCAATTGATTCGCTTGGTGCTGCATTAACCAAAGAACAGGAAATACTTTGAGGCTGACTCTCTCTCCCAGCTCCCCTCAGAAACTTTTTTAAGGGGTTTGATTTGTCAGAAAACAAGTCAAAGCCAACATACCCCTCTCCACAAGCCATTTTGGCTGCTGGCCCAAACCAACTTTGATAGTAATTTGCTTTATGATAATTATTTTTAAAAACATGAGTATAATGACTAAATCCTAAGAGGAAGATCAATAAATACATAAAAGTTTTCAAAAATTGCCATTTGTAATTACAAATTAAAGTCCGCACGTTCTTATCCATCTTAATAAATATAAACTTTTAACTTTGAATTATTTCGCATGCACATAGAACTCACGTCTTTAAGCGTCGCATCAAAAATAACTTAGATTCTAACTTAAAATCACATAGAGCCAGAGAGTCTGAAGAGAAATGGCACTTTATAACTGAACAGTTGGTTATTTATATTCTTAGTCACAAATAATAGTGGCAGTGGTTTGAGAAACTGTGGATCATTCAACAGACTCACTTTCTCTAAACACTTCATATTATTGGAACCTTCAAATACTATTTGTTTTAATCTACTTTCCTTACTTATCACTGTAGGTATAAAGATAAAATTAAAAGATCTACCATTTGGAATGGCATTAAAACTCTTCTCAAAATTAAAACCATAATGACTTTGCGAGTATCTATATTTGAAGCTTACTTTATTGCCATAAAAGTTACATCTCTTACTTTTATCAAACTTTAATTTTAGAAAATAGTAACCTGGCTTGAGTTTATTTAAATCAAAACTAATATTAGTATTTATTTTATCATTCACATTATTAAAGCTTATCTCTTCTCCTTCATTCATTTTAGCGAGTTCTTCCGAAATAAAAATAAGATTCTCTCTCTGAAGATAATAAAGAAAATTAGGAACTAAAAAGAATAAAGAACAAATCAGTAAAATATTAGCTTTTCTCGGTTTGAAACTCTTTAGATAATTGTGATCATAAAATAAATTAAAGCTTATAAATAACGAAAAGATTGCCAGAACAACTAACAACGGTTCCATTTGAAAAAAATGTCTCTGTTGAAATTGTAGCGACGGATAAGTAAAAAAGAATACCCACACAAGAAACAACACTACAAATCTAAAGATCGAAAAACTAGAAATAATGAAAAATATAAATACTACGCCAGCAATAGAGAGCAAATAAATGAAATTAAAAAAATACCCTTGCGTCTTTAGTGTCAAATCAAAAATTCTTACTGAGGTTGTTAGAGACCTCCAATAAAAGTCAAAAGGAAAATTTTTAACCCATTCAATAAAAAGAGATTTTCCCGCCCTTCCGAAGTTGAGCTGACCAAGCTCGACATTCTCTAATTTCAGAAATCGTGAATTATACGTCTGAATTCTCTGTATAACATTCCAATCTTTATATGCTCCTACCTTGGAATAATCATCTGATGCCAAACCCAAGATATCATCCATTTTATCTGCAAACCCAAGAACAGCCACATGCCCCTGAGCATAACTTTGATTGTCATTAAAAAGCATTGGCAGTCCTGCCAATAAGTACATTATTATTGCTACAGAGACTAACACGAAAGTTTTGAAAAGCGACTTACGTGAAAATGGAAACAAACACAAAGTACACACTAATACATAAGGAAGCCACATTAGCTTCAGGTCTCCCCTAAAACCAATACTTAACCCAAGTGTCAAACCTATGGCTGCACTAATTAGCACTAAAGTTTTTAACCTTTTGAGACACAATAACTCCATGATCAAACTCAATAATAAATAAATAAAAAAGAGAAAAAATGGTACTTTTGAAAAGTCCCGAATATGGATTGCATAATTATTTATTATACTAAAATACATAAAAATCGGAGTTAAGAAAGAGCCTAACCAGAAACCTAAAAACTTAGACAATAATAAGGTAAAGAACAGCCAACTTAAACCGCCCAATAAAGCGACTAGAATATATAAGGATTGCCATTCAACCCCCTTCACCTTCCATATAAGCCCGACAGCCCCAATCAAGTATTTTGAATATTGATAGTAGTTAAGTGGAGTAACTGGAGCCTTAAGCACATCTTCACAAGAAATGGAATTAGGATTGTCTTTTTTTATATTATTTAAAAAAGAATATAATTTTTCAGAACCAATCGCACCTTGATCATAATTAGTATAACCCTGACCACACGCCATTTTGGCAGCTGGTCCGAACCAACTTTGATAAAACTGCCCATTAAAATAATTAGATTTGTAAATCTGAGAAAAATGAATAGCCCCTAAAAGGAAAACACATATAAGCAAAAAGACTTTGGATATCCCTTTTTTGTTACAAAGCAGGATATTGTAGAGATTTTTCATGCTTTAAATATCTCCATCAACAACATTAAATGGAATTACTAACATTTCTAGGTTTTTCTGCGACTAAAAAAATGGAACCACCCAATGGCATTCCACCGCTATATTTTACAAAAAACATCTCTATTTTAAATAGGGTATCAAAAATACGGCTTAAAAATCTCGATTTAATATGGTGACTCTCCGACGATTGATAATTTGCTGGTCTCTGATAGCCCTTTAATCGATAAGGCAAAGAACGTAAGATAAAAATGGGGAAAATTAAATATGCAAAAAAATATGTGGACCAACAAACCTTAAAACCTTCTTCTTGCATAAGTTTTCTTAATCTCCTTAACGTGTATCGTGTATGATGATGAGCTTCTACATCTTCTCGTGACCATAAGAATTTATAGGCTGGAACAGTGATATAAACTCGACCCGAAGGAATAAGCGCTTTGTACAAGTTTTTTATAAGCTCCCTCGGATTCTCTATGTGCTCAATAACATCAAATAACCCGACTGAGGGTATGGAGTTTTCTTTCAAAATAGATGAATTAAATTCTGAATGTAAAATACAATTTATACCGCGTATTTCAGCATTTGCAGCACCTTTTGAACTGGGTTCTAACAAAATAGACTCTATCCCTAGGTCCATCATTTTTTTTGTTATATAACCATTTCCACCACCTAAATCGACGAAAGGTGTCTGAGGTGGATATTTCTCAATACCATATTGAATCAATTGGAATCTTTGTCGAAACCAGAAAGAATTATCCTCAAGATCAAAACATATGTCGCTACTTTCCTCTGGATAATCCACAGGACTATCAGTGAGACCAACCCACTTATTACCTTCATGTTTTTTAATATTTTTAAAAATATTCTCAATACCGGAAGCGGCCATCTTATTCCTCAATTCAATATGTAACTAAAGAGCTGCTTGTGACGCACCTCATCGTTTAATGTGTAGCACCTCTAAACATCCGTCATCCAAATGTTTTTGTATAGACTTCAATTCCTATAAATAGTACCACTAAAAATTCTCGAGGAATCATTATGAATCAAGGCATCATCCCCTTCAATAACCCCTTATTTTTAGGGCAGGAGGGCGAGTCAGTTCTAAACTCCATCAATGAAAACCGAAAGTTTTCTGGCAACGGACAGTACACTCAAAAATGCCAGAAACTTATCGAAGAACAGCTCCAAGTTCAAAAATCATTGTTAACAACTTCTTGTACAACAGCCCTCGAAATGTCCTCTCTCCTCGCTGAGATTGAGCCAGGAGACGAAGTTATTATTCCCTCATTTACTTTTGTCTCTACGGCCAACGCTTTTCTCCTGAGAGGAGCCGAGATTCTTTTTGTAGACTCTCAGCCAGGTAATCCAAACTTATCTATCAAAGATCTTGAAAAGGTCATTTCAAAAAAGACAAAAGTTATTGTTCCCGTCCACTACGCTGGCGTAGCTTGTGAGATGGACTCTATTCTGGCTCTTGCTTCGACTTACAATTCAATGGTCGTTGAAGATGCTGCGCAAGCCTATGGGTGTTTTTATAAAGACAAAGCCCTAGGAAGCATAGGAGACCTTGGAACCTTCTCTTTTCATGAAACAAAAAATTTGAATTGCGGAGAAGGTGGCGCACTTTGTGTTAACAACCCCAATCTGATATCACGTGCTGAAATTATATGGGAAAAAGGCACTAATCGTGCGGCTTTTTTCAGAGGGGAAATTGATAAGTACAATTGGGTTGATATTGGATCTTCCTGCTTGCCTTCAGAGCTAAATGCCGCATTTCTTTATCCACAACTACTCCAACATGAAATGGTGAATAAAAAAAGAGTACAGCTTTGGGAACATTATCATAACTCTTTAGAAGATTTAGAAAAGCGGAATCTTATCGAACGCCCCAGCTATCAATCTGATGTCGTTCATAATGGCCATATTTATTTCATCACATGTCGTAGCTTAGAAGAGCGAACCCAATTAATACAACATATGAAAAGTAAAGGGATCCACACCTTTTTTCACTACCAAGCTCTCCACAGAAGCCCGTACTTTCATAAGATATCAAATTATAAGCAAAGAACTTTACCAATGGCAGATCTATTCACAGACCAAATCTTAAGACTTCCTATGTATTTTGATTTAAGTCTAGAAGATGTCAGTCGAGTGGTAAATGAAATAAATGAATTTTACAAAAAACTATAGAGGTAATCATGGAAAGCCGAACACTTTACAATAGCACCGCAAAGTTATGGTCACGAAAAAATCCGAATTCCTTATCTGACTTTACGGCTCGACCCTTTATTTTTGAATGGGCTGGTAACTTAGAAGGTCAAATCATAGGAGATTTTGGCTGTGGTGAAGGCTACTGTAGTCGAACTTTTGTAAAACTCGGTGCTGATAAAGTTTATGCTTTTGATGAATCTGAAGAAATGGTCGCCGGAGCAAAAAACAATACAGATATCGAAAATCAAAAGGTTGATTATCAAGTGGCTTCAATTACCGAAGTGCCTTTTTCTGATAACTTTTTTGATCAAGTTTTTGCTGTGTTTGTCTTCAATTACCTTACTATTGAAGACTCCGTTACAGCTCTTAAAGAAATTTACCGTGTTCTCAAGCCTGGTGGCAAATTGCTCCTTTCCCATCCGCACCCCGCTTTTTCATTCATACGTGAAGGCAAAGAACCTTTTTTCTTTGATGTATCAGGTGATTACTTTTCTGCTCGAAACACCAGACACCATGGAGAGATTCATTGTATTGATGGAAAAAAGCTGAAAGTCCAAATGGTCCATAAAACAATGGAAGATATTTTCACAGCACTTGCAAAAGCTCAATTCTCGCACTTCCCTAAATTAAAGGAACTAACCGTGACTGAAGAAATCGAATCTCAAAACCCTAACTTTTTCTCAAGTCTTAAAGGAGTGCCACTACATTACATGATTCAAGTTGAGAAATAATGCCCACCCCTCCTGTAGTCATATTAAGAAGTAACGATATCTGTTTTCAAGGAATTATCAGAAGCTTTGGTTCAGCTGAAATTCCTTGTATTTCTATCATTTTTGACTGGCAAAACTCAAAGCCATGGCTATCAGAGAAATCAAAGTACTTTGATGAACACTATACAATTACGAATCCAGCACAAGACCCGAACCAAGCATTTAATGAACTTCTAAAAATTGGAGAAAAGCTATTCCATAAATATAAGCAAAAGCTGTTTTTAATCCCAAGCAGTGACACAAATATGGCCCTCATAGATATAGATGCCAATAAGCTTGAAGAATATTTTTTATTTATCGGAGAAAAAGAATTCACTAAATTTCGTTCCGATGTATTTAATAAGGAAAAAACTTTTCAAGCACTTTCAAACAACACTTCTATTCCTCAAACTTTTTCGTGTAAAGACAAAGACGACATACCCTATATTTGTAAACAAATTAAATACCCCTGTGTTTTTAAACCAGCTCAAAAGGATTTTTCTCAGAGCTTTTACTCTAAACACAAAGGACTAAAAGCGGTTGAAGCTGATAACTCGCTCAATTTAGCCACCGCCTTAGAGTCTGAGATGCTGGATGGCACCGAAGTTATTGTACAAGAAAAAATCCTTTTCAATGGCCCCGAAGACGAAATACCTTTTTATATTTATGCCGACAAAAACCACAACATCCAAATGGCAGTTTCTGCAGTCAAAGAAAGGATCGACCCCTATCCCTTTGGGACCGCCACAGTTTTACGACTCAACTATATAGAAGAACTTCTAAAACCCGCCCAACAAATTGTTAAAACTATGAAATGGCGAGGTTTATTAATGATTGAATTTATAAAAGATCAAAAAGATAACCAATGGAAGGTTATTGAACTAAATGGTCGCCCATGGCTACTGATTGATTTCTTTCGCCGCTCAGGCTTTCCCTTTTTAAAAATGCTTTACCAAGATTATTATTACGGACTCAACGAATCTGACCAACTCTTACACCCTCGCTGGGAAACCAATGATTCGCCAGTGCATTTTGAACTCTCCTCTCTCAATTCCGTTTTTAACTTTCGTAACATCGACGATATCAAAAAATTAATTGATCAGTACCCTGGTCGCAAATCTTTCTATTACCTAGACCCCAATGACTTAGAGCCTGCTGAATTTGAATTTGCAAATTTCACAAATTTCAATGAGGATAAAAGCCATTATTTTAACTTCTTAAGAGGTGAATCCTGTGAGTTCTGAAACACCTGTACATATTTCTGTCGTCATCCCATGTTACAAGTCTCAAAAAACCATAAAAGAACTCTGCGAGAATCTTGTTATAGAGCTTGAAAAAATAACAAACGATTTTGAAGTTCTATTAATTAATGATGGCTCTCCCGACGATCTATTAACTTACCTCTCAGGTGAAGTTCTCCCTTTAGATAAAAGAATTGTTATCGTCGACTTAACACGAAATTTCGGTCAACAGTCTGCCATTTTAGCCGGCTTTGAAGTGGCCCAAGGTGACTTTATCGTCACCATGGATGACGACCTCCAACAGGATCCAAAAGATATTAAACTTATGTATGATGCCATCAAGGAACGTGACGATGATGTCGTAGTGGGTAGCCTTAAGAAGAAACAACACTCCTTAATCAGAAATATGGGAACTCAACTCGTTAAAGTGATTGCTAATAAGTCCCTCGGCGTTCCATTCGATCTCGATTTAACCAGTTTTCGCATCATACGTGGCCATATTGCTAAAAAATCACTTTTATTCCACAATATCCACCCAGTAGTTGGCTTTTTATTATTCATGGTTACAAAGAAGTTTTCCAACGTAGAAGTGAACCACTTTAAACGTAATGGAAGCTCATCTTATTCTTATAAAAAACTCTTTGACTATTTTTTTAACATGCTCGTGAATTACTCTGACCTTCTGCTTAAGGGTGTTAGCAGAGTCGGACTATTGATGGCGAGTTTTAGCTTTTTGTTTGCAACATACTATCTCTGGATGTGGCTATCTGGTGAGATTAAAGTCTTAGGGTTTGCAACAATTGTCATTCTACAACTCTTCTTATTCGGCATATTATTTATTATTCTTGGAGTGCTCGGTGCATATTTAATTAGAATTACCAAAACAACTAGTCGATACCCACTATTCATAGTGAATCGTGTTATTCGAGGAAAAAAGCTTTAGATTATCTCTTTACCCTATAGACCGTTTGCCACCCACCAACAAGCGGCCAAAATATTCCATTATAATTAAATATTTTTTTAAAAGTTAAACATTCTAAATGCCCCGGTAACTTCAATAAATAGGCAGCTAAAGTTCTTAGTGGCTTTTGCGAAAATGAACTTTCAACAATTGAAGGACGAGACGAAAGTACAACACCATTTACTTTGTAAGTCCCAAGAAAGTTTTCCAGATACTCAGGCCCCATATCATGCAAATGATTTGGCCACCGCGTTTTGTACCCTGGAATCAATTTTGCCAATGGAACATCAAAAGGTGTTCTAATAAAGAAAAGACCAGATTTTTCACTTTTTTCTAATAGGGATTTTACCACCTGAGGCACATCCGTAAGATGCTCTAAAACAGCACTAGCAATCAGTACATTATACTTTAGTCGAATATCTTTAAGATTTTTAGTGTTAACAAAATTTACAACTCCTTCATCCCTCTCTTCACAAAAATCAACGATTGTACCTTGAACATTTTCATAACCCAATCTAGCAAGTAACTGTATAATAGTTTTAGTTAGAGCCCCCGTTGAACCACCGTAATCAATTATTTTAATATTACTTTCTACAGAGTACTCACTAACAATATACTTCACAATAGATGCAGCATAAGACAATGTAGAGCTATTCGATTGCAACATATCCGACTTATAATGAGTTGGATTATATAGCTTTTCTAGATATCCCTCATTAGGAAACCGATCTGAATAAGAACCCCTACAACTTGTGCAAAACTTCATATTTACGACGGGACTCTCTTGTAAAACAAGTTCTTGTTTTACTCTAGCTGTTGAATAGCATAGAGGACAACTTTGATGAACCTCTGACAGCTCACTTTCTTTAGGAAGAGGGTGACTGTTCAGATTCGTATGGCTTTGGAGGGACATATATTTGACCTTCTAAATCTTTGTAAAGTGTGACAAAACCGGCAACTCTCCCGTTGAAAAGTTGCTCTTTATAAGTTTCACTTGCATCAATATCTTCAACACCATGAATAGTTCGCGCATCATAAATTGCTATATCTCCAGGCTTACACCATTCCTCATAAAAGTATTTCTTATCCTTAAGCTGGACAAAGCCACCACCTGTTTTATAATCCTTACCCTTCTCTGACATCACAATAAGCAGTTGATAAAAACGTCCTAAACCAACTTCCTCATGGACAACAGGCATCACAGTGTCTCTATGTGCAACTAAAAAGCCACCACCAGCAGGATAATGATGAAAACGAGCTGCAGTCCACAGCCCATCTTGAACCTCATCTGTGGCATAATCTAATGGCAGATTGTAGATCACATTTCTAACTTTAGCTGCTATTCGAAAAGATTTATGCATTCCATAGGTATCATCAACCCAAAGAGGATTATATATACTCCTCATAAAACGAGGCCGATAAACACCACTTTGCGCAGCCCCACCAATAGAAAGTTTTTGGAAGTTTCCCTTCAACTCCCCAGGCTCTTCTCCTGTACCAGGTCTATCTTGGCTAGAATCAAATTTTTTTTTAAGAAGTAACTTCGCTGCCTCAATTTCAACTGGATCTATCAACCCAACCAAACGCGCAAAGGAATACTTCTCCATAATTGGGAATAATTTTTCCCTTGTTAACTCCTCAGCCTTTTCCAATTTAATTGTAGTAGCCTCTATAAATTCATCTAAATCAATCATAAAACCTCTTTAATCAGTCCTGACCCGTTTCCAACAAAGTACATCAATGAAAACAAAATGGAAAAGACAGATCTTAGCATTCTCGATTTATCGCTGCGCATTAATTATTTAGCCTTACTCAACTCTTTCACTCTAAAGTATGCTCCTAAAACCTTAATATGAAACTAAAGTACCTAAAAGTTTTTGGATTTCTATTTTTTGCGACCTGTCTGTTTCAATCAAAAGACTTACTTATTGCTACGATTTATTCGCTCGGTACTCTCCGTTTAAACTTTTGGCTTCTTGGGCTTTTCTTTATCCTACTATGCCCATGTATCTCGGCACTACGAACTTATATATTAATTTCTCTATCACAGAAGCATCAAGTATACTTTCCTAATCTCGTCTCTGATTCATTAATTTCCTTTGGTCTCAATTCAATATCAATATCTGGGGTCGGAGAAGCCTATAGAATTTCAAAACTAAAAACATATAACATTCCAATCTCCGTTGGAACTTCAATAGTGATAATCGATCGTCTGATTGGCATCAGCTCTTTCTTTTTAATCACCGTAACTATATTCTTTGCTGGAGGGTATGATGATTTAGAAATTCAGCTAAACTTCACTATTCTATTGATTTTTATTTTCATCTTACTTATTGCTATGTATTTACTAAGAAAAAAAATTGAAACTTTTCTCATCAAAAAACTTTCAACATTGAGACCGTTGTTACGACTCAGAACAATTACTACAAAAATCGCTTTAATCCTATTTTTTTTAGGTATACTTACATGCCTATTTACAATCCTTGGTGTTTATTTCGCTGGATTAGCCATAGCCATTGATTTGCCATTTACTAAGTTCCTAATAAATGTCCCACTTATTGCTATAACAGCCTTATTTTTACCCTTATCTATTGGGGGCCTTGGATTAAGAGAAATAGGATATGTATATCTACTAAGTAGGTACGGGATACCCAAAAGTGAAAGTATTGCATTAGGAGTTACTCAATATTCAACCTATCTATTCACTGGAATACTGGGGTATGTATATCAATTAATTAACTCTAAGCTAAGTTCTTGAAATCTTAATAATCAAACCTTAGTTAGTCTCCATAAAACGAATTCTTGAGTACAATGAGTCCCAGAAGCTATTACGCAAATTTAAAGCTGAATACGTTCCAAATCGCACAGCTTCTCTCACATTGTAGTCATCACAAAGCTCCTCAATAACTTCTATCATATCTTGAGAATGTTGATCGTCGCATTCAGAGTGCAAAGTAAAAAATAAGTACTCGTCTTCTTTTAATGAGGTGTGATTCTTAATTCCCTTGATTATATATTCATAAATTTTCGGCACAACAAACTCTGTTGCAATACCCATTGCAGCAATACTCACACCTTCAATTCGACTCTGACATTTTTGCAAAAACAGATCTCTCCAGATTAATACCGTCGGACAAGGCGTACTATTATTAATAAAGTTAGAATCTACACCAATAGCTTTTTTGAAGTGGTTAAATATATCAACATGTGGACGGTCTTTAAGCTCTAAGGCCTTTGGGTTTCCTTTTTCCTCTTCCAGATTCTCAAGAATTTTTTCTCTATGTAATGGGTTTTTTAAGCTACCAATTGCTCCTTCGACATAAGCGGGGAACTCACTGGAATAAAAAGAGTAGTTATATGCATACTGCTGCAAGGCCATCGTATTATTTTTAAACTCACCAGCGGCTAGAGTTTTTAAAAAATTGTGATGCACCGCATTGTGCTCAAGGGCCTCACCACATAGGGCCTCTATAAATGCTTTGGGACTCCCCTGTTTCAACAAATCAAGTGATTTCATAGTATAACCCCTTTTTCAGAACAAAGTACTACCATGCCTGTCTTGCGCAGTAAATTTTTTTGTAGTTATAATTAACTACCAATAAGCTCGAAAATAGCAAAATCACTATTTCTCCAAACTAACCTATAACCTTGATTACTCACCCATTTATCAATTTCCTGTAAACCCTGAAAATGTAGCTTATTATGTGGTGGTATAGTCGCTCCATTCCCCCACGTATAAGACTCTGTATTTGTCATGGCACGAACAATAAATTTAGGCTTTGGTGTTTTCTTTGCGAGCTTAATAAATCTATCTACGCCTGCTTTTCCCTGTAAAATCGGCCATAAACTTTCAAAATAAGGATATGTATCTGTTACATAGTACAAAAAAGGGATATTATTATAGGCAAGAACAATATCTCCTCTAGGGATTAATTTCTTTGCTTCCGTCATCAATTCACTAATAGCTTTAGCTCTGCTTTCTGAAGTTTTAATATCATCGTATGGATAATCCGATACTCTTGTATTTAGAGCTTCTGAATCTCCAAGATCTCTATAGGGGGTACTTAAAACATTCAACACTGTAACAAACGCAATTGGCGCCATCAAAACAATAAGACCATAAGTAAATACTTGGTCCTTAATTTTAAATAAATCTTTTAAAAATAAAATTTGTAACGGTAAAAGCACCCATAGACCAACATGTAAATTTAGAAAACCAACATTTGATCCTGCTATCGACATAAGACTTATACTTAAAAATAAAGAATTTAAGAAAAATACCTTTTCCCTTAAATCATTACCATTCTCTATAAAGAAAAATGAATAACTAATCTGGAATATAGATAACATTATAACATAAGCACCCAACGCCACACGCACAGCATTCAAATTATTTACAAATGTCCATGTTAATATTGAGAAATAAAAAGTAAATAACAGTAACCATGGAAGAGTTAAAGCTCTCTTATTCAACTTACAAAGCCCATACATCAAAATAAATGTACCTATCAAATACAATACAGACCACTCTATTTTCCAATAAAAATGCATTACCAGAATATTAAGCAAGTGGAACAAACCATGCTCTTTCTGAACCTCTACACCTGGAAGTAAGCCAAATGTCATCTTAAAATTATAAAAAAAACCTTCCCATATTCCTAATAAGACTAAGCCAATTAAAAATACGCCCAACCATATGGTTATAGATAATAGTAACTTTAAGCTACCTCTAATTTCACTATATGAAACTCTCTTCTCTCTTAATGCTCTTGAAACTATGAAAATAATAGGAAAAACTATCACACAAAGAATATTAGGAAATCGACTATTAATTGCAAGTGCAACAAATAAACCACAAAATACCAAAAATATTTTTCTATTTTCATTATAATAATAGTAATAAAACAGTAAGCCAGAAATTTGGAGGAAAAATGCCCCCAAGTTTGTATAATATAACACTTCAATTCTTCCACCGATCAAAGCACAAGATGCAAACAAAGTAATAACGAAAGATTCTTGTGTTATAAATTCTTTTTTCAAAAAGGAAAAACAAACCATTGCAAAAGCGGTCATCAAAAAACACCAACCAACAGATGCTCCCCACACTCCCCAAGGACTACTCATCCACAACCAAAGACCACCGATCAAATCAGATACCCAAACAAGTGCATATGGAAATTTGTAATTTGGATCAAAAAATAATTTTTGCCTTGAAAGTAAATAGCCTGTATCTGTGATATCAAGACCAATAGAAGATAGATAGGACGAGTAACTAAATACAGAAATAAAAATAAATATTAATTGCAGCCAGTATATATTAACGGCTTTATATAAAGTCATTTTCAAAATAAAATTTACTCCCAAAAGAAAATAAAGATTTTTATTTCTAACAATTAATAATTACAGTAGCTTACTATTATTTATTCAAGATCAATTCTACACTTAAAGAGATCCCAACTTTAGTCTTGATAATTACTACGAAAATGACAAAAATTTTCTTTTCTTTCTCTAAACATTCAATGACATAGGAGATAATATATATAAAATGCTAACTATGAACTTTTTTAAATCTATATTTTTTCTAAGCCTACTTTCACTAACATCAATGTGCACTAAAAGTAGTGACAGTCAGTTTATTGGAACTTGTGCCTTATCAGAAATTCCAAAAGACAACATATCTCAGACAATCGATATTTTTGATACTAGCCCCTCCGCCTTTGGCGAACTCCAAAATTACTTCGATAATCTAAGCTCAAGTAATCCTCAATTTAACTCTTCCAATGTTGAATTTGAAACGATTCCCGTAAACATAGGTAGCGGTGATCGCTTTCGAGGAGGGGTTCTCAGTCGTAATGGCCTTATCTTTTTATTACCTCAAACCGCAAATGTAGAAGATATTTATGTCTTCAACCCTCAGAAAAAAAGTTTTTGCCATATTCCTATAGATAGCTCCATAACTGAAAATCATGTATGGGCTGGAGGTACAAGCCTTGCTGACGGCCGTATAATTAGCTTTCCAATATTAGGGTCTGCCATTATTGAGATTAATCCTTACAATCTTAGCGTAAAAAAAGTAGCCACAGCACCTGGAACATACGGGGGGCAAATCTTAGCACCTAACGGTTTTATGTACGGTGTACCTTACAATGCTGATCATATTTTAAAATTTGACACTGAATCCTATACAATGACTGAAATTGGGTCTTTTCCTATCAATGGTGCTAAGTGGTACTCATCTGCACTCGGCCCAAATGGCAAGGTTTATGGAATTCCACTTGAAGCCGACCAAGTCTTAGAAGTTGATCCCTCCGACGATAGTTTTAAGAAAATTGGAAATGTTCTTAATGGGGCAGGATTAAAGTGGGCTGGAGCAGTACTCGCAATGAACGGAAAAATTTATGGAATACCTGACGACGAATCTCAAATCCTCGAAATTAACCCAACAACAGAACAAACACGTTTAATTGGCTCCCTTGGTACCACTCCTCAAAAATGGTCCTTTGGGTTTCTCGGCCCTGATGCTAAGATTTACATGGCACCCGATGATGCAGCTACAAGTTTACTACAATTTGACCCAGATACTGACGCCATAAATTTTATTGGAAACTTACAAGGTCGCGACAAATGGAACGGTGTCGTTCAAGCTGGTGGTGATTTCTATGCAATCCCTGACTCAAACCCTAATCTTTTGAGAATTATCTTTAATGGAAATCAAAAAATGGATTCATCTATTCAGCTCTCACCTTATTTCAATAAATATTGAATAATCAAAAAAACTACAAATTACTAATTTGAAGACCATAACTTCCAAAAGTAAGATCCTTATTTCCGACAATCGTTTCAAGTCTTTGAATGCGAATCAGACGTTTTCCATTTGGAGGAGTGAATTCAAACTGAGAGTAATCTTGAGATTGCTCTAAAACAAGATCTCTCATATTTTCAACTCTTTGATAACGTGAGTCCGATATTGGAAACCAACTGTCCATAAAACTAAAAAGAAAGTTTATATGAAAACCAACAAAGCCTTCATATTGAGTCAGCAATAGTTTATTCACATCTTCTTCACTTTTATTTGCTAACTTAAAATAATTAAACAAACGTTGGCGATGATAACTTTGATTGATCGGAGGATTATTATGTTTCAATAACCCAATGGGTCTTTCAAATAATTCAGTATAATCTAAAACAAAAAAATCCGATGGAAAATTAAAGTACCAACGCAGAAATGGAGCCCCATTAGGTTTATCTAGAAATATGAAAGGTTCTTTAACACTCTCATTAACATTATTTTTCTCAATTATTTTTGTATAGGAGTATAGAGTCAAATTATAAGGGTACCACATTTGATAAGATGTTCTGAGTGCTTTAAATAAAGAGACACAAGAAACAATGAGTAAAACAGGCAATAATAGTTTAGCAAACAAAAAACTTTTTTTAGACCAATCAAATAGCAGCAAGCCACACAAGCCTCCCACTGATAAATAAAAGAAACATGAATACTTTTCCCAATCGCGAACAGAGATGAGATGCCCAGTCACAACCTGTTGATTTAACAATATCCATGGAATTAAAAATAAAATAGTCGTAATGACTAAAACTTTAAGTGCATTCTTTTTCTTTCTTATAAAGCTCAATGCAAAAAGTAAAAAAAGTGGTAAGGGTAATAACGACAGACTTAAAAATGGCAAATGACTATTATAAATGATCGTTGATCCCTGAGGGGGCTGAAAGTAGCTGGAAACAGAAAAACCGAACAGCGTAATAATTGCTAGTATACCACCGCTCAAAAATTCTTTTTTTTGCTTTAAAAAGGCCATAGAAATGGTGAATAAGAGTAAGAAAATGATAAACGGCACTAACAAAAAAGTATAGGTAAAGACACTCAGTATGGATAAAAGTGCGAAAATAATATATTTTTTCCGACTATAGTCAAAAAAGAATCCTCGCTCCTTATAATTAAGAACCATTAAGCTAAAAAAGAATGTATAAAACAGCCAACTAGAAATGGGCTCATGATTTCTCTGAAATCCTAAAAAAGTAGTATAAGCATAGGGAATATATGTTTTCAAAAAAATCGATTCCCCTATGAAATAACCTAAGGTTTTACCATCATACATTACTTGGTTTTGTAACGATAAAAAGTCAGGGGCACATAAAAATAAAATTGAAAAAAAACAGGATAAAAAATACCTCTTTGTTAACTTTAAGGATGTAAAATAGACCACTGATACAAGTAAACAGGGCCAAAGCATTTCCATAATTAATGGCACCCAAGTCTTCGGAAATAAATTTTTTAAAGAGTGGTACAAAACGGCTGAAAATACTCTGGATGGTGCAACTCTCCATTGCTCATACCAGAGCATGTAAGTGTCTTCGTCATAAGCATTTTTAAAGTAGAAGAACTCTCCCAAATCAGCATAAAACCTAAAATGGTGATAGCCTCCTAAAAACAATACAAAAAGTATGAGCAGAGAAAACACTACAATATTTAGAATTTCTCTTTTCATGTAAGACCTAAAATGTTCGCCAAACTAAATAACTAAAAAAAGAAATTAAAAACGCCACTCCTAAAAGTAGTGACAACAAAAATATGGATTTATCTCTCTTTTTAATAAGTTTAGGCTCTGAAAGTGAGTAATAATTAAAAAGGCTATTTTTATCCAAAGAGATCTCTAGAAACTCTTTTCTCTCTTTAAGGTCTGAAAGTTGCTTTGAAATATTCATAAAAGACTCACCTTCTCTTAAGTCTTTTGGAGGTGAGGACCGAACAGATTCCATTGTGGAAATATAACGATTCAAGTTCTCAAGTTCATTCTCTCTATTAACCCTTACACTATCAATAATGGGACGCCCTAAAGCGATAAAGTCTTGAACAATTTGGTTATAATAATTTTTCATATTTTCTGGATTCTCGCCAAGAATTTTAAGGAAAATACTATACTTAGGAAGATCTGGATTACGCTGCCCAAAAACTAATACTGCACTGGTATCAGAAAAATACTTGTCCAAATATTTATTCTCAATATGATTTTCTACCAATAAAATATCTTGCGCAAAGACAAGGTCATTCTCACGATCGACATATTGGGCCAACCTCATGTTTCCAGACAATTCATATATATCACCTTTCACATCCCAAACTAAGTAACCTAAAATGACAGGAATAGTGATAGATAACAGATAAAGCAGCCTCTTAAACTTTGACATAAAGTCTCCTATTAAAATCAAACATTAGCACAAGAATAAAAAAGGTTAAAAGAATTCCATAACTAGATACTAAACAATCTTTCAAAGAAGTTTGGCACAAGTAAAAGAAAAAAACTAATAAAAGTGACTCAAAAAATGTTTGTCCCTCAGGTAGAGCGTGTTTCACTCTTACAACAATATTTACAAAAAAAGAGATTCCAATAAACTCTATAATAGAGAATAGTAAGCCTCCTTGAAAGTAAGAGCGCAGATGAAACGGTGAGGAACTTGATCCCCCCAACCAAGACGAGTTTGGAAACATAAAGCGAAAAACATCAACATTGTCTTCTATAGAACGTCCATCCAATGGTAAATCGTAGCCAGGATAAAAATAGGACTGCCCAATATATGCGACATAATAAGAAATTGCCGATCCCGTTCTCAATACAAAATGTGCGAAAATCTCAAAAAAACCATAGGGATTATTTGATAACAACGTCAAACCCATTAAAATTGTTGGCATAGCAATACAAGCTCCAATAAATAAAGCTGAGGGAATGGATTTTTTGTATACCAATAAATAGCCACAACAGAGAAGTGTCATAAAAAACAATAACTTCTGATAAGTCAGTATAGTGAAAGCTAAGATCAAAACTAGAAGGACGGCCGAATAAAAACCTCTTTTCCAGTCCTTAAGTTTTAAGAAGGAATGACCAAAGGCCGCCACTAAAATTGGGGCCATTACATAAAATAAATTCAATACAAAATAGTTTAGACTTGAAAGAACCATTCCCCTATTCCGAATCATTTCGGAAAAGTCCCCTCCTCCTGACAGCCAATCAATAAAAATTCTCACCGAATAATTTCTGAAGGAAGCAATAAAAAACAAGATAATCAATGTTACAAAAAACAAATCGAAGCGAAAGGCAAATACTCTTTCCTTTCTTTGAACTTTAGGCAGGACAGAGTTTACAGCTAGAAGGCTTAAAGGCATTGCAAATAAAGGAAGAAACAGTAAAAACCAATAAAGTGTCCACGAAATATCATCCGGCTTCAATATTTTATATCCCCCTTGAGGCTGTAATTGCAGTAGCCATGAAGCTTCTGAAACCCCAACAATTACGCCTCCAATCAAACAAACGAGTGAGTAAAAAAAAGCATAGCCAAAAATTGGAAACTTTAATTCACTGGGACTTTTTAAAAGCAATTGATAGTAAAATAATATGGAAATTAACAATAGAAAAATAGCGACCATCCATTGATGGTAATGACTCTGAAAAAAAAGAGAAGACAAAGTCATTCTTTAAACTCTCTATCAAAAGCATCCACTATTTTTTCCACATGAATATCCCAAGTGTATTTTTCTAATGCCAATCTCCGAGCATTTACAGACAATGGAACCGAAGCCTCTTTATTCTCATAAAGAAAAATAAGGGCTTTAGAAAAATGATCGACATCACCGGGACGAACAAGTAAGGCTGATGATTTTTGTAGATCAGAAGTGCTCAAACCATCTTTCATTTGAATAGAGCCTGAGAATATATCGCTCAACTGCTCTAGATCTGAAGCAACAATTGGCTTCTCCATGGCCATATATTCAAACAACTTAGTCGGAGATCCAAAAAATCGACTGCCATCTTCATTTGGTACATGGGGAGAAACTAAAACACTAGAGGCCTTTAAGTAAATAGGGGCCATATGCTGCTCAACCAATCCAGTAAATCGTACATAAGGCAAACAATTTTTTGTTGCCAACTTTTGTTGTATATAGGGCATTTCACTACCATCACCAACCAACAAGAATTTAACATTATGTTTGTCTAATAAATCTCTACTCTCTCTAACTTGCTTTTCAATACAATCAGCCAAAACTCGAATTCCATGCCACTTCCCAAAAGTACCTATAAAAGTAACTATAAAATCGTTATCATTTAAATTATGAAGATCTTTGATTTCATCGACCTGTTGATCAGAAACCTTGTCAGGACTAAATATATTAGGATCGATACAATTTGGATAACTTACTATTCTTTCTTCCTCAATTCCTTTAGAAACAAGCTCATCCTTCAACACATCAGAAACTGTAACGATTAAATGTGCATGCTTCAAACACACCCTTTCGCAAAGGTCAGCAAGGTTATGATACTTAAGTTGCTTACCCCAGTTTGATGAGACCCAAACTTCAGATCCATTATACTCTAAAATAAGAGGCTTCTTCCACTTGCGAGATAAATGCACCCCTGTATCATTTCCCAATGAAAGACGTTGATAAATGAAATCAACATTATTCTCTATTGAAGAATTCAGTAGGTTTTCATTAATATCTTCACCGTATATGTAATTATTAATTTCTACAGGATAACCAAAAGTACGTTCATAAGGCAGTGGATGGTAATGAACTTTCTCATCCACCATCAAAGGTTTAGATATACTGGCGGCATTAACTCTCATTCCTCTACGAATGAAAGCATTAATAACACCTGCAACATGACCAACAGAACCTCCAGCCTTCACTCCAAACCAAAGATTGGCTTTCAAAAAAAGAACAGAGCCTTTAAGCCCCCCTTGAGCCGGAATACGATCTTTTTGCAAAAGCCTTTCAAGCTCTTTTTCTTTCCTTTTAATTAGTTTTCGACCATATAAGCTTGAACTGATTACTCGAAAAACAGCTTTCAGCATTCCCTTACGATTTAATACTAAACGATCATTACCTTTTAAGATAATAAGTTCACGTGCATTTGCAACCAAACTAAAACCACAAACAATTTCAGTAAGGCTACTACCTCCTTCTTCTGGGCTGTAAAAATACAAACGATCGATATTTTTATTTAATAAATAAAATAAAATCCTTTTGATGCCTAACTCTCGTACTAGTGTTGATATCTCTATAACATCGAGTTTTTGAGTAATCTGCTCTTCCACCTCTTTTTTCACTTCACTGGTAAGAGAGTAAACACTCAAAATATAGTCTTTAGGAGCAAAGTCCTCATTAAAATCTTTTTGTTTTTTGGGACGTAATTTCCATAAAATAATCATACCTACAATAAACCAGAGTCCGTAACTAACACTGGAAGCCCAGGCAGCCCCTTCTTTACCCAATAAGGGT
>CAXREJ010000029.1:0-23760 GCA_964229765.1 Bdellovibrionales bacterium | reverse complement strand
TTGATGATCTTCTAACCAAGCGGTTACAGGATAATTAGAGATGATTTTCAAGTGACCAACAGAATACAGAGAAAGCAACGAAGCTATTACTAAAATATTAAATAGAATAACCAATAAAAGGAGCTTTCTCTTTTTCATTTTTAGGACTTACGAGCTAAAAGCTCCACTTCAACATTCACACCCTTAGGAAGAGCCGCCACTTGAACACAAGAACGTGCAGGAAAAGGTTCAGCAAAGTAGGTGGCATAAACCTCATTTACTTTTTGAAAGTCACCAAGGTCGGTTAAAAAAATAGTGGATTTGATGACATCTTGCCAGCTGTAGTCCGCTTGTTTTAAGACTGCCTCGGCATTTTTCATAACTTGTTTTGTTTGCTCTACAATATCACCAGTTAAAACTTCTCCCGTTTCTGGAACAATAGGAATCTGACCAGAACAGTAAAGCGTTCCATCCACTTCTAAAGCTTGAGAATAAGGGCCGACAGGAGCGGGCGCCGACTTTGTTTCAATCACTTTTTTCATATGAATCTCCTTATAAAATGATTAAATAAACTTTCTATTAAAAATAAAAAATGATCCCACCACGCAAAGGGTGATCACCAATGGTACGAAAAAGAGTGCCGTTGGAATCTGAACGAATACCAACACCGGCTTCAAAGGTAAATCCAAGACTTTCTAAACCTGAGAAGAAGAACTCGCCCCCTAAAAAACCCATCAATTCAAAACCTGAGTTGTTTTGACCAGCCACTTCAGTGCTTAAAAGTCCGGCTCCCCCTCCAACATAAAAGTTCATATTGTCTTCGGTAAATACGATTCGATAGAGCTTTGCAAGAAGCCCAAAACGGGAATTGCTCTGCTGAGTGTTAACACCCACAGCCATGGACATACCTGTTTTAGAGTTTGGGTAATAGCGAGCTGTAATGCTGGGGAGATCTGTTGAGAGTTGGTTTGTATAGCCCACACCTAATCTATTGGCCAAATCAACTCCATAGGCTTGGCTGTAAAAACACATTGATGCAAAAAACACGAGCAGATTTCTTCTGTAGGTCACTTTCTCCCCTTTCAAACTATTTGAGACTCCATTAAAGTCGAATCTGAGAAAAATTCAACGAATAACTCTTGATTTCCTGAATTTCTAAGGCTACTTGTAGTCTTCACCCATTCAATGGGGCGTTAGCTCAGCTGGGAGAGCGCGACGCTGGCAGCGTCGAGGTCGCAGGTTCGATCCCTGTACGCTCCACCAAATTTTCTCCAAAATTATTAATAACTTACCGAATCTCTCCCCGTCTTACTGTTGCAACACCAATTCCTTTGGTGCCATATGGTGCCTTGAAGACATCAACTTTTTATCGAACAAGTCCCACTTCACTTGAACTCATCAGACTTGCATATCCTTGTATGTACCCAAAAAACAAAGAATGCAAAAAGCTTCCAATTTATTCTCGGGATAACTTTTAAATCCGCACTCTCAATAATGGAGCTTTTAAGAAATAGATTTTACTTTATGCAGCCCTTTTCTTCCTAGCTTTATCTAAATCAAACGTTGCTTGAAAATTCATCCAGAGTTTTGCTGTGGTTCCCAAAAACTCAGATAGGTCTAAGGCTGTTTCATCAGTAATCCCCCTTTTTTTTGTTAATGAGTTCACTCAGCTTAGTTTTAGTCCATCCCAACTGCTCAGCCACATAAGTATGAGTCCACCCGCTGGGCTCAATGAACTCCTCTAAAAGGATTTCTCCGGGATGATATGGATTTTTGGGTGCTTTAATAGACATACTAACCTCACTTAATGATAATCAACTGAAGTTGATAGCAGAATCTGCATTCAAAAAAAAATACAAAGCCTTAAAAAATAAAACTTGCTTTTTCATTTCAAGGTCATAAACTACTATTTAACTAGTAGGTGAACTGATGGCAAGACCCACACAACCAGGACTAACAGAAAATGAACTTGAGGTTATGAAAGTGTTATGGAAGGAGCATCCTTTAAAAGTGGCTTCTATACTCGAGGCTCTAGATAAAAAACCAAAACCAGCATACACATCCTTAATGACTTTGGTGCAAACAATGGAAAAAAAGGGATACCTAAAGGCCATAAAAGAGGGAAAGGCTTACTTATACTCACCATTGCTCAAACAAAAAAGAATCATTTCGGATGAACTAAAACGACTTTCCAAGCATTTCTTTAATGGCTCTCAAGCAGAATTAATTCTCAATCTTGTAGAAGAAAAACAGCTCTCAAAAAATGAAATATCTAAACTGAGAAAGCTTTTAGAGGATGAATAGTTATGATCACTAACCCCATGTTACTAACATTTATTTTTTCAATAGCTTTAATAAACATAGCTATTTATTGCCTAGGTACATTACTTGAACATCTAAAGGTTCATACAGTTCAAAAAACTTCTTTTTACAAGTTTGGAATCCTAATTCAACTCTTATCACCAGTATTACTACTCTCCTTACTATTCTTTTCATGGAAACCCATCGAAATCACCATAAACAATGACACTCCTCTTATTGGAACCCCCAACAAAAGTAATTACTTAACTCCCAATGAGTTTGACTGGATGCAATTTTTCCTATTTTTATACTCAGCCGCAGTGAGTGTTCAAATAATAATTCTCTTTCTTTCGTACATTAGAACCAAGTTGAGTCTAAGGAATGCTAAACCTCTTAAGAGAGGTCTTCACCTTATTTGGGCAGATAATAATTTCCATGGTCCCTTCTGCTTTGGCCTCATTCGTCCAAAAATATATTTTCCCAATTTGATCTTAGATAACTGGAGTGACGAATATTTTGAAATTGCCCATACCCATGAGTCTCATCATGCTAAAAATCATGACCCTTTATGGAAACTGCTTTCTTTAATTGTTCGTTCTCTTTTATTTTTTTTACCAACGGCTCACTTAATTCACAGAAAGTTTCAGTTTGAGATAGAAAACTTCTGTGACTTTAAAACTCTAGAAGAAACCAAATGTGGTGTTAAGAAATATGGAAATCTTCTGCTCGATTTAGCTCAAATACCACATAACAACAGTTTATTAACTACTAGTATCAACGACACAACTCTAAAAAGGAGAATAATAGAAATGAAATCAAGGAAGATTCACAGACCCATTTTAAGAACAATAATGTGCACCCTCTGCTTCAGCATTGCCTCAATAGCCATAGCCTCAGCTAGTGGCATCACGAAAAAGAAAGAACAATATGATATTTCTGCTGAAATTTTCATAAATAACGAAAAAGTTGCCAAGACAAGAGTGGGAGCTATTCAACATCGAGCGTCCTCCGTTGTTATAACTACAGAGAACGGAGAAAAGATAGAAACTGAATTTATAGCTTATGACCAAACAATCCCTGACTCAAATAAAGATGGAATCCGTATAGATGTTGATTTAAGGTATATTAAAAGTAATAAAATATATCGCTACAATCCAAGTATCGTGACCCATCCCAACAAAGAAGCCACAATTGAAGTCGGAGACACGCCAAATAATTTTTTATATAAAATGAAAGTTGTTGTTTCACGAATCTAATATATAGCTGATACTTAAAGGGTTCTAATAGAGCCCTTTTGCAGTCAGAAAAGCATGATCACGCACTTTCTTCGATCAGAATAAACAATAAAGAACTCCAATCTCATATCCAATTCTTAAATTATTAGAAATGATTCTTCTCTATTAGGGTACGACAATTGTAATTAAGCTATCTTGATAGGGATTATCAATAACTTGCTAGAGTCCTAAGGCCTCCTAGAGAACTTCAAAATCAGTGATTATCCAAAATTAAGAGATTCCCATTATTGATTCTGCAACACTTAAAGACTATTCTCAATCTCCTATGCTCGTTCACATTTTCCAGCTTATTCCTTTGAGTCTTTTTATCTCTACATACTCTCAAGGGGCTTTATTTCCAATACCTGCTCATTTTTCTCATTTCTACTTTTTTACATTTATATCTGTAATGACCTTTCTACTTTCACTCAAAACAGATACGACATGGATCAAAAAGCTCTACATTGGCTTCATAACCATTTTCTACTTGTATCTACTTAACAAACTGTACCTCTCACCCACACTTGGAATTATCATATCCAGTGTTTATTTAGTCAGCCTCTTTAAATTAAAGAATGAACATCTCATCTACAAACCTGTTTCCTCATTTTCTATTCTGTGGCCTTATTTAATTTCTTCGGTTCTTTATGTAACTCTGAAGATCAAACAATATAATGACCTTGATTTAACACTTTTAGCTGTCAATCTTTCCTTTGCCTCATTAATTTACTTCACTGGTATCAAATCAAGTCTCATCAACACCTCAAGAATAATAGCCAGTGTCGTGATTGTCATTTCTGGTACAGTTCTCATACTTCTAAAAGAACTTGATACGCTTTTGTTATTCACTGACATTTGGTTTGTAACTGTCACAATCCTTACGTTTATCATTCTCTTTAAATATAAAGATCAAGGACTTACAAACCTAACCCGTAATTTATTTAAATTTCCTGAAGCCACCGTCTTTTCTTATTTTTTAGTTCTTGCAATCATTGGAACTTTTTTATTAGAACTTCCCCTCAGTAGAACATCAGAAGCTCCCCTCTCCCTGCTAGACTCTTTTTTTACTGCAATCAGTGCTGTCTGTGTTACGGGACTCATAGTTCTTGATACTCCGGTTGATTTGAGTCTTTTTGGTCAGTCCGTTATTTTGGTTCTTATTCAGTTAGGAGGCTTTGGAATTGTTGCCATGAGTTCTTGGGTTCTCATTGGATTAAAGTCATCTCGCCTCAGCCTTGAGTACGAAGAAGTTTTAAAAGAAATGAGTGGGCACAAACCCTCTCTGGCAGGAATGCAGTCCACCCTCAGAAGCCTTTTCTTTTATTTTTTAACTGTCGAATTAACAGGAACACTCCTCTTACTGATTGGATTCCTCCAATATGATAATAACTTTAAAGAGGCTTTATGGCGTTCTCTTTTCACTTCTATCTCTGCTTTTTGTAACGCCGGCTTTGCTCTTCAAAGCGACAGCCTTATACCTTATCAGTCAGACTCTTTTATTTTATTTGTTATTTCACTACTTATTATTGCTGGAGGCTTTGCCCCGCTTATGGCCTTAAACCTCCCCTTAAAGATTTGGAAAGGAAAGTTGAACTTACAAGAAAAACTTGTTCTCAACACCACTCTATCACTTTTAGCTCTTGGATTTATTTATTTTCTTATTGCCGAATGGAATTACTCCTTAGGAGAACTGAGTTTCTACGATAAATTAGTGAACTCTTGGTTTCAATCCGTGACCACCAGAACAGCTGGGTTTAATAGCCTCGATTATTCACAGTTTGCTGCCGCAACCCCCTTCTTCTTTATGTTTTTAATGTTTGTTGGAGGTAACCCTGGCGGAACAGCGGGTGGTATAAAAACAGTTACCCTTGCAATTTTGTTTTTAGCCGGTATCGCCGGAATAAGAGGTGAAACAGAATTAAGAGTTTTTAACCGATTTATCTCAGTCAAAAGTGTTTTTCGCACAGCGGCCATCTTTTTAGTGGTATTTCTCACCACGGCATTCGCTTTTTTTGTTCTCAACGCCACTCAAGATATACCCATTATTTCATTACTTTTTGAAACTGTTTCTGCCATTGGAACTGTTGGTCTTTCCATTGGTGCCACCTCTGGCCTTGATGAAATTGGTAAACTCCTGATTATTCTATGTATGTTGTTGGGGCGAGTTGGTCCGCTGGCTTTCATCATGCTACTTTTTAGAAATCAAAAGAAATTAAATTGGAAAGTTCCTAAAGAAGATGTTTATATCTCATGAGGTGAAGAATGCAAAAACAAGTCATAATTATTGGTCTCGGTCAATTTGGAATGGGGCTCGCCCGTGCTCTCAGCAAGTATGACGTTGAAACTATAGCTGTTGATAGTGATCAAAAAAGAATTGAGATGGCGGCCTCTTGGGTCACTAAAGCCATGTGCGCCGATGCCACCGATGAAGATTTTATTGCTCAATTAGAACCTTCTAAAAGAGACGTCTGTATCTGTGCCACAGGAGATCAATCAAAAGAAGTGGGAATCATTTGTACAGCTCTCCTGAAACAACTTGGAGCTAAGCGAATTATCGCACGCGCTAATGATGATTTGCATGCTCGCATTCTTCGTTTAGTGGGGGCTCAAGATATTGTAAATCCCGAATGGGATTTTGGTGAGCGTTTTGCTCCTCGGATCTTAAGTGAACACGTATTAAATGAAATGCTTCTAGGATCTGACCTTGTTGTTACCGAAATTAAAGCCCCTCAATCTTTGTCTGATAAATCGCTGAGAGACTTGGATTTATTTGGCAACTACGGAATCACTGCCATAGCGATCAGAAGCCTTGGTGACCAGCTAGTCAAACAACCCCAGTTTGATACCATCATTAAGGAAGGTGATGTTATTGTTTTATCCGCTAAAAAAGGGGTCATCGAACAATTTATGGAAAAGGTCAAATAAATGTCAGCTAATAATTATTTTCGATTTCTTTCGACCTCAACCATTGTTATTAATCTTATTGTTGGGATTGGCTCTTTGTATTTGATTGAAAGAATAATTCCCGCGATTGATGAAGTTTTAAACGAAAACGCTTACTCCGTGTCATCTGTTCTCAAAATGCAAGAAACCCTTCTCTTACAAGCTTCAACAAAAGAGTCCAAAGAAAATCAAAAAGTTTTCTGGGAGGCCTTTGAAAATGCCAAAAGCAACGTCACCATTGATGGGGAGGAAAAAGTGATTGCCGAAATAGAAGTTTTAGCCAAAGAGTTTTGGCAAGGGCAGACAACGACACTTCCTCAACTTTCACAAAAACTCACCTATTTATCAGACTTAAACTTAAGTACTATGAATAATAAAAGTTCACAAGCCAAGTCTTTGGGTCTTGCTGGAGCATGGGCTCTAGGCTTTCTCATCCTACTTACATTGGCTTTACAACTCTCATTAAGAAGAAAAATGTTTGATTCTTTAATCCTCCCCGCCACCTCTCTACTCTCAGTGATTACTGACTACAGTTTTGGGAATTACCAAAGAAGATTTTCCAGTACTTCGGAAACTTCTCATGAGATTAAAAGAACGGGGGAAGTTTTAAATAAAATTCTTGATGAAAACCTTAGCTTTAAATTGAATTAATCCTCTATTAGAAACTCATCAGATGCGCTTGCAAGACTAAGACTGTTTTTGAATTTGATTAACTAGTACAAAACCATAACTTTACAGCATTAGTCTTTTTAGAATATCGCCCTTAAACTCCCACTAAAGTACCTGTGGATGGGCTATCTTGTTCACGTGGAGCCGGAGTGGTACTGCGGAAATGTTGTAACAATCCGGAGTTAATAGCACCTTCTGAGGATAAAGCACTTGAACAACCAGAATCTCGCAATAAATCTTCTAGTCTGTAGCTGCGCCCTCCCACAAAGGCTGTTTGACTGATTCCACGAATACCATGACTGTAATCATGATAACTCGCTCCATGAACGGTCGATAAGGGCTGAATGGGCCTTCCGTTGCTTCGTCTTTGCAGTCCATAAATGGCCACACGACCACTCACGTTTGAAATCCTATTTGTTAAAACAAGATCCTTCATATGACCAGCCGTTAACAATTGGTTGCGTCCAGCAATTTCTCTTCTGGCTTCAGCACTGGCATTTTCAAAAACAGGTAAAGTTGTCATTGTTCTATCGGGCGTTCTTGTAATAGGATCCAACCTCAATTGAGCTTGCCTATAGATTGTATCCACCATACGTGTGGTTGGCAGCATAAAGCCAAGGCTACGAAGAACACTGGCCGTATCAGAAAGACCTAAACGCACATGGGTAAAGTTTTGATCATTACCCACTGAAAGATAATCAGGCATGGAACAAATTGTAATTGGCTCATTAGATCCCATACATGAACGACCTTGAGGAAGATTCATTGATACGGGAACCAATTGACTTAAAAAAGAGGGAATTCTTCCCGCATTAATTTCAGGTACGTAGCGACTGGCAGAATTTGAAGGAGAGTGACCAATGGAATGTGTTGTTCCCAAGCGAGAGGTTAAACTGGGTTCAGAACAGGGGTTTTGTCTAACAGAATGAATACCTGTTGTCTGTGGACTAGAATCCGATGGAGTGGCTTCAGGAGTGGGAGTCGTCGTTGCTGGTGTTATGGGAGTATTATCTCTCGCCGTTGTTGAGGATGCAGGAGTGCTTGCAGGACTTACTGATCGAGTCGATGCAGAACTAGTTCTTGCTCGTTGAGCACAAATTCTCTCCATTAAACGTTGATTACTGGCATCAGAAAATCGTAAACCATTGGGTAACTGATTATTTTCGCAGAAATAAATTTTTTCAGCATCCGTCATGTTTCGGTTTGCCATACTAAAATGAAAGCTTAAAACAGTTACTAGAAATATAAGACATTGATTTGTTTTCATATAAACTCCCTGAGCCTAATCTATTGCAAGGTTTAGACCAAAATTAATGCCCCTATTTTGCTTTTAGGAATTTAAAAAAGTGTCAACTTTTTGTTCACTCAACCACTTTTCATTTTGATTCTTATTTTAAGACAACTCATTGAAGCTCTTTCCTAAAATATTGAGATTTTATTTAAGTTATTCTAGTTACTTTTTGTACAGCTGTTTAGTTTCTCAAAAGGATTCTCAATTTGATTCAATTATTTTGCTTTTAAAGTGTCAATTTCCGGCACCTATCTTGCTCTCTTAAATATTGTGCGGAGGGATTGTGGATAAATTTAAGATTATAAAAAGTATCATGTATTTAGTGTTAATGCTCAGTATCCAAAACTGTTCTCAGCAAGGAAAGTTCCAAACCGAGGAAACCAGCTCTAACAGTTCTTCATCAGTTCTTGATGAGAATGTACGACTCTCACAAAAGGATTGTCGTTTTATTGGTGGAACAGCCATTGCAACTGTACTTACTGATATATTAGGCATCGCAAGCGGTGATATTGCCATGCTCAATGAAGAGGGATCTCCACTTAAAAGTAATAACTGTAAAAGCTTTAACCATGTTAATAGTGGTAGAGATTGTTTTTATCTTAATGAATATTCCAACGAATTAAGCACACAAGTTTGTAACGCCTCCACTTTCCGTCTTGTTTCCCAAATATACATAAACGCCTGCACTGAAAGTTTGAATGATGAATCTAACAAAACCCGTCTCTTTCCTAATGGAAGCCAGGACACTTCGACAATACACACCGCTTTTACAGGAAGAGTACCTCGTAGTGATGAATCACAAATCCTTAAAGATCTCACTACTCAATTTGAAAGTGAACAAGAAAAAATGACAGCCGTATGTGCCGCTATTGGCTCAAGTTTAGCTTCTATTAACAGTTTTTAATTGGGAGAATTAAAATGAAAAACAAAAAGAAAAGAAGTCTTGATAAACTTGATGCGGCTTACGCTTTGACTCGACGTCATTTTGTAACAAAACTTAGTCTTGCACTTGCTGGTGCTGGAGTTGCATCAAACACAAGAATCAACTTAGTCGAGGAATTGGCTAAAAAAATAATTCCGCAAGCCCATGCTGATGACTTACCGATTCCCCAACGAATGATTTTTATTGGAGTGAGATCAGGAATTCCGATCATGCCACTGGGAGTGCCCGATATGTTTGCCATGAGAGCTGAGGCACTCACTCCCAATGTTCCCTTTGTTGGCAATCAGTTCACAAAAGGTGTCAACGGTCTTAACTTCAGTCCAGACGCTCTTCCTTTAAAAAAACATGAAAACAATCTTTTAATTACCCAAGGTGTTGCTTCCGAAGGTCCACATACCGCTTTATTTAATTTCTGGGAAGGTGGACGCGGACAAGGACAAGTTTCACCGATCATTGCTCTGGCCAATCGCAACACTTCAGCCTCTGTCATTCCTGGTGTTCATTTTGCTCAAAACGCTAATGGCAACCGAGTGGTCATGCATCAGACCAATGGTTTAAGTGACCTTATGACCACACACAATAATACTTTTAAAGATAACTTTAAAAAGGCCACTCTCGCCTTTGATGAAAATGCCACTAATAAGATTTTAGAAGCATCTATTAAACTTTCCCGTAG
Source organism: Bdellovibrionales bacterium (assembly GCA_964229765.1). Lineage (GTDB taxonomy): Bacteria > Bdellovibrionota > Bdellovibrionia > Bdellovibrionales > JAGQZY01 > JAGQZY01. Next base: position 13,684 of record CAXREJ010000029.1, on the reverse strand, counting down.
ACAAGCTCTGCGTATGCAAGCTTCCATCAGTAATCCGTTGAACTATTCAGAAGAACACAGGAAAGCCGCGGAGCTTCTGGGTTTTGACTTCACAACAGCTTTAATTCCTAATGATATACATGCCTCTTTAAATACTGGTGCCAATGGTACTTATACCAATTTTGGACAAGCTTTAGGTCATACATTAAAAGCAATGACTTATAATTTGATTAATTCTTCAACCATTGAACTTTCCATAGGTGACTGGCATGGAAGAAGAGACATGACCTCAACTCGTGTCCATTTTGAAGAAGTCGCAGCTAAGCTTGCCGCTGCCGTAGACTATCTCAAGGCAACCCCTGATTTACAAGGACCTAATGGAACAACTCTTTGGGATACAACAACAATTGTGATAGGAAGTGAGTTTAATCGTAACGACAGTACTTTTGGAAAAGACAATGGAGATGGTGGCTCACAAGGAACACTTATCTTATCTAAAAAAGTAAGAGGTGGTTACTACGGAGGAGTCGAATACTTAAACAACTCCAATGCAGAGGGGAATCCACGCATTTTAAGACATGCCGGTGTTGACCCTGTTAGCGGAGCCACACTACCTTCTGGAACTCGCAACACAACGAGACAGCTCTACCACACCATTAATAAAATTCTTGGCAACACAAACACAGCTTCTGAAGTTTTAACTTCATATTTAGGATAATCAATGAGAATCCGTCTTTTACTTGTCATTCTTTTTTGTTCTCTGGGGTTGATTTCCTGTAACGGGGGACATTTAAGTTCTTCTGAACAAAATAGCGAAGCATCGGTGGTCGACCCAGGACCAACAGAACTCGCAACTGTGAGCCCTGAAGATAGACAGAGAGCTTATAGACGTGCCAGTTTGATCTTTTTAGAAAAGGCTCCCACCCAAGAAGAACTACAAGCTGTGGCTACTCAAGCTGGATACAACTTGGCTATTGAAGGACTTGTAGAAAATACTCAATTTGTAAATAAAATCAAAAGTTATCATCAAAACTTTTTTGATTTAGAAGGCAGTATGGACGGCATCAACTATAATGAACCAGCCAATCTTGCCGCTTACTTGTTTAAAGAGAACCTCGACTTCAGAGAAATCCTTAAAGCAGACTACTGTATTAAAGACGATCTCACTAAAGGTCCCTGTTCTTCTTTTGGTGGCTCTGAAGAACTCGCCAAAGAAAATGCCGCTGGTGTTGTAACGACACAAGCCTTTCTTAAAAAATGGGAAGGTCCTTTTAACTTCAGGCGCTCCAGTCATATGCTGCAAGCCTTTGCTTGTCACGATTACCCTGATGACTCCGACAGTGGGCTTTTTCCTGAAGAAATATCTGAGGACGTTCATACCTTCGCTTGCACAGACTGTAATCCAAAGTGTTACTCTTGCCATCGCACCATGAATGCTCGTTCATCACTCTTTTATAAATTTGATACAACAGGTGCTTTTAATACAGACCCTTCAATGGCTGTAGCCATTAAAAGAGATGACGGGAATGTCTCCACCGTATCCGATCTTTTAAAAGAAGGTGTTAAACCTCGTTACCGTCAACAGGAAGTTTCATCACTGAAACAATATGCCACTGAGCTGACTCGCACGCCAAAATTTCGCAAGTGTCTTGCAAAAAGACTGACTCTTCTCTCTTTAGGCGCTACCACTCACGAAGGCAATCTGCCGTTATTACTCGAACAAGTCGATAGCCTTTTAATTCGCCATCAATTTCAAATTAAAAACTTTTACAAAGAACTGTTAGGAAGTGATGAATATGTGCTTCAATAAACGATTTTCAACATTATTGTTTTTTTGCCTTACCACCTTGCTTTTTGCCAACTGTTCTCCAATGAGAAGTTCAATTTATGGCTCTAACACTCACTTTAGCACATCTGCAAAACAAGAAATTGGACAAGATGGTGTTCTTTACTCTATCAACCCATTTAACCTTATCAGTATTGATAAAGACCTCACTTTCTTTGCTGAAGAATCTGCATTTTCAGAGCCTATTAAAAACATTCTCTGGGATCACAATCTCAATGGAACTGATTTTTGCGAACAAAAACAAGGAGACACTCCCTGGAGTGTGATCATTAACTGCCCAGAGGCTGGAAGCCTAAATCTCTTTTTTATTGTTGAGTACGAGTCTGGTGTTGACGAGAGCTTTATTGCTACTGTACCAGTCCTCACGGAGTCCGTAATTGATGATGACGATGATGATATAATTCCAGAGCCCCCCACTCCTCTTGATGGTGCGAGGCTTTACAGCACAAGTTGCGCTGGCTGCCACGGTGATGGCAACAATTCTACTAAAAAAGGACGAACAGTTGGTCAAATTCAAAATGCCATTGGCAGCAATACGGGTGGAATGGCCATTCTCTCTACTCTATCCAACGAAGAAATCACAGCCATTGCCGATTACCTTGGAACACTCTGAGAGAGGTTGAAAAAGCCTCGAGCTGAAATTTCAACTTCTTTAGAAAGTGAGAATTCCCAGGGCTTCATAGGTCTTTTTCAAAGTTTCTGAGGCCACACTTCTTGCTCTTTCAGCATTGGTTCTCATGATGCTTTGTAGGTGATCTGGATTTTCCATAAGATCATGATATTTTTTTTGGATAGGCTCGAAGGTTTCACATACTAGATCTGCAAGAGCAACTTTTAAATGACCATACATCTTGCCTTCAAAATCCTTCTCAATGGATTCATAAGATTGTCCACTTAGAACAGAGTAAATTGTCATTAAATTAGCCAGTCCCTTTTTATTCTCTTCATCATACTGAATCACGGCATTGGGATCTGAATCTGTCACGGCGGCTTTAATCTTTTTCTGGATTCTTTTAGGGGGATCAATAATAGAGACAAAGGCTTTCGGGTTCTCGTCAGATTTTGACATTTTTTTTGTCGGGTCTTGCAAAGACATTATTCTAGCTCCCGTCTTCCCAATAAAAGGTTCTGGAATTTTAAACAGAGGTTTGTCTTCTGTTCCATACTTTCTATTAAAAGTTTCTGCTAGATCGCGAGTGAGTTCTAAATGTTGTTTTTGATCCGCTCCTACTGGTACAAGATCGGCTTGATAAAGAAGAATATCAGCGGCCATTAACACAGGGTAAGTATATAGTCCGTTGTTGATCTCTTTAGTTCTCTCCGATTTCTCTTTGAACTGAGTCATTCTATTAAGAGCTCCCATTGGAGTGATACAATTCAATGCCCAACAGAGTTCCGAGTGTTCAGGCACATGGGATTGTACAAAAATAACGTTCTTTTCTGGATCGAGACCACAAGCCAAATACTGGGCAAAAAAGCTCAACGTACGCTGTTTAAGTTCTTTTGGATCTTGGTAAACCGTTAAGGAATGAAGATTGGCCACCATATAAAAGCAGTCGAATTCATCCTGCATGGGTTTCCAGTTATTGATTGCACCCACATAATTCCCAAGAGTGAGGTCACCGGTGGTCGTACTAGCACTTAAAACTTTCTTTTTTCCAGACATACCATTTATCTAGCTCAAAAGGGTAAAAGAGGCAACTTATACCAACTCCATTAAATGCAAGGAACTCCTATAAAGTTTCCCCGTCAGTCATTAATGGATAAAGCTCGCCCTCGGGTTCTGCTGGATGAGAGACTTTTAGCCAAAGATTGCTAGAGTTTTGCACAAGATGAGCGCGCCACTTGTTCTTAGTAAAGTCTAAAGGTTTGACCAGACGATGGGGCTTGAGAGTCTCCCCTTCCTGATTAAACCTTAAAATTTCAGGAATTTTGTGCCCCTGAAAGCGAATCCCTAAAAGACTTTTAGCCTGGCGATCAAAATGAAGACCCACGAGTGAGTACCCCACCTTCTGAGCAAAGACTTTCCAACTCTGGGTAACAACATTATAAATGAAAATCTCGCCCCCACGGTCATCATTGTAAATAAAAAGTTCACTGCGGTACGGATTAAAAGTCATCGCCGTTGGCCATCTGAGTGCCGGCAAAGTCAGAGGTGCACGAATAGGTTTAAAACTCTGGTTATCACTATCCCAAACTCCGAAATGGAAATTCCTTATTACAAAAAGTTGATCAGAGCCTTTATCGTAATGAGCTTGCATGGTTTTTTCAGGAAGATTTAGTTTTTTTATCTCACCCTTATTACTTAATTCAAAGTGATCCGCGAGAAGTGTTTTACCAAAACGTTTCCAATGAATACCATTTGAAAAAAGGGATGATTTCTTTTTCTCTTCCTTGACAGAGCTTAGCCCACGGGTTTTCACCATTTCATTTTTTTCAATAGTTTCAACAAAAGGAACCTTAAAGTATCGTCCCACTTTCTTTCCCTGAAAACTGGAAATCTCTAGATTAGTATACTCTCTTAAAGCCAAGGCCAATCGACGAAACTCATTTTCAGAGTTGGCTAACTCTTCCCAGGCAATCGGATAGGCACAAAGTTGATCTTTAGAAAAATAAGTGACTTTTGTCTCTTTTGACAATCCATCAAGCCACACTAATTCTGGTCCAACAACAATCACCTCTTTTAAATTTGAAATGGACTGCTGTTTCCAATCTTCAGGCAACTCTTCTGAGGGCTGGATCACTTCAGATAAACCTACAACTAAATTTTCATTATCACCCTGTGTTTTAAAGTGGCTAAAATTTGAATTAAGCTCGGGTGGAACAAACTCAATATTCCATTGAAGCATTGTCTGGCTGATTAACACTAAAGTTGTTGGATTCTTTAATGATTGAAGTTGAACATCAATGAAGTGACCGGGCTCCACTTTCCCATTTTCCATAAAACTGGGACGCGGCCTTACCACAGAGAGTACATGAAGTTGATGCTCTTCTGGAGACGGATTAACCCATAAAGACTCAGGACAGTTCTTTTTATTCTCACAAAGATCTTCTTTTTGCACAGCACTCTTTACTATGGGCCAATAAGCTTTCTCTGTGTTGTGATCCCCACAGGTAAAACTCACTTGCGCTGTATTGTCGGCCATTCTCTGTTCCGCTTGATAAAACAGACTTTTTAGAAAGAGAAGCATTCCCAATTGAACACACATGAGAAAAACAAAAACATTAAAACACCACTTAAACCATTTATCTGAACCAAACATATCTTCTTATCGGTTTTAGCGTGAAAAACTTGTTATAAAAGTAGGCAAAAAAAGAGCGTTTTAATGTCTTTCAGAGGCCGCCCTCAACCTTTGTCAGAATCTAACTCACACCAAAGCCTTTACAGGAGTGCACTTCACAGCAGTCACAATAGGTAAAGCTCACAAGACTCTATGAAAACAACGTTTAAAAATTAAAAATTGGAACCACGACAGATCTTAAATGCAAAAAAAGAGAGCAATCATAGAAAGTAAAGTTTCAACATCGAGCAAAAAAGCTGCTTACTCCCTGAACAAGAGTCTAGAAGAAAACAGATTTTAAACACATAAGAGCTGTCACTTATTTAAATTCAATGAAATTCACTCGACCAGTATAAAACCTGTTTGACAGTGCCAATTGATAGCACTACCGTCTTTAGACAGGGATACACATCAACCTAGATGTAGTATGAAGAAAGTAAGAAGAAACTAGATTTAGTTAAATCTTTCCCAAAAGAAAGACAAAAATCTGGAAAATGCAAAAGGAGGCCTCGGCCTTCTTTTGGCGTCTTATACACTTTTTTTCTAAGACTATGGTCTAGGGATTGTATCTTTAAGACATCATTGATTGGGGAGGCTAGACGAATGGAAGCGACAAAGCAGAATATGACAAATGAAACAGTGAAAAAAACAGAGAACCTCATGAGGGTAAGAAAAAGAGACGGAAGTCTTGAACCAGTTGATGTTACTAAGATCGTAAAACGAGTCACAGAGTGTTCTGAAGACTTAAGAGATATCGACCCCCACCGTGTGGCCATTAAAGCTATTAGTGGTCTATACGACGGAGCATCCACTAAAGAATTAGACAACCTCAGCATCCAAACGGCAGCTATGCTTATTGGTGAAGAGCCTCAATACTCTTTACTGGCAAGCCGTTTACTTAGCATTTATATCAACGAAGAAGTTAAAAACAGAGGGATTACTTCTTTCAGTGAATCAGTGGCCTATGGACATAGCAAAGGGTTGATTGCCAAGAAAACTCTGGATTTCGTTCTTGCAAACAAAGAGGTTTTAGAAGCTTCTATTAAAAAGAGACGCAATGAGAAGTTCCAGTACTTTGGACTTCGCACAGTATATGATCGCTATCTTTTAAAAGATCCTGAAACACGTGATGTTTTTGAAACACCACAATACTTTTTTATGCGTGTGGCTTGTGGTCTGGCCCATTCTGCAGAAGAGGCCAACGAACTTTATAATCTGACTTCTAATCTTGATTATTTACCAAGTACTCCGACCCTATTTAACTCAGGAACAATGCACCCACAGATGTCATCTTGTTATCTTTTAGATTCTCCTCAAGATGATTTGAAGGCGATCTACAGAAAATACCAAGACATCGCCTTACTTTCAAAGTTTGCTGGAGGCATCGGGGTCGCTTACCACCGTGTGCGATCTAGAGGTTCTCTCATCAAAGGAACCAATGGTCATTCTAACGGAATTGTTCCTTGGCTTAAAACTCTGGACTCCTCTGTAGCAGCGGTCAACCACGTTGGAAAAAGAAAAGGGGCCGGTTGTGTTTACCTTGAATCTTGGCATGCAGACATCGAAGAGTTTCTTGAGCTTCGCGACAACACAGGAGATGAAGCGAAAAGAACTCACAACCTTAATCTTGCTAACTGGGTGCCTGATCTTTTCATGAAAAGAGTGGAAGCCGACGAAGTTTGGTCTTTATTCGATCCAAAAGTGATGCCTGAACTAACAGATACTTTTGGTGAAGAGTTTGAAAAACTCTACACTCAAGCTGAAAAAGAAGAAAGGTTTGTTAAACAAGTTAAGGCTCGTGATCTCTATTCACGCATGATGAAGACATTGGCTCAAACAGGAAATGGTTGGATGACTTTTAAAGATCACTCCAATCTAAAAAGTAATCAAACGGCTAAAAAAGAAAATGTTATTCACCTTTCTAACCTTTGCACTGAGATTTTAGAGGTCACAAACAGTCGTGAAACGGCCGTTTGTAACTTGGGCTCGATTAACCTTTCACACCATGTAACCGAGAATGGAGTAAACTATCGTAAAATTCGAGAAACTGCGGCTACAGCTGTGAAGTTCCTTGATCGAGTGATTGATATTAACTTCTACCCTATTGACCAAGCCAAAAGTTCAAATAGCAAATGGCGCCCTGTTGGTCTTGGAGCCATGGGACTTCAGGATGTCTTTTTCAAACTCGGACTTCCCTTTGACTCTGAACAAGCTCGTAAGATATCTAAAAAAATTCAAGAGGAGATCTACTATGCTGCTGTTAAAACTTCATGTGAATTAGCTGCTGAACTTGGCGCTCATGAAAACTTTAGCGAAACTCGTGCGGCACAAGGTGAACTCCAATTTGACCGTTGGGGCGTTGAACCTGAGCGCAATGATCGTTGGCAAAAATTAAAAGCTGATATCAAAAAGCACGGTTTAAGAAACTCACTCATTATTGCGATTGCTCCAACAGCGACCATTGCCAGTATCTCTGGTTGTTATGAAGCTATCGAACCACAAGTTTCAAACCTATTTAAAAGAGAAACTTTATCAGGAGAGTTTTTACAGATTAACCGCTACCTTGTTAAAGATCTTAAAAAGATTGGATTGTGGACTCAGGATATTCGTGACCAAATCAAATCCAATGAAGGATCCATTCAGGATATTACAGAAATTCCTGAAACATTAAGACAAGTTTACCGCACGGCTTGGGAAATCCCAATGAAAGGCCTCATTGAAATGGCTGGAGAGCGTGGTGCTTTTATTGATCAAAGTCAGTCGCTCAACCTCTTTATGGAGAGCCCGACGATTGGAAAACTGTCATCGATGTATATGTACGCTTGGAAAAATGGACTTAAAACCACCTATTATTTACGAAGTCGTCCAGCCACTCGTATTAACAAGACAACTGTCAGCAGCAAAAAGAAAACTTACACTGACGAAGAAACCCTTGCATGTTCACTTGAAAACCCTGAAGCCTGTGAAGCTTGTCAGTAGCAACTAAGGAGAAACAACTATGATTTTAGATCCTGGATTTGATTTAACATTAAGACCTATGAAATACCCTGTCTTTTACGAAATGTATAAAGACGCTATCAAAAACACTTGGACTGTTGACGAAGTTGATTTTTCTAAAGACGTCAATGATCTCAACAATAAAATGACTCCTGCGGAAAAACACCTTATCAACCGATTGGTGGCTTTCTTCGCAACGGGTGACTCTATTGTGGGTAATAACTTAGTTCTTAACCTTTACAAACACGTGAACTCACCAGAGGCGAGACTTTATCTTTCTCGTCAACTTTATGAAGAGGCCCTTCATGTGCAGTTCTATTTAACTTTATTAGATACCTATATTCCCGATCACAATGAAAGAGCGAAAGCTTTTTCTGCTGTTGAAAATATTCCTTCTATTAAGAAAAAGGCAGAGTTTTGCTTTAAATGGATTGATTCCATCAATAGTCTGCAAGAAGTTAAAACCCTTGAAGACCGCCGCAAGTTCTTAATGAATCTTATTTGTTTTGCCACTTGCATTGAGGGCCTCTTTTTCTTCGGAGCTTTTGCTTACGTTTACTACTTACGATCCAAAGGACTACTCGATGGTCTTGCCAGTGGTACTAACTGGGTCTTCAGAGATGAGTCTTGTCATATTAATTTTGCGCTCGAAGTGGTTGAAACCGCTCGCAAGGAAGATCCCGATATCTTCACCCCGCAAATGAATGATATGGTAACCCTTATGATCGAAGAAGCTGTGGACTGTGAAATGACATTTGCAGAAGATGTTCTTTCCCAAGGAATTGCCGGTCTTTCTATGAAAGATATGCGAACTTACCTTGAGTTTGTGGCTGACCAGCGTCTTGAGGCCTTGAACATTCCAAAACGCTTTAACTCTAAGAATCCATTTTCTTTTATGGAGTTACAAGACGTACAAGAACTCACAAACTTTTTTGAAAGAAAAGTTTCCGCTTATCAAGTCGGCGTGACTGGTGACGTTTCATTCGACGAAAGCTTCTAATACCATTACAAAGTTTAAACTTCTTGAGAGAGCCCACAAGGCTCTCTTTTTTTTGACTTTAGATAAAAATGAATTTTTCGACTCCACAGAAGAACGAAGTCTTTTATTATCGTTTATTCTTATTTCTTGATACTACCAACAGCATCATGGGCATGTAGACTTTCAAAATGATGGGTTTTAACATGAAAATTCGTAACACTCTCAAATTCGCTGAGTGTGTTTTTCATATTCCTTAAAGCATCTTCTACGAACATGCTATTTTCACCATTAAGTCTTGCAAACTCCTGCTCGTCTTCTCTTTTAACAGCCGATTGAACCGGAGTTTTAAGTCCTTCTTCAAGCAAATCGATAAGAGTTTCAATGGGAAATTCATTCACATCATTATTAAACTCCACGGTGATATCCGCTCGACTGCGTTGGGAGTGAGGTGCTGCCACCCTGGTTTCACCTAACCACTGAAACACTTTTTCAAAACTGAGGGTATCGTCGCAGAATTCTTTAGCAAAAGCTTTTTGATAAAGTTGACGTGCGAGGGCTGCAGAACAAGGACAAGTGCTTGAATAAAAAATTGAGAACTTTAACTCAAAACGGTTCTGCCCTTCTTGCCTTACAGCTCTCAACTCAACGGGATAATTTTTCCACCCCTTATTATCACTTAAAAGTGCCTTTCTTTTTAAAAGCTCATCCCAACGTAAAACCAGAAGGGATGAATCGGCGAGCCCCTGTTGTGACTCAACAAAGTGAGTCAGTAGGTCGCTCACTTGATTTTTAGTAAGAGGTTTATTTTCCAGCTCTTCATGCAAGGCCAGGTAAAGTCGGGACATATGTATCCCTTTAGCTTCTTTTTTTGCTAAATTCACAAAGACATCCGCTTCAGCAGCGACCAACCTATTTCCAGGCAACTGGACAGGGATGGCTATTTTTTCCATTCCTACCCATTCCAATTGGCTTTGAAATTGAGATCTTTCACTCAATGCAATATCTGGCATTTCTCTTTTTTGATTGGGGTCCATCAACATTCCTTGCTTTTATCAGAAATACCCATAAAAACAATGTTCATACAAGAATTCCATAGACTCTCCAAGGCTTTAACGTATCGCATTAAAATGGAGGTTCGAGCAAATATCTCTCTAAATGGCCCCACATTACCTACAAGAGACTGTCGCCAAATGATTAGGTTCAAGGCGTGAAACCAGATTACAAGTTTGCAAAAAGTGACATAACGAAATTTAAAGTATAGTGCCTAGGATGAGGGAACAAGTGATTGATCTGTTTTGACAAAAAATCTTTCTAAACTATTGAAACTTCTTGAGTTAAAGATAAAAAAAAGGAAGTGCTTGTGGACACTTCCTTTAAAACTAGCAACAAAGACCATCGTAAATGAGCTGGCAGTAATCAGTATGCCTATATCGAGGAGTGGCAATCAAGAGAAACGAATTACGACATAGGATATTAGGACCTCAAGACAAGAGTCTAGGCTATAAAGATATAAGGTCTCAGTCATGCAAGCCTTTGATATACTTGAGGTCTCATGAAACTTTGGACCCACACTCCCATTTTAGTTTTTTTCACTATTTTACTCTTGGGTAACAGCTCTAGATCCCAGACACCACCTACCAACAATGGAGGTGGTTCTAGTTACACTGATATTGGAGTCAAAACGGGAGCCCTTCTCCCTTCTGGAATTGAAGGTGTTAGGGAAACTCTTCCCATGTGGGGCATGAGACTGGGTCACTCTGTTAGCCCCACCTTAGCTTTAGAATACGATTTGGATATTGCTCACGCTAAAGGGATTAAATACTTTCTCGGCTATTTTAGTTTACGCCATGAATTCACAGTGGGTAACGCTCTTCCACTTTTTGCTCTTATTGGAGTCGATGCACACTATTACAAACGAAGAGATTCTTACGGAGAGATTACTGGTAATCGCACAGAGTATGATTATAAATTTTCCACTGGTTGGCACTTAGGAGTTGGAACAGAAACTTTAGTTTACGGAAACCTCCTTGTTCGCGCTGATTTCCGTATGGGTTTTAGCCCGGGCAGACAACTCTCCGTTTCAATTAGTGGCGTCTACCGTTTTTAAAAAAGGATGGTTTCATGAAGTACATCAATGTTTTTTTCCTCACTTTCCTTAGTGCTCAACTGACCTTTGCCAATGTCGTAGGTGTCGGAGCCCAAAACTTTAATCCGACAAGTAACGGAATTGACTTTGTCACTGTTCAATCTTCAGAGACTCTTGAACCAGGAATCATGAATTTAGGACTCTTTTTTAACTATGCCGTTAACACGCTTCCAAACTACCAGAACATCACCACACAAAGAAGAGATGAGCCTAAAGATCAACTAATTTCAATGGATACAAGCATTGGACTGGGTCTTACGAAAAACTGGGACATTGGATTTACTGTTCCACAAGTGCTCTCACAAAAAGTGGATGAAAACTCAACCGTGTTCAGAGGGCAATTTGAAAACACTGGGATCACTGAATATCGCATCAATACAAAGTACCGCTTTTTTGGAGATGCTCAAGGAGGATTAGCAACTATCGTTTCCATGAATTACTACGCCATTGATAACTACCCTTTTACTGGAATTGATCCAGGCCCCACTTTTAATTTTGAATTGGCTTACGACTTCACCTATGAAAAATTTAATATTGGAACAAACATAGGTTATCGTTTGCGTAACCAGGGAACTCCAGTGGCTGGCGTTCCTGTTGACCCTTACCCCAACGAATTTCTTCTTTCTCTTGGAGCCAGTTACCTTGTAACCGATATTGATACAAAAATTATCGCAGAGATTTTTAGCAGTCTTCCCACTGAAGAAGTTCAGTTCACCAGTGATCGCGAACTTTCTTCTGCTGAGTTTATTTTAGGTGCCAAATGGGATGTCACCAACGATATTGCCTTTCACATTGGTGGTGGTACAGAGCTTTACCATGGATCTTCTTCACCGGATTGGCGTGTATACACTGGAGTTAATTGGACTATTGGACCACTCTTTGGAAAACAATATGAGACTTACACAGAACCAGAAGTTGTCTTTATCGAAGATCTTGATTTTCAACAAAGAGCTAATGGGGATGAAGTTTTTATCGCAAAAGACGTTTTATTTGAATTTAATAGCTCTCGGGTCACCACCGAATTTAGAGAAACTTTAAGAAAACTCGCGAGCTACCTCACTAAAGGTGATGGATTCAAAGGTTTGCAAATCACAGGACACACTGACAGTGTTGGTTCTCTTATTTATAATGATCGCCTCAGTCTCAAAAGAGCTCAAAGTGTGAGGCGAGAACTTTTAAATTACCTGCCAGCCAGCGAACACAGAAAGGTCTCGGCTCTTGGCCGCGGGGAAAGAGATCCCATTGCCGACAACGGTAACTACCAAGGACGTGCCTTAAATAGAAGAGTGGAATTTAACGTGAGACGGCTTTAGAGTCTTTTGCTATTAATACACTTAAAAAATCATTCCCATTCTTTCAGGACAAACACTTCCTATTCAAAAAGACAATTTGCCATTAACAAGGAACAGTTTTTCTAAAATAACAACTTCATAATCATAAGATGACAGCCCTTTGATTGTAGTGACAGGGCTGTTGCTATGAGAAATAAAAAATCTACTCAAGAAAATAATTAAAAGAGATCCCGCAGAAGACTTCCGAGTTCTCCCGAAAAGAATATGGCCCAGTAATAAAGAACAAAACGAGGCACTCGCACAAGGGCAGCGACAACAAAGGTTTTTATAGGCAACTTGAAAATTCCAGCCAACCAACAAGTGAGAGAAAACGGGAGAGGTGTGAGTGCACCAATAACAACCATCCAAAAACCAAATTTTTTCACCGACCCTTTATGTTCGCGCTTGAAGCTATAAATTAGTTTTCTGAACATCCGAATATGTTGTAAGCGTTTTCCAATAAGCCACCCACAAACACCTGCAAGAGTAGAAACCATTCCTAAGAGAGGCACCCAAATCCACCAATATTGATGCATCTCACTTTTACCAATAAAAAAAAGAGCGGCATCAGGAGGTACGGGTGAGATAATTAAATCGGCAATAAAAACACAGAGGCTCAATCCCCAAAAACCAAAATGATCTGTCAGCCAAGTGGCCGTTTCTCGAATTTGTGGCTCAAAGCTAAGAGCTAGAAAAAATATAAGTCCAACCAGCACACTGAGAAACAAAGCACTACGTATGAGTTGCTTGCGAAAAATTTTTTTTAATTCAGGGTTTTCCAGATCTCTCAGTTCAGTCACAATTCACTCACTTCCAAGTCTCAATCAAGGTTCCCGTTCTATCAAAAATGACTGTCGGCCTAAATGCTCAATTTCTAAAGACAGTAAATACTTCTGCAAACAACGACCCAAACTATTATAATCAAGACTATGGCGTTTTCCCAAAGGAGGTTCATATCTCTAATGGTTATAAAAAGCTATCCTCAAAGGGTTCTCCGTAAAATGACGGGGTGATTCCAAGAATTTGAGACAAAAATTGCCCATCCATAATTTTCTTGTTTTGATTTTTTTGCTCAAAAAACTTCAAACAAGGAGTCATGGATGGACTATCGAAAAACTATCATCA
>CAXREJ010000028.1:0-7320 GCA_964229765.1 Bdellovibrionales bacterium | reverse complement strand
AAAGGCATCTACATTAAATAACAAAACCTTTCTGAAGGTTTAGAGAGGCTTTATTAAAAATTCTACACAAGTTTAAATCATTTCCAGCAATCATTCTCTCCTAGAAATCTATTATATTAAAAAAATAGGAGGGAGTATTCTGATGATTAAATTTCAATTAATTCTTATTTGTTTTTTAGTTTCACAAGGGGCTTTAGGCTTAAACCCAATTGAAGACAGTATTATTTCTACTGAATTTCAAAATGAGGACTATTCACCCTTAAACAGTATTGATCAATTTAGTGTGAATACTTCTATGGAAATAGGAGAATTAAAAGTCCTAAACCATGATTATTTTTTTAATCAAGTGGAAGCCGAAGATCCTGAGTTATGGAATCAAGAAAACAGCATACCAATACAATCTATTTCAAAACTTTAAAACCATCTCTTCAGCCGTACACAAACAGGGTTTGCTACAGCGTGGACAATAATAATCGACATCCTTCCAATAAAAAGAATGTTGCTTCACACTCTTAAAACCTAAAGATCTTAAATAACGACGAGATGAGTCTCCAGGGGACTCAACCCAAGAATGGCACAAAACACCTTTGGAACCTAACTTCTTTAAAATATCAATGGATTTCAGAGAAAGGGTTTTACCCCATCCCATTTGTTGAAATCTTTTTTTAATAAAAAGACTCTGAAAGTAAGCCAGATCTTTTTTATCACATGGCCACATATCTGGCGTAAGTCCGTTACCTTTACCCCCTTCCCATTGCATTGGAGCAAGAGTTAAGCGAACACCAACCACTTGGTTTTGATGTATAAGGACAAAAGAGGGAACTTCCTTTAATTGTAAATTTTTATTTAAAATATTCTCAAGCTCAATCAAACTATAATAGTCATGCCCAATTTCCTCATCAGTCATTTCTTTAACCGATGAAATATATTTTTCAGATAGCGATTCTATAGTGCAATCATATTGAGTCGAGTTTTTACTCATTATATAACACCAATTACTTCATACTCTTTACCTTTTAATTCAAACTCCCAGCCCTCTTCATTTTTAAAAAGCTGATTTCCAAGAGGACTCTCTATGGTTAATGTTTGAATTTTTTTCTCTTGATAAATAATGTCGACCCCACCCACAGGTAACAAAAAGAAGTAACCCTTTAATTCATCATTAATTTTTACTGTTACCAAGCTTCCAACACCAATTGTAGATGTCTCTTGCATTTCAAGTTTCGAGAGTTGATAAATTTGTTCTTGCAATTTTTTTGCTCTCTGAGCTTGTCCTGAGGCCAAATAACCCGCTTCAAGCCCACGCGTATCATATTTATTCTCTGCCTTTGATTCTTCGTTTGTAGAGGCTTCTTTGGCTTCAAAGGCCGACGCAACCAGCATCTCTAAAGTGGACTGTAGTTTTTGTTGAATGAGCGTAAAAATAGCGTATTTATCATTTAGTGTCATGAGCCCATCCTAGCATAATCAACAAGAACCATGATAAATATTTTTTATGACAACTGATGAAAATAAAGAACAAGGCCTTATCATTCCTATGGAAAAACTTTCTCATGATATTCTGGGTGAACTTATTTCAGAATTCGTCTTAAGAGAAGGTACTGACTACGGACATCAAGAAACAAGTTTAGAAATTAAAAAAGAACAGGTCTACCGACAACTTAAAGCGAGACAGATCGTTATTCTTTTTGACATCAAAAGAGAAAGTACTACTTTGATGAGGGCTGATTCATTAAAAAAACAGCTTCCTGAAAATTACGAAATTCTGGATCCCAACCAAGTTTTCTCATAGTTCCGCTCGAATCGATTCTTTTAGATAACTTATTAGACTCTTTATTAGGAACATCAAAAGTGAGTCCTTTATTCTCCCAAAAAGTGATGACCTCACTCCATCTTTGTGGATTGCCGTCTGAAGCAATATAAATCTCACCGTCACGCCCAAATTCAAAGGCAGCCAGAATCGCCTTAGTAAGATCGGATTGATGAATCATATTAACAAACTTTTGAGACTTTCCAACACGACCGGATCTAACCCATTCAATTGGATTGCGCCCTGGACCATATATTCCCGCGGACATCACCATACGACAACCTAACTCTTTGAGGCACCACTCACTGGCAGCTCTTTCACTTTCTAAATCAAAAACAGTTAACTCGTTAACCATTTCATCTTCTTGACTGACCTTAAAACTGCTTGTTGTCCCGATAACAACAATATTTTTGGTCTTAGGTTTCAAAAACGTTAGAAATTGTTTTGTTAATTGTGGGTTTTTAGGTGGAAAACTCCAGATGACTCGATCAACCTCAGGAATGTTTTCCCAAGAAAGTTTATTATTGAAATCAAATTGGATAAAGTCTTTCTTCTCTCGCCTGGAAGTTTTGAAAACCTTTGTCTGAGGAAAGTGACTCTTAAGGTGTTCATCTAGAGCCTTGCCAACATATCCATAACCAAGAAATAAATAATTTTCTTTCATGCCCGCAAATACCCAATGACATTCGGCTAGTCAATAACTCAAAGTTTACAATCAAGAAGTTTGCTTTCTAAAAATTACGATTATGAAAGTCTTGGATAAAGAGTTGGTCACTCACACTACACTATATCCATTAAAACATCTTGTTTAATAGAATTCATATTAGGACCCGTTGATATTTCATCTAGTTACTACTAAAAATGAATTTAAAGCACAGAGACTCTCAATTGTCGTCGCAATAGGTTTCACCATTATTGCTTCGCCATCCTCACTGTGCCTTCATTTTTCCTATCGCTAGACTACATAAAACCGGCCCTAGTCATCAGCTTTTTATTTATCTACAAGTTGTACTTTGAAATCGAGCGTGACATCATTGTAAATCATTTTGTCTCCCAGATTTTTAAAGAAGTTCCCAGAACCGTAGATCATTCCATATTTTGTACGATCAAATTTTAAAGTTCCGGTGTAAGTCATACCCTTTTTAACATATTTAAATTTAACGGGATTGGTTTTATCTTTGATCGTTAATCGTCCTTCAGCCTGTCCTTTTTCCATTTTTTCTATAACAAGCTTCGCTGTTGGCCATTTGGCAACTTCAAAAAAATCTTCACTCTTAATGTGATTTAAAAATTTTGTCTTATACTCTCCGGTCAAATCCTCGACTGTTAAATTCGTAAGATCTAACTCAATTGTGCCACCCACAACTTCTTTTCCTTTTGAGACAACTTTCGCGTCTTTAATAGGTAACTTTCCATAATGTTGACCTGTTACTTTTTTACCCGTCCACTTGAATTCGCTCGCTTTTTTATCCACTTGGTAGGCCCAGGCTGAAAAGGCGAAAGTTAAACTCAAAAGTAATGTTAATAATTGTTTCATTTTATCCTCCTAAAAAAGACTATCTGATAACTGAACTTTACTTTTTACAATCAAAGTAGAGTCAGTCATTTGTTAAACTCGACCTTAATAGAATAGTCTTGACCTTGGACAAATAAAAGAACATATTTCCCTATAACTTGTTCTAAAATTAGGATGAATATGTGGATTACAATTGATCAAATTTTAACCCTTAAAACCATCAGTGATCTTGGCAGCATTAACGCGGCGGCCGAACACCTTAATAAAGCAAAATCAGCGATTAGCTATTCCATTGATAAACTAGAGGAACAAATTGGTTTTAAAGTTTTAGACCGTACTCACTATAGAATTCAAATCAGTGAGAAGGGCAAAAATTTTTTGTACCGCTCACAAAACCTATTAAATGAATGGAAATTACTCCATCAAGAAGTTGAAAAAATAGCTTCTGGAGTTGAAATGAAACTCTCATTGAGCGCAACAGCCATTTACCCCACCTCAAAGCTCAATCCCATGCTTCAAGGAGTGATTACTAATTTTCCGTCCACTGAATTTATTTTTCATCGTGAAATTCTCAGTGGTGAAAAGATGTTACTTGAAGATCAAGTCGACATCGGAATTTTTGAAACCCTTAATAACTCTTCAGAAATTGAAGGTAAAAAAATTGACTCTGTTCAGCTCAAGCTCGTTATCTGCCAAAATCACCCCTTTCTAAAACTAACCAAAAAGCAACAAACTCTCACCGCGCTCTCGCGCTACCCTCATATAATTCAACGGAGCACCCTCGCAAGCCCCACTGATATCAATAAACAAGAAGAAGCTCCCCGTTGGACTGTTTCTGATATTGATTCTAAAAAAGAGTTGATTCTCAACAATTACGGCTGGGGTCGACTTCCAGAAGACTTAGTAGCAAAAGAACTGAAGTCAAAAAAGTTAGTCCATCTAAAACATTTAAATTATGATCACGAACTGGACATCTATATTTGTCGAAAGAAAAATAGACAATTTGGCCCTGTCCATAATTTTATATGGAATTCTTTTTAATCAATATGAGCTCATTCAAAATGGGATCACCGGCTTGACGATCTAAGTGCAAGAGACTCAGACCACAGCAAAATCAAATGCAAATAGCATCAAATTTAGTGATTTCAGCAACTTAAGATTCAAAAGAAAACTTGATTCCAAAGGTCGTTTTGCATAGATTGTCCCCTTTAAGAGTCTACCCACAAATGACCTCTCGCAAGAGGAACATCTCTTAGTCTTAAAGCCCATCCTCTAAATGAGCTTTTTTTGATGAAGTCATTTGTCGACAGTCTCTCTTTTTTTACAAACCTATAGGGGACAAACAATCATGGCGATAAAACAACTGACAGATAAGCAAATTCGCGAATGGACTTTAGAGCAAAAAGACCAATGGTGGCTCGAAAATGTTTATCGCGGCAACATGAGGCAACTCACTTTTCGCTCTGCTATCACGGGAGCTCTCCTTGGCTCAGTGCTTAGCTTAACCAACCTCTACATTGGCATCAAAACCGGTTGGACCTTAGGTGTTGGGATCACTTCCGTCATATTATCCTTCGCTACTTTCAAAGTTTTATCGAGGTTAAAACTCGGTGACGAAATGACTGTTCTTGAAAACAATGCCATGCAGAGTATTGCTACTAGCGCTGGCTATATGACCTCGCCCCTCATGGCTTCCTTACCAGCCTATATGATGGTGACCGGAGATGTTATCCCCATGTGGCAGGCTTACTGGTGGATGGTTGTATTAGGATTACTTGGGGCACTTTTTGCTTTCCCTCTCAAAAAGCGTTACATCAATGACGAACAACTCCCTTTCCCTGAAGGCTATGCCGCTGGGGTCGTACTAGAAAACCTACACGAATCCGATGGTAAAGAAGGCCTACTAAAAGCTAAAATTCTTGGAATTGGAGCTGGCTTGGCTGCTCTCATTGAACTCCTAAGAACAGAAGCCATATTAGCTAAAATGGGTTTAAAGTTTCTCGCTCTCCCCGCCCATTGGGACGATATCATTTATAAATTTGCAACGCCTAAGATTTCAGGCATACCTTTACGTGACCTAACAATCAGTCTTGATACTTCCATTGTAATGATGGGAACCGGTATGTTGATGAGTATACGTGCGACGGCCTCAATGCTTATTGGTGCAATCCTTAACTACTTTATCTTAGCACCTATTATGATTAACCAGGGAATCATCCAAGGATCTGGCTTTAAAAACATCACCATGTGGGCCCTATGGGGAGGTGCTGCAATGATGACCTCGGCTTCGCTGTACTCCTTTTTTGCTTCTGGCAATACCTTCTCAAGTATTACTGAACTATTTAATCGCAAAAAAGAAAAGAAGGTTAAGAAAAAAGACATTCTTGAACACATCGAACTCCCTAAAAAAGTTTCTTACATTGGAGTTCCCATCCTTTCCATTATCATTATGATTATGGGTAAAGCTTTTTTTAATATCGATTATTGGCTTTCTGCTGTTGCGATTCCCCTTGTTTTTATTTTTTGTATTATGGCCGTTAAATCCACTGGTATAACAGCAATCACTCCTGGGGGAGCTTTAGGAAAAATGACCCAAGTCACCTACGCACTTCTTGCTCCTGGTAACATGGGAACAAACCTTATTAGTGCCGGTATCACGAGTGAAGTTTGCTTAAGCGCCTCTAACCTACTTATGGATATTAAACCCTCGTACATGTTAGGCGGGAAACCGCGGCATCAAGCTCTAGGACATGTTATAGGAATTATCTGTGGTGGCTTGGTGGCCGTTCCCGTTTTCTATATGATGTTTGACGGTGACATTTCAAAATTTTCAACAGAACAATTCCCAATGCCTGGAGCAACCGTCTGGCGTGCAGTCGCCGAAGTTCTTTCAAAAGGTTTATCGGCCCTTCACCCCACCGCTCAATATGCTGTCGTCATCGGAGCTATCGCTGGGATCATTTTTGAAATACTGGGACAAAAAACCAATGGTCGTTTTCCATTAACGCCCGTCGCTTTTGGAATTTCCTTTGTACTTCCTTTTCATATTTCACTGGAGTTTTTCATTGGTTCACTTATTTTCTGGCTTATGTCTCGTCGTCCAGAAGCCCAAAGAACTGAAAAGTTCTCCGCCATTCTAGACAACAAAGAAACTATTG
This sequence comes from Bdellovibrionales bacterium, assembly GCA_964229765.1. GTDB lineage: Bacteria > Bdellovibrionota > Bdellovibrionia > Bdellovibrionales > JAGQZY01 > JAGQZY01. Next base: position 836 of record CAXREJ010000028.1, on the reverse strand, counting down.
GTGCCGGAATTATTGCCGGCGGATCAATCGTTGGTATCGCTCTGCTCATTGCAGAAACTTCTATGTAAAAAAAAAGCCTCAGACTGATCTGAGGCTTTCATTTTTCTCCTTAAGAGTTCAATTTATTTATTATTTGCCGCTGTTTGAACTGGTTTTTTCGCCTTTTCATTTCCTTTCTTATCTTTCTTTTCAACTTTAAATTCTTTTCCCTCTACACACTTATAACCAGAACCTTCAATATTTGTTCTAATACTCGCAAAGGCTTGATCACAAATAGAAGGAGTGCTTTGTGCCCACGCCACCTGTTTCTGATCTCCAAATTTTACGTAACTCACTTCACAACGTTTTGTTTCTCTATCTAATGTCACTGTACGCTGATCCTTTCCAACAAGACATGTATAAGACTCAGTTTTAGAAACAGCCTCCTTTGTTTCCATTTTATCTTTATCAGCTTTCTGGCTTAGATCTTTTTCAACTATCGCTTTTTTTTGCTCACTTTTATCTGCAATAGCTCCTTTATGAGCACAGGCTGTAAAACCCAGAAAACCAACTAATATAACAACTGAACTAAATCTCATTGAATAGACTCCTTTAGTGTTTGATTTACAAAATGACATGATGAACTCGCCATCTGAGTAACTATAGGAGCATTTATTATGCCAGCTGAAATGCAAATCAGTGGGTAGCGAGATGTCGAGCGACGGCCATCGCGGTCGGAGTGTTAAAAAAGTTAACACCAATAATAACTAAAAACACAATCGAGAACTTCGGGACATCTGCGGTAGATTGTTCCCAATGGTCTGTAATAACTAGCGTTATAATCTTGGTCTTGTTCT
>CAXREJ010000027.1:0-31741 GCA_964229765.1 Bdellovibrionales bacterium | reverse complement strand
CATTCAAGAAGGACAGTTTCTATATTCTAATTATAAAGAGTTTGGTTATAAAAAAATTGTACGCAACTTAGGTGAAGATAAGCTTCTTATAATTAAAAACTCTCAAGGTAAAATTCTATTTAAGAAGATACCCACTTACTTTGATGGTGATTATGAAGATGAAGAAGAAAGTGAGCAATTAAGTAAAGCAGTCAATGAGGAGCACCTTGCTATTGGATGGTACACAGTTCTTTTTATGTCTGGTGAGGAAGAATTAGATTTATATCATCGTTGGGAACATTGGTTCAGACTAGTGGCTTGGAAGTATCAATGGGAAAACATACTTCCACTCATTGATAATGATATGTTTGAAATATACACATTTATTGAGGATGGTCTCACGATTAGCTATGGTACGAGTTCGGAAGGGAGAGAAGAGTATTTGTCTGCTATTCGTAAAGTCAGTTTGATCGTCTTCCTCCCCTTTATTTTAATTGGCTTGATTATTAGTTCATTTTTGGCGAGAGGAATACTTCTTCCTGTTCAGAGATTAATAGATACTATTAAGAGAATAAAAGAGAGTCAGAGCGTGGAGTTTGTTCCCCGTAGCTTCAATGGAGATGAGATTGATGTCTTGGCCCAAGAGTTTAACTCTTTGGTTGAGCAAAATGATAAATTGGTTTCCAATTTGAAAAATACGCTTGATGCTGTCGCCCATGATCTAAGAACTCCGATCACTCGATTTCGCATGAAAGCTGAAAAAATATTACTTGCTGAAGAGGTGGATCCTCAGAACTTAAGGGAGACTTTGGCCTCGGGACTAGAAGAAACGGAAGAGATACTAGTATTACTAACCTCTATTTTAGATATTGCAGAAGCCGACCATCAAGTGTTGAAGCTGAATATTGAGAAAATTGATTTGATTCAAATTGTTGATCGACTCTATTCATTGTATGAGTTTGTTGCGGAAGATAAAAATATTAATATAAAAATTAACTCTAGTCGTTCACCCCTATGGATTAGGGCTGATGTAACAAGGTTAACTCAAGCTTTTGCGAACTTACTTGATAATGCCATTAAGTATTCTTTGCCTGGGAGTGTGGTGGAGATTAATGTTTTCGAGGCCGATGGAGAAGTTACTTTTGAAATATCGGACCAAGGAGTTGGGATACCAGAAGAAGAAGCTTCTTTAATATGGAACCGCTTTTTTAGAGGTCGAGTCGCCTCATCTTCAGCTAATGGTTTAGGGATAGGTCTAAGTTTGACTCATGCTATATTGAGTGCTCATGGCTATAAAATCGAATTAGAGTCTCCTCGCTCTAAGGGAACCAAGTTTATTATAAAATTACCCATTTGTAATGTTTAGGTAAGTAATTGGTCATTTTCATTGGTTATTATTCTTTTTGTAAAACAAAAGGAGTAAAAATGAAAAGTGCAGTACTTATTATAATCACGTTTTTAGCATCAATTTCTTATGCTGATCGAGAAAATCAGTATGTTCCTGGAGGGCAAGTTGTTCAACAAAAGTCGGATGAAATTGTGGTTAAAGATCCAAAAGGAAATTTAATAGAAATAGAGTTTACGATCTCTGGAACTCTTGAAGAGGCTTCGGGGAACTCTGTCACGGAAGATACCTTTGAGCCGGGGGAAGGAATGTTATCTCTATCGGAAATTGTTTCTAAATTGAAGGCAGGTGGTAAATCCTTGTCAGGAGAATGGTCCTATGAGCATGGTTTTGTGAGTGGTTGGTATTATGAGGTGCAAGAGTTCGTTAATGGTCGTGAAATTGAGTACCTTGTCAGCGCGAAAACAGGAGAGATCATTTCAACTCAGCAAGACGATTAAAATAGTGACTTTTGATTCTGCTTTTAGAAGTTTATAAATCCTCTTTTGAGTCAATTTTTGTAGCTATTAGAATGGGTAAAAAACAAATCAGGGGGGGCGATTAGCAGGCTATGTCCCTGAACTTGAAGATCTTCGACATGAGGCAGTGATAAACTAGAGAAGTATTAACTATTGTATCGTTATTCCTATCCAGAGATTTCTTATCTGAATAGTATCTAATTGCATGAAATTGTTAAGATTATCCTGTTCTTTCTATTGCCTGATTAAGTCGTCAATATATTATTGGTGAAAAGTAAGAATCTGTTAAGTTCTCAGAAAAAAATAAAGAATTAGCTATTCTAATTTGACCTTATCAAGTTTGGTCATTAAGTTGCATATCCGAGCCACTATTAGGTTCAACTTCCCGGGGGGGGATTTAATGAAAAATATTTCTGTATTATTGCTATTGGCAATATTTGTTTTACCACTGAACTCAATGGCACAAAGTTCTGAGGACTGTGTATCCTATGCTGATTTGGCTGAAATTGCGCAAGACTTCGATCAGTTTGTTCTTGGCAGCGAAATACAGCCCTTCTATTGCCTTGAAGAATTGGGGCGAGAAGGCTTGGCGATTGCAAAGTCTCTTGTGGTGTTAAAAAACATAACTCCCAACGAGCCAGAACTGAATGATGAGGATGCTTTTACCTATAAAGCCATTTCCGAAAAAAATTGGTGGGCTTACTTTACAAAAAGAGCTGAAAGATTTGCTGTTATTTCAAACTGCCCTGAAGGTGTGGCAGCTTATGTCCAACCTTTTTATGGCAATGGAACGATCAACTTGTGCCAATTGTTCTTTGAACTCAACGTATCGAGCCAGGCTTCAGTAATGATGCATGAGGTACGTCACTTTGATGGTCATTCCCATGTGACCTGCTCTCAAGGAATGGAAAAGGGCAATGGTGGTGCATGTGACGACGATATCCGCTCGCAAGGTTCCTATGCAATTAGTGTCCAAACTCTTGTGGGTATGGCTCGCGCTGAAAATGTAAATGTGGGAGATAAGTCTTTATTAGAAGCAGAAGCTATTTATATGGCTTTTAACAAGTTCAACCAAGTGCCAAGTCTTCGTCTTAATAAATCGATTATTCTGTCTCATCAGTCGGGTGAGGTTTTTAAGTGGTCTATGGAAAATGATCTTGTTGAAAGTGTTGGAATACTTAAAACACCATCCATGGTTGTTAAGAGTGGTGGTTCATTAACGATTTACCCTTTAGATGCACACGAGGAAGCTTATCGACAAGATGTCTCCTTGCAAACAGATATGGAAAACCCTGGTTTGTACGCTAAGTATTATAATAATGAAACTCCAGAGGAAAGAGGAAAGTACAGTTCGATCTCTTACTTTGGTGCCGGTGGACTTTTAAAAGATAATTCTTTGATAAATCTATGTGATACACAAAGCCTAGAGTTAGGTACAACGGACTTAACTCAGTACGGACAAACAAAAGCTCTTATGAGTCTGTCGGTGGATTTAGCAGACCAGGTGCGTGAGTCCTATCTTCTAAATGATGAAGGGGAACTTTATTTATATGATTGTGCTTCAAATAACTCGAAAGAAGTTACTATCGAAAAGTCTGAATATCGCGTAGTCAACGATGCTGATAAAGTAGCGGGCTCTTTCGGCCTTAATGGTGAGCAGTATTTCTTGTTAAACTCTGGAGTTCTCCGATTAGGACAATTTCAAGACAAAGAAATCTCATTACAGAGCTTAGAACTTCCTGTCCTTAATGAGGGTTGGGTAAGTGCGACTCCATTCAGTACTCCTGAGGTTTTCTAATTGAAAACCAAACTACTTATCGCCGCAAGTTTGATTCTTTTTGTTTATCTCTTTTTCTCTGAGGAGAAAAAGAGTGAGCGAATAGAGACAAGCAAAGTAGATAAAATTAAAAACTCAAAAAGTTTTTCTATTAAAAAAGAAGAGTACTCTCAAAAAAAAGTAGAGTCATTAAAGTTGAGTCATTCTCAGCAGGAATCAGAAGAAATAAGCTTTGAGTTGGAATATACACAAAAATTAGAAAGTCTTAAAGTCTTAGAGTCGCAGATGCCTTTTTCAGAAAAAAAGTTAATGGCACTAGTGGTTGAATCGGATTCATTTGCAGGAAAAGAAATTAAACCACATACGATTAAAGAGATTCAACACAGAAGATTAGGTGCAATTAAGGTAATGGCCTTGAAAGCTCTTATGAAATCAAAAGATGAACAACAGTTGGAGAAGCGTCTTAATCAGGTGATTGCAGGGGCCCAGGACCCAACTATAATTAAAATAGCTAAAGCAGCTAAAAAATCTTTAAATCAAGGTCGTTCGTTTTTTGAGGATTTCCCTCAAGCCATTGGTAATCTTTAAGCTGATTCCATTTTTTAGTAAAAAAATGTATCAAATTGAATCAATTATTTAATTTTAAGAGATTTATGGATCTATTTTAACTAACATTATTGGTATCGGTCCGTTTTGAAGTTCGTTTCAAAAATATTTACTCAATTCCATTTAATATATTTACTGATTGTTAAGATCAATCTCTATTAATTTGGAGTAAGTGAAAATGTGTTTTTGAGATCGAGTGTTTGAAATGGTGAAACGAGGCTGGGGGGCTTTATGATCTTATCTAAATTTTTAAAGATTGCTTTGTTAGGAGTATTTTTAATACTAGGAGTTGGCTGTAGGCAGGACCTTGCTGAAAGAGAAGTTAACAAAAGAATTAACAATAATCGAAAAGCCGCTTTAAACTGTTTGAGCACTGAAGGGGTTAGTCGACAAGATGTTGTTGACTTTTTTAATTATCAGCCAAGAATACCTTATTGGAAAAACCTAAAAGAAGCACAAAAGAAAGTTCCTAAGATGCAGCAAGCAGCTAACAACTTTTCCCGTAATGATAAAGTAAGACATTGTTTTGTTGGCTACAAAGTACAGAAGCAGTGGAATCATGGAGTTTCCCTCTTTTTGGCTTTCTATAAAGAAGTCAGTGATGTGGGTGACTGTCGACCTAGAACTCACTTTGAAATTGAAGATCAAGTGGCGACGATTCTTGGATCTCGCATGGCGGCTAATGGAAAATCGATTCAACAATGTCATAATATTGAGAGTCGCTTAGAGCTTGCTACTGAACGATTTTTACAAAAACGAGATGAATATCTAGAGAAATATAAGGATATTTTAGATAAGTAAATAATTTTCAGAACTATTACTTTCTAATCTAATAACTTAATTGTCTTTCATTAAATCTTTGTGTTTCATCTTTTATATATCGAAAATTCCTAACTGATTTAAATGTCAGTTAGGAAGTTTTATTTTGTCTTTAGGTTTCAAAAAAGTACCTTTTCACGGCTTTATAATCCCATTCTTGTAAAATTCTTTTTTGGTCTTCAGTGTTAAGAAAGAAAACATTTCCTTGAGTGATTTCAGATGTTGAATCAATAAATCTTGAATTTTGTGATAATGAATTGACTTGAAATATTTTATATTCGAGAGGTAGTAGCAATTTATCTATTTCTTGAGAAGAGTAGCCCATTTTGTGACAGGCATCCTGATTTATTTCTATTAGAATTGTGGGTTTGAACTTTCTTATTATGTTCATGGCTCCTTGTAAGGCAAATAACTCAGAACCTTCAATGTCCATTTTAATATAATCAATTTTTTTTATTCCTAATTGGTTTGCTAAATGATCAAGTGTATCCACATGAGCTGGTACCTGTAGTGTTGTTTGTAAATTTGATGCTGCGGTAAAGGAACCATGATTGTTTTTATGTGTTTCATCTAAAGAAAAAGATAAGGTGTCTTTTTCAAACCAAAGTCCTCTTTCTACCACTGTTATCTTTTTATTATCACTCAGCTTAATATTTTGATTCAGTTGTTTTCGATTTGAAGGGACTGGCTCAAAAGCAAAAACATGTCCATTAGAAGAAAGTTTTGTTGAGGTTACTAATGAATAAAAACCAACATTTGCACCGGCATCAATAAAAACACTGTCTTCCTTTATGAGCATAAGAAGTAAGTAGGCCTCAATGGGTTCATAGGCTTTGAAAAAGTAGATACGGCTTTGTACATGGTCTTTGAGATTGCACTGAACTTTATTGGCCCCAAGGAGTGTTTGACTTAGATTTTTTTCGTTCAAAAGGTGAGCGTATTTATCCACCAAAGAATGAATGATTCCTGGTGCTATTAGAGATTTAGCCCAAATGTAAAACAAAAATCGTATCAGTTTTTTCATATTTTTTATTATCAGAAAAAAATATTAGAGGGTCACGTTTTTTAGTTTCTCTTAATGAGAGATAAAAAATAAGTGTAAACTCTAAGTCTTGATGACTTTTTGACTAACAGTAAGGGATAGATTAAGGCGCTGCAGAGCCCTAATAAAGTAGACCAAAGGCCAAGGGACAGCCAGCTAGAGGCAGTAAGGTTACCAAAGTAGGCTGTCGAAAAAAAGCTAACAGCTAGTGGAATACACAGAGGAATAATCCACGCTCTAGACAATTGACCTAAGGGGACTGAAAACTTCTTGTGTATGAGCCAGGTGGTCCAAGGTTGAGAGATTAGTAAAAATGAAATCAGTGTTCCGGTTACAGGCCCTAAATAACCAAAATAGAAAGTTCCAATAAAAGAAACAACAAGATTTAGGACAGTTTGTGAAATAAGCATAGGAAGAGCTAATCTAATTTCTCCGATACCTGTAAAGCACCACAGCCAAAAACTATTGATAGCAATAAGACCTGCATTGCAAATAACAATATTTGAGAAGAGTGTTCCTGCAAAGGTAGACTCTCCAGTCCATAACTGAACAAAGCTAGGGTTGACGATGACAAGTGTTGATAGAATACAGCCAGAGGCGAGTGCGATAATTTCTGTGATGTTAACAAGGTTTTCTTTAAACTTTTGATACTCTTTGCTTAGATAAAGTTCACTCATCGCTGGCCAGCTGGCGTTTCCAAAGTTTTGCAACTGTTGCATGGCAATTAGGATCAGTCTTTGTGTTAAGTAAAACGATGTAACGCTCTTTGCGCCCAAGAATGCAGATATAATTAAATTATCAGTTAATAGGGAGAGCCGGCCACAAAGTTGAAATAGAACCTGTGAGCTGCGTTGCTTTTTTAAATGGAGATCAAAGAAACTTTTTTTGAAGCTCTTTTTTGTATCAGAAGCTATAAGTTTTTTGGTTTGCAACTTTAGTAGAAAAAAAGAAGAAAATAAGCCTGCGAAGTGTGCAAATGCTTGTCCTTTAATTCCAAAACCTAAATAGGCAAGTGTTGAAGCTAATCCAACAATGACTATATTTTGTGAGATCATTATTGTACTGACTTTGTAACCGAGTTGAGCTGAGTCAAGCAAGGCTCTATGGATTTGTGAAAAGCAAAATAGAATGGACAGTCCCATAATTAAAATAGCAATGGACAAGTCGTTGTTGAGAGTCTCTGATGTTGGAATGAGATAATCTTTAAAAATATAGATTCCTAATACGCCTAGAAATTGGAAAATCATAACTTGTGTATATTTTTTTGAAGCATGATAACAAATATTTTTTTTTGATATGTTCGAATTGGGAACAAAGGATTTTGCAAATAAGGGAAGGAGGGAAGCATAAAGTCCAAACTCTAACAGTCCTAGCTGACTGAGCCAGTCCATTAAAACAATAAAAGCTCCATACTTTTCTTCACCCAAATGTTGTAATATAAAAGGAGTGGCAACAAGTCCAATCATCAGCCCTAAAAAGCTTCGTGATATCGAAGAAAATAAATTTAAAACAATTCGATTAAAGCGCAATCAAAATCCTTTGTTGTTACGAAAATATTATTACAGTTCTAAACCTATAAGTGAATAGATTTATTAAAGTTGAAAGGTTCCCTATAATTTAATACTGATTAATTTGATTTTTTTTGATTTAATATGATTTATGAATTTATCAAATCTAGTGGAATTGCAGAAAAAGTTTGTTGTTTCAGGAAAGACTGAAGATAGATCTTTTAGACTAGACCAGTTGTTGAAGTTAAAAGATACAATCATAAGTAATCAAGAGTTGATACTACAAGCTTTGAACAAAGACTTGGGGAAATCAAAGGCAGAATCTTATTTAACTGAAATTTCGAGTACGATCAAAGAGATAGACCATGCCGTTAAAAATGTTAAGCGCTGGATGGGAAGTTCAAGTTGGCTGTCTCCCTTTTATCTTTTTCCTTCTCGATCTAAAATTTTAAAAGAACCTCTAGGCTCGGTTCTTGTAATTGCTCCTTGGAATTATCCATTTCATTTGGCTATTGCTCCTGCAATAGCGGCCATTGCAGCGGGAAACAGTGTTGTAATTAAACCTTCAGAGTTAACTCCAACTGTTGAAAACTTACTTGTTCAAACTTTTAACTCAGTCTTTGACGAAAATATTTTGAAAGTGATTGCTGGGGGCGTTGATATTGCTCAAGAGTTAACACATTTGCCTTTTGATTTTATTTTTTTTACAGGCAGTCCTAAAGTGGGGAAGCTTGTGATGAGAGCAGCTAGTGAGAACCTTACGCCTGTTTGTTTGGAGTTGGGTGGAAAAAGTCCTTGTGTCGTCGATGAAGAGGCTGATGTGCCAGTGGCGGCGAGACGAATTATTTGGGGTAAGTTTACTAATGCTGGGCAAACTTGTGTTGCACCTGATTTCTTATATGTTCATAAGAGCAAATATGATGAATTAATTGAATGTCTGATTAAAGAAATTAAATCTTTTTATGGAGACAATATTGCTCAATCAAATGATTATGGAAGAATTGTAAGTCGCAAACATTTTGATCGTTTAGTGGGTTTTTTAAAAGAAGGACGGATTATTTTTGGTGGAGAGAGTGATTTGAAAACTCTTTACATAATGCCAACACTCCTTGAGGAGCTTAATTGGGAAAATTCTATAATGAAAGAAGAGATATTTGGCCCCATACTTCCTATTTTTACTTACTCTGATAATTTATCTCTTTTAAAAACCTTACAGTCTCAACCGAAACCACTGGCTTTTTATTTGTTTACTCAAAATTCTTCAGTAAAAAAACTTTTTATGGGTCGACTTTCCTTCGGCGGTGGTTGCATCAATGATACTTTAGTTCACCTTTCAGATCCTAAGTTACCATTTGGGGGTGTGGGACAGAGTGGGATGGGAGCTTATCACGGGGAAGCTGGGTTTGATCTGTTTTCTCACAAAAAGTCAGTTGTTGATAAATCTGTGAAACTGGACCTTCCAGTGAGATATCCTCCCTATAATGACAATAAGCTAAATACCATGAAAAAGCTTTTATCTTTTTTTAATTGAGTGGGTGTTGAGTTTTTAAATTAACTAATTCAGAGTTTTCTGAATCGTAATTATTATGAATGAGCTTCCACTCCATATTAAAAAAGTCGAATTGAGTTCAATCAATTCTTAAAAGAACATGATCAAGCTAGGATCTATAAAAACGGATAATAAAGCGAGTAAACAGGCACCGATACCAATCGTTAACAGGCTCATGTTCCAAACAAAATTTTGTAGGACCAGGAAAAGTACGCCTATACTTAACAGGGTGATATGAAGGGGGAAAAACATAATTAGCTCCTTTTAGCTGTGTTGTTTACAGAAATAGTATATACAAGTATGCATACTTTACGTCAAATAATATATATTAGCGCGTATAAATACATAAAACTATGAAAACCAAGAAATATTAATTACTTGCAATAGACTCGCTGCATTAAATTGAATTTGATGCTCCTCCATACCATTTGAATATCTTAAATCGACTTGTTTATTGGGACTTCTGGAAAACAGCTCCATGAGGGTATGGAATCAAAGAAACATGAGAGTGAGGCGTCTCCTGAAAGGGCTTCTTAGAAAACATAAGCACAACTAAAAATATTTGAGACGGAGATCATTGGAACAGAGTGGTCCAAATCCCTTTCTTAGTTGAGTGTATTTTGTGCTTAGGTTTTAATGAGTGGAAAAAGGATGAGAAATTTCTTCAATAGCACCCGCAGTATTTTCTTCAGTTATTTTGCTAGAAGTTGCTAGTTTGATAAGACAGTGGCAATTTTTAAACACTTTAAGGGGGCTATATGAGACTAATCTTATTATTTATATCTTTGTATTTCAGTTCGACCATTGTGCTTGCAAGCATACCGGGGTTGGAGGCCATTTATGGCCGAATGTTAAGTCGTACACAATCTGAAATTATAAACAGAAACCTTATTCCTCAGAGCACTCCCAATACATGCAATCAACAAGTTCTGAAAATGAGAGAAGATGGGGTTCTCAATATTCTAGTTGCTTTTGGATATATGGATGTCTCAGGGGGACAAGACTTTTCTGATTCAGGAACATCCCTCTATGGTAATGGAGATGTTTTAGATGGCGATGCAAAAAAAGCTCTTGTTAATAAATTGCGTGCAAGATGTCCTTCAGGTGATAGATCCATGGCCTGTGGGTTTCGTGGCAATGGTAATACTTTAAGAAAGACCATAAGAGACAGGTGGTCGAATACTCGAATTCAAGTGAATATTATTTTAGAGTCTTCATCAGTTACTTCTTCGGATCAAGCAAACAAAGGACAGTATAGTTCAAGACAGCAAAATGCTTCTCAGCATGTTAAAGGTCAATTTTTGGGAGCTTTAAAAAGCTATGATGCTGTTATTTATATGGGGCATGCTCGTAGTGGTGGAGGTCCCGATTTCAAGCCGCCCGTTCTCTACAATAATGGTGCTGTCAATTATGGGTATTATCGTCAGCAGCGTGAAGGTATTCGATCCATGCTCGGAGTCCTTGGTTCTCAGTCGGCTCCTGTGATTGGAGTCTTAGCATGTAAGAGCACAGGACTTTTTGCTTCGAGTATTCGTCGAAAGGCTTCAAACTCACTTCTTGTGACAGCCGATGAACTTTTTGATTATAATGATATCTTACCAACGGGATACGCAATGCTTGAGGGGATTATTAGTCAAAGTTGTTCTGATGAGTTCAGCCGACTAACAAAAATCCAACCTGCAAGCGCACGTTTCCTGTCCATTTTCTACTAAAAATAATTTTTATCCTTGGGCGACCTCAAAATAATGGGAGGTCGTCACTCAATATGATTCTTAATGCTTTGAGTGCACAGTGTTTCCATATTGTTCTAAAAGTTTCCATATTTGTATTTTGAGATAATTAAGGACCACTTTTTTAAGATGAATCATTGATTTGGTTGATTGATCCTCTTCTTATAAACGTTTATGATTGCCTCATTTAAAGTGATAAGGAGAGTGGGATGAAAACAATTTTACTCCTAGGTTCAGGAGAGCTTGGTAAAGAGTTTACTATTTCGGCAAAGAGACTGGGGCAAAAGGTTATTGCTGTTGACAAGTATCCTGGGGCTCCGGCAATGCAAGTGGCTGATGATTTTGAAGTTATAAGTATGCTCGATGGGAACGAGCTTCAGAAAATTGTGAAAAAACATAAGCCCGATATCATCGTGCCTGAAGTGGAGTCCATTCGCACAGAGATGTTAAAGAAGTTTGAGCAACAGGGAATCTTTGTTGTGCCAACAGCGGAGGCGACACACTTAACAATGAATCGTGACGCTATCAGAGACATGGTTTCTAAAGAATTAAAAATTCGTACAGCACGGTTTAATTACGCAACCAGCGTGGGGGAATTACAGCAAGCTTGTGAAGTTATTGGCTTTCCTTGTGTTGTAAAACCAGTCATGTCTTCTTCGGGTAAAGGTCAAAGTGTCGTTAAATCTGCTCAACAGGTCAAAAAAGCTTGGACATTTGCCTGTGATGGGATGAGGGGTGATCAACAGAAGGTTATTGTGGAAGAGTTCATAAAGTTCGAAAGTGAAATTACTTTGTTAACAGTAAAACAAAAAAAAGGTCCCACTTTATTTGTTTCCCCTATTGGTCATAGACAAGAGGAGGGGGATTATAGAGAGTCTTGGATTCCAGCTGTTATAAAGCCAAACTTGTTATCAAAAGCCAAAAAAATGGCCAAGAAGGTAACAGATCGTCTTGGTGGAGCTGGTGTCTTTGGTGTTGAGTTTTTCATAACGGCTGATGAAGTGATCTTTAGTGAACTCTCACCAAGGCCCCATGATACGGGAATGGTAACCTTAATTTCACAAAATTTATCGGAGTTCGATCTGCATTGTCGAGCCATCTTAGGGCTACCTATTCCTGAGATTGAATATTGGGGACCGTCCGCTTCTGCTGTTGTCTTGGCGGCAAAAGATTCAAAAAAGTTTCAAATAAAAGGCTTAGAGTCAGCACTTGTTGAGAAGAAAACAGATGTGAGAGTTTTTGGGAAACCTAGCACGAGAAAAAATCGTAGAATGGCGGTTGCCTTAGCGCGAGATACAAGTGTTTTGAGAGCAAGAAAAAGGGCAAAAAAAGCGGCCGATAAAATAAAGATTAGCTATTCTAAGTAGTTAGGCTGCGCTACTCTTTATTTGTGTTTAGAGAACTTCTTTGCAAAGTGATTTTTCGATGATAGGAAGAAGCTTATAAACGATCCTCAAATATTAACAGGGAGATTGATATGAGGTTTATTCTTGGTTTTATATTTTTAACCTTACCTTTATTTGCTGTTGGACATGGAAATGTGGAATCTCTTCAAGGATCTCCATTAGCCTGTGAGTCGACGACTCCAGGAGAAGATGTTGATCTTGAGTGTATCGAAAATCAACTTAAAGGAGAAGGCCTTGGTGGGTGGGTTCATGCCTCTGTTGATGATCAAATGGTTTTTGTTTTCACGTGGAGAAGACCAGGCAATTTTTTTACTAATATACAGATGCCAATGTTCTCAAAAGATCCCGACGTTTTAAAGGCACTTCAAGACTTAAAAAGACACGATCAAGTTATATTGAAAGGTTCATTCTTTAGTAATGAAGCACCACTAAAACATATTAATGTAAGTGATGTAACAGTTGTAAAATCCTTTCAAGGTCCTACAGACAATTATGAATATGATCCAACAGTCCTTCCGGAAATACTAAATGGAAATAAAATGATCGCTAAAGTTCATATTGTAGCTAATGGTGGACGGGTTTTAGTTGTTGAAAAAGAAGATCGTGTCATTCCGGTGTTTAATGATAGGCCACATTTAACAGAACACTTATTTAGAAATGATAAAATTGAGTTAAATTATAGTGTGAGACTCCTTCCTTTGAGTCCGAACCATATTCAAGTGAACACAGAGATGTCACAACCTATCCGAGTGATTGAAGCCATAGAGGATGGGCATGGTGAGCCTTTTGAGCTAACAGGAGCTTTGGTGATGTTTCCACAAAGCCCTCAAATTTTATTTAATGTTTTTGCTATTAGACAAGAGGATGGTGACGGCATCCATCGCAATTTTACGATTATTAACTTTGAGGATATGAAGTTGTTTGAGGATATACGCAGGCGTTTTCAGGAAGTTTGGGACGCTGAAATTAATTCGGCCGAATACGATCGTAATAAATTTATTAATCGAAAAATTCAGGTTACTGTTAAGGGAATTAAAAATGTTGTTTCGCCTCAGCAAGCGAATCCACAAATCGTACCCTCTCGACTAAGCGATATTGAAATCAATCTACTGTAGTTTTCAAAGATCTTTTTTCTGAGAGTTGACTGTATCAAAATGAAATAAACTATGAGCTTAAGGTCTATCTTCTCGCTGACTTTTTCTGGTGAGGAGAATCCTTTTTGCTTGCTTTAGAAATTTTAATTTTATCAGGAGTCATATAAGATTGTTGATTAACGATCTTTGTATTTTTATGACTTTGCTTTTCTATAGAAGAATTTGAAAGTAATAGGCCAAATATCAAGGCTGAAAATCCAATGCAATCATTGAGATTGAAACGGTCATGGATCATTTTGAGCTTTTCAGTTAGGCTTGTCTTTAAATACATTACTTCGTCAACGGCTCATATTTTCAAAATCTTAATCATATTTCGATCATTTTTTAAATAATTTTTTTATGGCTTAACTTAGCCTTTCTTAGTTTTGACTTTGTTGAGTAGGTTAAATTTTAGTCAAAAAAGGACATTTTTAAGAAGGGAGAATTGAAAAGAAGTGTAGGGATTCTCGTTATCTTTGTGCAAAAGTGGATTCTCTTTTTTTTCCAAAACCCTTCTTCTTTTCGATGTGAAAGCCTTGTTGATGAAGAGCTCTATTAAGCCCTCCTGTTGCGGCATAGGTACTCAGTGTACAGTGCACATCGCAATAATTTGATAAGAAAGAGTTTAAAAAATCATCGCTCCAGGCTTCGGGGTGAGTTTTTGAGCTAAAGGCATCATACAAAATAGAATTGAAACGGAGTCCGGTTTTATTTTCTTGAATCACTTCACTTTCTAAAAGGACTTTTTTTCGCTCTAAGAGCTGTTGGCCGGTTCTTTTAACATTTGTGGGGTTGAGTGAGAACTGTGAACTTATTTGTTCTAAAATGGAGTTGTAACAAGAATCGAATGGTGTGGTCTCTTTATCAGAAAGCCAGTTTGAAAAAAAATGTTTTAATTCTGGCACCACTTCAAAAGAGACTATTTGGGGTGAGATCTTTTGTTTGTGTGCCCATGAAAAAGTAAGAATTTCATTGTAGCCAAGCCCTAATCCTAGTGAAAGGATTTTAGGAGTCTTTTCTTTAAAGGCCATTTCGATACAGGGTGAGTAGATATAGAGTGTTTCAGCAAGAGCTCCGTCGAGAGAGTGCATCTTTTCTCCACCATTAAGAGACAGGGTAGGGCTCCCATCGGCTGTATGGATAATCTCAAATGAAAAGGGGGAATTTATATTGCTCATAATTAGATAATTCGTTAAGTCATCCCCATGGAAGTTGCAAGAAACAATCTTGATGAAAAGCCCTTTTATCCTATTTCGGAGTTCTATAAGGAAAAGTTTGGGGAAAAAGTCTTCAAAATCCCCGTAGCGATTGCGGGACGTTGTCCAAACATGAAAGATGGGAGTGGCTTAAAAACTTGTATATTTTGTGATGAGTGGGGCTCTTTTGCTTATCCAGAGAATCAAGAGAAGTCATTAAGGTCCCAAATTGAGCTCCATAGAAAAAGAGTCAAAGATCGCTATAACACAGAAAAGTTTTTTGTATATTTTCAAGCTTACACAACCACTTATACTCAGGTTCAGCGTATTCGAGAAGCTTTTGAGGTCGCTCTAGAGTATGAGGGGGTCGTGGGAATAGTTATTGGAACAAGGCCTGACTGTTTGTCTCCGGCTTTGTTGGATACCTTCAATCAAATTGCTAAAAAAAGTTTTATGGCCGTCGAGTTGGGTGTGCAAAGTTTCGATGATAAGCAATTGGAGTGGATGCGTAGAGGGCATAGTGCCGAGCAGTCGGTTCGAGCTATTAAGAGGATTCGTGAAAATTGTCCAGAAGTTAATTTAGGTATTCATTTAATGTTTGGTTGGCCTGAAGAAACAGTCGAAGATTTGGAAAGGACAGCTGTTATTTGTAATGAGTTGGGTGTTCATAATGTGAAACTTCACAACCTTCATGTGCTTAAGAATACTGATTTAGAAAAACTTTATAATACGGGTGAGTTTCAACCATTTGATCTTGAAAGTTACGCTAGCTATGTGGGACACTTTTTAAGTCATCTTTCACCTCAAATTGCTGTTCATCGTCTTGTGGCAACGGCCTCTCGTTGGGACGAATTAGTGAGTCCTAAATGGACCCGAAATAAAATGCAAAATTATCAATATGTGGTGGAATATATGAGAAATCACAACATCATTCAGGGGTGCAATTTATGATACCTGCAAAGGACTATCCTGAGATTTGTAACGACATAGTAGAAGTATGTAAGCGCCTTTATAAAAGAAATATGTTGGCCGCTGCAGACGGAAATATTAGTGTTAGAGTTAAGGAAGGTATGATTATTACTCCTTCTGGTATTCCTAAAGCCTTTTGTAGTCCTGAAGATATGGCTTTAGTTTCTTTAGACAATAAAGTTATACATGGGAATCCTTCGTCTGAAAGACTGATGCATTTGACAGTTTATAATGAGTGTGAAGAGGCCAATGCGGTTGTTCATGCCCATCCTCCGACGGCTATTGCTTGGAGTGTGGCGTTTCCTGATATGATTGAACTACCTAATAACTGTTTGTCTGAGGTGGTTTTGGCTGCGGGCCATATTCCGATTATCAAATATGCAAGGCCAGGAACTCAGGACATGGGTGATGTGCTGAAAGAATTTATTATTGACCACAAAATTTCCATTCTATCGCGCCATGGAGGACTTTGTTGGGGGACGACTGTGTTGGAGGCTTATATGGGGATGGAAAGATTAGAGCATTCTGCTGAAATTCTTTATAAAGCCAAAACTCTTAAAGACCTCACTTATCTTCCTGCAGACGAGATGCAGGCCTTGTATGAATTACGAAAAAAAATAGGAAATAAAACTTTATGAGAGATTTAAAAGCCCTTTCTTTACGTGTTGAAAACAATCAGTTGTTAATTCTAGATCAACAGCTTTTACCCGATAGTGAAGTCTGGGTACCAGTGGAGAACCCCGATCATATGATTCAAATCATAAAAGATCTAAAGGTAAGAGGGGCTCCTCTCATAGGTGTAGCGGCGGCATTGAGTTTAGCTCTTTGGGTTGAAGAAGGGATGGAAACCAATTCCTTTCTAAATATGGCGAAAAAACTTAAAGAGGCGAGACCCACTGCTGTAAATCTTATGAATGCAATAGATCGACTAATACTTGTAGCTGACCAAACTCAGTTTGATAAATTAAAGATTGTAGAAAAAGCTGAGGCTCTTTTTGAGGAAGATGTTGAGTTGTGTTTGAAGATGGCTCAGACGGGACAAGAATTGATTGAGGATGGTGATGCGATTTTAACTCATTGTAATACTGGAGGCTTAGCCACTGTCGGTGTGGGGACCGCTCTCGGAGTTATTACGGAAGCCCACCGATTAGGTAAAAAGATTCATGTCTATGTTGATGAAACGAGGCCTTTGTTGCAAGGTGGGAGACTGACTACTTGGGAGTTGGAAAAAGCTGGAGTTCCTTACACTTTAATCTGTGACAATATGAGTGGAAGTCTTATGGCTCAAGGTAAGATATCTAAGGTATTTCTCGGAGCCGATCGTATTGCCACAAATGGTGATTTTGCTAATAAGATTGGAACCTATAATCTTGCCGTCTTATGCCATTATCATAATGTACCGTTTTACACTGTGGCTCCTGTTACCACCATAGACCCTGAATGCTCCAGTGGTGAGGATATTCCTGTGGAAATGAGAAAAGAGTCTGAGGGACGAGGTGTTTTTGGTACATTTGGTGATATACGTTGGGCGCCGGAAAAGGCCTCTGTCTATAATCCGGCCTTTGATGTAACGCCTGCTCATCTGCTTTCCGGTATTGTTATAGATGATAAGTTGATTAAAAAAGAAGAACTGAAGTCTTCAGATTGTTTAAAGTTTTTAGTGAAATAATATTGGGTTTGTAATTGCTGCATAAAACTTTGAACGACTTCGACGTATAAATATGCAATCACATTTAGTTATTGGTTTTGATGACTGGTGGAGATAGTCATTTACTTGTTGTGCTCTTAGTGTCGTGAGCTAAAGCAGACTCTTATGGTAGCTATAAATTTATTTTTATAACTCTCTGTTATCATGTATTTATTGGTCAAAATAGAGCGTTTTTTTCTAATAGAGTTGTAAAAAATTTCATTTTCAAACTCTGCCTTCTTGAATCAATGAATATATCTCATAATCATTTTTGTTGGGACGAATACCTTTTTAACATCAAGTCTTCTTGATTGGTTATTGAGGTATAATATATCTAAAAAGGGGACTGTAAATGGGGATGAGAGCGACTCTGTTTTTTTCACTTATTTTTTTAAGCTTTGTTGCAATGGGAAGTGAATATCAAAATAGAATCAATCAGGTTTGTCGGACTCCTGGTGATATACTTATCATCGATGTGTTTTCACAGATAACTCCTGATTGGGGGCGAGTCACAGAAAATGAAGAACTGGGTTTATTGGATATGGATGGTGATGGTGATGGTGATATCCATCATGGAGATTTAATCAAAAAAATATTCCAAAATAATAACGTAATAACTCTGACTTATGGAATTCCTTACTTTACGGGACATTATATTCATGGAGCCCTTGCCGATATTCGTTATTTAATTGAATCTCAGCAAATGGTAAAACCAAAAGCAATTGTAATGGCTATTTCTTTTTCGGTGACTTTAGAATGGCTTTTACAGTTAAACTTAAACACTCAAGATAGTCTTAATTTTGCAAATGTAAATAGTCAGTTGCCAGTTATAAAGAGTAGTATATTGGATAAGCTTGACCGTTCTTCAAAATTATTCTGGGTTTTAAAAGAAATTAAATATTTAATCGAAGATTTAGGTGTTGAGTTTATAATTCCCGCTGGCAATGATTACTCCTTAAAAATAAATGTGGCGACACTTGTTGGGGGATTGAGTGTGGGAGCTTTAAGTGCCGACGGTTTATCCTATGCTCCTTATAGTAATCAAAGTTCTTTAACAGAGGTGTACCGTGTTGGAGACATTATTGCGAAAAATGTAGAAGAGGGAATTGATATAAATTCAGATGGAGTGGTGGATTTCAATTGGGATATTTTAAGTGGTGGAGAGTCTATTGCTCAGCAATACAATGGCAGCCAGGCGACTCTTTCGACAAGAGAAGATGTGATTCAGAATCCTGATCAAGAAACAATTATTTCCAATAGAATGTTCAGTGAGCTTTTAGGTGTAGAAAATGAAAAAACGCTCAATACATTAGCTGAACTATATGGTGAAGCTTTGCACTACCCAAGCCAAACACCTTTTCATATTGATAACCAGAATAAACTGTATTTTGACCCTGAGAACTCAGGTGATAGGAACCAGGTGGCTTTTATACCTGGCTCCTCATTTGCTTTAGGGAATATTTGCCTTGTGAATTAACAGTTCGATTAGGTGGTTTCATTGTATTCGCTCAGTGGAATGCATGAGCAAAAAAGATTTTTGTCACCGTAAACATGATCAATACGATTAACGCTGGCCCAAAACTTACGATCTTTCAAGTTACTAACAGGAAAACAGGCTGTTTCTTTAGAATAACTTCTTGTCCAATCGTTAATAAGGTCATCAACCGTATGAGGCGCCATGCGAAGCGGATTGTCCTCTTGCGTCCACTCCCCCTTCTCCACTTTGGAGATCTCTTTGCGAATTTCAATCATTGCATCACAAAAGCGATCAATTTCTTCCAGGCTTTCGCTTTCTGTGGGCTCGATCATCATGGTGCTTACCACAGGCCACGACATTGTCGGAGCGTGAAACCCGTAGTCCATTAGACGTTTAGCTACATCATCAACAGTAATTCCAGTGCTTTCTTTGATGGGGCGTAAGTCAATAATGCATTCGTGGGCAACACGTCCCATGCTACCTGTAAAGAGAATTGGAAAATGGTCTTTAAGGCGATGAGCAATGTAGTTTGCATTAAGGATTGCAACTTCAGTGGCTGCCTTTAAGCCTTCATTACCCATCATGGATATAAAAGCCCAAGGAATGGGCAAAATGAGTGCGCTTCCCCAGGGAGCAGCACTGATATTTTGGGTTCCAGATTGTGGTCCGGCTTCGCTCACTATATTGTGAGTCGGCATAAAATCTTTTAAATGCTCAGCAACACCCGTTGGTCCAACTCCAGGACCACCGCCACCATGAGGGATACAAAATGTTTTATGAAGGTTGAGGTGGCAAACATCGGGGCCAAATTGCCCAGGCTGACACAAACCAACCATTGCATTGAGGTTAGCTCCATCCATATAAACTTGCCCGCCATGATCGTGAACGATTTCACAAATCTTTTTTATTTCGGACTCAAAAACACCGTGAGTTGATGGGTAAGTAATCATTAGTGTCGATAGTGTATTTTTATGGGCTTTACATTGATCTAACAAATCAGCGAGATCAACATTTCCTTGGTCGTCACATCGAACGATGACCACTTTCATCCCAGCCATGACGGCACTCGCGGGGTTGGTTCCATGGGCGGAGCTGGGAATTAAGCAGATATTACGTTCTTTGTTACCATTGGCTTCATGGTATTTACGAATAGCAAGAAGTCCTGCGTACTCTCCTTGAGAGCCCGCATTGGGTTGTAAAGAGATATCAGCAAAACCGGTAATTTCTCGTAAAAATCCTTGGAGTTCTCGAATCATGCCAATGCTTCCTTGAGCTTGTTCCATCGGCACAAAGGGATGAAGGTTTGCAAATTCGGGCCATGTGATTGGCATCAGTTCTGTTGCTGCATTAAGCTTCATGGTACATGAACCCAGTGGAATCATGGCATCGGCAAGAGTTAAATCTTTTTTCTCTAGGCTTTTAATATATCTCATTAACTCAGTTTCAGAGTGGTAGCGATTAAACACGGGATGTGTCATAAAGTCAGTTGTTCTGAAAGCTGTAGAGGGAAGCATCTCGGAATGAGGATCAGGTTGAACAGTCGTGCTTTGATCTTTAGAAAAAAGTTTGAATAAGCTGAGAAGGTCGCTGTTTGTGGTTGTCTCGTCAATTGCGATCCCAACAAGATCTTTTTCGTAATAGTTAAGGTTGAAGTTTAGTTTTTCAGCAGCTTCTTTCAGGCTATTTTTGTCAGAATCCTTCCACTTAATAAATAGAGTGTCGAAGAACTCAGGGCTAACAATTTCATGTCCAAGTTGAGAGAGTCCTTTTGCAAGTTGACAAGCTTTAGAGTGAACCGTTTGAGCTATATTTTTCAAACCTTTGGGACCATGATAGGATCCATACATCCCAGCCATAACGGCAAGTAGAACTTGAGCAGTACAAATATTACTCGTCGCTTTTTCACGTCGAATATGCTGCTCCCGAGTTTGAAGGGCCAAGCGATAGGCCGGTCGGTCATTACTATCTTTGGAAACTCCAACAATTCGTCCAGGAATCAGTCTTTTGTGACTATCTTTAGTGGCGAGATAAGCTGCATGAGGTCCTCCAAATCCCATAGGGACTCCAAACCTTTGAGTTGTGCCAACTACAATATCAGCTCCCATTTCACCCGGAGGTTTCAAAAGGCAAAGACTTAGCAAGTCAGCTGAAACAATACTGAGAGCTTTCGAGTGAGCAACCTCTTGTATTTGTTTTTCTATTCCTTCAATGGAGCCTAAGCCATTAGGGTATTGGATAACAACACTCAGGTACTCGTCCAGGTCTGCTGGCAGCTTTGTTCCTGTTATGACTTTAAGTTCCATGGGCTCACAACGAGTTTTTAAAACAGCTAAACTTTGAGAAAAGATGGGTTCAAGAACAAACACGCGGTTTTTCTTTTTTCTCTGAATTTGGTTGCTCATAGCAACGGCTTCGGCAATAGCTGTGCCCTCGTCGAGTAAAGAGGCGTTAGCGATCTCCATGCCCGTTAGGTCTTGAACCATGGTTTGAAAATTAATGAGGGCTTCTAGTCGACCTTGGGAAATCTCTGGCTGATAAGGTGTGTAAGCAGTGTACCAACCGGGGTTCTCCAGGATACATCGTTGAATAACACTGGGCGTATGAGTTCCGTAGTAACCCATTCCTATAAATGATTTGAGAACTCGATTCTCTTTAGCAAAAGCTTTGGCTTTTTCAAGGACTTCGGCTTCGGTGAGAGGGGCTGGCAAATCCAGGGCTTTTTGTTGGCGGATATTGTCAGGAATAGTTTCGGATAAGAGTTCATCGAAACTATTTAAGTTTAATAATTTCAACATTTTAACTTGGTCCTCTTTTTGAGGGCCAATGTGTCGGCGGGAAAAAATATCCAAGAGAGCCTCCTACTTAATAAGTAAGAGGCTTGTCTAGCATGGAAGACTTAATTTGTCTTCTTTTTGCTTGTTTTTGTTTTCTTAGTAGCGGCTTTCTTTTTTGTGGTTTTTTTCGTTGAAGTTGTTTTCTTGCTCGTGGTCGCTTTTTTCTTTGTGGTTTTCTTTTTCTTTTTCTTTGTCTTATTTTGAGCTGTCGTTGTTAAGCCAAAGGCTTTCATTTGCTTTCTGACGGCTTTTTCAATGGAATTCTTTTGCTCTAAAGCCATTTTTTGCAAATCTTTGATGTGTTTTTCAGCTTCATTGCGTCTCTTCTTTAAGCTTGAAAGGGCCGAGTTGAATTCCTTATCCAAGTGCTTTTGTTTTTCAAGAATCTTTTTTTGAATGTCTTTGTATTGTTGCTCTAATTGATTGAGGTGTTTTTGGGTAGGCTCTTGGATTTTTTTATAGGGCTCCATTTCGCTAAGCTCTTTTTTTAGGCGGTTCAACTCCTTTTGTAAAAAGTCAGGTTGAAAAAGTCGGTTTAGTTCCTTTTTAATTTGCTCTAATGAAATCATACGTCTCCCTTTTGAATCAGACGGGCTTAACTTAACTTATCTTGTTCAGTTTGTTGAGTTAAAAACTTGGATTGTCGAAATCCTTTGCGAATTTTCTGTTGTTTCGGTAGTCAGGTCTCATGAATCGTGAAGATTTCTTAACATTTCACTGGGAGTCCTACCCTTTTGTCAGCTCGGAAGTTGATGTTGTATGTGGTCGAGTCACCAGACTTAACCAAAATAAGTTTACTCTACTGAATCAATTGCAGTCCGTTGAGGTGTCTCGGGATAAGGTTGAAAAAATAAAACATTCCACTTTAGGGGCCTCCATCCCATTTGATCTATTAAAAGAAGGTGATGTGGTTGCTTGGATGGAGGAATCTTTTGGCCTTTACTTGTTAGCGCCTAATTTATCTCAAGGTGGCTGGCTGAAAGATGATAAAAAAAGTCTGTGGCAGGGTTTTCTTAAACGAGCCCATTCTTTTTTTGAGAAGAGAGAAATTATCTTAGTTAATACTCCTTTTTTAGTTGAGTCACCGGGTGTGGATCACCATATCGATTATTTAGAAGTCAAAGGCAGTCATACGGGCCGAAAATGGTATTTGCCGACGAGCCCGGAGATTCATTTGAAGAAAGCTTTGTGCCAAGGATGGGAACAAATTTATGAGATTAAATCTTGCTTTAGAGATGATCTCCCGAGTCCTCATCATGAAGTGGAATTTACAATGTTAGAATGGTATCGTAGTTATTTAAGTCTGAATCAACTTTCTACTGAAGTCTGTGACTTTATGGATGAAATGATCGGAGCTCCGCAAGTTAGGGAGTTTATTTCAGTCTCAGAGGCTTTTGTAAATTTCATTGGCAAAAAACTGACTCCTCAAACTTCTAAAGAAGAGCTTCTTTTGTGGTGCAAAGATTTGGTTATAGAAGTTGATCAAAATGATGATTGGAATGACCTCTTTTTTAGAATTTACATAGATAAGATTGAGCCTTTATTGGGGCAAGGTAAGATAACGATCTTAAATTCTTTTCCTCCATCGCAAGCTTCATTGGCTCGAATCAATGAAGAAGGTTGGGCGGAGCGATTTGAAGTTTATTGGAAGGGTGTTGAACTGGGAAATGCCTATTGTGAGCTTAACGATCCCGTAGAGAATAGGAAGCGATTCCAGAGGGAAAATGATAAACGTAAGCATAAAGAGGTTAAGGTCTCACCTCTGGATGAGGATTTTTTTAGTCACTTACAGGAGGGTATGCCACCTGGAAGTGGTGTGGCTTTTGGGTTAAGTCGTTTTTTTAAGGTTCTCCAGGCATTATAAGCCGGCATCAGAGCCAAATTGGGCGCCGCAGCAACTAGTCTGTTTTAAAAGCCCTTCTGAATCTTCTTAGGTCTCAGGAGACTTGCGTAAATCTCTATTATCTTGCATTTTGTAGGCCTTAATGAGGGGAATGTCCTTGCAAACTGAGTTTGAACAAAATCATTTTGTTTTTCCGTTAACGGATGCGTGCCAGCAGTGGCAAATAAATCATAGCATCAACCTTGATTGGTACTATAAAACTTTGACATCCTTTGGTGTAAAAAAAGTCCTATTGGACCGTCTTAGAAGTGATAATCCATTCACGCAACAAATTATTCAGGATCTCGCAAAGCAGAGTCTTGCGCGAGAACACGTGGTTACTGTGGAAGAGTGGAGTTCTTGGCAAAGGAGAGAAGAAGATCTGATCGCCGGTACAAGCTTTACGATCTTAATTTATAAAGAACTTACTCCCAATTTTCTACATGATATTATGGCCTATGAAAGCTATCTTTCGCAGATCAAGTTTGTACTTATTGTGAGAAAAGATTGGGATTACCGAGGTACGTTTCGATCCATACCGTCTTTTATGCGAAAAAATCTTTATGTGGACTTCCCCATCTCAACCTACTCTGAAGATTCTTTTTTTGCAGCTCAGGAGATTCCAGGTCTTTTAGATAAAATGGAAAAAGATTTCCAATCAAAGTTTAAAAAGTCCTATACTTATCATCTTGGTTTTATGGGGCAAGGTTTACAGGCTAACATATCTTCTATTTCAAGTCCTCGAAAATTAACTAACAACAGGCCTAAAATTTCTATTATTTCGCAAAATGTACATCTTATTAACCAGATGAATGAACTAAAATTGTTTGAAAAATGTGATCAGCGAGTTGAAGTTTTATTGGCAAGAGTAGCGGGTCAAAAAACACAAGTCGTTTCTAAGATTAAAAATGTATTAACAACTCGGTATTGGGTTCATCCGATAGATCTCAATCATTCGGTATCCTTTTCTTATTTGAATAACTTCCTTTCAACACAATCTGACGGCGATCTGTTGCTCTTTGCTGATTTATTTGCTATGGACGAGATAAAAGCAATATTGGGCCAAGTTTCTGGAAATGAAACTCAAGTAGCCATTCAAGAAGGCTCACTTGTTAAAAAAACGGATTTTAATTTTGTTGGAGGTTTTGATCCTGCTTTTACTTTGAATAAATACGCTTGGTTGGATTTGTCCCTTCGATTGAATAATAGCCATCAATTAGAAAGTTCAATGAGTAAGCTTCGCAGACATTGTAATAAGGACTTGAAACATCAAATCAATTTTGAAGTTTTCGCTCGTAAAAATATTGCTGTTATAGAAAAATTTTTGCCGTTGAGTGATAAAGCTATAAGTGTTGTTAAAAATGAAAAATTGTCATTTTATAAAACATTGAAAATAAATTTGAGCGAACCTTGGCGTCTCCTCTATCAAGGATTTAACGATGGTAGTATCTTTTCAACGGTATCGTTTATTGATGGTTGGCTGTTTTTTATTGATACTCACTTTTATAAAAAGTCTTATCAATTATTTTTTAAGTATTCTTATCCTTTAAGAAAAGTTTACTACTTTTTAAATTATCAGTATGAAAAACGAGTTTTGGGACTTCACTCTTATCCAAAGACCTTACAAGGTAAGTGATAATGTTGGAGCTTTCGGTCATCATTCCCACTCATAATCGTACTGAGGACTTGCTCAATTTGCTGAACTCTCTTGATCAGCAAAGTCTATCCACCGAACAGTTTGAAGTTGTCGTGGTCTCTAACTTTGAAGAACCTTTTTATAAAACTAAAGCATTTCAGAGTCGCTTTGAAAACCTTCAGTTAGTTTATCGATTTGTCGGAGCTCTCAATGTCAATCGAGCGAGAAATCTTGGAATAAAAATATCTAAAGGACATGTTCTTCAGTTTATAGATGATGATTGTCTCTTGGAGAGCCATGACTTTTTGTGTCGTGTTCTAAAGGCTCACAAACTTTACCCAGCCGCGACCGTTATAGGAGGCTGCTACGATATAGAGAAAGAAGCCTCACCCATTGATAAAGCATATAATTGTATATCTAATCATTGGCAGAGCCTGGATTATTTTGGAGATTATAGCTCTTCTAGGTTGGTTGGTGGAAATGTGAGCTATAAAAGTAAATTATTAAAACAATCTAATGAATTGTTTAACGAAGCCATTCGATTTGGAGCTACAGAGTCAGAGTTACACAATAGGTTGTATAAAAAAGATCATGAAATGCTGTGTTTGAAATCACTTCGACTTTTGCACCAAACTCGATTAAATACACGCAGTCTTGTGGAAAGAGCTTATTGTCAGGCTAAAGGCTATTTGAGTTTTCATGTTGATGAAGGTTTTTCCCAAAGAACTTTTAAAACTTATCAAAGTACTCGAGATTTGTTGGCTTTGCAGATGTCTGAATCTAAAGAAGACTATTTAAAAATACTTAAATACATGAAAATTTATGACAAAGCTTTCAATTTAACGCTTATCCACCCTGATTGGAGTGTTCAGAAAATACACAGACTTTCAAAGACTATTGAAGCTGTATGGAGGGCTGATGCTGCAAGAGTTTAACCATTCTTCAATTCAAAAAGATCCACAAGTGTCTTCTTATTATGGCCGTAAATGTAAGTATTATTATCTTCCTATTTACAGTGAGACCCTATTTAGTTCAATTCTTTCTGATGCTCTTGGAACTAATAATTGTGAGGATCGAAGTAGTGAAGGTCTACGTTCTTCTTTTATAAAAGCAAAAATGGGTAACTACACTCATGTCAAAGTTCCTTTGGATCGTTTTGATATGAATAAAATCAATTATATTCATCAGCTTTCACGTGATTTTAGTTTGGGAATCGTTTTTCAAATTGCCACAAGCTTTCTTTATGATGAGGTTTTCTTTAAATCATTAAAGGGGTTGGAAATACCTTTTGAAGTGGAATGGGTTTTAGATAATTGTCATTACAAAGTGCTGCCAAGATTAATTGAGTTGTCAAAATGTTATAATTGCCACTTTTCTATTGTTGTCCACAAGAATTTGAATTGGGAAAATCTATTAAGTTCTCAATTGATGAGTCTTTGTAAAACTTTTCACCTTTATTTTCCTTATCAGCTATTTATTCATGAACCTTTTTTAAATTGTAAAGAAAGTCATAGGATTGTGGGAGTTTTACGAAACAAATATCCTGAAGTCCACTTTTTACCTCCACGAGGTGTTGATTTATGGGATAGAAGGGTCTCCTATGATTTTGATATGGAACCTTTTTTAATGCCCTGTTACCAGAGTCAGTCGAGTCAGCCGAATATCAAGTTTTCGGTGATTATTCCTACTTACAATAATCAAAATCATATTCGAGTGGTCCTTAAACATCTTTATTCGCAATCAGTGGGTCTTGATCATTTTGAAGTTGTTTTAGTGGATGATGGTGGCACTGATA
Source organism: Bdellovibrionales bacterium (assembly GCA_964229765.1). GTDB lineage: Bacteria > Bdellovibrionota > Bdellovibrionia > Bdellovibrionales > JAGQZY01 > JAGQZY01. The sequence goes on along the minus strand of CAXREJ010000027.1, from coordinate 4,853 downwards.
ATACTCAAGAATTGGTTATTGAGCTGATTAAAAGTTTTCCAAATTCAATTAACTTTAAGTATATCTATTTTCATAGAGCCCGTGAACGTGTGATGGGAGATTCTCAATATCGTGCTGGTATTGCACGTAATCTGGGTGTTAAAAATTCTGCCGGTGAAATTCTTTGTTTTCTTGATTCTGATATTATGGTTCCTTCAACGTACTTAGAAGATGTTGGAAAAGCCTTAGAGGAGTGGGGAGCTGTACAGGCTCGTAGAATTAACCTCTCTCAACAATCGAGTTATGGAGAGCCAATTTACAGTAAAGTCAATGAAGCTAGTGATTGTATATCCGATGAGCCTTATTGGGAGGAATTTAATCTAATAGAAGATTGGCATCAAACTCCTTATAACTGGAAATATGTTTGTACTCATAGTTTTTCGATCAAGAAGGAGACCTTTCTTGAGGTCGGAGGGATTAAAAAGAACTTTATATTCTATGGATTTGAAGATACTGATTTAGGTTATCGTCTGGTAAAAGCTGGGTTTAAGTTACATCTACTCGATGTTAAAGTATTTCATCTGTATCATGAGAATGCACGTTCAGAGTTCTTTAACTTAAAATCATTGAGACATATGCTACTTAGTCGTACAGCCCAGATTTTTTATCTTCATCATCTTGATGAAGATATATATGAAAACTTACTCTTGTTTATGGAGCCGGAGCCCACGTTCCGTAGAGTTTTTCATCGTGTTATTCAAACTTTGAGTTTCCAGTTTTTATGGAAAGCCTCTCCAAGTGTATACAATATAAAAAGATCACAACCTAAGCGGTTATCATGAAAAATTACGAAGAGTTAATTTCTAGAAAGAATTTTTGTGTGCTTCCATTTATTCATGGAGCAACCCTGACAGATGGGGAGATGCCCTTGTGTTGTGTTGCAGAAGGTTCTTCAGGGGTTAATTTAAATACAGGAACTCTCACTGATCACTGGAATGGTCCTTATCTGAAAAATATCAGAAAGAAAATGTTGGAAAATCATCCGATAAAAGAGTGTCGACGTTGTATCGAAGAAGATTCAAAAGGGTATCGTTCCCATAGAATGATAGAGAATAAGGCATGGTTAGATAAGCTAGGTACTGAATGTATTAATGAAACTATAGAGAAAGTGAACACGGATGGAACAACGGATTCAGGTGTTTTAACCTTAGATCTTCGTTTGGGAAATACTTGTAATTTGCAGTGTGTAATGTGCCAGCCGAGAGAAAGTTCTAAATGGAGATCTGCTGGCAAGGCCTTTCAGAGGGAGCTATCAAACATAAGTTTAAAGCATGAGTGGCGTAATAAAAATAATATTAAATCTGAAAAGTTTGAATGGTATAGAAACGAAAAATTTTGGGACAATCTCTATAATTTTTTACCAAGCTTAAGAGAGCTTATTGTTGGTGGAGGAGAACCAATGCTCATTAAGGAGCATTTGGAATTTATTAAAAAGTGTGCCGAGTCAGGCCATGCTCATCATATACATTTACGTTACCATACAAATCTGACTGTTTTCCCTGAAGAAATGATTCCTTATTGGGAGCAGTTTGAGAGAGTTGAATTTTTTACTTCGATTGATGGTATGTCCGATATCGGACATTACATACGTTATCCATCGCAATGGAATATTGTGGAAGAAAATATGGAAAAAATGGATAGTCTTGGCGATAATATTTGGTTGAGACTGTTATACAGTGTTAATGCTCTTAATGTTCAGCACTTACCTTCTTTTTTAAGATGGGTTGTACAAAAAAAGTTTAAAAAACAAAATGACTTCTCATCGATACAAGGTTTTGTCCATCCAGGTATTGTTCATTGGCCAAACTATTTAAACATTAAGGTATTGCCTGCTGATTATAAAAAGCAAGTGACTAAAGAATGGTTAGAGCTGCGTGATGAATTTCCCAACGAACCTTTTGATAAGTACTTAGGTGTTTTAGAAATAATGAATTCAGAAGATTGGAGTTCGAGAGTTCCTCAGTTATATGATTATCTTAGGGCTTTGGATAAAACCCGCGGTACGGACTTTTATTCTGTCTTTCCCGATTTAAGTGAGTCAATTTTAAGTGTTTAAGAAGTTGTTTATGAAAGAGTATTCTAAGACGTTTTGTATTTATCCATGGATTCAACAGCAGACCACCCCTACAGGTAAGATTAACTTTTGTTGTGTATCAATGCATACATTCGTTCCAAGGGAAGATGGTAAGCCCATGGTTCTCGATAAGGAAACTTTCAAGGACGCGTGGAACTCTGGTTACATGAGAGATATTCGCAAGAAAATGATTGCGGGAGAACCAGTCAAAGGTTGCGAAACTTGCTATGAACAAGAAAAGGTTGGGAAGAGAAGTTATCGGCAAGGGCATAATGAGGAGTGGAGTCGTAAGGTTGGTAAGAAAAAGCTAGAATCACTAGTTGAGAAGTCTATCGCATCAGAGTTTGTTGTTGATGATCCTCCCATGTATTTGGATTTACGTTTAGGCAATTTATGTAATCTGAAATGTCGAATGTGCAACCCCTATAATAGTGTGCAAATTTATAAAGAATGGGAAAAGCTTGATCAGAAAAGTGATCTTCAATATTCAAAATTCTGGAAAAAATATGGTTTAGACTTTGGAGGATGCACTCCTTGGTTTGAAAGTGAGAATTTTTGGAAAGGGGTTGAGGAAAATATTCCCTATCTCAAAAAAGTTTATATGACAGGTGGAGAGCCAACTTTAATTGAAGGAAACTATAGGTTTCTTGAACGTTGCCGTGAGCTTGGCTATGCTGATCAGATTGAATTATTTTTTAATATTAATTTCACAAACTTAAAAGATAGTTTTATTGACCAGTTAAATGATTTTCATTGGACCAGTGTGAATGCCAGTTTAGATGGTAATGGAATTGTAAACGATTATATTCGCTCTCCCAGTCGCTGGTCCATTATTGATCAAAACTTCCGAAAAATGGCTGATAAAGCTGGGAAAAGACTCAGCTTAGGAATAAGTCCCGTTATTCAAGTGTATAATATACTCAATATTGTCGACTTGTTGGAATATGCTGAAGAAGTGGGGGAGAATTCAAACCGCGAGATACTTGTTGATTTCTTATTCTGTCTGCATCCTGACTTTTTAGATGTGATTCATTTGCCTGATAACATCAAAAATGAGGCTCTGTTACGGCTAGAAGAATTCAAAAAAGTTTCCAAGGTTTACAGGTCGCGTAGTAAAACGTCCTTCTTTCTAAGGAATGGTGTAGACAGTTTGGTGAACCGATTACGACAGTCTATGGGAGCTGAGAATCCCAAAATGGTTCATGACTTTATTTTCTATACAAAAACTCTCGATCATCAAAGAAAGCAAAGTTTTTCGGAAAACTTGCCAGAACTTAAGTTTCTTCTTGAAGAAGCGGGCTATGAATATGATTCGATTGCAGCTTTAGGTGAAGTGTAGTTATTTTAAATAGATCAAATGATATGAGGGTGAGTTGGAAAAAGACAAGCTGATTGCAAATATCAACAAAGTCTTCTGGTTGAATGCTTTTTTTAGCTTCATGATTATAATGCCTGTGATTGTACCTTTCTTTGAAAGTCGTGGACTGGAGATGAAAGAAGTCTATGAATTACAGGCCGTTTTTGGTTTTGTGGTTCTATTGCTTGAAGTTCCCTCAGGTTATATTTCAGACTTATTAGGGCGGCGAAAAACTTTAATGATGGCTTGTGCACTGCACTCTGCTGGATTTGCTGTGATGGCTTTTTCATTAACCTTCGAGATGATGGTCATCGCTGAGGTTTTTTTAGGAATCGCCATTAGTTTGTTTTCAGGAACGGATCTGTCTTTATTGTATGATTCCATAGAAGCTTTGGACAAAAAAGTAGCTCCAATTAAGCTTGTTGGAAAAAATATTTTTTTTAGACAAACGGGGGAAAGCATTGCCGGATTGTTGGGTGGGTGGTTAGTCCTTTATCATTTAGAAGCCCCTGTTTTTGCTCAAGCTCTTGTTGGTGTCTTGCCTTTTTTTGTTGCCTACACTCTTTATGAACCACCGCGAATAACGATGAAGGGTAAGAAGCACAGTGAAAATTTTAAGTATGTTTTCAGGTCCTTATTTCGCAATACTAAAATACTGAATCTTATTCTTTTAAATGGTGTCTTTTATAGTTTTGTGACTTTAGTAGCCGTTTGGAGTTTTCAAAAGTACTGGGAGTCAGTTGAAATTCCCATTTATTGGTTCGGCTATCTTTGGTTTACAATTAATATTGTAGTGGGACTCGTCGGGAGAAAGGCTCATAAAGTGGAAAAACTAATGGGAACGACAATGACACTTATACTCATAGGTATTCTTCCGATTGTAGGTTTTTGGGGTATGTCATCTGTGCAAGGGATGCTCGGAGTTTTGTTTTGTTTCTTATTTCAGGTTTGCCGAGGATTGAATTCTGTTATTTTTGCTGATGCTCTTAATAAAAGAGTTCAAGGGGATATGAGGGCCACAGCGAACTCCATCTTAGGGTTAGGAACACGTGTGTTGATGATTGCCATTGGTCCAATTGTTGGTAGCCAAATCGATTCAAAGGGGTTGAGCTTTGCTTTTGATAATTTAGCCATTATGTATGTTGTTGTGTTTTTCTTTTTATTGGTTCCCCTACTGATGATGAGAAAGAGTTTTGCTCCTATTCCTGGGAAATAAAAAGTTATTTTCCCCGAAGGTTAATCGCTCACGGAATTGCCATTGTTTAAGGCTTTCAAAGTAACAATAAAATTTAAATAAGTGGCAGGAGGAGTCGTTTTTGGTGAGTCTCTAAGTATTGGAGATTGAATAGTGAGTGAGAGAGATTAAAGTTCATAACGCGCTTT
>CAXREJ010000026.1:0-70460 GCA_964229765.1 Bdellovibrionales bacterium | reverse complement strand
TGGCGGCGGGTGAAATGATCTACAAAGAGAAGAATAAACCCAAAAGACTAACCCAATTTGAAAAATACATGCAATTTGTAAAATGGGACAAAAATCAAAACTGGGCTTTGTTCCCGTTGGGCTTCTCTAGAAATTTTTCATATCCTTTATTTTATATCCTTTATTTTATCTATTCTATAGGTGTCTTATCTTTGTTCCTCTTTCTAAATCGCTGTATTTTAATAAAACATCGATCATTAATTTTTTATCAATGGGTTTGGTTAAGAAGTCATTAAAGCCTGCCTGTAAACATTGGCTTTAAACTTCATCTACAGCGTGAGCTGTCAGACCGTTTCAATTTTAATTCTATTTCAAATGTTCACATGGATCTTTTGTATTTTTATAATTCCAAAATTCAGACATTAGTTTCTCGTAATCATCGGGATGATAAAGAGATGGATTTTTCCAAATGATTTTTTGTTTTATAGGCAAGCTCGAACAAATTTGTAAAAGTTTTTAAATCTTCTAAATGTAAAAACTCTCCCCAAAAATTTTCACTCATATTTAAGTTTACTTTCATTAGTGCTTAGGCGAACCGTCAACAGACCCAAAATTGAAATTAGAGAATAGAATCAACAAAAGCTTTTGAATCAAAGGGGCGGAGGTCTTCGATTTTCTCTCCCACCCCAATCATTTTAATTGGCAATTTATGTTCGCAAGCAATGCCAACGGCGACTCCACCTTTTGCGGAGCCGTCCATTTTTGTGAGAATGACTCCGGTCACATTCAGTGCGGAATGAAACTGTTCCGTCTGAACAAGCGCATTTTGCCCAGAGTTAGCATCGAGAACGAGTATGGTCTCATCGGGAGTATTTTCTAGAGCTTTTGACATCACTCTTTTCATTTTCTTGAGCTCTTCCATCAGATTCTTTTGAGTATGAAGTCTGCCTGCAGTATCTATAATCACAAGATCAAAACCTTTGGCCACACCCTTTTGAACAGCATCAAATGCCACGGCACTTGGGTCTTTAATTCCTTCAGGGCTAAAGATCTCCACTTCCGCTCGATTCGCCCAAACCTTTAATTGTTCATCTGCGGCTGCACGGAAGGTGTCTCCAGCCGCTATTAACACTCTCTTTCCTTTGGCGACTTGTTGACTGGCCAGTTTTCCAATGGTTGTAGTTTTACCCGCACCATTAACACCAACGATCATCCAGACCGTGGTCTTCTTGTTGGCTTGAGTGGATAGGTCTTCTGTTTTAATTTGGGAGAAAATACTGTTAAGTTCATTTTTTAAAGAGCTATGTAACTGCTCCACACTCAGACCTTGACCGTTCATATCCTTGCTCACCCTCGTGATCAGGTGGTCCACTGTTTTGGGACCGAGGTCGCTGGTGTAAAGAGCTTCCTCTAGGCTGTCTAGCTCCGCTTTGGAAATTGTGGAGCCCGTGAATTGATTTTTTACTTTGCCCCAAAAGCCTTCTTTTGTTTTTGAGAGAGCATCTTCCAATGAGCGATAGTCTTTGCGAGAACTTTCTTGTGATCTTGTTTTGTTTGTTGAGGGTTTTTTAAGGAAATAAAAACCGAGACCACTAAATGTGAGTACGGCAATCCCGCTGCCTATATAGGTTAAAAGTTCTAAGTTATTGAATATCTCTGACATTACAAACCTCTGTTTAAGTCCACTTATCTCAAAATTTTCAGTTTACGAGCGTTCGTTTGAGGGCTCACTAGGGGGTGTTGACAATTCATACAGCTATTGCGGCTTTAATCCCTCGCAATTTTGAGCTGTGCTCACCCTCACCTTATTCGATGTGGCTTTGGCCACACATCATAAAGTTCAGCCTGCGCTTAACTCAAAATGACTGAGGCTTTAAATCCTCATTACGCAGATGAATTGTCAACATCCCCTACATTAATAAACTAGAATATCTTTGTTCAGCCAGGGCTATATCACACTCTTTTTTGGCTTGCTAGTCCTCGGATTCAAGTCCTCTATTTGCATTCTGGTTAGATTTGTCCTGTAAATGGCCCCACTTTGAGAATTGTCCTCAAAGTGAGACAATATATGGTGATTTTGTGGATTTAGATTCTTTATCTCTTTTGTTAACTTAAGGATTAAGGGGAATTTCAACTTGGGGGAACAATGAAAAATTTTAGTAAAAAAATTATGACCATTTTGCTTCTTCTAAGCGTATCCAAAATTGCTATGGGCGAGTTCGATACTACTCAATATGAAAGTGATGCCACCAGTTATATATTAGAAGTCAATGAATGGGTTAACAAGAATGAGATTTCAGAGAAAAAATTCCAAGAACTGTATAACCAATTAGTTCATGAGCCCACTTATGAAACGCTAAAAGAGACGGTTAAATCTATCTATGGTGTTAATAAAGACGGACAACGACATGTCTCTAATCAATCCTTTGTGATGTCTTTACACAGACTTGTTTTACGAGAAAATCCTTTAGCTCGATCCTATGACCGCATTGTTTTTAATGAAAATGTCGAAGCACTCGATGCTGGTATTGTGAGTCGATCTGAGCTTTTGAATAAATATTTAGACAGTCAAAAAGCCAAAGACTGTTTAAGTGACCTACTGATTGAACTTAAAGAATTTAAGAAACAACAACAATTTGCTCAATACAAATTGTCGTTTTAGTCAATACTCTCTTTTGTTTAGCTGGGGGAATCGTGAGGGCTTCCCCAGCTTTTTTCTTTAACGGTCCTAGACGGTTGAGTTGTAAGCAGTCGTGTAGGAATTTCAGCAGAACTTGAAAAAAAATCTATATTTATTTAAGTTAATGCTCAATGGGAAATCTTAAAACAGATCATCACATATTTCTGTCCTCCGAACTGCGCAAGCTGCCTCTGTTTGATGTGGATTCTCGTCTTCGTCACTATAAGAAAAAGATTCGACAAGAGCTTCGTGACAAAGGGGTTGCTTTTGATTTTCATCTTTGGGTCTCGGAGGAGTGGTTTTGCCCTGACGGAGTTCCTGGTTTTGCTCTTCCTTTTTATTTATTTAATGAAGATCTAATGGAAATTCAGAAGGATCAGTTGGGTTTTGTGGATGGAAGAAACGACAATGAGATCCTAAAGCTTATGAGGCATGAACTGGGGCACGCCATCGACAATGCTTATGGATTGCGTGCTAATCTAGAAAGGCAAAGGCTTTTTGGAAGTTCCAGAGAAAAATACCCCCACAATTATCAGCCAAAGCCCTATTCTAAGAACTATATACATTATCTAGGGGACCACTACGCTCAAAGCCACCCAGATGAAGATTTTGCAGAAACCTTTGCTTACTGGTTGGACCCTGATAAGAAAAACACTTCTTACAACTTAAGCCCGCTGGTGCGCGAGAAGTTAGATCTCATGAATCGGATGATTCGTGAGATTCGACATAGAAAGCCGAGGCTTAAAAATCGCTTTCGAGTTGAGCCTATCGAGAAAAACAAAACCCTGTTATCTGTGTATTATCGCAAACTAAAGGGGGAGAGGCGTTATTCAGTGATTAGGCGATTGGACCATGATCTACAGAGCACCTTTTTGCTGAAAGCCCAATCTTTATCCAGTTATTCTTTGGCCCAGTATCTAAAGAGCACAAAAGAAGCTCTCAGCCAAGAAATCTCAAAATCCGAGGGAGTTTATAAGTACGAAGCGCGCTGGGGAGTAGAGAAAATAATTGCTCGGGCTGAGAGACTTGAAATCAAGGCCCCTTTGCATGAGCTAGAAAATAAGTCTCGCTCTCTTTTGAAAAGAAATTTTCGTTATTTAAAAGACAAGGATCAATTGAAGATTCATCTTTAGAGTCATTTATTGGGCGGGTGGTGTTGCTAATACCGTTTAGTTAAGCTCCCAGTTTCGTTGACTTCGTCGTCGCAGTACTGTCTGTACAGCTTCCTCCTCGCGCCTCACTGCGAACTTAACTAAAGCGGTATTAAGTAGAATCCTTAGCTTCAGGGCATTAGTTTTGTTGTTGGGCTACAATGCTTTGCATTAGTCTAAGGACCTAAAATGAGCTTTTTGGGTCCTGAACGTCGAGAGACCCTCTCTTTTTAAGACCATTCCTTGACCCTCTCATGCAATAATATTAGTAATAATTATAGGAACTTGTAGAAAAGAGGCCCTATGCAACAGGATATTAAAACATATGAAGTTGAGATTGCAGGAGTGCCTCTCCGTTTGAAATCAAGTCATGATCAGCAAACGGTGGATGAAATTTTAAAAATGGTAGAAACCCAAATGGATGAACGGCTGGCAAAAACCTCATTACGTAACTCTGCTTTATTAGCATGTTTGCGATTGGCCGAAGAACTCTATTTGTTACGTCAGCAAACAAAAGTTGAACTCGATAACTTAGAAGCTCAAGCTCTTGAGCAGATTTCCCATTTCCGACAAGCTCCAAGCTGATAGATATCAGCCGTATTAATTTGAATTTTTTGTTGGTGACCAGCTGTATTTGGTCATAGGGATAATAGTGGTAATTGATAAAGATGGACTCCGCGTTTTTTTTAAAAAACGAGTTCAGCAAGTAAACTCAAATGAAAAAAGACGACAGTCACATTTAATATGTGACCGTCTCCAAAACTTTTTGCAAAAGCAAACAGGTATTTGGACTTTATTTGCCCCCTTGAATGATGAGCCAGATTTAACTTCTTTAGTAAAAACTTGTACTCATATCAATTGGGCTTTTCCAAGGGTTGAATCAAAAACTCTTATGCAATTCTATAAACTCTCCTGCTTGGATGAAATGGTGTCTAGCAGTTGGGGTATCGAAGAACCTGTTGCCAAAAATGAGTGCCTTGTTTCGGCGCAAACAATCTCTGGATGTATTATTCCCGGTATGGCATTTGATTTTTTTGGAAATCGTTTAGGTCGTGGTGGAGGTTATTACGATCGTTTTTTATCGACATTTAAAGGTCTAAAGCTAGGTGTGACCTTTGATCAAGCATTAACAAGTGAGAGGCTTCCTAGCGAGTCTCATGACCAAAAATTAGATTTTGTTATCAGTTCACAGGAGTGGATTGAAGTGGACCAAAGTGAGGTTAGACATGGATATTAGTGTTATTTTAAGTTTAGTAATTGGACTGGTTGTTGGAGCCAGTTTGTTTTTTGCCTATAAAAAAATGGTAGAAAACTCTCAAAAAAAATCAGCTCAAGTTGAGGCTGATAAAATAGTTAACCGCGCAAAAAGTGAATCTCAAAAGATCATGGAAAGAGCTGAAAAGAAAGGCAAAGACTTTGAAGTTCGAGCTAAAAAGAACGCGGAAAAAGACATTCGTCGACAAAAAGAGGAACTTAAAAAAACAGAAGATAAATTGAAGGATCGACAAAAACAGTTAGAGAAAGAGTTCCGAAAAAAAGAAGAAGTGCTACAGGGCTCTGAGAGTGATCTAAAGAAAAGAGAGGAAACCGTAAAAGCCCACGAGAGCCGTATGGCTGATCTTGAAAAAGAGGCGAAAGAAAAGATCCATGATTTAACGGAAAAGTTAAAAACTTCAGCCAACCTTTCTCCTGAAGAAGCGAAAGAAGAGTTGAAAAAATCTCTAGAAGAAGAGGCTAAAGTGGAAGCTGCAAAGCGTGTTCTCGTTATCGAGGAAGACGCGAAAACTCGTGCCGAACAGAAAGCCAAAAGAATCATTGGTATGGCCATCTCCCGTTATGCAGGAGAGTTTACGACAGAGAAAACGGTTTCTGTTATTCCACTTCCCAATGAAGAGTTAAAGGGAAAAATCATTGGGCGAGAAGGGCGTAATATTAGAGCCATCGAGTCACTGTGTGGTGTGGACCTTATTATTGATGAAACTCCTGAGGCGGTGGTGATTTCTGGATTTGATCCAGTTCGTAGAGAAGTGGCCAGACGTTCTTTGGAAACCTTAATGGAAGATGGTCGAATTCACCCTGGAAGAATTGAGGAAGTTATTGATAAAACCAAAAAAGGTCTTTTCAAGTACATTAAATCAGAAGGGGAGAAAGCTTGTCTTGAGTTAGGGCTCCAAGGTGTTCATGGTGAAATTCATAAAACATTGGGAAGTTTGAAGTTTAGAACTTCTTATGCGCAAAATAACTATTCTCACTCTTTAGAAGTTGGAATGCTAGCGGGCCTTATGGCAGCAGAAGTTGGAGCTGACGTTAAAGCAGCTCGTCGTGCTGGTCTCTTTCATGATCTTGGTAAAGCGATGGATCACAGTATTGAAGGTTCTCACGCTGTCATAGGTGCTGACTTTGCAAAACGCTATGGTGAAAACGAAGCTGTTTGTCATGCGATAAGGGCTCACCATGAGGATGAAAAACCACGAACTATGCTCTCCTATTTGGTGATGGCTGCTGATGCGATTAGTTCAGCAAGACCTGGAGCACGTAAATCTATTATGGAAAACTATATTCAAAGATTGGAAGATTTGGAATCTGTTGCCAATAGCTTTGATGGTGTTGAGAGAACTTTTGCAATACAAGCAGGTAGAGAAATTCGAGTGATTGTAGATAGCTCACGAGTGACTGATGAGCAGTCTGTTATGCTCAGTCGTGATATTGCTCGTAAGATTGAGAAGGAACTTAAGTTTCCTGGGCAAATTAAAATTTCTGTTGTTCGAGAAACTCGCGCTGTGGAACACGCACGCTAATTGTAACCCGACGAGGCTATTATGAAAGTCAAATTCTTGCCTATGGGTGAAGAATATGAAATTGAATTTAATGAAACGATTCTGCACTTGGCTCAGCGTTCAGGGCTACACATACAATCAGTTTGTAAAGGAATTCCTTCCTGCGCTGAATGTCGAATACAGATTACAGAGGGGGAGCACCATGTTCTTCCTCCATCGAAGAAAGAAATTGATTTGATCGGAACAGCTCATTACGTCGATATGTCGAGACTCTCTTGTCAGCTTCGCTGTTTTGGGGATGTGACAGTGGATCTTTCTGAGCAACTTGAGAAAGAAAAGCGAGCCACAGGAAAACCCAATGACCGTTTGGCACGAAAAGACGGTCAAGAATCACGTGCGATCCTTGGTGGAATCATGGACAACGTTGTTGCGGCAGATGTTGAATTAGCTGAAGAGGTTGAAGAAAAGGTCGAAAAAGTGCAAGTGGAATCTTTTAAGGGAGACCCTAATCTTGATAGAAGGGACTCTTTTTATGGGGACTTTTATACTGGAAAGAAAAAGTCCTCTAAAAAGAAGAAGGGGAAAAAGCCTTCTTCTAAAAGAACCCAAAGTGCTGGGCCATCTTCTGCTGAAGGGGACAGGAAGGGGAGTAAAAATAATCGCAAAAGACGAAGAAGAAACCCTAACAGACAAAATAGTCCCAACAAAGAATAGATATGAATGAGCAAAAAGAAATTTATTTAGATTACCATGCCACCACTCCGGTTTTACCTGAAGTTTTAGAAGCCATGAGCCCTTATTTCTGTAATCATTTTGGGAATGCCAACTCCACTCATCAGTGGGGTTGGAAAGCTGAAATGGCTGTTTCAAAAAGCTCAAAACAAGTAGCCGATCTCATTTCGTCAAAGCCTTCACAAGTTTATTTTACAAGTGGCGCTACTGAGTCTCTTCATTGGGCTATCATTGGGTGGACTAAAAAAAATAAGAATGGAAAAATTCTAACCACGAGTACGGAACATAAGGCAACTTATGGAGCCTGCGATTGGGCTGAAGAATTAGGGGCACAGGTTAAGCGGCTCAAGGTGGATCAATATGGAGTCGTCGACCTTCATGTTTTAAAAGAAGAGTTGAAAGAAGAGGTCCCAACACTTTTTACATTCATTTATGGAAACAATGAAATTGGAACCCTCAATCCGATGGAAGAAATTTGTGCTCTAAAAAAAGATTATCCTCATCTCTGGGTGCATGCTGATGCGGCTCAATGTGTGGGGAAGGTGGGGATTGATTTTGAGGCTCTAGAAATTGATTTTCTTAGTTTTTCCGGTCACAAGCTCTATGCTCCGAAGGGTGTTGGAGCATTAATAATTCGAGATAAAGAAAGCTTATCTCCCCTTTTCTGTGGAGGAGGACAGCAAAGAGGGATGCGAGCTGGTACCGTTGATATTCCTTCCGTTGTTGGTTTAGGTGTGGCATGTGATTGGGCTAAGCACAACCTGGAGACGGAATCTCAACGATTACGAGAACTGCGTGAAGAGGTGTTAAAACAGCTTCTCGACACTGGTGAGGTGACACTCAATGGTCATCCAGAATATCGACTGCCCAACAATATGAGTCTCACATTTAAAAATATTACTATTGATAAGTTATTGTTAAAATTACCAAAAGTCGGTTTTAGTTCGAGCTCCGCCTGCACTTCTGGAAACACTTCCACTAGTCATGTTTTAAAAGCCATTGGTTTAACGGATGAAGAAGCCAAGAGAACCATTCGTTTTGGTATGGGACATGGAACCACAAGTGAACAGATGAAATACGTCACAGAAAGGGTAATCACCGCGATAGAAGAGGCCAAAAGCTTCCTTTCTTGAATTAAATAAGATATAATTGACCCATGATTCAAATAACGGAAAAAGCCATTAAGCAAGTGAGAAGATTAAAAGAAGACGAAGAGCAACCTAATGAGGCCTTACTGCGTGTTTATGTAGAAAAAGGGGGGTGCTCTGGGATGTCTTATAAAATGGACTTCACAACAGATGTTAAAGACGGTGATAAGGTCTTTGAGAGTGAAGGGCAAAAGTTGGTTGTGGATACCACAAGTTATCTTCACTTAATTGGAATGACTCTCGATTATGAAGGGGGTCTCAATGGACAAGGTTTTGTATTTAACAATCCGAACGCTAAGAAAACCTGTGCTTGCGGGATTTCCTTTAGAGTTTAAGTACTTGAATTGAGAACGAATTTTATATTTGTAAATCGTCGTTAATAAAAAAAGGGGTTTTAAAACCCCTTTTTTATTGTCTCTTATATAGCCGTTGACTGCTAGAATTCAAAACGAGCTGGTGTTCCTAGAGCGGCTGGAGTTTCCTGTTGAGTGGTATCTGGAAATTCCGCTGCAAACTGGCACTCTTGGCCTTTAATCTCATTGGCTTGATACTTAAGTGAAGTTCGGTAAATCGTTTTCGGAAAGATTGAATGATATTTGTTGGGTTCGTCCACAGTGAACTCAATATCAACATCGAACTCCATAGTTTGATCCATCTTAAAGCCGGACTCTGAATTTGGGTCGATAGCCACTTTTGAGATACCTTTGGATTGAAAGATCAACTGAACTTTTTCAATCTTTTTCACTTGTTCGTTAGGGTCTAAAATATCAGCGCGGCAAGCCATTGTTGTCATAGCTTTTTTGGGTCCGATCACCTGGCAATCTTTTTTGTTAAATATAAGATTAAAGGCGGAAGAACCTTCAGGGCCTAGTCCCATTATAAAATTAATATTATCTTGTAACCAGGGAAGAGACCCGAGATCTATTTCTCCCACGCTAACAGGAATATCAGTCACTTCCGCATCGGTCGAAGAGGAGCCAATCTGGATGCCGACAGCAAAGTGATTATCCATATTATAGACAGAAAAGGAGTTGCGTGGGGCTCCAAAAGAATTGCTATCAGCGCTTACACATTGAGTGAGCTTATTGTCTGAAGTAACACTTTTTAAAAGTTGATACTTTACAAGACTGGATCCTGCCGTAATAGGAAGACTTTCTACTTTTGGGAAAGCCACGGCATAACGAATTTCAAAGTTAGGAGGGAAGCTTTCTCGTGTCTGTCCTTGAGAGACTTCACATTCACTTAAGTAGACAAGTCCTGAGCGCTCTTGGAGCTCCTGTCCAGGCTCTGTTGTCATAAGTTGATGATCTATGGGAAATATGGCTCCGAGGCAAACCACAAGGTGCCCTCTGGTGGTAAAGCTCACTTTGTAGGTTTCAAATTGCGCTTCCAAAGTGTTGTGCTGAGTGGACTTAGCTTGAAAATTATCTTTTCTTAACTGACTTATTGTACTTAAATCATGACTGATCTCAACAGAGCTTTCAACAATATTGGAGTTGTAATCAGTTAATGCTTCAGTGAAAAAGAGCTGCGGAGAAACATAGTCTTCCAAGGCAAGAGATGAGTATGAGAATAAAAGGACCGTTAAACTTATGATTATTTGATTAGTTTTCATAATGATCATTTATCAAGATATCTAATCAAATAGATAGCCCGATTATAAAAGTTTCTTGAGGGTGAAGAAAGTTCAATAGGGGGCTGATTCAACTCACTTAGGTTCTTAAAATTAGAGTTAAAATGAAAAGTTTAAGGGCTTGATATTTAAAGTGAATATCGGAATGTAAAGTGAAGCCAAGTCGAGTCTTCACTTTTTGTAGAAATAGAAGACTAAAGTTGTTTTCTTAAATCATTGGTGATGTTTTTCTGATGGGCCTCTAGGGTGCCGCCACCAATTTCGAGAAGTTTGGCATCTCGCCATAGTCTTTCCACCACATACTCTCCAACATAGCCATAACCACCTAAAACTTGAATCGCATTATCAGCCACTTGTTTTGCCATGGGAGTGGCAACTAATTTTACTCCGTCCGAATCCATGCGGTTACCGGTACCATCGGTTTTCATCATACGAGCTGTGTTGTAAACATAGCAACGTGAGGCTTGAAATTGAGCATAACTCTCGGCGATCATTTTTTGGATTTGGCCATAGCGGTTGATGGGAGCCCCAAAGGATTGTCTTTCGTTACCATACTTATTCATAACATCAAGGCAGCGCTTAGCAATACCAAGAGCCATAGCGGCAAGGGTGACACGTTCTATTTCTAAGTTTTTCATCATGTGGATGGTGGATTCTCCCTCGGCGCCTACGAGGTTTTCTAAAGGAACTTTGCAATTATCGAACACTAGTTCTGCGGTGTTAGATCCTCTCATCCCCAGTTTATCCATAATTTTCTGACCAACGGAAAAGCCTTCAAAGTCTTTTTCTACAATAAAAGTGGAAATTTGAGCGCGTCCCTCTTTCTCGCCTGTTTTGGCATAGACCCAAATAACATCTCCAGGAGTATTGCTGTCATCCACACAACCATTAGTGATCCACATTTTTGTACCATTCAGAATGTAGTGGTCTTTTTCTTTTTTAGCTGTGGTCTCCATACCAAGAGCATCGGTCCCGTAGTTGGCCTCACTCATGGCCATGGCTCCGACCCATTCACCGCTGCATAGTTTCGGTAAGTACTTTTCTTTTTGTTCTTTAGAAGCATGTGCGGCCATATTATTTACGCAAAGCATGGAGTGAGCTAAATAAGCGAGACAAAAACCAGGATCAGAATAGGAAAGTTCCTCATGGGCAATGACCGCAGCCGTGGCTCCAAGACCAGAACCACCAAACTCTTCAGGGACAGTGATGCCAAGAAGACCCAATTCACCGAGCTTTCTGAAAAGATCTAAATTGAATTTTTCATTGCGATCAAATTCTAAAGCTTGAGGTTCGACTTCTTCAGAAACCCATTGCTGAATTGTTTCACGCAACATTTGGTGTTCTTCAGTGGGGTTAAATAAATCAAATTGATCGGTCATCTCGCCCTCCCAATGCTCCATACTCTAGTGATAAGAGATATTTCACACTCTTAAGATTAAATATTAAGTAGGCTTATAACGGAGAAAGAGATTTGTCACGATTGAGTTAAGGATGGGGGGAGAATCGGGTTTTTGCAGCTACGGAAAAGGTAAAGGGCTAGTAGCTTTTGACGCTCCTCATCAACGAGAGGGGTGATTCGAGGGAGTTTCCAAGAAGCCCATTGAAAAGCCAGGGCAGCAGCCACCGATATATTAAAACTTTGTACAAAACCTTGCATTGGAATAAAAACTTTTTGGTCAGCCAGTTCCGTCAGTTTGGGGCTCGCGCCCATCTTTTCATTGCCAAAACAAAGAGCGACGGGCCCGTCTAATTGAACCTCTGGTAACGGAGTGCCACCTTCAAGATGTGTCACTAAAATACGATACCCTTGTTTTTTTAGGTTGAGAATACAGGTTTCCGTATTATCCCATTGATTTTGAAGCAACCATTTATCAGCCCCTTGAGTGACACGCTTAGATTCTTTGAAGTCATCATTTTCAATGATTTGATGAAATTGATAAAAACCAAAAGCTTCAGCGCTTCTCATAACTGCAGAGGTGTTTCCTCGGTCGTAGATATTTTCCATGACTGTGACAACATCAGCGCTTCTTTTATCAATAACGTCTTGTATTCTTTTTAGCCTTTTGGGTAAAACTTGATCTTTAAGTGCGAAAACTAAATCCTCACAGGAGTAAGTACTACCATTGAGTGTTAAAGTTTTCACGTCCAGCTCGGTTGAGGAAGGGGAGTTAAATTGTCCCCATGCTCTTCTTTCATAAACTGAGGAATCATAAATGCGCCACAATGAATTTCTGAATTGTAATACTGAAAAGAATTTTTGACTCTTTGAGGATCAAAATCTTTCAATGGACAAAGTCCTTTGGAGGCATAAGTAAAAGACCAAAGTCCGCTCGGATAACTCATGTTGCAATAATTGTAGATATGAACTTTTGGGAAAACCTCTTTGAGAATTTTCACTAACACTTTTTGCATTTTCATGTCGTAATAAGGAGACTCTCCTTGTGATACAACGATTCCATTGTCTGCTAGGCGAGCATATACGTCCTGATAAAAACTGATATTAAAAAGTGGGGTGGCTGGCCCAATAGGCTCTGAGGAATCAACGATGATGACATCAAAAGTTTCTGTTGAAGATTTCATAAAGTCGACTCCATCAGCAATTTTTAATGTCACCTTAGGGTGGTCGAGTTCAGAGGCTGTTTGGGGAATAAATTTTTTACTCGCTTCAACCACAACAGAATCTATTTCAACCATTGTGACTTTTTCCACAGAAGGGTGTTTAAGAACTTCCCTCACAGTTCCGCCATCTCCACCACCAATAACAAGGACGTTCTTTGGAGCAGGGTGGGTAAACAAAGGAACATGGGTGATCATATCATGATAAACAAACTCATCTCTTTCAGTGACCATGATCATGCCGTCGTGGGCCAGTAATTTCCCGTGCTCTTGAGTTTCCACAACTTCAACTCTTTGGAATTCGCTTTTTTCATCAAAGAGTCGCTCTTTCAGGCGAAAACGTAGAGCGATGTTTTCATGTGTTTCTTCAAACCAGTCTTGATTGTTGTTCATTGTGGCTCCTAAAAGCGAAAAGGTTTTTGTTCTAGATCGTTAGGTCGGTAGTAGGAAAAGTATTGTGTTTCGTAGTTTGTTTTCAGTTTTTCAGCAAATTGCCTTTTTAAAATATAATCTGAAAAATCAGGTTGTTGGATTTTTTCGTTGTTAAATAAGACTAAGTCAAAACTCATGGGTTGAAAAACCTGGATGACTTTTTTAGTCCATTCCACTTGTGTTTGAGAGTCAAAAGCATTGGTCTCAAAACTAATGTAGCTCCCATTATTTTCAGGGGTGATGTGAATTGTAAAATAACGATTATCATTGATGGAGTTTAAAGAATATCCCATTGGATCAAAGACAAAATCATCAATCTTACCTTGAACTATCTCTGAAATTCCAGATTCGTCCCTTAATTTTTTGCGATCACAATCAGAACAGTTGGTAAAGTGTTTTACCACGTGATCAGGGATGCCGTGCATGAGAACTTCCATAGTGTGGTCGTTGTTGGCTGGAGTAAAATCTTTTTCAGATGCAAAAAGGTAAAGATGGTGCTCGTCTTCCCTGCCATAGCGAAGGGCTTCTCCTCCAAACCATTTGCGAAGTTGCTGGACATCTTTAAAAAAATCAGTGGATTGATTTTGAGGTAGCAACTCATTTTTTCGTTCGTAAAAGAAGGCCTGTATCTGTTCAGGTTTAAAATCTTTCATTAGAAAATCAACAGCTGACACTAAACGTGTGGTTCCGCAGGTAATCATTACAAGATAGTGATCATAAATAAATAAACTACTCTCAGATAATAGAAAAGCCGTCATGGAATCATTTGATACGGAAGAGAGTATTTGAGCATTGGAAGCTTTTACAAGTTGTTCCCAATAGGATAGAGGTCTTTCACGTAAAGAAGGAAGGTTATTGTTAAAAATGACTTCAATTTTTTTCTCAGAACCTTCAAAAAACATAATTCACCCTCAAAATTTGATATAAACCCCCTAATTAACTGCATTTGGCAAAAATAACAAGGAGCTTTTGAAGGGAAAAAGCTGACTTCATGGTTTGTATTGGATGTGGTGTTTTATTCTCAGTCCCAGCTCTAGTATAAGAAGAATTAAGGCCGTTGTCCCTTGAATCAAAGAACTTTAGTCAGCCGTGGATGAGACGGGCATTGCGAGTCCATTTATTTCTGCTGTCAAATTGTAATGAGAGAGAAAGGAGTCTTAATAATTCTGTTTGAGTATTGGTAGGAGCTCTTGTAATACCAAGAGTGAGTATCGTTGGAGTTATAGGGATTAAATTATGATAAATGTCTCAGTGATTATTCCGACATACAATCGCGCTAAAGTTTTAGGAAGAGCTGTTGAGTCTGTGTTGGCTCAAACCTATCTCCATTATGAACTCATCATCGTGGATGATGGCTCCACGGATGAAACTCAGGCTCTTTTAGAATCTTACTCAAGTTACAAAAATGTAAAAATTGTTAGGACAAAAAATAAAGGGGTAAGTGCAGCTCGTAACTTAGGTATCCAACTTGCCAGTGGAGATTGGGTTGCCTTTTTGGATTCTGATGATGAATGGTTACCTCAAAAACTTGAATTGCAAATGCAGTATGTTTCTCAAAACCCTAATATTCAAGTTGTCCATGGAGAAGAGATCTGGATCCGCAATGGAGTTCGAGTTAATCCAATGAAAAAACATCAGAAAAGTGGTGGCGATATTTTTAATGATGCCACTCGTTTTTGTTGTATGAGCCCATCGACTATTTTAATCGCGACTCCGCTTTTGATCCAAAGAGGGTGTTTTGACGAGTCTTTTCCTGTTTGTGAGGATTACGATCTATGGCTCCGGTTAAGCTACGATCAAAAGGTGGGATTTATTCAAGATTTTATTATAAATAAATATGGGGGACATGAAGATCAGCTATCTTCAAAGTACCATTCTATGGATTATTGGAGAATTCGAGCTTTGAAAAAAGTGCTTAGCTTTCCGCTGAGTGAAGAACAAAAAAGACAAGTTGAATTCGAGATAGCAAAGAAAAGTAAAATCTTGCTTAAAGGTTATAGAAAACACCAGAATTTAGAAAATTTTGATGAGGTCTTTTTTTCTCAACTCTAAAAGTATCAATAAGATATAAAAAACTCCTCTTTATTCACTCAGAGTAAAAGTTTGCCATCCTGAGCGAGTGAAGGGACTTCTTCAAATATTTTTAGAATCAAATCATCAATCCACTTACTCTGGC
The DNA here is from genome assembly GCA_964229765.1 of Bdellovibrionales bacterium. Classification (GTDB taxonomy): domain Bacteria; phylum Bdellovibrionota; class Bdellovibrionia; order Bdellovibrionales; family JAGQZY01; genus JAGQZY01. Next base: position 55,136 of record CAXREJ010000026.1, on the reverse strand, counting down.
ATAAGGTCTGGCTCATTGAAGACTTTAGTCAATGGAGCTGGCATTGCTTCCAAAATCACATTTCTTTTGTTCATCTATTGACGTTCAAAAATTGGAAATTTTGATTTCTAGTAGCCCAAAGTCAGTGAATTAATTCTCAATATGATCCGATTTAAGGGTATGGAAAAAGTCATTGAATTACAGCAGCTCAGTTTTAGTTATCCTTTTCAAAAAGCCCTATGGGAAGATTTCAGTTATGAAATTAAAAGGGGTGAGTTTATAGGTATTCTTGGAAAAAATGGAGTCGGTAAGACCACATTTATTGATTTGTTGATTGGAATGCAAATGCCTTCAGTTGGGGCGATTAAAATATTAGGAAAGGATCCCTATAGGGAGAAAAGTATTTTATCGCATGTTTCTTTTTGCAGTCGTGAAATCGAATTGCCTGTGATGATGACTGTGGTTGATTATCTTAACTTTTACTTAAGTCCTTTTAAGCACAAATCAGTTGAGAAACTAAATTATTACCTTGAGCTGTTTGGTGTAAATAAAAAACAAGTGATAGGGACGATGTCTATAGGGGAAAAAGCCAAAGTTCAAGCTATTGGCTGTTTGTTAAGAGAGGCTCAAGTTATACTTATTGATGAATTGACTTCAGTGATGGACTTGAAAGCGCGTCAGTTATTTTTACAAGAAATAAAAACATTGGTGCGAAGAGGAGCTGTAGCTGTTGTCGCGACCAATATAGTTGAAGAACTTAATACTAATGTGGATAAGCTGTTTGTCATTGGCAATCAGAAGATAACAATTGAAGAACAGAATGAACTAAAAACTCTTTTCATTAAGGGGGGCTTAGTATGAATGGGAAAATGATGTTTCTAAAGCAATCGGTAAAACTTAATGGGCAATACCTAATATTGTCATTCTTTTCACTTTTCCTATTCTATGGGGTCACTTCGAGTTTTTTAAGTCAGTCAATGGTATTCCTCTTAAACTTTCTAGTGATTGCATTTTTATTTTTAACGACAGTGACGAGGATGCTGGTTCCCAAAGAAGGTTCCTACAGTTTTTACTCTTATTCTCTACGCTATTTTGAAACATTGCCCTTTCGGAAAGAAGAAGTATTGCTACTGACTTCAGTGAATAATATTATTTTATTCTCTCCTTTGATTCTATTAAGCACTCTGATAACAAGTAGGGGATTGAATTTTGATTTCTATCAAACTCTATTCATGCTTGTTCAGTCTTGTATGCTGGTAATGACTGCCACTTGTCTGCAGTTTGTAGTCAGTCTTCTTTGTACTCAAAAATTATGGAATCGTCTAAACTCCACTCAGTATTTTATTTATTTGATCAGGTGTGTGGGATTAGGGGCATTGCTGGTAGCTGTGACCTATAGTGTATATTCAATGGCCATAGTCTTAAAACTTTCGTTTTTACGAGATTGGTTTATGCAGATTTTTGGGGTTTTACAAAAACCTGTTAAGTTATTAAGTGTCGATGTCTTAATATTAACCTCACTACTATCGGCTTTATCTTTTGTAGTGGCTCAATGGATGTGGAATAGAAAAAAAACAACTTTAATGATGTTTCGCTCGAACTTAAGAGGTCTGGCTGAGAATGTGGCTCTTTACACTTTAGTTGTTATCTTGATTGCAGGGAGTGCTGGAACTCGTCCTAATTTTTATAAGGGAAACGACTTAAATCTGGCGATTTTTAGAGGTGACAGTGGGGCTGTTGAGAAACTGAGTGAGCTTCCTGCTTTCTATGATAAAGTGAATGACTTTGGTGTTTCTCCATTAAAGGCCGCTTTACTGAGAAATGATTGTCATTCCTTTCAAGTCTTGAAAACAAAAGGTTTTAAAGTTTATCAAAGCAATCGTATTAAGGGCGAGAGTGCAGATGACTTAAACTTATTAGGGCATGTTGCAATAAGTGGTTGTAGTGAAGCTTTGGATAAAATGATTGGGCAGGAGTTTAAAATCAATGATCCTGTTCATTCAAAGGGCTGGGCCGCCTTACATTTAACAGCTCAGTATTGTCAGCCTGAAATAGCAGAGAAACTTTTACGTTGGGGGGCTGACCCTGATGTGGAAGACTCCAATGGAAACACCCCTCTTTTTTATTCAACACAGAGGGAGTGTCATGCCGTAAATATGCTTTTAAAGACCTATGAAGCCAATATTAGCGCTAAAAATAAAAAAGGTGAAACTCCCAAGGATTGGTTGCCAGCAAAAGCCTCTCCCAGCTCTCTTTATTTTTACAGTAAGCAAGCCAATCTTTAATTGTAAATAAATCTCTTCTATACGGTCATTTTAACTTTTGTTGGGGTTAAAAGACCGCTTAGCTCAGTTCATTGAGTTGGAAAGCCATAGGAAAGTGAATGGCCACGGCATTGTTAGGGCAACAAATTTTTTTCTATTGTTCCCTTACTTTAATTTTACTGATTTCTGATAATTATCATACTGAGAATCAATAAAAAACAGATAAAAGGGAGATTATTTTAACTGGTTTTCAGATACAGCACGACTAGTAAAATGACGAGGAAGGTTTTATAGTTATTGAGGCTGGATTGTTGTTTGGTCTCTGCATATGGATTCTTGGTTTGGACTTGGATTGGTTTGGCTAAGACGAAATAAAACGCTTTATGTTATGAGCCAGATAATAGGGTAGCCTTTAGGAAATATTTAGATTTCAGCACATAAAAAATGAAATCTAGAAATATCCTTACTGTTAAAAAATGATAAACTATTTGGAACTTAAGGAGGAAATATGTTTGAAATAGCCAGTCGTGATTTTGAGTTAACTGATGCCATCAGAACAGAAATTCAGAACTTAGAAGAACCTTTGTCTAAGCATATGAATACAAAGGATACAGTAAAGGTTACTCTTTCTAAATCAGCTCCTGATGTTTTTCATGTTCATATGCAAACTCATTACATGGGAGAGGATATTATTTCAGACCATGAGTCTCACAACTTCCACAAAGCTCTTGAACTGTGTAAAGACCATTTAGTGAAACAGATTGATAAAAGAAGAAATAAAGTAAAATCTCATTAGTAAAGTCTTCGTTCTGTCTTCAAAGGGAGAACTTTTTAATTGGGGAGCTATAAATTTAGCCCCCAACTTTGTTGTTAGCCCTGTTGTGCTAATACAAGACCTTAAAAACTTAACAAAACCGGTATTAAAAAAGAGCTGAGTTGAAAGACGCTTTTTATTTTCCTGTTGATTTAATTGTCTTCAATGTCTCCACGCAAGACTTCCACTAAAGCGTTAAGGGCGTCTGTGGCCGTAAAAATCCCAAGACTTTTTTCTTCTGGATCATAAATAACGGCACTTCCAAATTTGTTTTCGGACATTTTTAAGGCCACTTCATAGAGTTTGGTCTCAGGAGAAACAGTGTAAATGTCTTTAGACATAATTTCTTCAACTTTAAGTTCATTAAAGTTTGAGGCTTGGGAGAATGTGGTCAGATCTCTGGAACTTACTATTCCCACAATACTATCACCCTCAGCGACTAAGATATGTCGAATGCTATTATCAAACATCATTTTCCAAACTTCAGAGAGTAAAGTGCCGACAGAGACTTTTAGAGGGTTCGGAGTTGTGAATTCATCAACTTTTAATTCTTTGAGTTCCATAACCATCTCCTTCAAGTTAAAAGAATAGGTTTTTTAAAGTAAAAAACCTAGTGGTTAACTGGCGCAGTCGGAAGGACTCGAACCCTCAATCCTCTGATCCGAAGTCAGATGCGTTATCCAATTACGCTACGACTGCGCTACGAAAAGAAAATATATTACCCTCTACAAGATTTGTCTACCTAAAGCCCTCAACACCTTTTCGTTAAGCCCATAGCTTCGTTGGCTGCGTCATTCTGCGCGTATTGTCGAAGAGGTTGATTTATTATCTCGAAGCGAACTCGAAGAAATGGGATTCCCCTTCTCTGTTGCCTTAAAATTAAACCATAAAGTCTTTATTGAGAGGGTAATAAAAATCGGCGGCCTCTTTGAGTTCCGGAGATGTGGCTTCAGGCCAAGACCAGATTTCCACTCGACATCCTCGTGATTTTAAATACCAAACGAGAGGAAGGAAATCCTTATCTCCACCAAGGATGATAACAACATCAAGTTTGTCGGCCATGGTAACGGCATCAATGACCATAAAACTATCTGCATTTTTTTGTGGACGTTTAATTTCGCCACCAAGACTCCACCAGAATTTTTGGAAATCCTGTGAAATTTCTTTATACTCAGGTTTGTAATACAGAATTCGAGTGATTTCTCGATCTCCCACTTTTTCTAAAATTTTTCTATAATCTGTGCGGCCTTCGTGATGTTTAAGGCCTGAGAGTTCAATATTTTCAGCATCTATAAAGATTCCCACAGTTTGGAAGAGTAAATGCTTCTGTTGATCGGATTCATGGGATTTCTTATGTTTTTGGGAATTTGAGGATGATGAGCTTCGATTGGATTTTTTTTTGGCCACGATGGTCTCCCGGATGTTTCCTTTAATTTTGAACAGTTAGCTTGTAGAACTCAACTGTTATGAAATTTGTTGTTTAGTGATGAGATGAAAAATAAGGCATTTATAGAGTTTGGAAATTTGATTTTTTTTCCGAAATCTCTCCTCTGTTGCTCTGAGAGTGCCTCGCAGAAGGTCTTTGGGGCGAGAAGAGCTTAAAACCCTATTTTTTGAATCTCTTATAATAAGTTTAGGGGTAATTGATGGAAAATGAAACTCATTATTAATAAATGTTGACATCAAGTGCCTTAAAATCTATCTCCTCCCTATGGAACTTCAAAATCATTCATTTTTACCTGTCAGCGAAAATCAACCCCAACTTCCTAAAAACGATAAGTATAAGGGAGTGCCTCACAAAAAGATCATTCGTGATCTGGGTCTCAAAGTCACTCAACAAAGAGTTCAAATCTTAGAGGTGGTGCGGTCAGGGCCTTCACATTTCACAGCACAAGAGGTCTTTGAGATCGTCAGTGAAACAAATCCTGATATTGGTTTCGCCACGGTTTATCGCTTCCTGAAAAAACTATCCGAACAAACCTTTGTAACCGAAGTTAGAATGGGTGGAATGCCGGCTCGTTATGAGTGGGCAGCAAAAGATCATCACGATCATTTAACTTGTACAAAATGTGGTTCTATTGTGGAATTTGAAAACCAAAAAATTGAAGAGCTGCAAGAGTATGTGGCGCAAAGACATGGTTTTCAACTCACTCACCACGTATTAGAACTTTATGGAGTTTGTGGAGAATGCCTGAAGCGCTCCTAGACCATCAAGATCTTAAATTTGTCTATAAACCCAGTGGAATTCCAACTCACAGTCCTAGTTTGGACCGACAAGGTTTTGTGGAATGGTGGCAAGCACAATCCGGTGAGGACTCACTCTACGTGTGTCATCGCCTTGATAAAGACACCTCTGGAGTTCTGGTTTTTGCTAAAAATAAAGAAGCCGCAAGAACACTGACCGAAACTTTTTCCAATAGAGAAGTCAAAAAAGAATATTTTTTTATTAGTGATAAAAAATCCCAGTTTCAGCATTGGTCTGTTGGCGAGAGGGAAGGCCAAGCCCCCCTCGTAAAAGAGGGGCTCTGGGCAACAGAGGGATTAATGGGGTTTGAGGCATTCACTGAGTTTTCACGGATTGACTCCCAAAACTCACTTTATTTGTATCAAGCAAAACCACTGACTGGGAAGACACATCAGATCCGAAAACATGCCGTTAAGTCACAAATACCCATTTTAGGTGACGATGAATATGGGGGAAGTCCCTTTCCGCGCTTAATGTTGCATGCTCATACGATAAGTTTCCAATGGAATAAGGAAGAGATTCATTGTGAGGCTCCGGTGCCCGATTTATTTAAACAACTCCATAAACTCACGGATACACAGTGGTGTCGTTGGCTCACTTCTTTTGAACGACGTAAGGTTTTGTTTCCAGAATTAATAGCGAATGAGCAGTGCTTACGTCTTTTTCATCAAGAAACTGGAGATTTGAGAGGAGATCAAGTCGGTCATCGACTTGTTCTTGGTTGGTGGCAGAAAGAACCACCCAACAATGATGAGAAGGTAAAAATTGAAAAGCTCTGTGATTATTTAGGTTATAAAAACTGGGTGTTTGAGTGGCGTCCAGGGGTTGAGCAAAAGCAAAATACGGAAATACTCATCCAAAAAGATTTTAAAGACCAACATTGGGAATTTTCAGAGAGGAATAGAGTCCACAAGGCGAACATGGATCATGGTCAAAACTTTGGACTATTCCTTGATCAAAGGGATCGAAGAGATTGGGTGCAGGGAAATAGCCAAGGAAAAAAAGTTTTGAATCTATTTGCCTACACCTGTGGGTTCAGTTTGGCGGCGGCGCTAGGGAAAGCGTCTGAGGTTGTGAGTGTTGATCTTTCTAAAAAATATTTGGAGTGGGGGCGTGAAAACTTTCAATTGAACAATTTAAAGGATGATGACCCGAAATACCGTTGGGTGGCAATGGACTCTCAAGATTATCTCACGTGGTGCGGGAAGAAAGAGAAAAAGTTTGATTTGATTATTTGCGATCCCCCTTCTTTTTCTCGGCATAAAAAAAGTAAGAAAACATTTAAAGTTGATAAAGATTTTGAGTCACTTATTGGGTCTTGTTTTAAACAGCTAAATCCCAAGGGTGTTCTGATGTTTTCCACAAACTTTGAGAAGTGGAGTCTTGTTGATTGGGTTATTAAGTTAGAGGCCAGTTCACTTCCATTGAAAGAAATTCATTGGTCCGACTCTCAGTGGGACTTTGAATGGCAGAGTAAAGAAGCTGGTTTAAAAGCTTTTTTCTTAAGGAAAGCTTGAGTTCCATCACTTCGGACCGTATAAGAGGGAAGATGATTCCCTCAATGAATAATATTTTATTTTTGATAGTGGCAGGAGTGTTTATAATCTCATGTCAGTCAATAGAGCTTGTTCCAGTAAAGAGCCAGTGCGAAAACATAGATTGGTATGAAATTGGCCGAGGTGATGCTGTTCAAGGGAAAACCAGTCAGTCTTACAAAAAAACGAGTGAGCAATGCATAGGATTTAGTAGCGCACAGGAAGCACAGTACTTCAGTGGTTGGAATGCTGGACTTGATAGTTTTTGTACTCGTCAGCAAGGTTTTGTTTTGGGGCGATTAGGAAACACTTATGAAAATATTTGCCCTGAAAATAAAATTAAATCTTTTCAGAGAGGTTACGAACAAGGTTTAAAAGTTTTCAATTACGAGCAGAATAATAAAGTTTTGGCCGAAGAACTTCAGGCCACCTCTCAAAGAGTTGAGAAAAGTTCTGATTCGGAAAAACAAGAACTCTTTCGTAAGATCAATCAATTGGAAACTCAACTGGAACTCAATCGGGCATTGATTGCTGAAATTCAGAAAGACATAGACAGTAAAACAAGAGTCCCTTCCCGTACTTTTTAAATCACAGATAAGTCATAGAATATAGGCCTATCCAAGAAACCTTTAATTAACCCTTGAATCTTTAGCTGAATAACTTTGCCACAAAAGTATGCAGTATTATGGCGGTAGGAAGTCATTTGGCTTAGTTAACAACTCTCATTCTACTTTATGGTGAATCCAATAAGAGGCCAATAAAAAGAGAGAGGTTAAAAAAGAGGGAATATAAAAGTCGGGAGTTTAAGTGGCCTCCTCTTGGGCGGAAAGGCCCGTTGTTAAAGGAATCCGAGAATTCTACTCCCTTTTATTACGTTCTCATATGTCCATAAATTGGTGATCAGGGTATAAGCGAACCTGTTTTATTTACATGATTTTTAATATTCTGACCTTTTTTGCATTCAAATGCCAAAAAATGTCAGTTTTATGGTATAACCATGACCGGATAGGATAAGGAGGATTACGGATCATGGATATTATGACTGAAACATCAGCAGGAACAACGGAAGCTCAAAATGAGGTTGTATTCAACACTATGGATGATCTCGATCTCGATAAGTATGACAATATACTTGAGCTTGATGAAGCTGAGTATCCCCAGTTTACCCTAGCAAAAAACAAAGCCCGCTTTTTAAGAATGGTGAGTTGGTATCGATCGAAAGAAGAGTGGATCGAAGTGGCTCCTCTTAGTGGTGTGAACAAACTTTTCAAAAGACAAACAAAAGAGCTTGAAGGCATTCGCGCTAACAAGATGGATTATGAAATGGAGCTAGAGACTGGAACTTTGACCCCGAGTCAACGTTCTTACCGTAAAGATGAGTTAAAAATGTGTAAGGTCCATGAAAAAATGGCTGTGCATTTGATATCAAAACTACAGGTTAAGATTAAGTCAGGGCGAAGATAAAAGTCGTTCTTACAGGTTAGGGATGAAAAGCCACACTCAAAAGGTGTGGTTTTTTATTTTACGTCTTTTGAACTATTTTAAAATTCATCCTCGATAGATTTCTAAGTGACCTACATAAGATTTTCTACACTAGAGAATCAACTTAACTTAAAGCCTGACTCTCAGACACCTCTTTAAAGAAGTAAACCATAAATAGGCTCCTATTAACGAACCTGTAGGGCAGGGTCCCTATCTTAGAGAAGTATTTAACCCATATCCAGTGCAAGCCCTATTCAGCAGAAATGAAGAATTTTAAACCTAGCCTTTGGACGAGAAAATCTTTAAATCCGCTTAAGAATAAAGGTTTTTAGCAAAGCTTTGTTTCAGATTTTCTTTTTTGGGTTAGACTTAAGTCACTATGAAACAATCCGACGCAGTTCAATTTTTATATCGAGATTTAAAAGTGGTCACAACCCATCTCCTTTTAAAAGAGTACGATGCGGTTTTTGAAGAGGAAATGGAAGAGTACTTTCCTTTTAATGAAAATATAATGAGCTGGTTAGGGGAGCTTTATAAAAGTGAAAAGTACGGGGCCTTTGATGAGTCGCAGTTAAGCCTTTACTTTGAAAAGGAACATCCCTTTTTATTTATTCGAGATATGGCTTATATGAACTCGTGGAACATGGGTTATAAAAGAAAAGATCGTTTGGATCACATTACGGGTTTAATGTTTTCTGAAAACTCCAGTTACAGTGTTGAAGCCACTCTTTGTTTGTGTCGTCCATCACTCATAGAAGAGCCAGCCAGTCAGTGGTTTGACTTTAAACAGGCCATGAACAATTTAGAGAAAGTTCCTGTGGATGATATATTTTTACAAGCTTGGAAAGCTTGTTCTCTTTTTTATCTATACTTTCAGTTAAGCCAAGGTCAAAGCATTGAGAAAAATGACATACTTGATTTATTAGATCCCTATCAAGAGGCAATAGAAACAGCAGTACATCAGGGTGAAGGTGAGCTAGTTAAGGAATGTCGAATTATTAAAAACTTTATTGACCCTCGCAGTTTAAAAACCACTTTGGATGGTGTTCGCTGGTAATAGAAAGTTCTCATTGATGAGAGCTTTGAAATCGCACTCTCTTTGTAGAGTCATTTTTCCTGTAGGAAAATAAATTGATTTGTGAATTGAATATACTTTTAGGAATAATATTATGAAAATCCCTTTTCTCTTTTTATTTGTCCTCTTTCTTGGTGCTTGTGCTTCAACAACAGATCAGGAGTTGGAAGGAGGTAAGCATCAGGTACAATGCTTAAAGTTTTCTGCAAACTGCCATGACCGAGCAAGAGAGATTTGCCCCAACGGTTACTTGGTAACAAATCGTGTGCGTCCCATTAAAAACCAAGGTGGGGAGTCAAAGTTCACGCTGAATATCAAATGTCGCAAGGTGATGTTCTAGGGGCTGTTGATTTTTCTATAGAACAGTTTTGTAATTTCTTAATTTCTTAATTTCTTAATTTCTTTGGATGATAATATGGTGAATTCTTATGGAGGAAGCTTTAACCGTCCCCATGTGGGTGTTTCCATTTCGAACAAACGGCTGAACAGCTAATGATGATTTATGATTTAAATTTTTTAGACGGGACAGAGTTGTTTATAGGTCAATTCCCGAATAGAGAGTTAAAAAGATATGACTGTCTGCCTTCCGATTCGGTGACGTTAACTATCCCCGATAGTGAAGCGAATGAAGAAACCTCAGACTATCAAAAAGTCGCTCATTAAAGCAGTGTTCAAGCGGAGTCACGAAAGGGGGGGGGACTTGGCGGCTTTAAAAAATCGCTGATTTACTTAACTTAAAGCGAGGTTGAATCAACTGTCTAGCGGCGGCGGGACTTTTTGAATTCACGATATTCTTCATCAGTGTGTCCCTGCTTCCAGTAACCGGATAAATAGATATTGTCTGAACTTAAACCTTTCTCGCTAATCAAATAATGTTCTACTTGATCGATTTCTCCGGACTCTCCTCCGCCAAAGACGATGGTTTTCTCCGAGAGTTGTGAATAATTTTTTAAAGGCTGAAGAAAGTAATCTTTCTCTTTTTGCACCGTCCAGGTGAGTTCAATATTATTATCAAAATGTCGTTCTCTAAAGTCTTGCTCATGAGGAACGGCAATGATGGCTTTTCCAGTGGCCTCTTTAGGAGCATATTTTAAATAGGCAAAGACCGCGTTCATAGATGTGGCATCACCCATTAAAAAATAATCTGTTACTGGGAAATCATAGATTTTACGAGGGCCTGGACCGCCAATAACGACTTTGTCGCCAGTGCGAGAAGTGATAGCCCAATCGGAAAGATAGCCGTCATGGTAAACGGCAAAATCCAAAGTTAATAAGCCTCTGCCATAATCATATTCAGCAACACTAATAGAGCGCATTTTGGGTTTAGAGACTTTGACATCAATATTTTTTTTGTCTTCTTCCAGGATGACTTTGACATAAGCCCCTTCTTCTCCCTTGGGAAAATCGGCTAAGTCCTCTCCTGTAAAAATAATTCTTTGCATGCTAGGAGAGAGTTTTTTGGAACTTAATACGGTCGCGTTTCTAAATCCAGATTTCTTTTTCATAAAATCAACCTACCAAACTTAGAGGGAAATTGCAGGTAATCAGGTTATTTTTAGGAATGCATTGCAACAGTTGTTAGGTTCTTAGGGTGTCGATGTCTAGTCAGGGAGTGATCTTATTGCATAAGTATTGTTAGGGGAGGTGAGTATAAAAAAGGGAGCTTCCGTTTTCTACGGGCTCCCTTTGGTTTTTAAAAAGTAATAGCGATTATTGAATCGTTAAAACTTTCTTTAAAAAGCCAGCTTCGGCTTTAAGTTTTTTAGCGTTACCAGCAACAGCTTTGCTAGAATCATTAAGCGCCTTTTTAAGGACTTCGTTGATCTTTGCAATATGCTCTGGTTTTGTTGTGAGAATCTCTTTTTTGGTCTGCATGTAATCATCCCATGACTGGTCTGTTAAATAGAGCCATGTCATTGTACTTGTTTTTTCGTAAACTGATTTGTCACGGTAATAAGATTTCAAACTACCAAGGATGGCTGGTTTGAGCTTATCTGTTGTGAGCTTTTCCTCTTCCATAAAGTCCACAGCATCAGCAAAGATATCAAAACTTTTGCTTAGGTTGGGATCACGATAGGTCGACATACTAAAAAGTCCATTTTTAGAAAAGGAAGCGCCTCCACCATAAGCACCGGCTTGCTCTCTTAATTTCGGAGTCATGTAATTATTGTTGAGATAGCGAGCGTAGACGAGCATAGATCCGTTATACTCTAGGCCTTTTTCCTTATAAGAAGTCACTTGTGATACATACTGAACTTCACCAGGAATGGCGTAACCATCATAATTGGGCTGGTCATTAAAAGCCCAGGTTTGGTTTTCACTAGCTCCCTCAGGTAGATCTTGCTTTAGATCAGAAATATTAGACTTCAGTTCTTTGAGTTCGTCATTGGTGGCTGTGATACTAGCCAAGTAAAGTCGTTTCTGATTAAAAACCTGTTCCCCGATAAGTTTCAAATTTTTAATAAGAGTGGCGGGACTGATATTCTCGTTGTGAATATAGTTTTCAAAAACACCACCACCAGTTTCATCATTAAATGCCCCTTGGGCTGGGAAGAAACTTTTACTGGCCGCACTCATTGAAAGACCAGGGGCTCGTCCTGAAATGCCACTCACCATATTGGTTTTCATCTCATCGACAAGGTTTTTAATGCGAGACTCAGGTGTGAATTTATTGTTGATTAAAAGTTCTTTCACCAAACTCATAGCCTTATCTTTATTCTCATCAATAAATCTTAAGCTTACTTTTAATGTAGGCTTAAAGTCTGATAAGTTTTTCATTGATTGATAGGTGGTGAAGTTAAAGGAGAGACCTCCAAGATAAGTGTCGATCTCTTTTGAGAGCTTAGTAAACTTGTAATTTTGAGTGTCCGTTTTTTGAATGAAACTTGTAAAGAACTCAAGATTTTTAAGGTTCTCTCTCTCAACACCACTGAGATCAAAATAAAGATCGATGTAAGAAATACCGCTTGTTTCTTGGGGATACTCTAAATAAGTCGTTTGATCCTTCATCTCTTTTTTGAATTCAACGGGCTTTTCGTCAGCGTCAATATCTTCAAGAGCTAAGATGGGAGTTTTAGCAAGAATTTCGTCGCTTTCTTTGCTGGCTACCCATTCTTTAAAGATATCATCTTCTTTTTTATATTCCGCTAAATCCTTTGCCTTAAGAGCTTCCTGTACTTGCTCATCAAGACCAGCATTGAACTTATGGGAAAAATCTTTATCAGGAGTTAATACTATCCAACGAGTTTTTTGATTCTCCTCTAAACGTTTTTTGAAGAAGTCTTTTATAAAAGCTTCGTCTTTTAAAAGTGTACGAACTTTTTTAAACTTAGTTACGAAATCAAGAGCCTCATTCATTGGCTGAGATTGATTGATCCAATTGTCAAGAACGATAAAGCCGAGCTGAAGCCCCTTATGGGAACCATTGCTGTTCTTTTCTTTATAAGAAAACTCATAGGAATTAAGGATGGATGTAAGAAGTTCTTGGTCCATTCCATTTTTGATAATTTTATCAAACTCTTCATTGATCACGTTTTCGATTTTCTTTAATTGGTCCTCGTCGGATCCTTCAAAGACAAGGGCGATTCCGTTTTCTTCTCCGCCAACACCGATACTGAATGTGGTTTTAGAGAGACCTTCATTCAAAATTCGCAATTTTAATGGAGAAGCGTCATTTTCGATAAAGGCTTGCATTAGTACAGAAGCGGCTGTCTCTTCGGTAGGGTTAAGGTCTTCACCTAAGATGTAACCCTTTGCTAGGAATGTTCTATGAGGAGCTTCCTTGCCAGGGTAGCTGGCTTTGAATGGTGCCTTCGGGTAGTTGAAGTCTTTTTGAGTATCAATTTTAGGAGCTTGATAGTCCTTTGTTTTTTCAAAGTGCGATAAAAAATCTTTATCAATGGTTGCTAATGTCTTGTCTAGATCCACATCGCCATAAAGATAAATCACCGAGTTTTGTGGGTGATAATATTTTTTGTGAGCGTCATTAATTTGATCAAAAGTTAAAGTAGCGACTTTTGAAGGGAGCCCACCACTTGAATAATTATAAGGAGTGTTTGGAACCATTGCTCTTGAAACATTAAACCATATTGAGCGGTAAGGACTCGAAAAAGCTCCTTTCATCTCACTTAATACAATTCCATTAATGCCGAGTTTTCCTTCTGGAGTCATTTCGTATCTCCAGCCTTCTCTTTTAATAATGCGAGGGTCTTCTAAAACATTAGGGAAAAAGACAGCATCCATATAGACAGAGAGTAAATTATCAAAGTCTTTAGTAGAGCGAGTCACAAATGGATAAAGGGTGTAGACCGAACCAGTCATTGCATTAATGAAGCTAGCAACCGATGAGTTTGCCAGATGAAAAAAGTTGGATTTTGAAGGGTAAAGCCTTGAACCTTCTAAAACAGCATGTTCAAAAATATGAAAGAGGCCGGTATCATCATAGGGAGGGGTTCTGAATCCAACCATAAAAGAAAGGGCGGGATCTTGGTTTTTGAGTAAAACAATATGAGCGCCTGACTTTTCGTGTTCCAATTGCACAACAGTGCTGTCAATGGACTCCACTTTGTCTTCCTTTAGAAATTTATAGCCTGAGAAAGATTTTTTAACAGAAGACTTTTTAGTACAGCCAAGGGCAAAGATTGCAAGCAGTGCCATAGCCATGAAACGTTTGAACGTCATAAAATTTACTCCTTTTTCCATTCAAATTGTTAGCAATTCTCTATAAACAGTTGGTGATGGAAGAAATCATTTTCCGACCAAAAGTGAATATTGGTTATACCCAATGGTGGCAAATTCTCCAGCAGGGAATACTGAATTGTCAGGCTGAGTCACCCAGCCAGTGGCAGGACCTTAAATTATGAGTTTTATCGGTATTGTGTACTAGGAGAGCCTTTCAGGGCAATACCGTTAAGTTAATGATCTATTTAATACCGCTTTAGTTGAGTTCTCAGAGAGGCGCAAGGCAGCTGACTGCAATATTTTGGTCAAAAAGAAATTATTCTCTATACAGTAGGAGATTGAATTTTATGAGAGAGTTACAAAATAGATAAATAAATGAAGTTATTCAGAAAGAATTTTCTGCAAGCTTATATTCATCTTTTGCACTTTCACTTTTAATTTATTGCGATAAGAATCAAGAAGTGTACGAGTTTTCTTGGAACCCACTCCCACGATTCGCGCAGCAAAAAGCCCTCCATTATAGGAGTTATCAATAGCCATTGTAGCAACAGGAACACCTTTTGGCATTTGTGCAATGGATAAGAGAGAGTCAAGTCCACCCAGGTTTTTTAGTTTGACGGGAACACCAATCACGGGAAGTGAGGTGAGGGAAGCAATCATTCCTGGTAAATGAGCGGCTCCGCCAGCTCCAGCAATGATGGCCTGAATGCCGTCTTTTTCAGCCTTTTTTACAAAAGATTTCATTTTATCGGGAGTGCGGTGGGCTGAAACCACTTCGACGATAAAGGGAATGGAAAACTCTTTAAGAGCTGTACTTGCAGCTTCCATAACTTTCCAATCGGACTCGCTGCCCATAATAATGGCCACCTTGGCTTTCATAGTTTCATTTCCTTTCTCTTTTTTAAGGCCAATTTTAAAGCCGAACTGGGATTGGAACCTAAGGCATTAATATGTCCCATCTTACGGCCCTTTCTATTGTCCTTTTTTCCATACCAAAAAAGCTGATCCACAGGTTGTAGTTGTACTACTTTTTTTCCTGACCCAATAAGGTTGGTCATTGCGAAGCCTGATTTGATTTCTATTTTTGGCAATTTTTGAGCAAGCAAGCACATATTGTGAACATCAAATTGGCTCATGCCCTCAGTGGATAAGCTGTAGTGACCGGTATTATGAACACGTGGAGCAATTTCATTGATAATCAGGCCATGACGAGTCACGAAGAGTTCGACACCCATCACTCCCACATAATTAATTTTATCTAAAAATCTTTTGAGTTGATTAATTAAGGCCTGTGCCCCTTTGACTTTAATGGGGCCTTTAATCCAATCACATCTGGAATCTTCTTGAAAGCTTTCGACCATTGGGAAATGAGTCATACTTTTGTCAGCACTTCTTGCTAGAATCACTGCACACTCTTTTTGGAAGGGTACAAAGTCTTCAACAATAAACAGATCTTTTTGAAAGTGATTTTTTAAGAAATAAGAAAGTTCAAAGGGATTTTTAACAACAAATGTACCGTAACCGTCGTAACCATGAGTTCTTTTTTTAAAGACAAGTGGCAATTGAAATTGATCCACGAAAGTGAGGACTTCTTTTTCTGTATTAACAGCATTCCAGGCGGATGTGGGGAGATGATATTTATCAAATAATTTTTTTTGCGACTTACGGTCTCTTAAGATTCCCATAATGCTTGGCGATGGGTAAATTTTAGTTTTTGTTTCTTTTTTTAACTCTTGTAAAAGCTGGGGATCGAGAAACTCGCTTTCAAAAGTCGCCACATCCACTTTTTCTAAGAAAGCTTTCAGTTGTATTTTGTTTTTTGGGGAACCTTTTTGCCAAAAATAGGTGACCTGGGCGGCAGGGTCGGTGGAGTTTTCAGATAAGACGTGAGGTTCTAGTCCATAATGAAAAGCACTTTCTGCTAACATCCTGGCCAGTTGTCCCCCTCCAAGATAACCCATTCTTGTTCCAGGTTTGATTTTTTTCAAGATTCCCTCTCCCGTGAAAAAAAGAAAATTGACATTGTTTTCGCCTTGGGTCAAGTCGATGGTGTATATCCAATTGATGGTCAAAATAAGAGTGGAAATTGAATAAATGTTAGAGACATTGGGGTTTAGAAAGCAGGGCTTGCCAAAAGAGGTTAATTTTCCATTGACCCTAGCTCCTATGGTGGGGTTAAGCCATTGTGCCTTTCGACAGGTTTTGAGAGAGTATCTGCCCCAAGGAGCGCAAACTCTGTGGCCCAGTGAAATGCTTAATTCTCGCAGGATTCCAGATGAAAAACTGCATACCATCCCCGAAGCAATGTTGATGGGGGATGAAAGCTTTTGGATCCCCCAAATTCTCGCTAATGAAGAAAACAAGATTCAAAAATCTGTAATTAAGCTTTTTGAGCACGGGGCTCAGGGGATTGATATCAATATGGGCTGCCCTGTGAGAAAAGCACTCAAGCACAACTATGGTGTTTCCTTAATGGGAGATGCTGATTATGCGGCTCGTGTTGTTGAAATGACGGTTCGATGCACCCAAGGTCCCGTGTCTGTAAAACTGAGAGGGGTTGAGCAAGAGAATAAAGATCAGTGGAAAGTTTTTGTTAAAGGCCTTGAGTCAGCAGGGGCTCATTGGTTGTGTCTTCACCCGCGAACAGCCTCTCAAAAGAGGAGAGGGTATGCGGATTGGAATCAAATCCAGGAATTAACTCAAATTGTCTCCATTCCCGTGATCGGCAATGGAGATATTCAAACAAAAGAAGACGTGGTCTCAATGTTGACTGACACTCAGTGCGATATGGTTATGGTGGGGCGAGCTTTAACAGCAAGGCCTTGGTTATTGTGGCAAGTGGGGGAGTTACTCGGCTTTCCTCCTCCTGAAGGGCGAAGTGGAAAAGCACCTGCAACTCCTGAGGAAGAGGGGGCTGAGTATGGGCGAAGTTTGATTCGTTTGTTTGAGTTAATGGAAGAGAAGTTTTCTGAAAGATTAGCGCTCAGAAAATTTAATTTTCACGTAAAAACCAGCTCCGTTTGGCTTCCTTTTGGCCACAGTCTCTATGCAAAAGTAACGGGGGCTAAAACAGGTCTTGAAATCAAAAAGGTGCTGGAGTCTTTTTTTCAATCCCCTCAAAGTATGTCTCAGAAGACTTTTTTAAGGCAATAAAGAGCCTATTTTGAGCAAAAAAAAGAGGCAGTGAAGGGATAGTTCCACTGCCTCAAGGGTATTATTATTTTTCCGTATAAACTGCTTGGCTCGATCACTTGAGATTGAGAGTTCACATATACAACAGCCACATTAACATTCACTGGCCATAGTCAATTTATAACTTCAACACACACCCATAAGAGATTTGAATTAATGATAAACTTCTTTAAAGTTAAAAAAGAGAACAGGAATGTTTTTTGTTCCCTCTGCAATTTCATTTAAAATTTCGACAACGGTCGTCAATGGTTTGTCGTCATTAAGAACTAAAACAAAATCAGCGTCTGTGGTGGCCAAAACTTGTAGGACATGTTCACGATCTGAAAAGTTCACAACCTTAACATCCATTTCGGGGCTGGATTTTAATTCTTCTAAAAAATGGGGATGCATTTTTAAAATTGCTGGAATGTCTTCATTTCTTAGTGCTTGCATTTCTCACTCCTTGTGAAGAGTTTGTTCTTTCAATTTCGAATATTTTTCGAGTTTTGGCGTCTTTCTTTACGAGAAACGAACGAGTACGGGTTCTACTTTGGTAATTTGGACTCTAAATGCCCGATATAAGTGCGAATGTTTGTTTTATTATGCGAAATTAACGCGGCTTTGTATTAAAAAGAACGTTTGCTTGATTTAAAAAATCACAGAAATTCATCTTAATTTTTCTTTATAAAATCGAGGAAATTAAAAAAGTTAAAATGTGCTTTTCAATAATAATAATTGATCACGTTCTCATTTTTGCACTGAATTTTAATTTAAGTAGGAGGTGGATTTTCAATACCACAGGTTCTAGATAGCCAAAAGATTAGGCATTTATTTTAAAGTCTGAATGATTTAATGGATGCTTAATTAATAGATCAAATGAGTTGAAATTACTTTAGAAGAGAGTCCAATTCACCCTTGGATTCTAATTCAGCAAGCTCTGTATAACCTCCCACCAATTTATCGTTGATAAATATTTGTGGAACAGTCAGCATTCCAGAGCGTTTTTTTAGGTCATTGAAGAGTTGGGGGTCTTGGTCGACCATGATCTCTTCATAAGTTACCCCTTTCCTATCGAGTAAGCTTTTAGCTCTAACACAGTAGGGACAAATCGTTTTACTGTAAACTACCACTTTAGCCATAAAACCCACCTTTTAATCGTAAAATAAGCCACTAATACGTTGAGTGGAGGTCAACGAATTGGATTTTGTTTTATTGGATTTCGGAGAGTTCGACAAGTCTCATTGAATCAGGTAGATAGACCTATGAGTTGCCCTTTGTGTACAAGTGAAGATAAAAGCCTCTATTTCAGAGATGAGCGGCGTTTATGGAGCTATTTTGAATGCCCTGTTTGTCGCCTTGTATATAGGGATCCTCAAACCTACCTTCAGCAAGGGGAAGAAAAAAAACGATATGAAACCCATAATAATTCTATTGAAAATGTTGGTTACGTTAAGTTTTTGTCCCCTGTTGTTGACGTCTTAAAGCCTTATCTTTCTCCAGGTCTTTTAGGGCTTGATTTTGGCTGTGGGCCAGGGCCTATTTTGGATAAATTGTTGGAGCCACATCATGTTGTTGTTAAAAATTTTGATCCCTATTTTTTTAATAATAGGCTCTTATTAACAGAGACCTTTGATTTTATTACTTGTACCGAGGCCTTTGAGCATTTTTATAACCCAGGGTTAGAGATGGAAAAACTCTATAGCATGCTTAAACCAGATGGACTTCTCTTATTGATGACAGAACCTTATCCCGATCAATCCAGTTTTAATCAATGGGGCTATCGTACCGATAATACCCATGTGTGTTTTTTATGTGATGAGACTTTGCAGTGGATGGAGACTAAGTGGGGATATGAAAGGCTTTATTCTAAAGGTCGACTTTCGTTATTTAAGAAAAAACTATCAACGACGCTATAGATTTCATCATAGCTTTTAAGTCTTTTAATTTTATCAAATAATAGTTGAGATTCATTGTAAGTGCGAGCCATCAGTTTTGTTAATTGCTTCATTCTTTGTACAGCATAGATAGGGTTGCGGTAGTTGTGACTTTTTTCCATAAAATTGAGTAAAAATGAATGCCAAGCCTTAAAGTCCCTTCCCCTTGAATTTGTTTTAATCTGTAAAGCTAAATCGGGCTGGGCAATGATTCCTCTGCCAAGCATGGTATCCGTGCAGCCTGAGATTTTTTGGCATCGAGTATGATCTTCACTTGTCCATATATCACCATTGGCAATAACAGGAATGGAGAGATTTGACTTCATAAGAGCGATATATTCCCAGTGGGCAGGTGGCTTATAGCCCTCCACTTTTGTGCGTGCATGAACGGTGAGCCAATGGGCTCCGCCTTGCTCGGCAGCCAGAGCAATTTCTTTAACTAGAGATTTATCTTCAAAACCAAGACGAACTTTTGCTGTCACAGGAAGATTTTCTGGAACGGCAGCGCGGACAGACTCTGTGACTTTGAAAACTCGGTCGGGATTTTTCAATAGTGCGGCGCCACCATCATGTCGGTTCACAGTTTTAGCTGGGCATCCAAAGTTAATGTCTATACCATAAGCTCCTAGTTCGCAGGCTCTTTGAGCATTCTCCCCCATGGTGACTAAATCACTTCCTAGCAATTGAACAAAGACGGGAACTCCACTGGCGGTTTTGGAGTGGTTGAGAAGCTCCGGGCAATATTTGTAAAATACTTTGGGTGGTAACAGTGTGGAGGTGACTCGTACGAACTCGGTCACACAAAAGTCAATTCCCCCAATGGCTGTGAGGAGTTCGCGTGTCACCGGATCAACCACTCCCTCCATTGGAGCGAGGATTATTTTCACAATCCTCCCATTTTGCAGACAATATCAAAATGTTTTTTAGAGACGGGTTGGACGGACAGTCTTTGGCCCTTTTGAACAACAAGCATATCAGAAAGGCTGGGTTTATTTTTAAGGTCCTCTAGTGAAACATAATTTTTAAAAGTTTTTTTATAGGAGACCTCAGCACAGATCCAACGAGGAGAGTCGGCTGTGGATTTAGGGTCATAATATTCCCCATTTTTCTCAAACTGACTGGGGTCTGGTACCCCCGCTTTGGTAATTTGCGCGAGGCCAGCAATACCAGGTGGCTTGGTGTTAGAGTGGTAGAAGAGAACAAGATCTCCTTTTTTCATCTCATCTCTCATAAAGTTACGTGCTTGGTAATTGCGCACTCCATCCCAAAGAGTGGATTTGTCAGATTTAAGCTTTTCAAAAGAGAAAACATCAGGTTCCGATTTCATTAACCAATATTGTGGCATTTTAGTTCCTTGTTTGAGCCGTTGAAGAATAACTCACTGTGTATAACGCTACAGGGTGGCTCTTTCAAGCCTATGATTGACAATATATTGATGGGATAAAAGAATAAGATGTCTTGTTTGGGAGGTCCGATGAAAAAGATACTAGGTTTTTTACTTGTTGCTTTAGTTTCAACACCCGCTCTGGCTCAATTTGTTATCAGCCCAGGGGTTGGCTATTATTCTGATAAGCAGGATCAGTCCACGCCAGGTGTTATCAATCAAGAAACCACAGAGACTCGTTTAGATCTTCGTGTTGGTTATGTTCTCCCTATGGGTCTTTATCTAGGAGGCACTTACGCTCACACTTCACAAGAAGCTTGTGGTGGTGGTGTTTGTGGTGACAATAGCGGTAGCATGATGGGACCAACAATTGGTTATTACTCTATGCAAGGATTTTATACCTTATTAACTTATCATATTATGGGTGAGATGGGAGATACAACTAAGTTCACGGGGGCTCAAGGACCTCAGGTTGATTTTGGTTGGGTTTTTCCTCTTTCTTCCTTCTTTGCCATTGGTCCTCAAATCACTTGGCGAAGTATTGAATACGACAAAATTGAAAGCGGAGGGACGACAATTGATACCGACTATAAACAGACGAGTATTGCACCTTATGTCTCCCTTTGGTTTATGTTTTAAACTTCTAAGTAAATGTCATTATGAATTC
Organism: Bdellovibrionales bacterium; assembly: GCA_964229765.1. Lineage (GTDB taxonomy): Bacteria > Bdellovibrionota > Bdellovibrionia > Bdellovibrionales > JAGQZY01 > JAGQZY01. Next base: position 33,906 of record CAXREJ010000026.1, on the reverse strand, counting down.
TTTGGAGCCCTCTATTTAGAGGGCTTTTTTTGTGGAGCTTTGCATCTGAAAGTGTGAGTAGTACCTTTTTAAGATGGAATATAATACAGTTCATTCAAATAAAAGACCGCTTAATATATTGAGAGTGAAACAGCTATCTAAAGCCTCAATATATTGAAGTTTAAGTATGCTAAAGGAGAAATTTATGAGTCATCGTATAGAAAAGGATTCCATGGGTGAAATTGAGGTTCCCTCAAATCGTTATTGGGGTGCTCAGACTCAAAGGTCTCTAGAAAATTTTAAAATTGGGCATGACACTTTTCCAAGAGAGATGATTCGAGCCCTTGGGATTCTAAAAAAATGTGCAGCAAAGACCAATGGTGAGCTTGATAATTTAGAAAAGGAAAAATCGGAGCTTATTCAAAAAGCGGCTGATAAAGTGATTGCGGGCGAGCTTGATGAGAACTTTCCTTTAGTTGTTTGGCAAACAGGGAGCGGAACCCAAACCAATATGAACTCCAATGAGGTCATTGCCAATTTTGCTAATGAATTGAAGTCAGGTAATTTAACAGAGAAGTTCATTCATCCTAATGACGACGTTAATCGCGGTCAGTCTTCCAATGATACTTTCCCTACAGCTATGCATATCGCTGTGGCTGAGCAAGCAGTGCATGTGCTTATTCCGGCTTTAAAAAAGTTAAAAAAGGCATTGGAAGATAAACAGAAAGAGTTTGAAGATATAGTAAAAATTGGTCGTACTCATTTTATGGACGCCACACCTTTAACACTTGGACAGGAGTTCTCAGGTTATGTTCATCAGGTGAGTCAGGGAATCCTCAGGGTTGAAGGAGCTTTACAAAATGTTTATGCTTTGGCTTTAGGAGGGACAGCTGTCGGGACGGGGTTAAATACTCATGTTGAGTTTGCCGTCAAAGCGGCTGAAAATATTGCGAAAGAAACGGGACTTCCTTTTAAAACGGCTCCCAATAAATTTGAAGCTTTGGCGGCCCACGATGCACTTGTTGAAATGAGTGGTGCACTTAAGACCGTTGCTGTTAGTCTTATGAAAATCGGAAATGATATTCGTATGCTTGGTAGTGGCCCTCGTTGTGGTATTGGTGAGTTAGCCTTGCCAGCGAATGAACCAGGAAGTTCCATTATGCCAGGTAAAGTAAATCCCACGCAAAGTGAAGCCTTAACGATGGTATGTGCTCAAGTTATGGGGAATGATGTGGCTGTCAGTGTTGGTGGTTGTACGGGCCATTTTGAACTTAATGTTTTTAAACCGATGATCGTTTTTAATGTACTGAACTCTATTCGCCTACTTGCTGATGCTTCAGTGAGTTTTACTGATAATTGCGTGATGGGTATTGAAGCGAATAAGGAGAGAATTAAAACACTCCTTAATGAATCATTGATGTTGGTGACAGCACTGAACCCTCATGTGGGATATGACAATGCGGCTAAAATTGCTAAGCATGCTTTTGAGAAAAACACCACTTTGAAAAAGTCAGCTGTGGAGCTTGGCTTTTTAACAGAGAAAAAGTTTGATGAAATTGTTGTGCCCGAAAGCATGATGGGACCGCTTTCAAAATGAATATCTGTGTTTTTTGTAGTTCTAAATCAAATTTAAGTGCTTCTGTCTTTGACCAAGCTAAGTTGTTTTCCAAAAAGTTGGTGCAAAATGATGACAGTTTTGTCTATGGCGGTGGTGCTGATGGATTGATGGGTTTTTTTGCCGATGAAATTTTAGCCCTGGGTGGAAGAGCCTATGGTGTGATGCCAGAAAAAACCTTTCCGCAAGAGGCGGCTCACAAAGGCTTAACAGAGCTACATTACACTCAAGACATGTTAGATCGTAAAAGATTGATGATGGATCTTTCAGATGCCTTTGTAATTTTCCCTGGTGGTATAGGAACCATGGATGAGGCGCTAGAGGTTATTACCTGGGCCACCGTTTATAAAGCGATCAAGAAACCCATTGTTTTTTTTAATTGGGAAGGGTTTTGGGACCCTTTCTTTGAAATGTTACGTCAATTTGAAAAAACAGGTCTATTTTATACAGAGACGATGCAGTCTTTTGTTTCAGTAAAGACAGTCGAAGAAATTTTCAAGGAGTGTTATGCTCAAAGATAATCCGCGCCTTAGTTGGTTAAATAACCCTGACATTAAGCCCTATGTTTTTGTGAGAAGTGAGAACAGAATTAAAGATCCTGGTAGCCTTCATTCTCTCGATTGGTTTGAAGGAGAAAAGCCCGTATACATTAATCCCATGGAAATGGGTGAGGTGGGTTTTGGTAACCAGATTCTTCAACTGGAAGCACAGGCCTTTGGGCCCTCTAATATGGCTATGCCACGTTGGGTGTTTTTTGATTGTGCTGTGACTCCTGGTTTTGTTGCGGGTTTTGCAATTCGCACTAAAGCTATGGACCCTGAAGTTCGCAAAATGATGAACTTAAAAGACACTCACGAATGGACGCCTTTGAGTTTATTTATCATTATACCTACAATGTCACGTGAGGGAGAGTGGGTTGCGCACAACCTTTGTTCTGTGAATTCCCTTTTGCCAAAAGAAAAGGGGTACTATGGTTTGGGCTTTTTATCAAAAGCCTTTGGTTTGTGGTATGCCAACGTTAATATTTGTTGTGGTTTTACCCAATGGGGAAATGCTGCCATTAAGTTGCATTCCTACTATGGCCCGTTTCAAATTTTAACGGCCTATACTCCATTGCACTCTTATTCGAGGACTTTAACTTATCGTGTGAAAGTAAATCCTCAGATGTGGTCGCACTTCTTTTCAAAGAAGCCTCTTGAACAGTTTGATAAAAATTTTAGTTCATCAGGGCGTTTTGTGAATCCAAAAGATGATCAAAGCTTAATTGACCTACAGACCTCTTTAGAAAGTGGGGGAGGGCCTTTTTATCTTAATTCCCAGGAAATTCTTGCCAAAGATGTGGGGGCGCCTCTAACGCTGTATCAGCCTGCAAAGTAACGCGGCGTGAAACATGATCCTTCGTAGCGGTATGAGGGGAGTCCTGTTACAATACTTGTATGGAAACACTCCCCGCTGTCGCTAAGAATTTTTACTATCCCTGTTCAAAATGTGATTCAGAACGTTATCACCGAGTTTTGGCTCATCTTTCAAAGACGGAAGCTAAACTTGAGTGTGAGGTTTGTGGTTCAAAAAAGAAATACAAAATAGGAAGTTCCATGGCTGGAAAAAAGACAAAAAAAACAACCACGCGTAAAACAAAGTCATCAAGTAAGCACGAGGATAATTGGAACGAACTTAAGGAGAAGTATTCTGACCTTCCAACAGAAGTTTATTCTATTCGTGGTTCCTACCGTGCTGACACAGTGATTGATCATCCCACCTTTGGGATTGGTGTGATCACTGAAGCGGACACTCGAAAAATTGAAGTCTGTTTTCAAGAGGGGATTAAAACCCTCATGCATAGACGTGATTCGTAATTTTTTTGATATCAATGAGGCTGTGTGCTCATTTTCTAAGACGAGTCCTCTAGTAGAACTTCCACTGATCATCGCAATAAATTAAGGCATGGGTTTTTCTCATACCTTTAAATATATTTTAAGTGGTTCGGTTAAAAAATTAGGAGAGCGAGAAAGGCCTTTGTGGCTTGCACGCTTTTTAGGCTTATCATTAATGAGTTCCAAAAAAAATAGACATTTAATCTCAAGTCGTTATTATTGTTTAGCCTCAAGCTTTTTATAGAGAGAGGCTAGAGGGACAATCCTTAGACTTGCAAAAGTAAAAGAGTAAAAGATGAGTTTTTACTTCATAGAGATTTCTATGAAGTTTTTTACTTTTTTTCTATGGGCTGTTGAGAATCGGAGTTAGGTTCGTTAAGTTGTTTTGATGTGAAGGTATAAGATAAATGAGTTCATTTGATTTAGACAGTTTAAACCCAGAGCAAAGAGAGGCTGTCGCCCATAATGAAGGTCCACTTTTAATTTTGGCGGGAGCTGGCTCGGGCAAAACTAGGGTGCTTGTTTCACGTGTTGCTAGGCTTTTAGGGGAAAGACCTCAAGATCCTCCCGGAATATGTGTTCTTACTTTTACAAATAAATCGGCAAAAGAATTAAAGCATAGAGTGCGCGATGAAATAGGACGTGGAGGTTTAGGTAAATCTCTTTGGGCTGGGACTTTTCATTCTTTTGGTTTGCAGTTGTTGAGAAAGTATTGGAGGAAGCTTCAGTTAAACCCGAAGTTTCATGTGGCCGATACTTCAGATTGTCAGGGGATTATAAAAGAACTACTTGTGAATGTGGCAAATACGGGTAAGAACTCCTTTCAAACAGATAAACTTTTAAATATTATTCAAACATATAAAATCAATCCCAAGGCCACCATCATTGAGCAGGACGATTATTTAGCCGTTGCCAAAGTTCTTTTGCCTAAGTACGAATCTCGTAAGAGGGCTCTGGGGGTTGTTGACTTTGAAGACCTACTGTCTTTACCAATCGAGCTTTTTGAAAGACATCCCGATGTTTTAGAAAAAGTTCAAAATTTATTTCAGTATTTTATGGTGGACGAGTTTCAAGACACAAATGAAACACAAATGAAACTTTTAAAAATACTTATGAGTAAAAATCAAAATCTTGTTGTGGTTGGTGATGATGATCAAGCCATTTATGGATGGAGAGGGGCTCGTGTTAAAAATATTCTAGAGTTTCCTAGGATGTTTAATAATTGTAAAGTCATTCAATTGAATAGAAATTATCGTTCCTCTAAACCAATACTTGATCTTGCTAATAACGTTATTGCGAAAAATAAAGATCGACATGGTAAAGTTCTTAAAGCTCAGTCTCAGTGGGAGAGGCAGGGGATACCAGAGGTTTTCGTCTACGAAAATGATGAAGAAGAAATACAGCAGGTATCAAGGCTTATTGATGAGTATCATAGGGAAGGTGTTCCGTTTAAAGATATGGCTGTCCTTTATCGTTCCAATGGACAGGGGGGCTTTTTAGAAACGGAACTCAGACAGATGCAAATACCCTATAAGATTTCCGGAGGGACTGCTTTCTTTGATAGAAAAGAAGTTAAAGATATTTTGTCCTATTTAGTCTGTGTTTTTATGGCTAAAGAGGTGAGTTTAAGAAGAGTTGTCAATGTTCCTAATCGTGGTGTTGGGGATGAAACAATCAAAAAATTAGAAGACTATATGCTAAGTCGTAAAGAGGAAGTGAGTTTTATACAAACTTTAGGTTTAGCAAGGCATTATGAATTCATCAGTCAGGGAGGGCGTAATGGTATTGCGCAATTTTTGACGGAGCTTGAAGAGCTAAGAGCGCCTTTTTTAACTAAAGAGAGTATTGATTGGGAAGCTTTTCTTGTGCGTTATCTTCACAATATTGGTTATCGTAAATATTTATCAAAGTTCTGCAAAAATGAAGACGGTCTTAAGAAGAGGTGGAACTCTGTGGAAATCTTTGCCCGAGTTTTTAATAATTTTATGCAGAAAAAAAATGATAAGAAAACAGGGCTCAAAGAATTCATAGATATGATGTTGTTGCGTGAGTATGAAAGCGAAGACTCCGGTCAGAAAGATGAAGTACAGCTAATGACTATGCATGCGGCAAAGGGCCTTGAGTTTCCCATTGTTTTTGTCATTGGTGTTGAAGAGGACCTAATTCCTCATCAAAGACTAGGATCTGATATAGCAGAGGAACGCCGACTTTTTTACGTTGGCGTAACACGTGCTAAAGAGCACTTGATTATGACTCATGCCCGTTTACGTAAAAGACATGGCAAGCTAAGAGATGTGCTGCCTTCTCGCTTTCTATCAGAAATTGATCCTCAGTTTTATAAACATTTTCCATCGGGATATCGTCCTGTGAGTGAGGATTCAAAAGCCGATCTATTAGAGAAATTAAGGGCTCAATTGAGTTCTAGTATGGAAAAACAAAAAATAGATAATTCTTTATAGCTTTTGTTGACCATTATCTTTCAACTCATTTTCAGTTAAAGAAATATCTTGCGACATTTTGCTGACTCCGTTTAACTGTGAAGTTTTTAGGGGGAGTCTCTGTGATACGACAACATTTGGTCATTTTATTAGTTCTTTGTTCTTGTTTTCAGCTGAATGCTGCGGAAATTCGTTCTCCTATTTTAGTACAGCTGGGTAAAAAGTTATTTGAGGAGGATCGCTTTTCCTACTCTTTTTTTAAGAACTCCCAAGGAAATTACAATCAAAAACTTTCAACGGGCGACCCCATTTTAGATGAATTTGAAATTTTACAGGAAATGATGAGTGGGCCTCTAAAAGGTGAGCAAGTGAGTTGTGCGAGTTGCCATATGGTGAATCAAACTCAAAAGGTTCAAGATAATTTTGTTATGACTTTTAATGATGCTTCTCACAGGTCTCGTGTGCCACAAAGAGCAGATGGAGAGTTGAGAACTGTACGTAACTCTATGAATATGGTCATGTCGAGTATAAGTCCTGAGGCTCCACTGCATTGGGACGGAGAGTTTTATTCTGTGGCTGATTTATCTTGTGCGACTTTAGTGGGTAGAAACATGGGATGGCTGTTGGGTGAAGAAACCAAAGCTCGTAGTCATATTGAAAAAGTTCTGAAAAACGATAACGGCGATTATAAACAATTGGGAAAGGCTAGCAGTAGTTATTCTGTTTTATTTAAAAGTTTAGGAATTAATTTAGATGCTTTAGAGCAAAATGAAGTTTTAAAGCACACTTGTGAGGCCTTAGAGTTTTATATTTCAAGACTTGATTTTCAGCGTGATCAGGATGGAAGTTATAATGGCTCAGCCTACGATCGTTTTTTACTAACTAATGGGATAAGAACAAACCTTAATGAGGGAGAGCGGGATTGGGAGTACTTGAATTATTTGAAGGAACAGATAGCTCTAAAAAAGAATTGGAAATGGCCTGATGAACTCCCTCTTAATTACCATGAGGAGCCTTCAAATTTTGGGCCGCAAGAATTGCAAGGTCTTAAAGCTTTTTTAGGAGCCGCTCAATGTGCCAGTTGTCACCGTCCTCCATTTTTTACAGACTTTCGTTTTCATAATACAGGTATTACGCAATTTGAATATGATAGTGTACATGGGCGCAACGCTTTTTTAAAAGTTAATATACCGAGTTGGAGCGAGCGCAATTTAGAGCCAGCATTAAGCTTTGTTCCGACGGAAGTTCATCCTCAGTGGGAGGGGCCTTACAGAAAGGTTACATCGAAGGAATCGGCTCTGTTTATGGATTTAGGGATATGGAATATTTTAGGTCATCCAGACAAAGAGAATATTCAAGTCAATATCAAAAAAATATTGTGTGAATCTTACCAGCAAACAGATTGTTTATGGAGTGATGATGAGTACCTAGAAAAATCAGTCGCCTTATTTAAAACACCCACATTAAGAAGCTTGGGGCAATCAGCGCCCTATCTTCACAATGGTAGTGCTGATGATATTCTTGGTGTGTTAACTCTTTATTTACGTGGATCTCATTTTGCAAAAAAAGGTCAACTTAGAAATATTGATCCTTTTATGAAGGCGATGAATATCGATCCTGGAGATTTCAGAGCTTTAGAAGCTTTTATGAGGTCCCTCAATGAAGATTATGATGAAAACACGAACTCTAATTTGTAGTCGTCGTCGTAATCGCAATGTGTATTATTTTTTAAAAGGGTTTGATAACCTTTCAACACGAGGTTGTGCGGATATTTTTTTAAAGACTTATTAATATTTATTTTAATAAAACAACAGCGTCTTACTGGAAAAAGCTTCACCATTGACATAGTTGTTGGTCTCCGTGTTCAATGGCTCTAAATTTTAATAATTTTTTATAGATCCATGGAGAGTCGAGATCAAAGTTTGAATCAAAACCTGCTTTTTCTGTTGTCCTGATTTTGTCATTATAAATTACGGTCATAGCGATATTTCTATTGCCCCAAGTTCGGTAGGTATCAAGAATGCGAGAGAATTCAACTCTTGGAATTTTCTGTCCTTGTCTGGGCATTCTTTTGTAGATATTCCGACCTTGCCGGTCTATTTTTAAAATCTCAACCACATCTTCTTGGAAAGTATATATTTTTACGGGATTAGTATTGAGTAGTATGTGGTTACTACTTTCACCCTCTGTTCTTAAGTTACTAAACATTGAAAAGTTTCCAGCAGTTCTTAAACCTAGATAATTGCTAAACCCAAAGAGAAAAAGAATTGTAATGAATGAGATTCCGTATTTATTTTTTGGTAGTTCTAGGTTTCTTACCTCGATTTTTTTCCATAGGTGTAAGATTAGAAAAGGGGTGTATGCTGTGATAAATAAGAAGCCTTCAAGTATCACATGTGTTTCATCTCTTAGTGAATAGCGTTCAAAACCCAAAATGATCTCAAAAAACAAACAAAAACCAATGAGGTGTGTGAAGTGTTTCTCAATGTTCTTTGTTTTTATTTTTTCAACATCGACAAAGCACCATGCCAAGGCCATGGCGAGACTTGAAAAGTCTGTGAACCCTAAAGGTGCTAGAATAAAGTGTAGGCCTATTAAGCAAAAGAGAGCAAAGTTCCTTGTTTTTTTAAAAATAAGTGTAATGGGAATAAGGCCTTCAAAAACAAGTCCGATCCATGGCAGGCTTAAAGGTATCGTGGCTTTAAGAGTGAGCCAGGTTTCAGGTATTAACCGGACATATTGATGAAGTTTAGCATTGGCACAACTAATATTTGGGTTCAGAAAATCCCAATTGAGCTTATGGAAAAATGTAAAAAAATAAAGTGTAAAGACAATCATCCGAATAAGGATTATTAGGTTTTGAAGAGCGATGTTTTTTTTATTAAAAGCTAGAGCCGTTTGATAGGGTAGAATCGCCAAAAACAAAAACAAATTGAGATTGGAGTGATTGGCAAGATTGGGGAATAAGATGAGGTATCGAACAGTTGTTACTGTAAGGAATAAAAGAAAGACCCATTCTCTGTATTTTTTAAGTGAAACGAAAAGCACTAAAGTTATAATACTAAAAAAGGAGATGGGGCGGTCTTTCCAATCCTCTAATTGGTGAAAAAGAAAGCCGAGCATTACAAGACCTTGAAACACAAGGTAGTGTATTTTTTGGGCGTTTTCCTTTAATTGATTTTGCATTTTTGCCCCTGTTTTCACCATTTTAGCAAAAAAAGAGGGAAAACCAATGATTTATCATTCTATTCTTGTCTTTCGATCGTATATTTGATTTAAACGAAGAAACCGGGGGGTTTATAGTGATCGTTATTACGTGGATTTTAACTCTTTCAACTTATGTATTTGCTAGTCCTTACTTTACTCCATTAAGGAATGACCTGACTCTTCCTGATAAATGTAAAGATCCAAGTTTTAAATTTTTTCAGCTCCCTAGCGAGACCTTCTTTGTAGGAAGAAGTGGCGGTATTTCAATGGGCTTTACCTTTGAATATCCTATTAGCCGCGGCGATGCCAGTATACTATGGCGCTATTTTAAGGCTTATACGATGGGTGAAGAAAATAGTCATTTATTAGAGAAGATCCAAAATGATCGTGAACTTAAAAGAGACTATGAAATTTTAATGCGTAATTTTGAGGAACAGGATTTTGATTTCCAGTCCGAGGGGGAGATTCTAGAAGCTTTAGCGATTGAATTCCTTTATCAGGAGTTCCCTGAAAACCTTTACTATATTACTGGTGGAGTTCAGTATCACGAATCTTATTCTCCTCAAACAATTGGTGAGATTGACTTGTGGGTTGGTCGTCGAGACACTTGTGAAACTGTGGCTATTGGAGAAGCAAAGCTTGGAACTCGCAAAACACTCAATAAAGCCAAAGAACAGCTTCGACGTTTTGAAAGCTTTTTAATCAACCATGATGCCTCTCCTTTTAGTGGAAATTATCAGCCGACAACGATTAATAGGAAATGATCAATTGAGTCGATTTGAAAGAATAGAGGCGAAAATAAAGGCTGAGTTTGATGATTGGGAGTTTTTCTCATTGATTGATGAAAGCCATCAGCATGCTGGTCGAAAAGGAATGGAGTCTCATTTCAAATTGTTATTAGTTTCTGATAGTTTTAGTGGACAGGGGCGTGTGCAAAGACATCGTAAAGTTCAAGACCTCTTGGAGGAAGAATTTTCTCAAGGGCTACATGCATTAACTCTAAGACTATTAACTTCAAAGGAATACTCACCTCAAACCGAAAATGAATTCCAATCGCCACAATGCCGTGGTTCTAAGAATTGATCAGATTGTAGGTTAGCCTCTTATTGATTTGAGCCATTATCCTATTTTGGGGTTCAATGGCCCTCTGTCGAAATTCACGGGATTAAAGGCCCTTAATAACAAAGAAAAATATCAATAATCCTCAGAATAATTATTTTAACAAGCTTATTGTTAAAGTCGATTCAGCTGTGGATTTAGTGCAAAAATGAGTGTTTGATAGTCTTAAAGCCTAATTGTGGTTTTTTGTGATGGATTCAGTGGCAGTATTATTTATTTCAGGGGAAGAGAGGTTTTCAAAATCATCAAGTTGATTACGCAGTTCTTTGAGTAGGGTTTTGGCCTTGGATTGCGTTTTCTCGTAGGAAGTCACTTGCTCTCCTTCAGGCTTATTGGTAAGGCTATCCCATTGTTCAATCGCAGAATCGAGTTCATTGAGAGCACTTTTTAAACGATTGGATACGGGTTTTCTTTGTGACATAGGAACAGATCGTAAGAAGCTTTTTTCCATATGACAAGGAAATTCTATAAAAGAAAAATCTAATTGGAGGAAGAATGTCAGAAGAAATTATATATACTATGAAAGGTGTTTCAAAAGTTTACCCACCGAAGAAGTATGTTTTAAAAGACATTTATCTTTCTTACTTTTATGGCGCAAAAATTGGGGTTCTTGGTCTTAATGGAAGTGGTAAATCAAGTTTGCTAAAAATTATGGCTGGTGAAGATCAAGATTTTCTTGGGGAATCCTTTCCTGCAAAAGATTATAAATTGGGCTTTTTACATCAAGAGCCTGAAGTCGACCCTGAGAAAACAGTTAAAGAAGTAGTCATGGAAGGTGTTGGTCCCTTAGCAGAAGACCTGCAAGCTTTTAATGATATTAGCATGCAAATGTGTGATGAAAATATCACTCCCGAAGAAATGGAAAAGCTTATCGACAAACAAGGTAAAATTCAGGAGAGAATTGAAGCTCAAGATGGTTGGGAGTTGGATTCAAAACTGGAACAGGCTATGGACTCTTTACGTTGTCCGCCAGAAGATGCCTTGATGAAAAACTTGTCTGGTGGAGAAAAAAGGCGAGTCGCCATGTGCCGTCTTTTATTATCAAATCCTGATATTTTATTAATGGATGAGCCGACCAACCATATGGATGCTGAGACTGTGGCTTGGCTTGAGCATTTTCTTGATCAGTTTCCAGGAACAGTGATTGCTGTAACACATGATCGTTACTTTTTAGATAATGTGGCTGGTTGGATTTTAGAACTTGATCGTGGAGAAGGGATTCCTTGGAAAGGAAATTATACATCTTGGCTAGAGCAAAAAGAGAAGAGACTGCAAAGTGAAGAGAAACAAGAAAATAAAAAAGCAAAAACATTAGAAAGAGAGCTTGAGTGGGTTAAACAGGGAGCCAAAGGACGTCAGTCAAAATCAAAAGCCAGGTTACAAGCTTACGAAAGCTTATTGAAAGATCCGACTCCAGAAAAGTTGCAAGATATGCAGATTTACATTCCTGCGGGTCCAAGACTTGGAAATACCGTCATTGAAGGAAAAAATATCACTAAAGCTTTTGGCGATAAGCTCTTAATTGACAATTTCAGCTTCTCTTTGCCTCGAGGTGGAATTGTTGGAATTATTGGCCCCAATGGTGCGGGAAAAACAACTCTTTTTAAAATGATGTGTGGTCTTGAAAAGCCCGATAGTGGTGAGATCACTATGGGTGAAACTGTGAAATTGGCCTATGTTGATCAAGATCGAGCGACCCTTGATCCTAATAAAACCATCTGGGAAGAAATTTCAGGTGGCAATGAAGTGATCCAGGTAGGAAACCGCGAAATGAATTCTCGAGCTTATGTTTCTAGATTTAACTTTGTCGGTGGTGATCAGCAAAAGAAAACGGGAGTTCTCTCTGGTGGTGAAAGAAACCGAGTTAATATGGCCAAGCTTCTTTTGTCTGGTGGTAATGTTCTCTTACTCGATGAGCCAACCAACGATCTTGATGTCAACACAATGAGAGCTTTGGAAGAAGCACTGCTGGAGTTCGGTGGTTGTGTGGTTTGTATTAGCCATGATCGCTGGTTTCTAGATCGTATTTGTACTCATATAATGGCTTTTGAAAATGATTCCCAAGTGAATTTTATGCAGGGTAATTACACAGACTGGGAAGAAGATTATAAAAAGAGAATGGGTATAGACACTCTCACTCCAAAAAGAATTCGCTACCGTAAGTTACAGTCATAATAGAAAAGAAGATGTGCTTTGTATTGTATTTTTTCCTGAGAGAAGCTTCTTAGCGTTAAAGAAGCTTTATTGAGCCTTCTTTTCAAATTCTTTAAGCTCATTTAATATGAGTTTGTAACAGACACTGCACATATTAAAGTATTTGCTACTAGCTTGAGTGGTTTGGCTGTCTGGATGATAAGTTCGAGCCAATTGGCGATATTGTGTTTTTAGTTCATTTTCAGTGATCGCCTCATTATTACTAAAATAAGCGCCAAGGCGAACAAAAATACTAAAAGCTTTCTTACCTTTTGGGCTTAACTGAGTCAGGTTATACTCTAGAATCTCTTCTTTCTTGTTGTACTCTATTGTTTGATCTTTAGGTTGAATAACGACTTTTGGATAGGCGGCTGGAATTTTTGAAGGTGACCAGGTTCTTCTTGGCCCCCAAATAGGTAAGACCCAGTCGAGTGAAACTCTTATTTCACTTTGAAAGGATGGTTTTTCCTGGGAAGTCTTCCTTTGGGTTCCCATTTTTTCCTTTAAAATGTCGGCAAATTCACCTTTAAAGCTCATATAAGCCTATCGGATGATGCGGTTTTTCCTTAACGGGAATAATTTTCCCTGACACGGCAAAAGTGTCTGAAGTTGTGTTGGATAATCGCGAGAGGTGAATTCTTGTTAGCCTTAACAGTCTTGCTTTTTAGGTTATTTTGCTCTCTTTTTATAGAGCGAAATGGGGTTAATTTTATGTCTGTGATTCCGATCAAATTCCTCTATTTTTAAGGGGGAGAGCGGGGGGAAATGAATGGGGGATTTCTTTTTTGTTGACTGTTTTGCTCATTAACTATGAACTGTAGGAGTTGAACAAACAATAAACCACTCTAGCAACGGGGGAATAATGGCAAAGAAAAAGAAAAAAGCCACTAAGAAGAAAGCGACTAAGAAAAAAGTAGCTAAGAAAAAAGTAACAAAAAAGAAAGCCACTAAGAAGAAAGCGGCAAAAAAAGCCACTAAGAAAAAAGCCACTAAAAAGAAGGCTGCGAAAAAAGCGACTAAGAAAAAAGTAGCTAAGAAGAAAACAACAAAGAAAAAAGCGGCTAAGAAAGTAAAAAAGAAGTCTAAGCGTAAGCCAAATGCTGCGTTTATGAAGCCTTTGACTCCGACTAGCGAATTAGCAGCTGTTGTTGGCAGCAAGCCTCTACCTCGCACACAAGCGATCAAAAATCTTTGGGTTTATATTAAGAAGCATGATCTTCAAGATTCTAAAAACAGAAGAAACATCAATGCTGATGCCAATCTAAAGAAAGTTTTTGGTAAAAACCAAGTGTCTATGTTTGAAATGACAAAATTGGTTAACAAGCACCTTAAGTAATAAGGGTTTGAAATAAGTAATAAGAAGGGAGCTTTGTGCTCCCTTTTTTTTTAATTCTTGCAATTTCCCCTGTTTTTAGCCACATTGCTCCCATGAACGTTAAAACAGCAAGTGACATTAAATCTATGGAAAAGGTCTGCCAATTGGCAGCTCAGACCTTGCAGCATGTGGCTCAATTCGTTCGTCCAGGGATTACCACTAATGAATTAGATCAAATCGTCTATGATTATACTTTAGCTCATGATGCTAAGCCTGCGCCCCTGAATTACAATGGGTTTCCCAAATCAGTATGTACATCGGTTAATCACTGTATTTGTCATGGTGTTCCTGATGATCAGATTTTAAAAGAGGGTGACATTATCAATATTGATGTCACCAGTTATAAGTATGGGTTTCATGGAGATACTTCAGCCACTTTTTTTGTAGGAACGGTCAGTGATAAGGCCAGGGACATTACTGAAGTCGCTGAAGCAGCTATGTACAAAGGTATTGAAGCCATTCGTCCCACTGGTACCGTTGGAGATATTGGCTTTGCTATTAATAAGTACGTCACTCGAAAAGGTTATTACGCTGTTAAAGAGATTGGGGGCCATGGTATTGGACGTGAGTTTCATGAGGACCCCTTTGTCCCGTCTTTTGGTAAAAAGGGCAAAGGAGAGCGTTTAAAGCCGTTTGGAACGATCACTGTGGAGCCAATGATCAACGAAAACAATAAGCCTTTTGTGGAATTTGATATTCCTGGCTCCACGGTTAAGTACTATGAGACCCCAGATAAGACTTTATCAGCTCAGTTTGAGCATACGGTTCTTATTACGGACTCAAGCTACGAGATTTTAACTCAGATATAAAATACCGTTGAATTAAGCTCCCAGTTCGTTGACGGCGTCCTCGCGGTACAGTTCGTACAGCTTACTCCTTGCGTTTCAATGAGAACTTAACGTAAGCGGTATTAAAAGAGTCCTTAGTTGAATGGCACTCCTTATATAATTAAGCCTAGCTTCAAGGAGTGTATCGTGCTGGTGGTGTGATCACCCTTTGCCATGATGGACCTCATTCTCTCAATTTAAGGGCATAATAAGGTGTATTGTTGGCTCTTTTGGGCTAGCAGGTGCATTAGTTCCCTTTAGAAAGCTTGACCCAGGGAGCGTCTCCTGATTGACTAGGGGCCTTAAAAATCAAAGTTAAGACCATGAGGTGATAAATGATGGGAGAAACTATGTCTGGAACAACGAACACGCCAAAAACAGTGACTGGTGAGGCCGATTACAGAGTATGTAAAGCGGCAATGGAGGATCCAAAAACCTTCGGTGAGTTGGCTCGTTGGGGACGTGAGGAAATTAAAATTGCAGAACAAGAGATGCCAGGTCTTATGGCTCTTCGTGCCGAATACGGACAAGCACAACCCCTTAAAGGAGCCAACATTACTGGTTGCTTGCACATGACAATTCAGACGGCTGTTCTTATCGAGACTCTTGTTTACCTTGGAGCGAAAGTTCGTTGGTCATCTTGTAATATTTTTTCAACTCAAGATCACGCGGCTGTGGCAATGGCGGCGGCTGGAATTCCTGTTTTTGCTTGGAAAGGTGAAACCGATGCTGAGTATGACTGGTGTATCGAGCAAACGATCGAGGGCTGGGGAGATGAAGGATTTAACTTAATTTTAGATGATGGTGGCGATTTAACAAAGATGATGCACGAATCTAAGTACGCTAACCTTATGGAAAAAGTGATCGGTATTTCTGAAGAAACGACCACTGGTGTTCATAATCTTGAAAAAATGCTTAAGGATGGAAAATTAAAAGTTCCAGCGATTAACGTTAATGATTCTGTGACTAAATCAAAATTTGATAACCTTTATGGTTGTCGTGAGTCTTTAGCTGATGGAATTAAAAGAGCCACAGATGTCATGCTTGCTGGTAAATTAGTTGTAGTTGCCGGTTACGGAGATGTTGGTAAAGGTTGTGCTCATTCTATGAAGTCTTATGGTGCTCGTGTGATCATTACTGAAATTGATCCAATTTGTGCTCTTCAAGCAGCGATGGAAGGCTTTGAAGTGACAACAATGGAAGACGTAGCTGATCGTGCTGATGTTTTCGTAACAACAACAGGTTGTTGTGATATCATCACCGAAAAACATTTTAGCAAAATGAAAAACGGAGCGATTGTTTGTAATATTGGTCACTTTGATATCGAAATTGATATGGCATGGCTCAATGCAAACTCTGAAATGCGTGAAGTGAAGCCTCCAGTTGATATTCACAAAATGAAAAATGGAAATGAAATCATTGTTCTTGCTAAAGGTCGTTTAGTGAACTTGGGTTGCGCGACAGGGCATCCTTCTTTTGTAATGAGTAACTCTTTTACAAACCAAGTGTTGGCACAAATGGACCTCTATACCAATAAAGGGAAGTATCAAGATGTTGGTGTCTATATGCTTCCTAAAGAGCTTGATGAGAAAGTGGCGATGCTTCACCTAGAACAAATTGGTGTTAAAATCACAACTCTTTCTGATAAACAGTCAGACTATCTTGGTATTGCTAAAACGGGGCCTTATAAGCCAGCTCATTACCGTTACTAGTTTTTCTATTAAAGAACCTCTAATAAAGAGGTTTTAAAATAAAAAAAGGAGCTTTAGGGCTCCTTTTTTTATTGGGTGATCACTTCTTTGTTCAGGGACATTGACCTGTTTATTTTCTCAAGTTTAGGGGGGGTGATTGCTGAGTGCGGCAAGCTCTTCTTTTGTTTTTATTTTAATGTAGTCCTTTGTTTTGGGGGATTATGCGGAATCTTGCAACAGTCTTAATTATTCCTTTTCTATTCTTGCTTGGGTGTACCCAGAGAAAAGACAATCAGGTTTGGATTTATACCTCTCTTTATAAAGATACCATTGCTGATATCGCTCCCATTTTAAAAAAAGAGTTTCCTGAGTTAGAAATTCTTTTTTATCAAGCGGGTTCTGAAGAAATTGCAGCTAAAGTTAATGGGGAAATAATGGCTGGAGGAACTAACGCCGATATTCTTATTTCTTCGGATCGTTTTTGGTATGAAGAGTTAGCTGAGAATCAATATCTAACAGCTTACCAAACACAAAGAGTGGCAAAAATTCCACCAGCCTTTAAGCATCCTCGAAGTTTATATCATACCCTCAGTTTACCCGTGATGGTTCTTGCTTATAATAACAAAGTCATTTTAAAAGAAAAGGCTCCCGTGTCTTTTAAGGAAATGACTTCGCAAAAATGGAAGGGCCAGTTTAGTACAGGCAGTCCCTTGGCTTCTGGTACAAACTTTACAACAGTGGCTTTTTTATCTAAAAAGTATGGTTGGGATTATTTTAAAAAACTTCAGGCAAACGGAACGATCAGTGAGGGTGGAAACTCGGCTGTATTAAGAAGGATTCAGAATCAGGAAAGACCAGTGGGGTGGGTGCTTCTCGAAAATATTTTGCGCTATCAAAATGAGAAAATTCCAATACAGACTGTTTTTCCCATTGATGGAGTGATTCTGCATAATAACGTGTTAGCTATTACAAAAAAACAAGAATCCCGCGACAATGTGAAAAAAATTGCTACTTGGTTTTTTAGTGATAAGGGGCAAGAGGCCATGGTTCGTTCTTATATGTATTCACCATTCCCTGACTTTAAGGCTCCCAAAGGAGCTCCTCCTTTTACTGACATTAGTGAAAAAGCTTTTCCCTGGTCACAGGATTTTGTCAGTGAAGTCGTGAAGAATCGTGCAGAAATTAAAGAGAAGTTTTCTGAAATCATGTTTAATTAAAATATGAAAATAAAAAAAGAAGGTGAGAATTTCAAAAATAGTGAAAAAATGGAGTATCAAAAAAATATTTTGTAGATGATAAACATAGGGTTACTTAATTAAAGATGTTTTTTGAGAAGATGAATAATTTATTTAAAAGAGAGAGAATTAATAAGCTCTCCGTTTTTAAAAGCTCGTATGCTGAGAGAGTCCTTCTTGGCACCGCTCTTTTATTATTATTTATCTTTTGTCTCTATCCTTTTTTAAAGCTTTTTTTTCGAGTTTTATTTCCTCAGGGAACTTTTGAATTTCGCTATATACAGTCTGTATTAAATCATAGGGGTGTGCTGAAAGCTTTTCGAAATACTTTTTTTGTATCATCTAGTATTTCATTGTTATCAATTTTTATTGCTGTGCCAGTCAGTTGGTTACTAGCCAGAACGGACTTACCTATGAGTCGAAAACTGCGTTCTTGGTTTTGTTTACCCTATGCCATTCCTCCCTATGTCGGTGCTATGGCTTGGATTTTTTTAGCGAACCCGACAACAGGCCTATTAAACAAAATGCTTGGTGGCTCCTACCTTAATATTTATTCTTATTTTGGTTTAATTTGGGTGGAAACGTCTTTTCTTTATACTTTTGTTCTTTTGACAGTATTAACTTCCCTTGATCGAATGGATCCCTCGCTAGAGGAAGCGGCGCGACTATCAGGAGCTTCTCCCTTCAAAGTTTTTACCAACATCACTTTGCCTCTCATGCGTCCAGCCATTATCAGTGGGGGCACGCTGGTATTTTTAGGGGCTGCCGCGAGTTTTGGTGTGCCGGCTTTGATTGGAAGTCCTGGGCGAATTTATTTAGTAACCACTCAAATCTACACTTTCCAGAAAATGGGATCAATCAATGGAGTTTTTCAGGCGGCGGCCTTATCAATCCTATTATTACTACTGTCCTTACTTATTTTATTTTTGAATCAATGGTGGAATAGTGGTCGGCAATTCAAGGTCGTTAGTGGAAAAGCCAGTCGAAAAAGTTTGATTGAATTGGGCCGTTTGAAATATTTATTTCTTAGTGCTCTTTTGACTCTGTTCTTTTTTCTTTTTCTACTTCCCTTGTTGGGTATTGTTTTAACCTCCTTTCATAATTCTCATGAGAGTTGGAGTATCAATAGTTTGAGTTTTGACCATGTAAAATTGGTATTTTTTGAAATGAATGAAACAGGACGAGCTTTAAAGAACTCCTTATCTTTAGCTTTGTTAAGTGCTACATTTGCAACGGTATTTGCCATTTTACTAGCCTTTATACGTTGGAAAACAGCCATGAAGGGGAGAGCAATGGTGGAAGTCATGGCTTCTTTACCCTTTTCTATTCCAGGGACAGTGGTTGCTTTGGCGCTGATTCTTGCTTTTAGTCGTGGAATATTGGGACTGGGGCCTTCTCTTTATAATACTATGACTTTGTTAGTGATCGCTTACCTTGTGAAGTATTTAAGTTTGGCCATAAAAACTTTTGGTGATGGTTTTGGACAAATTGATGATAGCTTGGCTGAGGCCGCGCGAGTGTCGGGTGCTAATTGGTGGGTGACTTTAAAATCTATTTGGTTACCACTCTTAAAACCTTCAGTGGTTGCAGCCTGGTTTCTAATTTTTATGCCGGCTTTTAGTGAACTCACGATGACGGTATTGCTGGCAGGTCCAGGGCAGGAAACTTTAGGCACTTTAATTTTTCAATTACAACAATATGCTGATCCTACAGGAGGAGCTTCTGCTGTTTTGGCTCTTGTTGTTGTGCTGTTTGTTTTAATGACCAATGCTTTGGTGAAAGCTCTTTCAAGAGGTAAGTATGGACTATGAGGATGGTATATAGATGAGTGGAGTCCGTTTTAAAGATGTGAACAAGTTTTATCATAAGACTCAAGTGGTCCATGATTTCAGTTTTGAGATTCATGATGGAGAGTTCGTATCCTTTCTTGGTCCTTCTGGCTGTGGGAAAACCACGTGTCTTAGAATGATTGCTGGTCTAGAGAAAAATACATCAGGTCGACTTTTTATTGGTGCACTGGAAGTTTCAAATCCAGAGAAGAAAATTTTTATTCCGCCAGAAAAACGCAATGTTGGAATGGTCTTTCAGTCTTATGCTGTTTGGCCTCACATGAATGTTTTTGATAATATTGCATTTCCGTTAAAAATTGCGAAGCTTGATAAAGTTAAGATTCGTGAGCGAGTGGAAGAAGTTATGGATTTAGTGGAACTTGATGGTCTGGGGGCAAGAGAACCGAATCAGCTTAGTGGAGGGCAACAGCAGCGAGTTGCATTGGCTAGGGGGCTAGTCGCTAAGCCCAATGTACTCCTTTTAGATGAACCCTTATCCAATCTGGATGCCAAGCTAAGAGAAAAAATGCGTCGAGATATTCGAGATATTCAACAAAAATTCAAAATGACAGTTGTGTATGTCACTCACGATCAGGTAGAAGCTGTGGAAATGAGTGATAGAATGCTTATTATGAATAAAGGAAACATCATCCAGTCAGGTAGGCCATCGGACGTAAAGAAAAATCCTATCAATGACTTTGTAAAAGATTTTCTAAGTTAAAATCCAAAATCCCACTCACCATTAAACAATCCCATCTCCTTTTAAAGAAGGGGCTCTAATCTCATTTGTTTAAAGCTTGCATTATATTCAGTAAATTGATTATTTTATAGTTTATTTTTATTAAAATGATTTTTAGAAATATGTTAAATGTGTAAGAAAGTATTTAATCCAATTTATAGAATATTATGATGATATTTAGACGGACAGTATGCTAAGTGACGATTGGGAGGTCAGTGTTTCGGATGAAGAAAGTGATTAAACTATTATTTAACTTACTTTTTTTTATATTTTTATTTGTACTTTCATCTTGTTTTAAAAAGCTTCCAGAAACTGAACAATCTAGCAATTATTTAGATAAATATAGAACATTAAGTTTTCAAGCCGGTGAATTGGGTCATTTGCCATGGGATTTGGATGCTTCTTTTCCTGTTAAGGCTAACTTTTCATCTGCAGTGTTTACACCGTTGGTACAAGTCGGACCTTTCTTTGAATTAAAACCAGGTATCATAAATACTTGGAGATGGCATTATGAATCTAAAAGCTTTATTTTTAAAATTAACAGAAAATTGAAGTTTTCTGATGATAGGCCTTTGAGACTGGAAGATGTTGAGTTTGCATTTTTAAAAAACTTCTTATCCAAGGAAGGTTTAACTTCTAAGGGAACTTTGAGTAGTATAGTAGGAACTGAGCACCTAAAAATCGGGCAAAAATTTAAATCTGGTATGTGTCCTGGTTTAAAGATTTTAGATAATTCAACAATTCAACTTTATTTAAAAAATAATAATCCATACTTTATATATTCTCTGATTACCGAGATTCCGTGGATTGCTCCTGTTGAAGACTTTTCAGATGATTTATTTAGTTTTAATAATATTCCAAGGGGGACAGGTCCCTATAAGGTTGTGGAGGTAGATAAAAATGAACGCTTTATATTGTTGGAAGAAAAAAAGGAATCAAAGTCGCAAATTATAAAGAAGATTAAGTTTTTTATAAAAGATAATCCTATTAAAAATAATATTGATATCGGAATGGGTGCCGGTACTAAAGGTCTTACTGAAGATAAAGGTTATAAAATATTAATTGGTTCAGTGCCAGCTGCATTGATTTCTTTAGAGTTTAATTATGATAATGTTTTGGCTAGGGATATCAATTTTAGAAAGGCAGTTTATTTAGCACTTAATCGTGCTGAGATATTTAAGGATTACAAACAAATAAAGGGGTCTCATTCATTTATCCCTAAAAACTATATTGGTTCTACAAACTCTCATATTATAGAATCTTCTTCCGATTCTGAAAAAAGTAGAGCAATGTTTAAACAAATTCAATTAAAAATACCGAACCGAAAAGTTGTAGCTTTTTTTCATGGTAAGAATTTTTCTAACTATTTGCCTAAGTATATTCAGAACATACAAGGGCAGTTAAATAAGGCCGGACTTTCTGTGATATTTAAGTCTAGAGAAGAACTAACTAACTTTAATGATGAAAATGGAGTCGTTTTTAAAATACACGGTTCACCGATATCCATTGCAGACCCGCTTTCGTCTTTTACAAGATTTTTAACTTATGGTGTTAAAAGGCTGAGGGTTTCTCCTGGGTATGATACGGAGTCACACAAGATTATTAATAAAATAAAAGTATCTACAGATAGAAAAGAAATCTCAGAATACCTAAATAAACTAGATGCTCTTTTTAGGAAAAAAGTAGTTGCCATACCGCTTGGAGAAATACGTCCATTGGTTTCTATGAAAGAAAAATTGGAGTTAAATATCAATGAGCTACTTATGGCTGTACCTTTTGATAAGATTGAGATGAAAAAGTGAATTCAAATTTGTTTATTAGATCAAATAGTGAGCCCTTCTTGCCTATGATGAGTCAACAATATGTTTCAAATAAGCTTAGAAGCTTTCGATTGCTCGCTCAAAATGTTGAAGGTTTCCATCCTACTTTTTCAAATCTAAATGTTTTAGAGAGTTTATCTGTGATAGAAATTCTAACCCTAAAAGAACGATCTTTTGTTCGCTATGGTTCAGGGTCACTGTGAGGTCAGTGACCTGGAAGTTTTGTTAGAGCCAGAGAGTTAGGTTAACGAGACCTGATACTTGTGAAAAGGAAGATTGTTTATTATCGGTGTATACGTAAGTAAACTGTGGGCTGAGAGAAAAGTTAGGCGCAACCATAAAGTGATAACCGGCGGCGAAGCCAAAGGCGGTGTCGCTCTCATCTTGGCTTGCGAAAGTATTACTAAATTTGATATTACTTTGTGTAACTCCCAAAAGTCCACTGATCCAGAAAGTGTTTTCGTCGGCTTCTTTAAAGTAATAAGTCACTTCGGCCATAATATTTGTTAAAGCGGCATCAGCGTCAATTCCGCCAACGGGAAAGTCAGAGTCGGAACCGTTATATTTTTGTATGTAGATGCCAGCTGAAACATGATCATTAAATAGAAGGCCACCTCTAACGCCATAGGAGAGTTCCATACCAGTGTCAAAATTTGAGTCAGAGTAATTAACGTTTGTCAGTCCTAATAAGCCTGATACATAAAAGGCGTCTTGGGCTTGAGCGAAGAAAGGGAAGGCGAAGACAGTCAATATTAATATGAGTTTTTTCATAAACTCCTCCTTGTTATTTTTTTTCAATGAAATCGACAAAAGTTTTTAATTCAGCAATACTCTCTTTAATGTCATCGAGAGCGCGGTGGCTTTCTTTTTTTTCATACTTAATGTTAAACCGAGGCCCCATAATCAGTTTCCAAGAGGTCACATCTAGCATTCTATAGTGCAAAAGCTCTGAGAGGTCTTTCATGTAGGCGTCTATGAATTTTCGATCTTGCCCGATACTATTGCCACACAAAATAGCCGGTTCTTTTTCAAAATGTTTTTTGACAAAAGTACAAAGGTTTTTTTCGACAACTTCATTAGAAGGGGCCGTTGGAATCTTTTCAATCAAGCCGCTTTTACTATGCTGATTTTTATTCCAATCATCCATTTTTTCTAGAATTTCATTTTCCTGAAAAACAACCGATTCAAATGAATCGAGAGTGTTGAAGTCTTTATCGGTGACAATGGCGGCGACTTCGATGATTCGTTCTTTTTGAACATCGAGTCCCGTCATTTCCATATCAAGCCATAATAGTTTTTCCATAGAAATTAGAATAGACCTTGGATCAGATTATGGGAAGGCTCGGAGTTCCATCATCGACCCATTCAGTCAAGAATAACAACAAAGCAACCTGTGTTTTTTTTGCCACTCTCTAGAGTTTCATATTCCCAAGGGTAGCCCCCCATTTTTAAATAACGAGTGAGTTCCTGTTTCAGTTTACCTGTCCCTTTACCGGGCATAATCCGAAGGCGAGGTTGGTTTTGATAGCGAGTAATAAACTGATCAACCAAGTCAAAGACTTCTTCCACGCGTTTCCCATGGAGATCTAAAGTGGGGGCTTGTCGTTTCTTTTGTGTGGCCATATATAGACTCGCTACTTAAAGTTATAATCTTTTGTTAATTTTAAAACTGTTTAATAAAAGTTAACATTATTTTGAACTGTAATACTAAAAAGAACTTTGAGTCACGCGGTCTCTTGCCAATGGCATCAAGAAATGCCGGTTGTCTCAGAAGTCTCTGATGTTGGGGTGAGTAGAGGGAGTAAAAAAACTGACGCTGCCGCTAATTGTGTATAAAACCAATTGTGCCCTCCTAGGATCAGGTAAACACCTGTGTGAAAAGATAACCATATAATAAAAAAAAGATAGCCTAATTTTTTATGGAAAAGGGCAAGTGGGCTTAGTAGCTCGCAGATAAAAAGAGACCAAAAAGCGATGAGCACTGTGAACCAATAAGGTTGAGAGATAAACCAGTCCGATAAATAACCTTTCTGAGGGCTTCGAAATACAGTTAAAAAGAGGTTTTCAGAGAAAACCCATTTGAAACCACTATAATAGAGTTTTTCTAAACCAACGATCAAATACACGTACACAACATAAAGCTGACTTATTTTGAGTGGCCAACAGTAGTGCATGGATTTGAGCTTCTTTTTTTTAGAAAAAAATGAGTCAATGGATAAGTGGTCGGCGGCCAATGAAAAACCAATAAATAGTAGTACCATTACAAACATTTGAAAATTATGATAAATGGCCTTGAAGTTGTAATTGTATCCAAGAATTAGCATTGTTGAAAATGAACCTATTTTTCCAGTTAAGCGATAAGCAATTCCGAGAAGAGCTAGAAATGAAAAAAATAGTGCAACCCAATATAAAGAGTTTAAAAAAAGTTGTGAACAAGGGACTTGAAGTATTGTGTATATCCCGTAAGACTCCCAAAACTGACAACTTCTTTCTAGGTAAAAACTCTGTCTTCTTATGATTAAGATAAATAATGTTGTGCTGAACATAATGATGCGGAAAATGGCAAGGGGAATTCCGTCGTTTTCTTTAAACCAAAAGTCATTCCAAAAATTTAACACTTTCGAATGATAAATTGTATTTATGTTAAATAGCCTCATCCTGAACTCCAGAGTAGTTTTTTTCAAACACAATCCTATCAATATCTGGGATGTGTAATTTTTTTTGAGTGAGTCTATCCCATTGTAAGTAACGAACTTGTATTTTTATAGAATCGAATTTGCTGGTTTTCATTTTGGGAATAACTTCATTTCTAAAGAATTGAGATAGCTTTTCATATTGATTAGGGGATATTTCAGAATTTAGAAGTTGTGAACTTTTTATCGTATAACGTGTTTTTAAAGACCTTTCCTTGAGCACAATTTCATTAAGAATTTTTTGTGTGTGAAAGGGGTCAACAAAATCATTATAATTGATCATAATGCCATTTATATAAGCCCTCATGCGGAAGGTTCTAAATTCCCCGGGTACGTTCATCCCTTTGTACATACCAAAAAAAGAAAAAGGGTAGTCTTCACGGTAATTAAAAACTTGAATGAGACACATCGACCAAAAAGCAATAAATACAAGGCTGAGAAACCATTTTTCAGTTCTTTTCATTATTTTTTAGATTACTTTAAGATTGAGGGCTTTCAAAGGCTGTATTTCAAAGATGCTTAATTTTATTGCTTGTTTAATTGATCTTTTTAAGGACTTTTGCTACCAGTATTGATTACTGATTACTCATAATCCAATATGAAATATTTCAATCTTTGCTTTTAGGGGAAGGGTGTAATGATGTCACAAAAAAGGGCCTTAGTGCTTGGAGCTTCTCAAGGAATCGGGGAAGCGGTCGCAAAACAGTTTGCAATAGATGGTTACGATGTTTGTTTGTTCTCACGCAGTGAAGATAAATTAAAACAGGTGGTTTCAAGTCTGGAAGGTCATGGACATAACTACATTGCTGATGATATTTCAAAGCCTGAATCTTGGGTTTCTAAACTAGAAGCTGAACACAAGCGCTCACCTTTTTCTATTGTTGTTTTAAACACGGGAGGGCCTAAAGGAGGACCGATTTCTAAAGCGGAATCGTCTGAGTTTTTAAATGGGATGCAAAATCATCTTGTGGCAAACGCCTTAATTACAAAAATAGTTTTAGAAGATATGAAAAAACAGAGCTGGGGGCGAATACTAACGATTACCTCAACTTCTGTTAAAATGCCCATACCCCATTTAGGGGTATCAAATACAGTGAGGGCGGCCGTGGCCAGCTGGGGCAAAACTCTTTCTCTTGAGTTGGCTCCCTTTGGAATTACGGTGAACAATGTTATGCCTGGTTTTACTCAAACTCCGAGACTTGAATCTTTAATTCGAGCAAAGGCTGATCTTGAAAATAAAAGTTACGTTTCTGTTGAAAGAGAGTGGATGGATAAAGTGCCAATGAAAAGATTTGCACGCCCTGAAGAAACGGCAAGTCTAGTAAGCTTTTTATGCTCAGAACAGTCGGATTATATTACAGGGCAAAGTATTGCTGTCGATGGTGGAAGGATAGGGGCTTTATGACTCTCGATATATTTTTATCAATTTGCCAAAATGAAGTTGAGGGGTACAAGCCTAACGAAAGAACTATGCTGGAGAACTTTTTCACTCAAGCCCAGTTGGCTGATGAATTGGGGTTTGAGACTGCTTGGATTGCCGAGACCCATCTTTCTTGCCAAGTACAAAAAGAGAACCCAGGTGCCGTGATACCTAATTTTAAGGGTGAAATAGGTCTTAACACGGATGTCTTACAAGTCGCTCACTTATTGTTTGAACGAACCAATAAAATCAAGATTGGCTCGGCTATTAGGAACATTTTGTGTAATGGTGGGCCGATAGCTCATGCGGAAGCGGTTAAAACATTTTTAAGTCTTCACTCCTTATTTCACGGTGTAGACCGTAAACTTGAGTTGGGTTTTGCCTCAGGTCGTTTTCCCTTTTCTAATCGGCCTTATGGTATAAAGCCTCGCTCAAGAGTGGAAAAAGCGGCTTGGCCAGTGGTGAATGGTCGCGCCTTTTTGCAGGCTACGGAAATCTTTCTCCGTTTTTTAAAAGGTGACATTTTTTCTTTTAATGAGGTGAGTCCCATTTATTTGGAAAAAGAATTTTTTAGATCGGAAGAAGATTGGGAAAAGGTCGTGCAAGTTTACAAAGAAGAGACGGGGAATGATAGTGTTCCTGAACGTATAGAGCTACCTTCATTTTGGGATTTTGAAAAAGTGGGAGTGATCCCCTTTGAAGCTCCCTTAGAATATTTGAATTTAACTATTGGAGCCCATTGGGCTGAAGCCCATCAATGGGCCAATCAATTTTTACCATGTGGGGTTTTTAATTTATCAATCACACCACCAGAGGTTATTGAACAAACCCATAACCGTATGAAATCAACTTATCATAAGGATGGCGGGGAGTGGAATCGGTCTCTGATGCCGAGAACGGTCCTTGTTTTTCCAAGCGATAAAGAAGGTCTTACTGTTGAGGAGAACAATCAACGGGCTAAAGAGATTGCTACAGCTGCGAATAAAGCTTATTGGTCTGCTATCCAAGGAACAATTGATCCGGTTAAATTAGCGAAAGCGGTTGATAATGCCTTGGTTGGTCACCCTGAAGCCATTATCGAACAAATAAAAGAACGTTTTCATCCTGAAGATCGTTTGATGTTGTGGTTTGATTTTAATAATCACGACAATAAAGAAGTCTGTGAAAATATGAAAATATTTATGGAAAAAGTGGCCCCTTATATCAAGGATGTTCAGTGATGGAGAAGATTAAAAACCTTATTGGTGGCGAATTGGTTGAACCCAGCTCAGGTCATTATCTGGATAACTTTGCTCCATCGACCGGGGAGGTCTACAGTCAACTACCGGACTCTCAGTCTGAAGACATTGATAGAGCCGTTGATTCTGCAAAGACTGGTTTTAAGACTTGGTCGTCTTTTTCTCCTCAACAAAGAGCGGACTTTCTTTTTAAGTTGGCAGATCTGGTGGATAAAAATTTAGAACCTTTGGCGGAGGCTGAAAGTTTTGATCAAGGTAAACCACTTTGGTTAGCAAAAGAAGTTGATATACCGAGAGCAAGTCATAATTTAAGGTTTTTTGCCAATATGATTTTAACCCAGAGGTCGGTGGCTTTTACGGATAATCAAAATAAATTAGAGTATGTAAACCATATTCCTTATGGGCCTTGTGCTTTAATTTCACCTTGGAATTTGCCTCTTTATCTTCTGACTTGGAAAATCGCTCCGTGTATTGCTGCGGGAAATACAGCGATTTGTAAGCCCTCAGAACTCACTCCTATGACCGCTTTTCTTTTTGGGAAATTGACTATCGAGGCTGGTCTACCAGCAGGGGTTATCAATATTGTTCATGGCCTTGGCGGACAAGCAGGGCAAGCATTGATAGAACATCCTGATGTTCCAGTGATCTCATTTACAGGGGGGACACAAACGGGATCCCATATTGCCAAAACTGTGGCTGGTGATTTTAAAAAGACCAGTTTTGAATTAGGTGGGAAAAACCCAAATATTATTTTTGCTGATTGTGATTACGACAAAGCACTGGAAACCACCTTGCGCTCAAGCTTTCTTAATCAAGGAGAGATTTGTCTTTGTGGATCGAGAATATTTGTTGAAAAAACAATCTATGATCGCTTCCTATCAGACTTAGTGAAGAAGGCTGATGCTTTGAATGTTGGTGATCCTAAGGATAACAGTAACTTTTTAGGAGCCCTGGTTTCAAAAGACCATCTCGAGAAGGTACAGGGCTATGTCACTCTTGCTGAGCAAGAGGGGGGCAGGGTTCATACAAAACGTAAAGTTGAGAACTTACCAAGCCAACTCAAAAATGGTTATTTTATGCGACCCACAGTGATCTCAAGCCTTGATTACACTTGCCGTGTTCAGCAAGAAGAAATTTTTGGACCCGTTGTGACGATCACACCTTTTGAATCGGAAGAGGAGGTCCTCAAGATGGCTAATAGCGTGAAATATGGTTTGGCTTCCTCCCTATGGACAAATGATCATTCACGAATTCATCGAGTTTCAAAACAGTTACAGGCGGGTACAGTTTGGGTGAATACCTGGATGTATAGAAACCTAAGAGTTCCTCTCGGGGGGATGAAGCACTCTGGTGTTGGACGTGAGGGGGGTGAGTATTCACTTGATTTCTTCACTGAAACCCAAAATGTGAGCCTATCTTATTAGGTATAAGTTCTATTTTTGTATCACCAGTTTGTTATAAGTAAGGTCGATGTTACCTGCTTTGTTTAATGAACATACATTTGTGTGCGAAAAGTGTCTCTATTGACGATGGGGAGTTTTTTTGGAGTTCTCAAACAAATGTACTATTGATAAATGGCCCCTTATTTTAAGTCATTGGCACTTTATTTGCTCTTATCGAATACTATGAAATTGTTTTTTGCATTCTTATTGTCTTCATTGATAGTCAGTGGAGTGTCAGCGAACTCTCTGGTTCCTGCGCAGCAGTCCATGATGCAGCTCTTTCCACAATCCAGTGCCAGACAAAGAATCATTGATCGACTTTTTTTCTCGCAGGGAACTCAAGGTGGAGAAATGGCTCTTTATGGAGATTCTAGTCGTTTACAGGATTTGAATGAAAGACTTGAGAGAGTAAGAAGAAGTGGGGATAGTAGACAAATTTTAACTGAAAGTGAATGGGTACAGTTTAATCGAAATAGAGCCGAATTAAGTTCCTATGAAAGAAACTTTTTTAGTCATTGGTCATTGTATGTTCCGGTGAGTTTAACCATTCCCTTTCAGCGGCTTATGACTCGACTCTTAAGCGTTAGACCAAGAATTGATGACTCTCAATTTGAGTCCACTTATTTGAGATATTTATCTGAGAATGTTTTGTACCAATCATGGCACTACCCTGTAACCCAAGATTTTCCTTATTTGAACAGCCATCTCACATGGGGTGAGTTTTTGTTGGAATTCAGCTCAAACTCCAACTTCCGTAACACATGGATTTATGATCATCCTGAAACATTAGAAAAAATATTAGAGTTAACAAAGAAGTGGGCATGGGAGGATCGCCGCATACAAAAGGTCAAAGTGGAAAATATTGGTACACCCTCTGAGTATTGGGTTTTAGAGAGGCGTAGCCGACAAGGAGGAGAAGATATTCCTAATGTTTTTGATGCCGTCATTGCTGGTGATTATCAAAGGGCTCTGGAGTATGAATTTGCACCCACAGTCTTTTTTAACCGGCTGTCGAAAGTAGAGCAGGTCGGTGATCAAATTGTGTACTCGCTTGAGCCCATTGAAAAAGGGCGTTCAATGGAATTGTATCTCAATGAAGACTCTTTAGATAAAAGAGTTATTTTTGGCGGCGAGATTCTCAGACTTTTAAAGATGGATGAGCTTGTTCAGAGACAATATGTCAGTGATGGAACTTTAAGTTTGTTTTTGGGACCAAGAACAATACAGCTAGATCAAGTTCATCGGCTGGTACAGTCTCATCCCGAGTTGGTTTTATCATTGGGTCAATTTGGTTTTAGTGTTACAGGAGGGCAAGCCCAGTCGACAACTCTTCGCACGGATCATGCGGATCAACAGTTATTAAAGTTAGTGGCTTCTTTAATGGATGTTGTCGAGTTTGCAAAAACAGGCGATGTGCAAAACTGGTTTCGTCGAAATGTGCAGAACCTCGTTCGCTCACTCCTTATTGGTAGTGGAGCCGGAGGCACAATTCCATTGGATTCGTTGAGGAACCAAGGAGACTCGCCTCTTGTTGCGCCTCAGTGCCGTCAGCTCTTCTGATAGACGTTAAGGCCGATTGAGGGCCAAACGGTAGCTGTGGACCCATTTAAATGGATTTGGCTACGGAGTGTTTCTGGACAAACTATCAAAGTCCTCCTATATTGCCAGACTATGAGTCAAAAAGGTCAAATCGTCGCTGGTTGTTTAGCACCTCATCCACCTCATTTGGTGTATGGGGAAAATCCACCTCAAAATGAGCCCAAGTCAGAATGTGGATGGGAAACTTTACGTTGGGCCTATGAGAGAATGCGTGAATCTCTTAAAGATATTGATTACGATGTCATTCTCGTACACTCCCCCCATTGGCGGACGCAAATAGCCACTCATTTTTTAGGTTGTCCTGAGTTTAAGTCAAAGTCAGTGGACCCTATTTTTCCCCATTTATTTCGTTTTAATTATGATCTCAAGGTGGATGTTGAATTGGCTGAAGGAATTTATAATCAAGCTCAACAACAGGGAATGCTGGTTGAGATGATGAGAAATCCCGACTTCCGCATTGACTACGGAACCATTACAGCCCTTCATTTAACGAATCCTCATTGGGATAAACCCATTGTTGGAATTTCGAGTGTAGGGCGAGCCTCTTACTTCTCAATGGATGTTATGCAAGAGGAAATGGTCAATCTTGGAAAGGCGACCATTAAGGCTATCGAAGACTCCGGTAAGAAATGTTTATTGTTAGCGAGTCACTCACTATCGCATCGTCATTTTATTACTGAGCCAGACATTCCAGAGGACATGAGTGCTGAACATATTTATCACCATGGTCAGTATTTATGGGATATGAAAATCATTGAGCTGATGAAAAAAGGGGATGTGCAAACTCTGTTTGAAGTGATGACGGATTTTACCGAGCAGACTATCAGTGAATGCGATGGCGGAGGATTGATGTGGATGCTAACGGCGATGGGTATGCCGACCACTCCAGCTAAGATTCATGGTTATGGAACGGTTATTGGTACGGGTAATGTGGTTGCGGAATGGAGGAATACTTAATGGAAACGATCGAGTATACTTCACAGCATTGTGAAAATGTTCTTAAAGGTTATGTGTTGCCAGGCCTTCCTCATCCATTATTAAAACCAGAGGGAAGAGAAAGTTGGGGGAAGCTACGTGCAGCTTATGATAGAGTGGCTTCAGAAATCAAAGAACTCAACCCTGATATTATACTTATATACAGCACTTATTGGGCCAGTATTTTGGGGCATCAAATTCAGGCCTTGCCTCATCCAGAGTGGACCCTTGTTGATGATGAATGGCATAGTTTAGGAAGTATTCCATATAAATTCACAACCGATGTGGAATTTGCAAAAGCTTATAATGATTCAAATCTCGAAAGAGGTTTGAAATCTCGGTTAACAGCCTACGAAGGATTTCCGATTGATACGGGTTCTGTTGTTTGTTTAAAACTCATTGATCCAGACAATCAATTTAAATCTTGTATTGTCTCAAGTAATATTTATTCCGATCGTGCGGAGCAAATTATTCTTGGTAAAGGAGCTAGAGACGCTTTAAAGAAACAAAATAAAAAAGCGGTTGTAATTTCTGTGAGTAGTCTTTCCAATCGTTACACGATGGTTGATCCTAAAAAGTGTCCTGATGAGATCTCTTCTAAAAAAGATGAAGAGTGGAATCAAAAGTTTTTAGAGTTTCTTTCTAAAGGACGTCTGGAAGATGTATCGCAACTGTCTCGTCAGTTTCACAAAGAAGCCAGGGTGACTAAAAAAGTGGTTAACTTTAAACCCTTTTGGTGGCTGGCTTCTGTTATGGGTGAAACCAATGCCTACAAAGGTGAGGTCTTTGAGTACCAACCTATTCAGGGTACGGGAGCTGCGGTTGTTGGTTTAAGTCCTACATCTCATCCAGCTCCAGATTTAGAGTTTGATGAAGATAATGTTGATTTTTATCAAGGAGACCGCAACGTGTTGTCTTCTGATCAAAATGAAAGTGAAGAGTCTTTTGAGGAGTATTCGTCGTGAAGGTTTACCCATCAAGCCCTTTGGGTGAGAAAGAAACAGGGCTGCCTACGGGGCGAGATGTTGAATGGGAGCCTTTGGTTGATTTTCGTAGAAATGGAGTGAGTGAAAACACCATACATGGTGCTGTGTCTTGGTACAGTGGTGATGAAAAAGTTCATGCCTGGGGTGGGAATGTTCTTTGTTATGGGCGCTCCATGATGAAACCTTTTTATATAAAAGTATTTTCTGAAGAATTAAGGACCACAACCGACTGGAAACAGAAGGCTATAGCTCTTGCTAGTCATAATGGTACAGCTCAACATGTAGAGGCTGCACAAAGTCTCTTGAGTCCAGGAGAATGGGGATTAATGCTAACCCCTTTGGATTTGCCACTGGTACAATTCGGAAGGCAAGTGCGTCGTCCAAGAAGGTGGTATAATAATTCTTCTGGTCATCATGCTGCTATATTAAAAGGATGTCGTTTAAAAGGGTGGAATCGTGCTGGTTACACTCTTCCCAATCATCCCGTTTTTAAAGCTTATCTTGAAATTGTAAAAACTTATCTTGGATCTGATTATCAACCACCTCGTGTCGCAAGAGACGGTGATGGTTTGCCTACGGTAGCGATGACAGTCAACGAATTGGCACAATGTTACGCACAACTAGCACAAAGAAAGAATGAAGATTGGATTTGGGAAGCTTTCACCAAAGAACCGGATCTTGTCGGTGGATTTAATCGTCTTGATACGACAGTGATAAAATCTTGTAAGGGGAAGGTGATCGCTAAAGAAGGCGCTGATGGTTTATTGGGAATGGCCATAGAGCATCCTGATTATCCTAAAGGTCTTGGAGTGGTTATTAAAATTGCCCATGGTTGGAATCCGCAGGCCACTTGGTATGTGGCGCGTTCTATTCTTGGAGTTTTAGGGATGGAGCTTCGCAATCCCTACCCATTAAGACGGCAAAAAGCTTTTGTGGTTCCTGGTATTGTACCAGATCATCTGGTTTCAAAACTTGAAGAAGTTCCTACATGGGATGAGTGGGACCCTGATCATGATCGATGGTACTTTGATTATCAAAATCACAATTGGTGAATAAGAAATTTTTTAATTTCGGAGGTTAGAATGAACAAACAGGTGATCAGTCAAAAAGCACCTGAGCCGGTGGGAAGTTATCCTCATGCTCGTCGTGTTGGTGATCTACTCTTTTTATCTGGCGTTGGTCCGAGGCAAAAGGGAAGTAAGGATATTCCTGGTGTAGAAATAAGTTCCGAAGGCGAAATTTTAAACTATGATGTGAAGATTCAAACAAAGGCTGTTATTGAAAATGTACGTCTTGTTTTGCAGGAGTCTGGGCTCGATTTAATAGACCTTGTGGACGTGCAGTGCTTTTTAACAAATATGAAAAAAGATTTTAAAGACTTTAATAGTGTTTATGGGGAGCATTTTAGTGTTGAGACAGGGCCTTGCCGAACAACAGTGGAAGTGGGGGCGCTACCCACTCCCATAGCTGTTGAGTTTAAGGCCATAGCTCAGTTTAAATAATACTTTTTTCAGTATTTTTATCAAACTCCAGCCCTTCAAAAACAGCTCGATACCAAAGATAGGTGATGGTCATATAAATAGATCGGAAGAGCGTCGTGTAGGGAAAGAGT
>CAXREJ010000025.1:0-81543 GCA_964229765.1 Bdellovibrionales bacterium | reverse complement strand
TACTTTGTTAGATGCAGACATTAGTATTCTCCTTTCATTTCAATAAATTAAGTCTTTAGCAACTCAATTTTATCGATTGAAAAGAGCTAATGTCTGCACTTATTTAACACTCTGCCTTACACCCTCACCCGTGAAGAACCCGAGTTCTATTCTGAAGAAACCCTAACCTATTTCAAAAAACTTCCCTATCCACAAGGTCTGATCCTTGAGCAAATCAAAGCATCAGCCAAAGTCAGTGGTGAGGGAGCATTTCCAATGAACAGAAAAATCCTGATGAGACTACAGAAGCTCCCTGAAGGCCAATACGAATATGTCCATGCCACTTTTTATTTTGGCTTGAGGCCATCTGAATTAGATTCAATCCTAAAGGATAAAAGTAATTTCAAAATTACAGCATCTTCAGGAGTCAAAGTTCTCAACGTTAATCAATCTAAGCTCAGTTCCATTGCCGAAGATAAACGATGGAAAGGAATCCCAGCCATTCTCCCTGAGCAGTTGGAAGCGATCAAGAATCTGCAATCAGGCAAAATAAAAAAGCCCCTCCTGAAAACAATAAAAAAGATCCTCACCGACCATCCAACCATAGGATTATACTCTGGCCGTAAAGGATTCACAGACCTTATGCTGAGCTATAATCAGACCCTAGAGGATATATCAGCATGGATGGGCCACAAATCCATTGATCGAACCTGGAAGCATTACAAGAATAAAAAAGCAGTCACATTCACTCCAATAAAAAAGGCAAAAAATGGATAATCTTTCTGAATTTACCAAGGAAATTGTAGAAGCTCTAAAAATAGCTGAAAGTAATGGATCTCAAGGCCCTGTCGTTTTCAAAGTCGATGATACAGAAAGTGATTTAGTTGGTGAAGCCATCAATCATTTAACAAATTGGGGGTATGATCCAAAAATTGATGCAGGGAATAGCAATATCATTATTCAGCCCAAGAAAAACCAATCTTTCGACTGATCCTAGATTTTGACAAAAAAAAGACCCACCTTCAAATTTAGGACATAGCTATCCGTGACAAAAAGTATTCAATTTTCAGGATCTTCAGTAATTATTTTATTAAGAGCTTTCATGTGCAATGGAAGCGATACCGAGCTTTAACTCAATCTGCACCAGAAATAACAAACTCTCAAAATTTATTATTTAATTTTTCAGATCAGTTGCGAGTCCACAGAACGGAGCAACCTACGCAACAATTAATTTATCTTGCTACCCGTTTTTCACTTCCAAGGGTTTATCGCTTTACCCTTACGGACGCTAACAACCCATTCGAGTTGAAAGCAAAAAACTAATTCCAACTACTTAAATTTATAATGAACAATCCAAACCAAATTTTGGATACACCTATACCTATATAGACCCTCCAAAAAGAAGCATCTAAACAGCGTAAAAGGTGAGTAAACACTGTTCAAAAATGGACAACACCTATAATTTGCCCATGTCATCTTTAGCTCCTAGCCTGGCTCCCCTTTCATTCCATGATGAGGAAGTCTTACTTTGCATCGGTTTACTTAGGTTGATGACCCCAACACGACCCCAGTTTCTAACATACGCCTCTACTGGTCTGTTAAGCAGTTAATGACATATCCCCCGATCAATCGGTTTTTGCCAAGACGTTTCAGTTTTACACATTCCCGTCTGCTTTAAGTAGTAAGCTCGTCTGTCGTGTTACCCCCCACATTCAGTTGGACCATTTTATCCAATATTGAAGGCTGTGGGATTTAGATAAGCACAATTTGGGTACTTATTAATTTGCTTCTAATTGTTGTCGAGAGTCTTTACTCTAGACCTGTTGCAATTAAGAAGTCTTTGAGAATTTTGAAAATTATGATGTCTGTCTCATGTTCTTTGATAAAAGGGCCTTGTTCGCCGCTATGACATCTTGATGTATTAGCCTATTATACCAAAATGAAACAAAACAATCCAGCTATAAACTTTTTACCTCTTTCTCGACCACCCATAGTAACATTTGGTCATAGCGAAAAAGCACTCTAGTGCCCAATCTGCAAAACGGAGGAAGTTCAAATTCCTTGCCTTGATTCGCTTTTGAAAGCTCCCTATACACTTTGCTTTTGCTGATATTTAATACATAAGCCAACTCTTCAACACTCAAAAAAGTTCTATCAAACTCGATTGTTTTCATTTGTCTCCTTTTCTATATCCTCACTTTAGTTGTTAATTTGTGGTAAAATTAAATACAGGATATTTTTTATTGGATTTTTTGGTTAAATTCAGACTTGATGAGTTCATCAATAAAAACTGTAGGCAAACCAATACAAATGAAGTGAATTTTCAAACATTACTCAAATTACTGTTACCACTATGCTTTTGTTCAAAAACTCTGAATTGCAATAGGTTCTCTCATTTCATGAAATATTGAGCATCCAAATACAGCAACAAGGAATTGTATTATTTTTTGAGAATAGAATTTTTAAAATAAAGTATAAATGAGAACTGTATTAGATTTTAAAAATTGAAATAAAACCTTACAAACTAATACACTTTTTACAATGGCCATGTAACATGACACACAATCTTGAGGCCGAACTGTTGTCCAAATTAAGCACCCCCTACCCTTTCTTTTTTCTCTCTTCCCACTGAATGTAATCTTCAATGATTGAGATCAACAAATCCGTTCTGACAACCCGATACTTTGTGGCAAGAGAATCTAAGCGTTCAAGTAGTTTTCCAGGAACCCTACAAGTGAGCATTTTCTTTTCATCAATTTTGTCCTTTGGATCTTTGTATTTTCCCATGACCATAATGATACAGGAATGTAATACATATTGCAATACGTAATACATTATGTAATACTAATTTTAACACCTCTGAACGGCACAATAGAAAATGAGAACTAAACCGAGGAGGATGGCTTGCAGAAGAAGATTTGCCTCTACATGAGGACTAGCACCAATAAACAGTCAAAGGGCCTAGATGCCCAGCACAAAGCCCTTAAAAGGTATCTGGAAGCTCAGGACATAGACAAGAGTCGAGTCCTCCTATTTAAAGATGAGTCTTATACAGGTAAAAACACTAAGCGTCCTCAATTTCAGTTAATGATGGATGAAATTCAAAAAGGTCACGTTGAGGCAGTGATATGTTACTCGTTTAGCAGGATCTCTAGGTCCGTAAAGGATTTAACCTCCATAATTGAGACATTTGAAGAGTTCGGCGTAAAATTTAAGAGCTTGAGCGAATCGGTGGACACGGCAACTCCAACAGGTAGATGTTTCCTTCATATTTTAGCAAGCCTTAGTACCCTTGAATTGGAGCAAATTCGAGAACGAACAAAGAATGGCCTTCAGGCGGCTAGAGAACGTGGTGTCCCGTTGGGGCGGCCTAGAAAGGAAAGAAACTCCGATCTAATCCATGAGCTTCACTCTCAAGGATTCACCTACCAGAAAATATCAGATTTAACCGGAGTGAGTGTTTCAACTGTTTGGCGAGAAATAAGAAATATTTCTCAAAAAGCCAGTTAAGAGAAATCAAACTATATTTCATAAACGAAGGATTTTGAGATGAGACTTTTGGATGAATCGACAAAAGAAACAATATTACAGTTTTTTATCAACCTCGTTTATTTGGTGAAAGATATTTTGGATGCCCTTTAGCTGGTCAATCATCTCCAGGTAATGGGATATTTATCCCTCTAAAGGGATAAGACATTATTATGATGCCTAACGAACCGAAAAAGAGAGCAATGAATTTATCAAAACAGCTAAGGCTTTATTTAGACCAAAGTGGGATGAGTATCCAGCATCTGAGCAAGCAAAGCTCGGTGGCTACCAGCACAATCCATAACTGGCTTTCGGGCGCATTCCCCAAAGATGTTACCAAACTCAAAAAAGTCAGTGATGTTTTGGGGGTAAGTCTCGATTGGCTATTATTTGGTGACGGTATTCAAATTAAAGAGACAAGCATCAAAGATTATGAAGATGAGCTTAATATTGGACTCTATGAAGTTGTTTTGAGAAAGATTAAAAAGTGAGGATAGTATGAATTTGAAATTCTTGGTTTTAACTCCATTTCTTTTCCTATTAATGGCTTGTAACGAGTCAGGGGATGGAACAACTGCATCACCGTCAGTAACAGGTGAAGATCTATCGGGATCATACACTCTCATTGGATACGAATGTTATCAGGCCTCATCGCCTTACAGTTTAACTCAATACGGCCAAATTAATGCGTCTGGGTCGATCACGATAAATGGCAATAGCTACTCAAGTTCCACTTCTGATAACGACTGTGTTGTGGAAATTTCGTCAAACATTGTTTTCGGCACAGACAATACTTATGACATCTCTCAAAGCTCTGTTACAAGTGCCACATCTGGTAGCTGTGATATTAATGCGACATTGACTGAGCTTAATGGGTCGGCAAACTCTTTGGTATCAAGGAATGTAACCATCAGTTATAGCGAGGGATCATTGGCTGACAGTTCAAATATCTATGATTATACTGAAACTTCAAACAACAATTTATTAGCAATTTATTTTCCACTGGTTACAGTTTCAGGATCATCTCCTTCTGACAACTGCTTTTTGGTCTATCGGGAAAACTAAAAATGTTATTTTACCTTATTTTGATCGGAATTTATTGTGGCTTGGACAATTTCACTGGTTTAGTACTACTGGCTATCGTTGCGTTTAATACCTAGCCAAAACCTCATTAACTCATAACTATTTAGATTGGAGCTTGAGAAAGTTCGCTTTAGATGTGTAGCAGGTGCTGGAAATTGAAGGAGTATTAACCTCAACAAACTGGATAACGTCAGCCCCAACAGAACAGGCTTTCTTCTTGTTCTTACCAAGAGTTTCTTCCCAACCACAATTCACAGAGAAACCAGTTTCTTGTGCCGAAAATGTTCCGACTAAAGTATGCTCTTTATTGAAACTCTGTCCTGGCATAATGACTTCCAACTCACAGTTTTCAGGCCGTGGAGAAAAACTGTCATTTGAAGAAATATAACTGCCCGTTGTAGTACAACCAATAAGTGCGAAAATAGCTAAAATTTGAAAAATCGACTTCATTGCGTTCTCTCTCCTACACTGGATTTTCGAGTTTCTCGATACGATCGTTCAGACTCGTGTAGCCATCAAGGACATATTTATTACGGTTCTCTTGCTCTTCGTAAAGGGTAAGCATCCTGTGAATTTTGGCGTTCTGACTCTTCACCTCGGCTGTGAGAGCTTCAATCTTAGTAGCCACGTCACTAAAGCCAGATTTGGTTTCGAGCCTTAGAGTGGCAATATCGGACTTTAGCTCATCTCGAACCTGATAGAGCATTTCCTGGGTGACTGGTAATTCATTGGATTTTTTAGTGTCTGACATGAGGGCTGTTATCTTCCATTTCAGCCATATTTTCAAGAACATCTGCCCCATTTCAGTCAAGCTCCGTTCTATTTCAATACAGGATTAAAGTCGGGCTGAGATCAGCCGAAAAGCATTAATCAACACCTCTACTTTCATCTTGATTTTCAAATCCAAATTAGGCATATTTCATTTATTCACACGTTGGGGTGATGCTACCCCATCCACTTCTCCTCCCACGGCTCTTCTCACTTAACTGTTGGTCTCAACCAAAACCTCAAAAAGCACAGGCACTTAGCAAAGCCAAGCGGTAGTTTTTGAACTGCCTATATCCTCGCGCCCGCCTCTGGAGCGCTTTTGCATTTCCGTTAATAACCATATTCGTCGGCGTTTTTAATATTAGTCGGACACTTGCGTGTCCTCCGGTGGATGAGTCCGCAGAACTCAATCCTCCAGGTGAGAGGCCCGCTACCCCATCCACTCTTCCTACCACATTTTTGTTATTACACTAAAGATTAACAATGAATAAGCTTATTAGGGTGAAGTTGTGAGTGGGAGTAGAACTCTAATGAATCAATGTGAATTGAACTATCTAAGACCATTTGACATATATTGGAAACATCTGAAACGTTTAATATTTTATATGACTTTAAATGTTCAGCAACTAACTCCGTGTTTATTAAGCCCGGTCGAAGTGTCGTTAAATAAACATTCTTACTTCTAAGTTCGACGCTCATTTTTTTTAAATGATAATCGAGCATTTTCTTAGACAAGCAATAGGCTGACTGCATAGGTATATCGACCAATGCACTTACCGAGCTAAAAACAATAATTTTTTTCAACTGACCAATCTGCATGAATGGCAAAAGTTTATTAATCAATTCAAGTGGTCCCTTAACATTAACAATCAAATGTTCTTCAAATGTTTTAGTTGCAATATCGAGAGCTTTAATTGGGCCATGCCCTATTCCAGAGGCCACTATAATTCCATCTAAACTAACAATTTCTTGTGAATCCAGATGATCTATTATTGTATTAAAAAAATTGGGATTCAAAAAATCAAATTCCAACAGGGAAACTTGGCCACTCTCTTCAATTGAACCAAACTCAGCCTTTAATGCACGAAAATCACAATCACATAAAACAATTTTATATCCTCTACCGAATAAATCGAGAGCTAGCCTCTTGCCAATCCCCCCCCGCTGCCCCAGTCACAAGAATTGTGGAAGTATTATTTTTGTTTTTATTTTTTATGTATTTTAACTTGTGAGATAGAAGCTTGTTCAGTTGCATATACCACCATTTCTTGAATATTAACATGCCCCGGACGCGACAAACACCAATGAACGCATTCAGCAACATCCTTTCCTTTTATAGTATTCATCCCCTGAAAATAAGCGTCCGATCTTTCACGACTCTTGAGTCTAGCCTCAACAAAATCGGTTTCAACAATTCCCTGAGCGATATTTGAAACTCTAATATCATGACCAAACAAATCCATCCGAAGGGCTTCCGAAATAGCCTGAACTCCAAACTTAGTTGCACAATAAACACCCCCTCCCGGGTAAACCCAACGTCCCGCTACAGAACCAATATTAACTATATGAGATGGCTGATTCTCTTTGAGATAAGGTAAACAAAGTCGAGTGATATAAAGAAGTCCTTTTAAATTGGTATCAATCATCTCATCCCAATCATCAAGACCTCCTTCATCCAAAAGCTCAATACCACGTCCCACTCCAGCATTATTGATAAGCACGTTCACCTTCTTTAACATTTCATTATTTCTTTCAAAGACCATTTCACAGTCCGACCTTTTAGAAACATCAAAATTCAACGGTATACATGTGATTGAGTTTTCTACTTCCAAATTATGACTTAACTCATCAAGTAAATTCGCTCTTCTTCCGGTGATTATTAAGTTATAATTATTTTCTGCTAACTTTCTCGCAGTCTCTCTGCCAATACCTGAAGTAGCCCCAGTTATTAGAGCCCAATTATTATCTTGATGTTTAGATTTAGAAAACCTTTTTTTAATTTGATCTATCATATTCCCCCCGCCTAAAAAGACTGACAGATTAGTGTTTTTTTGCAAGACATAATTTAAAAAAATAGTTTATTAATAAATCTCTTCAGAGCTATATTGATCTTAAAGAGAAAATAATATTTATACATTTAAATATACATTCATTTTCAATGATCCGAATGCTAATATTATATTTATTCAAACATTATGAATGGTAATAATTCTATGAAAAAAGTAAACCACCTCGAATATTTCGATTTTAGAGCCCTCCAAAACTTTGAGTTATTTTTCCAAGACCTAGAAAGAAAGCAATCCAAAATAAAACATCTAATCACTAGTAAAGATCTAGAAGTTTTATTCTTCATAAGTATATATAATCAAAAAGAGCTTGAAAGCCCAATTACATATCCGCAAATTTATAAAGACCTATCTCGATATTTCAGAGGAGAGCAAGCTACCCCTATTAACATCTGCAACATTAGTCTCTATAGCGATCTAGAACTAGAAGATATAAAAACTCATTCTGAACTCCTTAAAATCACTTCATTTTGCAAAGAAAATGAAAAAAACATAGTCCTCCAAAATATTTCTCTTATTATTTAGCAAGCAACTATTTGTTATTGGAATAACAAGAGATTTCTATAAATAGAATGAATCCGACTTATCAGAGCGCAAGAGTACCGAAAATTCAAAGCTTTACCTTACACATATTCGATTACGACTCAGGGATTACTTGACTCGCTGTGACCAACTAAAATAGGACCACTTTTCAGTTTTGTTATAAAAGATAGGGATTGATTTTGACCACTGGAGGACTCTTGAAGACTTTATCTCACCTTTTTAAAAAAAATCAGGAATGGGCCGAATCTGTAAAAAAAGAAGACCCTCAATTCTTTGATCGCCTCTCACAACAACAAAAACCCAAGTATTTATGGATCGGTTGCGCTGACAGTCGTGTACCTGCCACACAAATTTGTAACCTCGACCCAGGAGAGATGTTTGTTCACAGAAACATTGCCAATCTCGTCTCTTATCGTGACCTCAATTGCCTCTCTGTCATTGATTACGCCGTTAACTTTTTGAATGTCACAGATATTATCGTCTGTGGACATTATGGCTGTGGCGGAGTTGAAGGCGCTCTCAAGCAAGACTACATTGGCTTAATCAATTTTTGGATTCAAGAAATCAAAGAAACTTATGACAAAAACCATACAGAGATTCATTCCCATTGCCATTCTCATAGCGATAAAGTCAACCGCCTGTGTGAGTTGAATGTTGAGCAACAAATCAAAAACATCTCCAATCTCCCTTTTATTCAAAAAGCATGGAAAGATGGTAAAAAACTAACAATACACGGTTGGATTTATGGCTTAGAAGATGGACTATTAAAAGATTTAGGTCATCAAGCACAAAGCATTGATGATGTTCCCTCGGCCGTGCAATTTAATTTTGACCCAAAATAACTGAAACTCTCACCCCATAGACAAGGGATTAAAAGCCCTTGTCCATAAAACTTTATTTTTCAAGAGTCCGCATGAGTTAAGCGGACAAAATCGATGGGACTGACGATCCCGATTAGCTTAAGCGATTCACCATCAATAACAAGAACCCTGGGGTCACGCACTTTTTCTACTTTCGCAACAGCATCTTGGACGGAATCATTACCATAAACAACAGCTTTCGTTGCTTTTTTAACTTCATCCACTAAAGCCTTCGGATTTTCTTTTAAAGCCAATAGTAAATCCTCTTTAAATAGTACGCCAGACAAGCCCCCATCAGAATCAACAACTGGATAGAGGGTGTGCTCTTGCGCTAAAAGAGCGAGTGCAGCTTCTTCCACACTTTGCTCCCTCAGCGCCACAATCACATTCTTAGTCATAATTTCCTTAACAAGAGTCATAGACATAACATTGACAGAAATATCCGTAGCGAATTTCAATCCTTTTCTTTTCAACTTGAGTGAATAGATCGATTCTTTCAATAAGGCCCATGAAGTTTGGTCAGCCGCCACACAAACAAACATCAGCGGTAAAATGATAGAATAATCAAGGGTCATTTCAAACAAAATGACAATGGCTGTAAATGTCGCTCTTCCAGTAGCAGAAAACATGGCCGCCATACCAACAAGAGCATAAGCACCATGGCTTGTTGTTATATCTGGAAAATACTGGTGCACGACTAAACCATAACTTC
Organism: Bdellovibrionales bacterium; assembly: GCA_964229765.1. Taxonomy (GTDB): domain Bacteria; phylum Bdellovibrionota; class Bdellovibrionia; order Bdellovibrionales; family JAGQZY01; genus JAGQZY01. The sequence goes on along the minus strand of CAXREJ010000025.1, from coordinate 72,004 downwards.
CTCCAAGCATGGCACCAATAAATAGAGAGGGAGCAAAAACGCCTCCTGAACCGCCTCCACCCAGGGTTAAACTCGTACAGAAGATTTTTAGAAAAAGAAGTAACAACATTAAACTCAAGGAACTATTTTGCTGCAAAACTTGTGAAACAGAATCATAGCCCACGCCCAACACTTCAGGAACTTTTAAGCCAATGGCTGCCAATACAAGACCCGCTCCGATTGGTTTTATCCAATAGGGCATTTTGAGGTCGTTAAAGAAATCTTCAAATCCATAAACAGACTTAATAACCAGGACTCCCACGCAACCAGAAAGAACACCTAAAATTAAATAAAAGAAAAGCTCTTTAGGTCCATCGAGCGTGTACTCTGAAACTAAAAAAGCGGGTTCATTGCCAAGATAATAACGGGAAATAACTGTCGCAAATACACTGGAGATCACAAGAGGAACAAAGGACTTGGTTTTTAACTCAAGAACAATAATTTCAATGGCAAAGATGACTCCACCAATGGGCGTATTAAAAGTCGCACCAATGGCTCCAGCAGCACCACAACCAATAAGAGTCTTTAACAACTTGGGGCGCACTTTTAAAAGTTGCCCCAAGGCTGATCCTGCCGCTGAGCCAATCTGAACTATAGGCCCCTCTCTCCCTACAGAACCACCTGCCGCAATAGTAATGCTCGAAGCTATAGCCTTTAAAAAAACAATTCTTTTTCTCATACGACCATTACGCGTCCAAACAGCCTCTATAACCTCAGGGACACCATGACCTTTTGTCTCAGGGGCTAAGAAGCGAGTGATTAAAGTCGATATTAAGAGGGCCAGCGGAAGGATTAAAAAGAGCCAATAACCCCTTGTATGGTTGATTGGTGAAATCAAATGATAATCCCATTGCTCATGTAGAACGAAGTTTTGTAGGGAGCCTATCAGCAAACGAAAGCCAATGGCCCCATAACCAGCCGCAATTCCAACCAGAATAGCCAAAATATTTAAGGTTATGACTTCTTTACGCGTGATTTGTTGAAAATAAGCTTTATTCAACTTCTGCCAAGACTTAGGAAGGTCCCTGATAGCATTCGCTGTAAGAGAAGGAATTTCTAATAGATCTGTTGGCTTCACAGTTTGTGAATACTCCTGAAAAGAAGCGCTGTAAAATTATTTAGTAAAGATTTTAAGGTGAATCCAAATTTAAGATTCGACGTGTCATCCTTAGCTGCAGCTCTCCTTTAGGTCGCATTAGCAAACACATCGATGTTCATAAACTTGTTATTAAGAGTGATAACAACCCCATTCTTATCTTTAAGTCCGTTATCGCTCAAGCTCATTCCAGAAACTTTCATTTTAGAACGAGACTGCTCTTCAACTACATTATTAAATATAACCTGAGCAAAAGCATTCACTAGCTCTCTTGGTTTTTTATCTTTATGAAAATTAGTCAAGTTTTGAAAGGACTCCAGCTCAGCTGTTGCAAAGGCAATTGCAAAATTATTTTTTAGCTTTCCTAATTCTACTCGAATTTCCAAGATCAAATCTCGATCTAAAGCCACTTCCTTTTTCTTATAAAAAGGAGACCCTTCAAACTTAACTTCTTCTTTAGTAATTTCACTAATTAAGGCCTGAGTAATATTAATCATCTTATTATATACATTCGCAGATATTCGCTGAGTGCTTCGATTAGAACCAATAAATTTAGTTAAGACATCTAATAACTTCTGATATTCAAATGGCTTACCAACTGATTCAATAAAACTAAATTGCGAAGCAATTCCTTCACGCTGATCATGACTCGACACAATAACCACAGGAGTTACTTCATTAAAGGAGCTATTGCGAATGGCGGTAATAAAAGGAAGTCCATTTTTTTTAGGCAAATTAAGATCAGTAATAATACAATCAAAAGCCTGATTGGATATTTTAGAAAGACCTGCAGCCCCATCTTCTGCCCCCACAAGTTTTATATCAGGGCCAAAATTGATCTTTATGAGTTCAGTGATAGAAAGTCGCGTATCCTCTTCATTATCAACAATTAAAATTGAGTGTTTTTTCTTATTATTTTGTAAATCAAGCATGACGGATAGATTCTGAAATATCGATAAGGGTCATAAGAAAGTTATAATTCGTAGCCTTGAGTGTTCTCATCAAAAGAGCACAATCTTCTTGAGAAAAGAAATCAAAACATTCTTCAACTTTTGGCGGATTGCTTTTTGAGAGATCCATATAGTTTTGAAAAAAACGAAAACAATCTTTCCCTACGGAATCCCTTAACTTCTCAATCTCATCTTTTTGAACTTTGATTATAAGTTTTTTAAAATACCATTCAACTACAACAATGGCCATTGGGTTAAAATTAGTGGTCATATAATGAGGAAAAACATGGAGTTGCTCCATAGGCCATAAGGGGGCTTTAAAATTATCAGGGCAGTCAATACTTTCTAAATCTTCACTTAGATAACGATTGAGACAAGGATTAGAGTCCTCGAGAAATGTGAGTCCATTTTTCTTAGCAACACTTAATGTTTCTTGAAAATGAGTGAAATAGTCAGACCATTGTTTTAAAAAGTAATAATAAAAATTTTTGTTATCCCATGGATGAATTCTCATTTGCCAATTGGCAGATTCAACCATCAAATCCAAATCTCTGACTAATCCCTCTTTCATACCCTACTCATTCTAAATTTAAACTGATAAATGGATGCAAATAATTATTGTTTTATATTATAAGAGTTAATCTATAAAAAAAACTTTTTTCTAGGTGAGGCTTTACGGAGGCGCAACCTTTTCAAGCAGGGAAAACCGCTTAAACACTTGGTCCAAGACAAAAATAGAAGTTGTTTAAAGTACTTATTTAAATAAATTTTATTTTTATAAGCTACGACATGAAATCTAAAATCTAGACTTTCATCAAAACACAAGGTGTAAACAAACTGATAAATATCAGATTTATAAATGAAAAACCCACTTGCAAAGTGGGTTTTTTATATGATCGAATATATTTTTTAGATCTTTTTAAGATTTAAAAAAGTTATCAACTTCTCTTTCTGCCATATCTTTAGTATGACCATAACGCTCTTGCAGTTTACCAACAAGCTCTTCACGCTGACCGTCGATCATTCTCAAGTCATCATCAGTGAGCTTACCCCACTTCTGCTTCACTTGACCCTTCATCTGTGTCCATTTTCCTTTAATAATATCTTTATTCATTTTTCCTCCTCATTACAAAATATACAAATATCTTAGTCTAAAATGATTAAAATTTTATCTTGTAATCATAAAAGGAATGTTAATAGATCTTCACATTAAAGAAGAGACCGAAGAATTTTCGCATTCACATAGAATCTTGAATTCTGCGCCCCTTAAATACGATAAAACATTAAAATATGTATCGCTTTATTATGACAATAGCATACAAGAACGAAGGTCTTTGAGCTCAAGCTAGAAGAGTCGATAAACTCAAGGTAAAAAAAATCCACTTGCTATATTTGCAAGTGGATTAAGAAACAGAGTATTAATTTTTAATTTTAGTACCAATATTTAACCACACCTTTGACAGCGAAAACATCGGGATTATCTGAAGTGGTAAATAACTGACTGACATTGGCTCCAAGTGTTAAAGGTGATTGATCAATGATTTTGCGAAGAGGATAATCAAAACCAGCCTGAGGCATAATAGCGAGTGCTAATCCATCATCACCATTAGTGTCCTCCCACATTGGACCAAGACCCAGCCCCACATAAGCATAACGAATGATAGGAATTGTTCCCCCAAAATTATAATTGGCTTTCATAAGCAATCTATTTCTAACAAGCTTATCCGAACTTGCCGTATCGTAAGTTTCAACTCCATACTCCCCAATAAATGAAATAGGGATAATCGGCTGAAATCCCGCCTCAAGAGTATAATTCCCACCGGCATCAAGAGAGCCTTCAGGATTACCAACACCAACCCCAAGTCCAACATGAGGTTTAAATTCAGAGTCTTGCTGAACTGTTCTCAATTCCGGCGTGGTATCTGATTGTGCAATTGAAAATAAAGGGAAAATGATGCTGACACAAAATACTGTTAATATTTTTTTGCTGATGTTCATAAAGTATAACTCCTTTAGTTATGTAAGAATCTATCTTATCCAGCTTTATTACGCATAGCCCTCAGCACTTTATTAGAAATTGTTTAATTAATTAAAAGAATAACTGATTTATTTTTTTAGTTCGCCCATTTTTTACTCAACTCCAAACAATAACGAATAAATACGCTTTGCCTTTTTAGGAGCTGTTGATAATTCATCTGAGTGATGAGAGTTCAAAACCAAAGTGATTTTAAGTTAAACGAAGGCCGAACTATTTTATATGTGACCAAAGCCACCTTGAATACGGCGAAGGTGAATACAGCTCTGCGGGAGATTGAAGCCGCAGTCGCTAGATGAGTTGTTAACAACCCCTAGTCTTCCTCTATTGCAAAACAAAAATTCTCGACGGACACTCTATCGCTCAATTTTTCACTCTCACGTTCCGATTCAGTTAACAGCTCCAGCTTTTTCTTCTTTCCAACAGCAATGGCACATACAACATCATCGTCATCAGTTAACTTTAGTCCATCAAAAACTTTATCCTTGTGAACTCCTCCCATGCCATGAGTATAAAGATCACCCATTCGAGCTTGTAAAGTTAAAGACATCCAAGCCGCTCCAGAATCAAACCAACTGTAATCATTCTTCTTACCATTTTTGGCAAAACTTTTCTTTGCTACCAAAAAGATCAGAGCTGAAGCTGACCGAGCCCACTTTTGATTACCTTCAACCAACCACTCTATTTTATCGTTAAAACCTTGGTGCTGTTTCATCACATAGTAAAATCTCCAAGGTTGTTCATTAAAGCAGGAGGGACTCCATCGAGCGGCTTCAAACAATAACTTCAGATCTTCTTCCTCAATCATAAATTCGTCATCAAATACTCGTGGAGACCATCTTTCAATAAATAAACTGTTAATGTCATATTCGCTGTGGCGCTCACTCATGCGATGCTCCTCTTTTTGATAGATGGTTTTTATGTAAAGCTACAGCTATTGCTAGTAAAGGAGGGGCGACAAATAAGCCCAGAACCCCAAACCATGTACCCATTAAGATCATTAGAAACAACAATAAGGCCGCTGGAGTCTGCACTTGGTCCTTCATAACTTTAGGTAGAATGAAGTTTCCTTCCAATTGCTGAGTTATCATAAATACAACCAACAGCCAAACTAACTTATCAGGTTGCAAAACAGCAACGATAGCTCCGGACAGAATAACGGTTACCAAAATCCCAGCATAAGGTATAATTGATAATGCTCCGGCAAGAATACCATAAAGAGCCCAATACTGCACACCAACAATCCATAAACCGATGGTCGTAATGATAGCTACAACACACATATCAATAAACTGTGCAAAAAACCACTTTCTTAAAGCTATGCCCGCAAGCTTTATATAAGACCCAACTGAGTCTCTTTTATTTTTAGGAAAAAAATTGAGGAAACCATTGTAATACTTTTTGGAATTCACCGCTGTAAAAAGAGCTATGACAACAGCCAATGATAACCCTGTAAAAGCGGCAGTCGCACCATTAAAAAAGGCTCCAATAGAACCTACTGTTGATTGAGCTAGTCCTAGAGGTTCCGCTTTAGAAAGTGCTTTTGCTAGCTTGGGATAATCCACATTAAAATGATCCCATCTTGATTCCCAACGATGGATAATGTCTGGAAGCGATGACTTAAAAGAATAGAATTGATCAAACAAAATAGAGCCAACAAAATAAAACAAAATAAGAAAAACAATGAGCACCCCAATTAAAATTGATAAAGTTGCGGCAAATCTTGGAATGGAAAGTTTTTGCTCCATTCGATTGATTATTGGGTTCATCAAAGAAGCCACCCCTACACCTATGAGTGAGGATAAAAATATCATAGAACTCTGATAAAAAACGTAAACAAAGAGGACAGTTCCCAGAACAATTAAAGTTTTAAAAAAAAAGATTTGTAGATCATTTTTATTATTAGTTGTCATATTTTCCTTACTATAATCGAGTTAGCTTTTTGACTCCCACTCCAATTAAGTGTTCTTTATTAGAATTCGGCTAAACAAAAGTTTATAATTTAGCCCTATAAAAGTCTCAAATTTTCACTCTCTAAAAAATACAAATAGAGAGTAGCACTAAAAAAACACTGGTTAAAGTACTAAAATTTAAAGAGTTTCTTATAACAAAATGTGTAACCTTCTTAACATTTACTAATCTTTTCAATAACGACAGTGTTAGCAAAAAAAGCTAATATATAGCCATTAATTCAAAGGAGGATTGCTTTATGGCAAAAACACAAACAAATAACACAACAACACCAAATGAAAAAATTTCTCAAGCTATGAGCCTAGTTAATGAAGCTCGCGCCCAGAAAGTGGAGTCTGTTAAAGAATCATTAAAAGAGAACATTGATCACAGCAAAAAACGCGTTGAGGACTTTGCAGATCAAACAAGGTCTCAGTATTACGAAACACGTGATATGACTGAGAAAAAGTTAAAAGACCATCCTTTTATGGCCGTTTTCGCCGCATCACTTATTGGTCTCTTACTTGGCTTTATCTTTGGTAGAAAAGACAGATAGTAATGAGTATGAAAGAGCTAACAGCGGTTGCTATGAGAGTATTGACTGAGCAAAGTCTCGGTCAAATGGCTCGCCTTGCTGATTATACCATTAATCAAGTCCGAGACTTTGCAAGAGCCACTATGGTTGTCCATCTTACTATTCAAATTTTAGCTGGAGTTTTTGCTATAAGTGGTGTCCTTGCTTTTTCAATAGGCTGGGGACTTTTTGTCAGCGAGAACCTTGTTGGCTTTGAATCTCTTTTTTATATCAATGCAGGACTCTTTCTGCTTTCTTTATTTTCAATAATATTGACGCTTAGAAAATACTCTCGCAGAAGACATAATTTTGCCATCCAAACTAATAAACTCACTCACAACTTAAGTGAAACTTTATTAAATGGATTTATGGCTTATCAAAAAGAGCACAATATACAGAAGCAAGATGATCGTTTAGAAAAACTTGAAAAATCAATTGAACTGATTGCCCAAGCTCTTTCTGAAGACTTTGATTACGGCGGACCGAGACCAGTTCCTAACACCAAAAATAAAAATCAAACAAGTGAGGTTAACAATGCATGATAAAAAAGAAAAAATTAACCCTGAGGGCAAGCAAGACAGACAAGGCAACTATGATATAGATGGAGTTTCTTACAGTGAAAATGAAATTCATGTTGGGAGCGAACCTGAGAAACAATCGAAAAAGAATAGTGATAAAAAAGAGAAAAAAACATCTAAAAAAAGTTGATTTCGTTTTTATCTACTAGAATTTCGCATTTCTTATTTTGTTGGCTCACGCTCTTCAAGATCATCGGAACTTTTATAAAAAGCGGTGAGATTTTCTTGCAATGTTTTTCCGCCCTTAATACCAAAATCCAAAGTTCTAATGGGAAAAGGAATGGTGATACCATTTTTATCAAAAGCTTCTTTAATTCTTATCACTATTTCATGACGAGTATCTAAATAAGCACGGTGATTCGGATAACTAACCCAAACTTGAGCTGTGCAGTTTATGGAACTTCCTCCAAACTCTTCAAAAAAAACCTCAACATCTCTTTCTTTTATTCTCTCTTCAATTGACGATAAAGCTTTTTTAATGATTTCAGTCACATCTCTTAAGTTCTCGGCATAAGAGACACCCACACTTAGATCCACCCGCCTTCTTGGGGTTCCTGAAATGTTTTGAAGTGGTTTTGTCACCATCAGTTGATTGGGTATATAAATTTCAATTCCTTGAAAAGTTTCAATTAAAGTTGTTCGCAGGTCTATACTCTTAACAGTCCCCAAATAACTTTCCACCTCTACAATATCGCCAATTTTATAAGGCTCCCTAAAAGCAATTAGCACACCCGCAACAAAGTTGGCTGCAATATCTTGAAAAGCAAAACCGAGAGCTATACCAATAACCCCAGCACCAGCCAGAAGTGAGGTAACAGTCTTATCAAGATGAAGAATTCCTAAGGAAATAAAAAGACCAATAAATACTATGACAATTTTTATAACGGTGCCAGTTAGAGAAGCTAAAGCACGATTACGAATATGTCTTAGCATTAACGTTTGAACACCGAGCCCCATCCAACGAGCAATAAAAGCAAAAATGACGACAACAAGCAAAGCGACAAAGAAGTTTGGTAAATTTTGAATAGAGAGCTCGTACCAATCCATCAATTTCACAGAAATTAACTTCCACGCGTGTTCAATACTGTTTTCAACCATAACAATCCTTAATCAAAATTTATATACCCGGTAACCTACGCTCAATAGCAAATACCACTTGATTCCACTCTCTCGCCTCCCCGCCCCTCGGAGTCAAAGAATAGGTTCTACGATAACTAAACAAGAGATAAGTCTCATAGAGCTTTGTGTGCATAGCAAATGAAATATCACCAATTAAACCATGCTCACCTGTATCATGGGCTGATGTTTTTTCACTATTACTAATCGGCAAGACTTTACCATTCACTGTTCCCACTCGATAGGAAGCATAAGGTCCTACAGCCAACGAGAACCAAGAAACCAACCAAAAACGAAACAATATAGGAACCTGAATTCTATCAACCTTCTCAATCAAGACATCTTGAGACAAAGTTCGTCGCAAATACTGAACTTGTCCATATTGTATATTAGCTTCTAATGACATCCATCGAGCCACACCCGCTTGTAAACCTAAAAACCCTCCCCCTAAAAGGGAGGTCTCTTGACCAGAGGCCTTAAGTGGACTTTGATTGGCGTCCACTTCCTGTACAAATGTACCAGCCTGAATAATTAAATCTCCTAAATCCGCATCCTCTGCTCTTGCTTTTTCATAGAAGACCATGGCACAAACTATATAAATGTACAAAATAACTTTAACTTTCATATTGCTTGCTTTCTTTTACCCTATTCAACCAGTTTTCGGCAATGATGAAAGTTTTAGGGATACTATCGTCAACAACAACAAATATCTCTCTAAGCAGTTTGACAGTCTCGCTCAGGAGTTGGACACAATTTTATCCAATAGAAAAGGCAATGTTCCCTCAAAAAGTCGCTTAAGTCTTATCGGATACCTTGAGAGCCGCGAGGGAGGAACTCAAAACCAAACCATACATATTTCTGCCGACCTCAGACTTCCAAAACTAGAAAAAAAGTGGAAACTCCGTTTTTCAAGTTACGACCAAGAGGATGAATTTGAAGGTCTTCAAAGAAATCGGAACGGTGTCGCCCCAAGAGAAGAAAAGTATGGTGCCAGTGTTGGAGTGGTTCGACAAATTTCAAATGTTAAAACACTCTTACGTCCCCGAATTGAACTCAAAGATCCCTTTGTTTCAAGTATGCTTTTCAAAATGAATAGTGATCTTGAAGTCTACAAAGTCATTGTTCGCTGGCAAGCAAAGTTTTTCGCACATTCTGTTGATGGTGTCGGACAGTCCGTAGCCATTGATTTTGAAAAAGAATTGTCTCAGTCCTTTGTCTTTAGATTATTCAACGAGCAACAGTATCTCGATAGAGATAACCAATTTAGTGTCGCGCAAGGCCCTTCGCTGCTTTACAAAATTAATGACCTACAGGCGCTTTCAACCACTTTTGCATTAAACTCTATGAATCGAAACATTGCCACACACATCACTAGAGATGCCTATGCCGCTGAAAGCTACCACCTTGCAAGCTATAGATGGGATATCTCCTTCAGCCATAAATTGTTAAGAAATGTATTACACTACCAGATTACGCCTTTTCTTGAATTTCAAAAACAAGTTCACTTCAAAGGGCAAGCAGGAGCTATATTAAGAACTGAAATTATTTTTTAATAATTGAGATAATTTTACAGAATTTCTTCTTTGAATTTTAAGTACTCTTCAATATCTTGTACAAACTGATCTGCCTCAATAGACTGGCCACTTTTAATATCGTTTTCAAGAGCCTTAGCAACATCAGCAAGATAAGCAAAACCATAGGGAGCACAAAAACCCTTCCAATTGTGGGTAATTTTTTCCACTTCTTGAAATTCGTTCTTTTCCATATGGAATTTAATTTTTTGAAGATCAGCTTTACGATCCTTAAGGAAATCGGCCTGAAGGGGCTTTAATTCAGGTAGCCCCTGCTCTTCATTTAGCACTTTTGTTCTGTCAAAGTTCATGTTATCAACATATAATAAAAAAATGTATTTTTGAACCTTTATTTCAAAAAGAAAGGCCACTAATGAAAAAGATACTACTGGTTGAAGATAGCAAAGAAGTCTTCAATATGGTGCAGATTAGCTTAAAGTCCATTGCAGAAATTGACTGGGCTGTATCTCTTGAAAAAGGCTTAGAAGCTTTAAATGAAAAAAAGTACGACCTTTTTCTTTTAGACATGGAGTTGCCCGATGGTAACGGCGTTGAACTTTGTACAGAAATTAATACAAAAAACCCAGCCGCTCCTATTTTCTTCCTCACATCTCACAAAGAGCTCTCTGACAAGGTCCTCTCCTTTGCCGCCGGAGCCGATGACTACATTACTAAGCCGTTTGAGCCTTTAGAACTCAAAGCTCGCATTGAAGCCCGCTTCCGCAAAATGGATTTAAGCCAAGAAGAACAAACCCATATGAAGTGGAAAGAACTTGAGATCAACACTTTAACTCAAGAGGTCAAAGTTCATGACGGCAACGAGTGGCAGAAAGTAGAACTTACAGCCCTAGAATTTAAACTGCTAATGTATTTTGCCACACGCTTTAACCATGTCATCAATCGCGATAAAATTCTTGACGACATCTGGGGCAAAGACGTTCACGTTTACCCTCGTTCTGTTGATACCCACGTTAGCAAACTGCGTAAGAAGCTCGGACCCGTTTCCGAGGTCATTGGCTCTGTTCATGGGGCTGGATACAAATTTATACCCACTCCCATTGCTTAAATCTTGCGACTCAACTCAAAAGCTCCACTTTCCTAGTGGAGCTTCATCATAGCATCAATACTTGTCAAATGACGCTCAATCTCTGGCAAAATTTCATTACGAATATGTCTTTTGTCGTACTCTTCGACCAAAGGATGATTCAATAGATTGCCATACTCTTTAACTCCATGCTCTTCACCAGCCTTTAATGCTTTTAAAGTCGAAGTTTCACCGAAAAGTTTCGCGGTACCTATAAATGCTTGCACAACGTATCCCCAGGGACCAGATGAAGTGTCTGGTTCAACAACAACACTAGCGACCCTCTCTCTCCAATACTCAACATTGTTTTTATGAGAGAGCTGAAACTCTTTAAGGCGCTTAATTTCAGCAGCCTCTTCGATTTTCTCAAGTGCTTGGTCATAAGCCTCAACAGCTGATAACTCTCCTCGTAAGATATGATTGAGAGCTTCACCAAGCTTCATTTCAGGCGTTATTAGAATATCTCCATACCCCTGTTCCGTTGCTTGAATCATATGTATCTCCTTTTTATTAATTAAATCTTGATATCATTATCCCCTTCTTTTAGCTTTTTTTCTTTTCCCAATAATTATTACATTGTGTAATTTTAAATACCTTATTGCGCTAAAGATGTGAGAAAAACTACACATTTCATTCACAACTGCTATAAGAATGAAAAATGCTATTTATTATAAGTATGCTAAAGGAGCTTTCTTACTATGAAATTAAAAAATGTTGTTTTACTCTTAATAGCACCGACCTTGATCTCTTGTAGCCAAGGGCACAGTCAAACTCCCACCTCTGAAGTGGATGAACTTAAACAGACTATGCATAATGAACTCAAAGAGTTTCAGATGGCGATGAATCAAAAGCTCTCGCTTATTGATAAAAAAATAGAAAGTTTAGAAACTAAAATTGACCAAGAAAAAGATCAAAAAGAAAAAAACTTCGATATTAAAATTAAAAGACTAAAGAAAATGCGCCAAGAAGTTGGAGAAAAAATAGCAGACTTAAGTGAAGGTATGGAAGATCAATACGTGCAACTTAAGAGTCAATTAAAAGAAAACTATGAAAAGCTCGAAGAAAAAGTTCAGGAGCTTATTAACTAATTCCAAAAGTCTAAACCTATACCCATTAAAAATATTAAACCGTTCTTACATTATGATAGATCATGGCTTTATTGTTTTTATCTAAGTAAAAAATGAATCCAATGAGGCACCACTTTGGCGACATTGATGGAACTCAAATCAAGCACAATTTAACAAAGAGTTTAGATAATAAACAAATAAATCATCAATAGACTCTAATAAGTAAAGTTAAACCCCACAGAATAGGACACATCTATTTTCTCAATTCCAAAGGGAGGCATTGAGTCTTCCGAGTAACTAGCCTGATTAACCCAACTGAGTTGATCCGAAACTTTAAACTCCATCCCAAATGTTCCCTGAATTCGATAATCATCCACCCTTTTCAAAGAGGGTTGATAATAGGCTATAACAACAACTTCCATATCATTTGTCACTAAACTACGTGCCGACAAATAAAGATTACCTCTAAAGTTAGCCTGATCAGGAGCTTGCTTGATTGTCTCGTCTTCATAAAAAAGTCCCCAACCTGAATAAAATGTGGTGCCTTCATTCTTATGTAAACGAACTCTCAAACCTCCTCCAAGGAGCGTACGCAATTTAAGTTGCTGAAACTCATTAAACTCCATTTGTCCAAAAGTCTCCCAAGCCCAAAATGAAGCAAACCCCTGAGAGTAACGAACATGACCATTGCCCTGATGAGAGTTCTTGAGTCCAGATGCTTCACCATATTTATAGTTGGTAATAAATATGTACTCTCTTTGCTCCTCTTTATAAATATTTTGAGAATTTGCACCCACCTCAAAGACATCTGTATTTCCCGAAGAGCCTGAAATTTGAGTTCCAGAAGAGCCTGAAAAACCATCCTTAAAAGTTTGTCGCAAACTTTCGATATTTATAAAACTATTGGCGTAAAGACTCACAAGTAATGTTGATACAAATACATACAACTTCAACAATTAATAACTCCCAAAATTTAAACCAATGACTCTTATTTAGAGATATTCAAAATAGATAGAATTTAAACTTCATCAAATTAAATCTTTTTATATTTTTCACCAGCTAAGACTTTTAGTTTCACTGTATCTTGCGGGAGAGGACAATGAAAACCGGTCGAAAAAGCACATGGTGGATTATAACTGTAATTAAAATCAAGCTTCACAGGATCTCCTGATTTCAAATCACTCATTTTTTTATCAAATTGAACATTCAAAAAACGACCCGCCCCATAGGTTTCATTACCGTTACTGTAGTCACGATAAAGCAACATCGTTAGTTTTCTATTTTTAAAATCATCATTTTCACCAAAGTTATAAACTGATAGTTTACCTGGAGTTTTACTTCCAGGCATGTCGTACTCAATTTCGGCGATTATATTATAGTTTTTTTTGGATCCATCAGATCTTTGAACTGTCACTTTTTTAACTTCTTTAAGTGATTTGTAGCGACCCATCACAACATAGCCTTCATTATATTTAAAAAACTCTCTCTTCCTTTTTTCAGCCAGCTCTTTTTGATTCAAGTTGTATAAAAATAATCGCACTTTTGTCTGATTTTTAAAATTATGCCGAGACACGTAAATTCCCTGATCAGGTAAAACAGCAGTCTCTTTGTTCTCTGGAACTGAGATTTTTATGTTTTTCTTCTTATTAGTAACCTCAACCCCACCATCTTTAAGTAATTGAACTTTCCAGTCACAATTATCACAACTATTTGAATAGCGCGGATAAGAACCACTCACTAAATCAAGATAAGTGCTATCGCCAGCTTTTTCCAAATAAATGTGATGAGTGATCGTTGGCACAGAGAACTTTTCTTGAAAGTGTTGCCTGGCTTCATCAATCCACTTCTCCCAGTCCGCAGGGGGCTTAAAGCTCGCAACGGCTGACATCGAAATTAAAAGTGTAAACATCGAAATATAAATAGTCTTAATTCTCATAAGTAAAAAACTAGCACCCCTATTAACTTAGAGCAACATGTTATCACTCGATAATCTTAAGAAGTCTGATAGGATCAAGAGCATTACCATAGAGGCCTTAATGAAACTCAGAACTTTACTCACGATTTTACTTTTTCCAACTTTTGTATGGGCCAATGAGCTAGCATACGTAAAAACTGACACCCCACGCGACACCTTGGAAACTTTCATGGAAGCCATGAATGCCTACAAAGCAGGAGTTCTGAATAAGGAACCCAACAAACAGTTGAGAATAAATGATGCCGTTAGATGCTTTGCTGAAAGAGAAAACAATGTCATCACTTCAATGAGAGAAAAAGAACTGGCCGCCATCCTTCTCAAGGAAGTCATTGATCGCGTTATCTTAATTGATTACTCCTTAATACCTGAGTCCACAAATAACGGGCGTTGGAGACTTAAAAACACTGAGGTTGTCTTAAAGTTGCAAACAGAAGGAGACCGTAAGGGCGAGTGGCTGATCACAGAAAGCACTTGGCGCCGAGCCAGCCAATTTTATCAAAGAGTAAAGGACATGCCCTACCTAGAAGGTTCCGGTGAAGGGGCTGCCTATATTCAACCATGGATGGAAAAATACTTACCACCCTGGTCAAAAGAAGAAACTTTAAGACTCAAAAACTGGCAATGGCTTGGATTACTTGCTGGACTCTTTATTGGACTTTTAATTCGCCTCTTCACTTCTATGGTACTCATTGTTTACAGTCGACTGGAGGTAACCCAGAAATTTGGCTGGAAAAAAGAACTTATCGAAAAAATAGAAAAGCCCCTTTCCCTACTAACAGCAGCCACGGCCTGGTATTTATGGATCTATTATCTAAAATTAGAAGGACTTTCTTTTAGTATTGTTAACGGCCTCATACAAATAGTCTTTGGCTTCGCATTAACATGGGCCGCTTTCCTGTGTGTTGGAGTTCTAGCCACATTTTTCAAAGAAAAAGCCGCTCTAACTGAATCAACACTCGATGATCAATTGATTCCTTTTTTAGACAAAGCTCTAAAGCTAACTGTCGTTTTATTAGGTTTTCTCATTGTTTTACAAAATATGGGAGTCAACGTGTTTTCACTTCTTGCGGGGCTCGGCCTAGGAGGTTTGGCTTTCGCTTTAGCTGCCAAAGACACCGCAGCCAATCTTTTTGGCTCCATCATGATCCTTGTGGATCGTCCTTTCAAAATAGGAGATTGGGTGGTTGTTGACTCCGTTGAAGGAACCGTAGAAGAAATCGGCTTTCGCTCGACCCGTATCAGAACTTTCTACAATTCATTGGTCACTGTACCTAACGCCAACATGGCCAATGCTCAGATCGACAACCTTGGATTACGCCATTACAGAAGAACTTCATTTAACCTTGATGTCACTTACGATACAAATCCAAAGAAATTACAGTCTTTTATTGAAGGCATTCGTACTATTATTGCCAACAACAGAATCTCTAGAAAAGATCTCTATCACGTTTACTTTTCAAATTATGGAGACTCCAGCCTAAAAGTTTTAGTTTACTTTTTCTTAATTACTAACGAGTGGGCTGAGGAACTTGCAGAAAAGCAGAATATTCTTTTTCAAATATATAACTTAGCTCAGGATCTAGGAGTTGAATTTGCTTACCCGACACAAACTCTCTTTGTAAACTCAGAATCGACAAGTAGTGAAAAAAGAAAAGACGACCCCACCGGGTCGCCTTGACGATCAAAAAGAGATTTAAAAATCACTTACTGGAAACAACCAGCTCCCATAAAAGCTTTTTGACCATTATGAATAACAGCATACCAGCCGCGATTGTATTTCTTAACTTTAAGCTCTGATCCACGTGAAGATTTACCTAAAACTTTTGAAGAAAGACTTGGGTAATTTCTAATATTACAACCAGAAGTCATAACTTTAGCAATTTTACCGTTTGTAGTGGCTACAGTAGAACCCAACGTTCTTGTTAATCTTTTTCTTCTTTGTTTGTCATAAAATGATTTATCAGTTTCAACTTCAATTTCTAGTTCATCCAACTTCTTTGATATTTTTCTCAAAGTTTCACGATGACTATTAACAGCACTTAAAAAGAGAGCCGTGTCTTTATCAGCCGTTTTATAAGAAATTTGAGCCTTATCCTGCAAATCCTTTAAACGCATTTCAGCTCTTTTCAAAGCTTTCACTGCCATTAATTCCTCTTTCTTAGCATTAGCCAAACGGTCTTTCATGTCGGCCGTTTCTTTTTGCACTTCAGAAAAGGACTCTTCTGCTAACTTTAAACCTTCTTCAGCCTTTTGCTTTTCGATTTTAGAATCTTCAAGTTTAAGTGTTAAATCATTGAGTTCATCTTTAGCCATCAAAGCATTTTGCTTTGCTTGCTCTGTTTCTAAATTAGCCTTCTCTGTCGCCTCTATAGCACGAGTTCTTTCTCTTTCAGCGCGAGCAATTTCTCTTTTTGATTTAGCTTCCTCAGCACGAGCACGCTCTAACTCACGTTGAGCTTTAGCCACTGCAATATCAGAGCGACGAATTTCTTCGGCGGCTACTTTTTCAGCTTCTTTCGCTTCTTGCATAGCGGCCTCAGAATCAGCGATCGCTGTTTCCGCTTCAATCATTAATTCATCTTCAATCGTTTGGGCTCCAGCCGTTCCGGCAACACTTAGCACCAACAAACATGATAATATATATTTAACTTTCATTCTTAACCCCTTTGTTAATCAGGTTTATATTCGGAGCCTTATTTCAGGGTATTAAGACGTAGGCCCCATAATGAGAGAAAATTGGGCATTTTTTCTCATTGAGAGACATTTTTTGCAGATTTGGCTAATATATGAACGAAAGTCGGGCAATTCATTAAAGTCCTAAAAAAAATTAAGTATCTAATAATATTAACTTTTATTTCGCATAGAGTGATCAGACATCATGGTCTTTATATTGCTTCACTAGACTACAATTACGCCACCGGCATCATAATGAGACCAGAGGAGCCACAATGGAACCATTAACTTTAGAAAAAATAAAAAGAACTGAATTGCAACTCTTGTTTTGGAGCTTTCTCTCCTTATTATTAATCACACTCATTTTTTAGGAGACTTTTCAAAAAAGAAAAGCCAACTTGCCATCAAGTTCATGAACCCTTATTTCTTTAAATATGGAAAATATAAATCGTCGTGAATTTCTTAAGTTTATCTCATCACAATCTATAGCCTTAGGACTGAGTCCACTCCTACTGTCTCATTGCACTACAATTGAAGAAAAAGACTGGCAGCCCCTGTCACCCACCAATGTGGATGCTCTTGTTCTCGCTTCTGGATTTTCCTTTCATATAATTGCTCAATATGGAGATATTATTAACTCTCGCCAAGAGGCTTTTGGGTTTAATAATGACTTTACCTGCTTCCACCCCCTTAACGAAAATGGAAATGAAGGACTTTTATGGGTCAATCATGAGTACCCGATTCCTGAACTTATTCACAATCTGGAGACTTCAAAACTAACTCGCTCTAAAAAAGAGATCCGTACAGAACAATTAACCATTGGTGGCAGTATTCTTCATATTAAAAAGAATAACGAAAACAAATGGAAAATCGTTAACAACTCAAACTACAATAGAAGACTCTCTGCCACGACTCCCATTCCTTTTAGCCAACAACAGTCCATACAAGGTAAGAAAATAGCCATTGGAACTCTTGCTAACTGTGCTGGAGGCTACACTCCTTGGAAAACTTTTCTAACCAGTGAAGAAAATTACGATGATTTCTATGGAGAGGCCTACATTGAAAAGGGTCGAAGAGTGATTCGCTACCGCAACCACTTTGATTGGTACAAACAGTTTCCCTACCCACCAGAGCATTATGGATGGGTTGTCGAAGTGGATCCTTTGACTGGAAAAGCAGAAAAACAAATTAACCTTGGCAGAGCTCCCCATGAAGGCGCTACGGTTGTTACTACAAAAGACAATAAAGCCGTCGTTTACATGGGGGAAGACCGAGAAGGTGGATTTATATACAAATTTGTATCCGATGGCCTTCATTTTAAATCGGGCACTCTTTACGCTGCCGACACAATCAATGGAAAATGGCTACCGCTTGATATTGCTAAAGATAAAAAGCTCTCCCAAATCTTTAAAACTCAACTTGATGTTTTAACTTATTCTCATCAAGCGGCAAAAACGGTGGGAGCCACACCTCAAGACCGTCCAGAAGATATTGAAGTTCATCCACAAACCGGTGATATCTTTATCGCTCTCACTAAGAATCTGAAGAGAAATAACCCTTATGGAAGTTTATTAAAAATCTCTGAAAAAGGAGACTTCGACTCAGAAGAGTTTAACAACTCAACCTGGCTAAGTGGTGGCTTAGATGTGGGTGTTGCTTGCCCAGACAATCTTTGCTTTGATAAGAAAGGAAATCTTTGGTTCACCAACGATATTTCCGAAAAAGAAATAGAGAGTGGACCTTATAAGGGCTTAGGTAACAATGGACTCTTCTATGTAGCAACAAGTGGGCCTGAAGCTGGCTTGATTAAGCAAGTCGCCTCGGCTCCCGTTGATGCAGAATTAACAGGTCCTTATTTTTCTGAAGATCAAAAAACTTTATTTCTTTCTGTCCAACACCCTGGGGCTGAAACAAGAAAGAATCTAAAAAATCCAACCAGTCACTGGCCAAATGGTGAAGGACATATGCCAAAATCAGCTGTCGTAGCCATTCAAGGTCCGACCTTAAGCCGATTGACTCAATATTAGAAGTTCTCTATTTAAGGAAAACACTTGTCTTTGACTTTTTCAATGAAGCTGTCCTATCGGGCACAGACAAGTTGCAAATCAAGGACAAGCTGTTGTAACTCGCCAGATTCCTCTAGAACACGTGGGTCCGGCTGAGAGAAATCAACATCAACAGCCCAAGGCAAAAACTTTATAAAAACCACGGTTTTTAAATCCTGATTTCTTCTCTCGGCTCTATGATTTCGGTATGTGCGAGTCCCTCTATGCTCTGCCCAACTTGTAGGATCGGAAACAAATGGGTAAATATTCATGGGATATTCCGAATCATGAAAAGTCATCACCGGAAACTGGTGATTGGGATCGGGAATATTTTGAAAACTTGTTGAACCCTGACATTTATAAGAAACATTTTTTATTATTTTTGCTTGATTAGGATGATCTGGAATTTCAAATTCAATCTTCCACTCTCCAATGGGAGTTGATTTTATTATGGTTGATTCCACCCCATTTTGCCCTGAACTAACCCCTCTCTTTCCTTTCTCATTATGTACACAATAGGATGAGAACAGTAAAATCATCAGACTTATTAAAATCAATACACTTCTTGAAAACATAAACTCTCCTGAACTCATTTACTCAATAACTTCGTCCGTTACGACAGTACATACTTATATGAACATGATCCCAATGACAGATGGTCACATTGGGATGGGTTCTCGCATTGCTCGCATTGATTGTGGCACAATCATTTGGGTCATCCGCTCTTGTTTCTCGAAACATTGTGGCCCAAGTTCTGTCTGGAACCTGCCCTGCTCCAATCCTAACTTGACCAATACATTGTACGAATTGATTAAAGATATTTGTAAATGGACCATGTCTTTCACCATTACAAATAATCGCATTCATATCGATGGCTCGACCTGAGTTATGACAAGAACCTGATTCATTACGACAAGAAGACCCACGACAAGCATAAAGTGCTGCGCCTGTGCAACCAAGAGGAGCTGCACACTGCCTAAAAGCTCGATCAAATGGTTGAAAGACGGGAGCATTGCGATCCCTAGCCAGCACATCAGCGGTACCACCATAACGCATATAATGTGGCTCTCCCTGAAAAGTAATATCAGGATCAGCAGGTTCAATTGTAAAAGCCGGAGTTGAAGTGGTTTGCAGTGTTGGCCTTGCAACAGGAAATGGGCTTGTTTGAGGGGCCAGATTTGAACCTGTTGCATCCGAAGTCCCACTGGCCACAGGGCTTTCTTCCACCTGAATCACTGGCTGTTGAGGTCGTTGTGTCGTATTTGGTTGAGTTGTCGTTTCTGGAGCTGATCTTCGCTCTCTCCGAAAACCTCCAGAGTAATAATCACTGACCTCACTGGCATCTCTTGCTAATAAAGAAAGAGGTAAACAAATAACAGCTAATAAAATCATCCTTGATATTTTCAAAGGAATTCCCCTCCTATGGGTACCAGCTTTCATTATAACTATTCAAAAATTTATGTGTCCAGGACACACTCCCATTTTCCTAGACCTTACAGTCAGGTCGAATCTGAGCACTGTTTTGATAATGCAGGAGACTCTCTTAGTTAAAATCTCATTATTAAAACGAGATTCTATGATGGAACAAAAAGGAACTGGACTTTTGGCGCAGCCATTGAGAGATGAGTTCAAACGAATCAGTCAAAGCCCCCCTTGGCAAATCTTATGACACCATCATAATAAAAATCAGAGGGACGCGGCCTTGTTTCTGACGCCCTCCCCAGGAATAGGGCTGCCCCTCTGAAAGGAGATTCAATATGTCCACAAATCTATTTAAATTATTTTTAAGTTTAATTATTTTATTTCCCAATTCAGTAATGGCATTGAGTGCAACAGATAATATAACCGAACAAAACTTTTTAATTGAAAATGAAAAGAACACGATTGATATTTTTAAAAATTTTTCTCCTCTCGTTGTTTCCGTTGATAGCGTCACTCAAACGGCCAGTTTTTTCTCATACCAACCTCACGAAATTCCTGCGGGATCAGGAACAGGGTTCATCTGGGACAACCAAGGCCATGTTATAACAAACTTTCACGTTATACAGGCTGCTCGATACTCATCAACACAGATTTATGTAACCACTAAGGATGGAAAACGCCTAAAAGCACATGTTATTGGTGCTGAACCCAAAAAAGATATCGCCGTTTTAAAAGTGGAAGATTTAAAATCAGATATTGGATTTTCAAAAAAATTAGCTGACTCTCAAAAACTACAAGTGGGACAAAAAGTTTTAGCAATCGGCAGTCCCTTTGGGCTCGAACAAACTCTCACCACTGGAATAATATCAGCCCTTGATCGCTCAATGCCTGCTTTAAATAGCCAGATCACAATAAGAAATATGATTCAAACCGATGCATCAATCAATCCTGGTAATTCCGGTGGCCCCCTTCTCGACAGTCGAGGATATTTAACAGGAATGAATACCGCAATTGTATCAGGTTCAGGAACCTCAGCCGGTGTTGGCTTTGCCGTGCCATCCAATACCATTGCCCGAATGGTAAAACAAATCATTGAATTTGGTGAGGTCAGACAACCAGGTTTAGGGGTTTATGGACTTGAGTTAAGACAAAAAATGATTCTCGCAAGATACGGTATTAATAGCGAAAAAGGTTTTATTGTTGACCATGTTGCCCCTGGGAGCCCTGCTGACTTAGCAGGAATAAAAGGACTTAAACAACATCCCAAGTATGGCATCAAATTAGGAGACATTATCACTCATATAGATAATGTTGAGGTCAATAACTTTGATGATCTCTACAACACTCTGAGCTTAAAAAGTCCGGGAGATACTGTTAAAGTGAAAATTAATCGTGGAGGAAAAACTTTAATTAAGGATATCACTTTAAAGGTGCTCAATTATACGACCTAATACAAGCGCTGTTTCCTATCTTTGTATTTCTAAGTTGAGAAACACTTTATAGGAAACAGTTAGACCTAAAAGTTGAACAATAAGACTGCACTTATTATTTTAAATAATTATTTAAGAATCGGAGCTTTCAATAAAAAGTGATCCCAATCGGATATATTTTCAAAATCAAAAGTTTCTGTTATGTACTCTTCTCTCCAAGAAAAATCATAGGTCTTTCTCGATTTATCAAGTTTACCTTGCTCTTGATGGGGTAAAAATTTAAATATTTGATACCCCTCTTGCTTGTTATAAAACTCAAACCCTGTGCAAGAACAGAACTTTGAGACTCTTGATAAGATTTCACTTATTCAGACCTGACTCAAAAGATAGCAGTTATTAACGCTTAGAAGGAAATTTTTATCCCTCATCGTCCATTTCATCTTCTTCAGAGATGGAGCCAAGATTGTACTTCTCAACTCGATACCTCATAGAACGAAAAGAAATATCCAACAAACCAGCCGCTCTCTTTTTTACGCCATTGGCAGCATGAATGGCTTTAATAATAAGCTCTTTTTCTATTTGCCCGAGGACTTTTTCTAGATCAATACCTTCTTCAGTAATTTCAATTCCTTCACTGGACACCATTTGCCTTGAACCACTGGTCGTCTTCACAAAAGGAGGCAAACTTTCGGGTAGAATCGAAGCTCCCGCTTCAAGAGCGACAGTTCTTTCAATAATATTCTCTAACTCTCGCACGTTCCCAGGGTAATCATATTTTTTCAATACATTCATAGCATCACTACTAATTGAATTAACGACTTTCCCCAAACGTTCATTGTATTTCTTTAAGAAATGCTCAGCCAAAGAAGGAATATCATCCTTTCTCTCTCTTAACGGAGGAGTTTTAATTTGAATAACATTCAAGCGGTAAAATAAATCCTGTCTAAAAGTACCATCATCAACCATAGTCTCAAGATCACGATTTGTCGCAGCAATCAACCGAACATTAATTTTCATGTCTTCGGTGCCACCCACTCTTCTAATAACTCTTTCTTGAATAGCACGTAACAGCTTAACTTGAATAGTAATTGGTAGCTCTCCGACCTCATCCAAGAAAAGTGTTCCACCATCAGCGACTTCAAATAAACCCGCTTTATCAGCAACGGCACCAGTAAAAGACCCCTTTTTGTGTCCAAACATTTCTGATTCCATCAAAGACTCAGGGATAGCTCCACAGTTGACTGTAATAAAAGGTCGATCTTTAAGAGGACCATTGTAATGAATTGCCTTGGCGACCATTTCTTTACCTGTTCCACTCTCACCAGTTACTAATATATTTGTAGGAGTCGCAGACACTCTTTTGACCATTTCATATATATGGTGCATAGCTGGTGAGTTTCCAACAAGGCTCTGAAAACTGTATTCTTTATTTAATTCTTTTTTAAGAGTTCTATTTTCAAGTTCTAAATGCTGACTTCTAAGAGCATTAGCAATATTGATACGAACTTCATCCAGTTTAAATGGCTTGGTGACATAGTCATAAGCACCCATTTTCATCGCATCAACAGCCGTTTCAGTTGTACCAAAAGCTGTAATCATCATAAATAAAAGATCAGGATAATTATCTTTTACATGCTTAAGAAGTTCAATACCGGTCACATTGGGCATTTGTAAATCAGATATAATAAGGTCAAAACTTTTCTTTTGTAGAATATCAATTGCCTTTTGACCATCCTCTACACAAGTGACTTGATAACCTTCTTTTTTAAGCATGATTTCGAGGAATTCACGAATGGACTCTTCATCATCAACAACAAGAATTCTAGGTTTCATTCAATGCCTCCTTTACTTATTGTCGACGCATTCATTCATTTGAGCAAGTCATACAAAAGCCTGGGTAATGAGCGGCGCGTCTAAGGGTTTAACAACGGAAACTCCAAGCGAAACTCTGTTCCAACTCCTTCTTCGGAGTCTACACTTAAGTTTGCTTGATGCGCTTCCAGAATTGAATGCGTAATCGCTAATCCTAGACCAGTTCCCTTATGTTTTGTTGTATGAAAAGGTTCAAAAATTCTTTGTTTTAAACTTTCACTCATACCAATACCATTATCTTTAATACTCACGAGCACAACCGGCCCCGACTTTTTCACACTGACTTTAATTTTAGGACTCTCTTTTGATTCTGTTGCCTGAAAAGCGTTCACGATTATATTTAAAAAAGCTTGTCTTAATTTATTCTTATTCGCTAACAAAACCAATCCATTTTCAATCTCAGATTCTGTAGCCACGTTTTTGGTCTGCTCTCCCGTTTTAACAAAATCAAGTATTTCACTCACCAAGTTACCCATGTCAACATGGTCTTCTAAGGGAGCCTCTGGTTTTGCAAAATCAAGGAATTCAGTTATGAGATTATTCAGTCGATCAATTTCTTTACCAACAATACCCATTAACTTCTGAGTCTGTTCTTTATCATTATCTCCGGCTTGCATAAGCTGAATACTGCCACTTATTCCTGCTAGAGGGTTTCTAATCTCATGGGCTATACCGGCTGCTAACTGTCCAATTGCCGCCATTTTCTCACTCTGTCGAACTCGCTTTTCCAAAGTTCTCAAATGAGTTTCATCCTGAAAGCTTATAATTTTTCCCTTTATTTCCCCAGATAGGTTTCTCAAGGCATTAACATTGATCCTTAAAATGCGTTTTTCACCCTCTTTTTTAAATTGAATGTCAAAGGTCTTATCCAAAGTAACACTATTGATATCAAGACTTGGAAGACAATATTCAATACTTTCACCAACAAGTTGAAACTGATTGGTACCTAGTATTCTTTCTGCCGCAGGATTACTTTGCAAAACCTTATTCTCAGCATCCACGGTCAATAGACCAGACTGTATGCTATTTAAAATTAATTCATTCAGATCTTTGAGCACACGAACATCTTTTGTTTTTTCCTTAAGCCTTTCGCCCATAAAGTTGAGTTGTTCACTCAAAAAGCCAGAAAGATAAGCGACCGTAAAAAAAGCAAAATTATTAACTCCGACTGCTAAATAAGCCGTGTTTCCTATCAGAGTCGTATCTAGAGAAACAATAAAAGAAAATAAAATAGAAGTCCAAAGAGCCAACAACAAGGCACCTTTTCTTTGATAAAGAACTCCACATAAAATCAAATTAACTAAATACAGAAATATTAATATCGACTGTTGAATTCCTATAAAATAAATTAAACCTGTTACATAAAAAGCTTCAAAACTAAAAAGAACAAAATTAACCAATTTGTTTTTATATAAATATTTAAAGAAACTAAAAAAACTAATCTGTAACAGACAAGAAAAAGCAATGAGCCAATAAAGTGGAGAGAACACCTGCTCAGCTTCAATTCTAGATTCAAGGAATTGAAATGACAGAGTAAATAAAAAAACCACCGTCAAAAATGCAAAGCGGATAGAATGGACCGTTAATGCCTGGCTCTCCGTTTTAGAAAAATCAAATCTATCTTGAAATGATATAACTTTACGCACCAACTCCGCCTGCCATTTGGAAAATTGGCAGATACATAGCTATTACAAAGAAAGCCACAATACCACCAAGAACAACAATCATCATCGGCTCCATTAAACTTGTAATACTATTCACAGCCACATCAACTTCATCTTCATAAAAGTCAGCCACTTTATCTAGCATTCCATCGAGAGAACCTGTTTGCTCTCCCACAGCAATCATTTGAACTACCATATGCGGGATAAAGGTTTCTTGAGCAAGGGGAACTGAAAGAAGCTTTCCTTTAGCAACCGATGCTTTTGATTTAATAAGGGCGTTTTCCAGTAAGGAATTTCCACATGTATTTGCTGCAATTTGAAGGGCATCCATAATAGAAACACCTGCTGCTAAAAGTGTCGCCAAAGTTCTTGAAAAACGAGCCATGGCACTTTTCACAACAAACTCACCAAACACTGGCAAGCGAATAAGTAAATTATCAAACTGAACTCTTCCTTTAGGGCTTCCTATCCAGGCCTTAAAACCAAATACGATTGCAAAAATCACAATAATTAAAACGTACCACTTATCGCGTACAAAATCGCTCATATCCATACAAAGTTGAGTGAGAGCTGGGATTTGCTGTCCTGAACTTTTAAATATCTCTACAAACTTTGGAATCACAAAAACCAACAGACCCGCAACCACGGCCATTGCAATAAATAAGACCACAACCGGATAAGACATGGCTCCTTTAATTTTACCATTCAGTTTCACTGACTTTTCTATGTACTCCGCCAAGCGATTGAGAACCTGATCAAGAACCCCACCCTCTTCACCAGCAATCAACATATTAATATAAAATTTGCTAAAAATATGTGGATGAGCTTTAAAAGCATCTCCCAACTTTTTACCCTCAGAGATATCCTGTACAATTTGTTTTAAAGCAGCATCCAACCCCTTACCCCGAGGCGATTGAGATAAGACCTCTAAGGCCTGTACCAATGGAACACCGGATTGAATTAAAACAGAAAGCTGCCTAGTAAAAACCTGTAAATCTTTTGGCTTAACCTTACCTCTCGCAACCCTCGCACTGGCGGAAGATGAGCTACGAGCAAAAGAACCGGCGCCGACCTTAAGCGGAATTAATTTCTTAGCTCTTAATTTTATACGAGCCTCGGCCTCACTAGAGGCCTCAATGCTTCCTTGTACAACTTTTCCATTAAAGGATTTAGCTTGATAGTTATATGTTGGCATCTACAGTCCTGCTTTTTGAAAAACATTAATCATATTTTCAGCATCAGTACTATTTTGTATCGCTTGTTCTTTTGTAATATGACCCTTTTTAAACAATGAAAATAAGTTTTGATTGAGCGTGGTCATTCCACTTTTTTTCTGTCCAACCTGCATCAATGACTCAACTTGATGAAGTTTATTTTCTCTTATTAAATTGCGAATCCCTGAGTTAA
Source organism: Bdellovibrionales bacterium (assembly GCA_964229765.1). Taxonomy (GTDB): domain Bacteria; phylum Bdellovibrionota; class Bdellovibrionia; order Bdellovibrionales; family JAGQZY01; genus JAGQZY01. Next base: position 45,456 of record CAXREJ010000025.1, on the reverse strand, counting down.
GTAGCAAAAGCTCATAAGCAAGAACTCTTCCACCTTTTTTACTTGGAAGTAATTTTTGACTGATAACTCCTTGAAGGACAAAACTTAAAATAACTCGAATTCGCGCCTGTTGCTCTGAAGGGAATATACTTACCATTCTGTTTATGGTTTGAATGGCAGAATTTGTATGAAGAGTGGAAAAAACAAGATGTCCTGTTTCAGCTAAACGCAAAGCCACCTCTACAGCTTCTAAATCTCGCATCTCACCAATAAGACAGTAATCAGGATCTTGCCTTACTACAGCTTTCAATGCATTGGAAAATGAATTTGAATCAGCCCCAATTTCTCTTTGGCTCACCATGCACTTACCATGCTCATGAAGATACTCAATCGGATCTTCAAGAGTCACTATATGGCCATATTTTTCCCGATTAATACTATCCAACATAGAAGCTATCGTCGTTGTTTTACCAGAACCTGTTGGACCAGTGACCAACACCAATCCATTGGGTAAATTGGTTAAAGCTTTCACGTAATCGGGCAATCCTAATTCTCGAAAATCAGGAATATCTTCAGGAATTCTCCGAAAAGTTCCAGCCACTGTATTCTTTGAATAATAAAAATTCGCACGGAACCTTGCTGTACCTTTCACTTCAAAACTGCAATCCAACTCTTTAGCTTGTTCAAATTTAGCTTTCTGATGATCATTAAGCACTGAGTAACACATCCTTAATGAATCATCGGGATTTAATTTATCCATCTTAACTCGTACAATGCGCCCATCAATTCTTAATCCGGGTGCAGCCCCTGCTGCAATATGAATATCCGAGGCACCACGCTCAGTTGCGAACTTCAATAGTTGAATCAGTTTCATTTTCATTAGTACTTAGGATCCTTCATCGTTTTTGTTAGAACTTCTTGGACGGAAGCCAAGCCTTTGCGAATTTTAGTCACTCCCGACATTCTTAAAGAGATCATCCCTCCTGCTAAAGCCGCTCTTCTTAACTGCAAAGGTGTTGCTCCAGTTAAAACAGCATCTCTGATCTCATCAGTCATAGGCATAACTTCATAAACAGCCACTCGACCACTCTTTCCAGTTTCATCACAAGCACTACAACCTGCCCCTTTCATAGGCTTAAAATCATCCCACTGATCCTGCGGAACACCCAACTCTTCCAACACTTCAGGTGTCACCTTATCCTCAACCAAACAATGGGGGCAGTTTTTCTTAAGAAGTCTTTGAGCAAGAATAAGTTCTATAGTTGAGGTCACCAAAAAGGGGGGAATTCCCATATTCAATAAACGATCCACCGTTTTAGGGGCATCATTGGTATGAAGAGTACTTAAAACCAAATGCCCTGTGGAAGCTGCCTCAAAAGCAATTTCTCCCGTTTCAACATCTCGAATTTCTCCGACGAGAATAACATCTGGATCTTGACGTAAAAAAGAACGCAAAGCTTCTGCGAAAGTAAATCCTATCTCTGGTTTCATCTGTACTTGATTGATGCCCTCAATATTAAACTCCACAGGATCTTCTGCTGTGCTTATATTTTTGGTGACATCATGCAATTCATAAAGCGCCGAATAAAGAGTGGTGGTTTTCCCTGACCCTGTAGGTCCAGTGACCAGAATAAGGCCTTGTGGGCGATGAATAGCTGTTAAGAACTTCTGCAACTCCTCATCCTCAAAACCGAGATCACGCAAATCGAGCTTAAGATTAGACTTATCAAGGATCCTTAAAACAACTTTCTCACCAGCCACTGTAGGTAAAACACTCATACGAAAATCCACAGCCTCTTTTCCTGGAACACGTATTCTAATTCGTCCATCTTGAGGTTTTCTTTTCTCTGTAATATTCAATCGAGCCATAACTTTTAACCGACTCGATAGAGCTGTTGCCATCGCTGTTGGTGGACGATACTTTTCTACTAATGTTCCATCTTTTCTAAAACGAACTCTCAATGTCTTTTCATAGGGCTCTACATGAATATCCGATGTCCCTGAATTAATAGCTTCAACCAACATAGTATTCACAAATCGAATAACAGGGTCTGAGTTTTCTTCTAAATCAAATTCCACAGCATTTGAAACAACATCGGTAGCGGACTCCGCTTCCATTTCGGTGATGATATCACCAGCAGACTCAAAAACACTGTTGCCATAATATTTTTCAATAGCGGCTTCAATTTCTGAGTCAAGAGCAACAACAGGCTGAATTTTACAACGAGTTAAAAAAGCAATGTCATCTTTTATAAAAATATTACTGGGATCACTAAAGGCAACAACAAGACTCCCCCCTGCTTTCGACACAGGTATAACACCATGTTTCTTACAATTTTCAGCACTCAGTAACTTTAAAGCTTCTTCATCCAACTCAAATGCATGAAGATCAATCGCTGGAAATCCATAGGAGTCAGCTAACTTTTCTCGCAAACTATCAGGGTTGATGGCCCCTTGCTTTAAAAGTATAGATGTTAACTTTTCACCTGTTTTCTTTTGCTCTGCTTTCGCCTTCTCTAAATCAGTTGAACTTATAACTTGATCATCGACCAGGGTACTAACGAGCGCCTTACTTGCCACTATGGTCCTCCAAAAAATTAGGTCCTTTTAGTAGTTTACAGTAAGTTAGCAAAAAGAAAACGAGACTGAAGTCCAGTCAGGTCATTTAAATCAGAATCCTTTTTTTATTTCGGCTTCTAGCATTTGAAAGTAGACCTTTGATAATTCATCATACTCAACGACATTCACACCTAAAGCCTTTACCTCATCAAAAAGGAAGTTCGACTGACCAGCAAGATTAAAAACCATTGAGCGACTTGATAAAAAGTGAAAATAGCTCATGTCCTCAAGAGTTTGTTCTGTATAATTATTTTCTAGCACAAAGCACAATGAATATTCTTTTTGGCTTTGGATAAAGGCCTCTGAATTGACCGAATTTGTTTTCACATCAAATAAACCCGATAGTGCGGATTTGTAATCTCTAAGACTCCCCCCACTTTCTCCACTCTGTAAAAAGACAAAATCATTGAAACCAAAACCAGATAACACTCCTAAAGATGGGTATATAAGCGGCGATTCTCCGAGAAATATAACCGCCCCCTTGTAGTCTTGGGATTTAATATGATTACGGAAAACTTTTTCTAGTACCGCTTTAAAAAGACATTGTCCCCAAAGTTCTTTTTTTTGATCCACCTTAATAAAATCGATATAATTAAGGAAATGACTTCCTACAGAGCGCCTTTTTACAATTTTAGCTAATTCAAGACAAAAAGAGCCTCGAACAACTCCAAAATCATATTGAGTGAGTATTTTTCCTTTATCAAATTCATCAGCAGAAACATATTCTGTCCACTCCACTTCAATATTTGCAATAGATACTTTCTCTTGCAGCTCTTTTTGTACGTTTCCTTCTATTTCGGGAGAAAGTATAAAAGCTTTTAATTGCTTATTCACAAATCAACCTTTCGGAATAATTCTTTTGTTCCAACAATATCTTTCTCAATTTGAGCGATCAGATCTTCTCTTTTAGAAAATTTACTTTCATCGCGCAAACGCCCTAAAAACTCAAAAGCAATCTCTTCATTATAAAGATCACCAGAAAAATCTAATAAATGAGCTTCAACTTGCTGTCTTTTACCACTGATTGTTGGCCTAATCCCTATATTCAGTACAGCTTTGTATTTTACTTGGTCTACAATAGCCCAACCCCAATAAACTCCATTCGCAGGAATGGTTGTTTTTATTTTACCCATATTAGCTGTAGGAAATCCCAGCTGCCGCCCTATTTCATCACCCTTTTCGACCACACCTTTTATCAGATATTTATAAGACAATAAGGCATTTGCCCCAACAATATCTCCACTTTGAATTTTTTTGCGTATAATAGAACTAGAAACTATCTCTTTTTCAAATTGAAATGCACTCCCTATTGCCACCTCAATCGAAGTGGACTTTAAGTGGTCTCTTAAGAAAGAAAAATCCCCCTTACCCCCCTCACCAAAACTAAAATCATAGCCTAACAAAATATAGCGAGGAGAAAAGTAGGGTAATAAATATTGATCAACAAAGCTTTGAGGACTCAAACTCGCAAAGGCCTGATCAAATTTCTGAATCACTAGATAGTCAATTCCTTGTTCCTTTATTTTTTTTATTTTTTCCTCTTTGGTCAAGAGGTAGGAAAATTCATTTAAATTGAAAAAATCACAGGGGTGAGGAGAAAATGTCAATAAAGCCGTCTTCAAACCTCGATCTGAAGCCTCTTTTCTCAAGCTTCCTATCAATGATTGGTGCCCCAAGTGAACGCCATCAAAATTACCCATCGTAATCGCAAGTGGCCCATCTAAGGCAGGTAATTGATTGTTATGACCACTTATCACTTCCATAACACAAAGAATAACAGGAAAAACCGAACGACTCCATCAATTTAACTCCTCAACAATCAGTTTGAGTAGTTTAAAAAGAGGTCCAATAGGAAAATACCCTTCCTCAACGGACAACGGATTCCCCTTGTTCAAACAAAAGATCAACAGACCCTAGACTCAGAGCAATGGCAGATATATTATCAGTTCCGTGAAAAGCTTTATCAATTACCGCGACTTATTTATCAGGGTCTTTGTTATAATTTTGACCTCTTTTATCTTACTCTTTCTCGGAAGAGATAATAATTTTGATTTTCACTTCAAAATGAGAAAAAGCCAAAACGTTTTCCCTCGACTTCTCATACTAGAAGTACCCTCCAGAGGAACGGCTCAACCTATTATTGATAAACTCCTGAGCGAAGGGGTTCAAAGTATTTATCTGAATCACTACCTCTTTGAAAAACCTAATCCAAAAGTAATCCCCTACTCCATTGGCGAAGAAGAATCTGAATCTATCCAGATCAACATTCAACCTGACTCTGATGGTATCGTACGAAGAATTGAATTTAGAAATCAATTGCCTATTACAGTTAATAAAATAAAAACTCAACATTTCTACAATATTAATTATAGAGGCCCACAACAAACATTTCCCTTTATACAAAATTATGATCTACCATCCACTGACCTACAAAATAAAATTGTCATTTTAAAACCTAAAAAAGCTTTTGAAAACTACACAACACCAGTGGGTCTTATTTCAGAAGCTGAAGTCTTTGCCAACATCATCGACAACCTACTGATGCAGAGATTTTTACCTGAAAAAAACTTTCAAGCGGCTTTAATCATTCTCACTTTATTACTTATTATAACTATTGGTCTCTTAATTTACCTTCCTTCCACTCTGGCACTCTTCTCCTGCACTGTACTTACTTTGACTTATTCCAGCTTATCTCTTTGGGTTTTTGATAACTTTTATTTTTGGACACCTATACTTGTACCCATAATACAAATGTTTCTAACTTATATCTTAATTTCAAATTACAAGAATGTTTTGAATGAAAAGACTCGCTGGGGCCTAGAGAAAGAAAGTCTCTTCTTTCAAGAAGTGGAAGAAATGAAAACGAATTTTCTCAGTTTATTTAGCCATGACCTTAAAACACCCTTAGCTAAAATTTTAGGAATATCGGACACCTTGAGGTCAAAGATCACTGACCCCGAGACTCTGGAAGAAATTGAAAAAATTTACTCATCCTCCCGTGATCTAGAGAAATACATTCAAAGAATTTTAAAAATGTCCCAGGTTCAATCAAAGAACGTTTCTCTCAACAAAACACCAGAGGATATTAATTCACTCATAGAAAAATCAATCGCACAAAATCAGTTCAGTGCGGATGAAAAAAGGATAACTATTGAAAAAGACCTCAATCCACTTTTTATGATTGAAATGGATGGTGGCCTAATACAAGAAGTTATTATTAATTTTATTGAAAATGCCATAACCTACTCGCCTGAAGGGACTGTTATTAGAATTACCTCTGAAGAAATTAAAAATTATGTTAAAGTATCAGTAAAGGACCAGGGGCAAGGTGTTCCTAAAGAGGCTCAAGAAAGCATTTGGGAAAAGTACTATCGTTTTGATGGTAAAAATGCAGGTTATGGCTTAGGCCTCTTTTTAAGCCGATATGTGATTAATCTCCATGGTGGCCAAGTCTTTTTAAACAGCAAGAAGAACCAAGGAAGCGAGTTTGGCTTTATTTTACCAATAACTGAGGATGAATCATGAAATCACTGCAAATACTAATAGCTGACGATGAGCCAGATCTACGTAAGTATATCATTCACATCCTTCAACAAGATGTTGAATTTCAACTGGACTTTACTGAAGCTAACGATGGCAAAGAAGCCCTTGAAAAAATCCAAGAAAAAAACTTTGACCTTATCTTACTCGACGTAAAAATGCCTGTGATGGATGGACTCGAAACTCTTGGTAAAATCGTAAATCTAGAACTAGATGCTTTTGTGGTCATGATTACAGCTCATGGGAATGTTCGCGATGCTGTACAAGCTATAAAATTGGGAGCTTACGACTACCTACAAAAACCATTGAATAAAGATAAAATTCTAGAAATTGTTAAAAAATCTCTTGAAGCTAAAAACTTAGTCGAACAAATTTCATTAAGTTTTCCAATTCTAGAGTCCGATGTTGAAAGTCAAATCATCGGACATTCAAAGCCCATGAAAAAAGTTTTTGAATTGATAAAAAAAATATCTAATGTCGACAGCACAATTCTTCTTCGCGGGGAAAACGGCACGGGCAAAGATCTTGTCGCTAAAGCGATACACTTCAATTCCTCAAGAAAAAGTGAGCAACTTGTTGCTGTGAACTGCGCTGCTATCCCCGACGGCTTAGTTGAAAGTGAACTTTTTGGGCATGAAAAAGGAGCTTTTACAGATGCCAATGAACGCAAGATTGGGAAATTCCAACTAGCCAATAACGGAACCCTATTTCTCGATGAGATCGGTGAACTGAAACCAGAAGTCCAGGCCAAACTATTACGTGTTCTTCAGGACAAAACATTTACCCCGGTTGGCTCTAATCGAACTCAGAAATCCAATGCTCGAATTATTGCAGCCACAAATCAAAATCTAGAAAAGCTCATTGAGGACGGACTTTTCCGAGAGGATCTCTTTTTTAGACTCAATGTTGTGCCAATCTTCATCCCACCATTAAGAGAGAGAAAAGAGGATATCCCCTCTCTTATTCAATATTTTATTGTGAAATATGCCGAAAACGATCAGCCTAAAAGCGCTTGGTCTCAGGAAATTACTGATAAACTTATGCAATACCCTTGGCCTGGCAATATTCGAGAGTTGGAAAACGTCGTTCAACGAATGCTCATTCTCTCTGAGGGCAAAGAAATTAAACTAACAGATCTTCCTCCACAAATTTTAGAATTTGAGGCTGACAACCAAACGAACGAAACCGAGTTGGATTTTGAAAAATTTAAAATTGAATCAGAGAAATCTTTTATCGAAAAAGCACTGGCAGCCAATGATGGCAAAATTAATCGTACCGTGGCAAATGCTAATATACCTAAAAACACTTTGCTGAGAAAAATCAAAAAATTTAATATTGATTTAAAAAGCTTAAAGTAAATTAGGAACTGTTAACAATTCATCTGCGCAATGAGGGTTCAAAATCTCAGTCATTTTGAGTTAAGCGCAAGCTGAACTTTATGAGGTGTGACCAATGCCACATCAAATAAGGTAAAGGTGAGCACAGCTCAAAATTGCGAGGGATTGAAGCCACAGTAGCTGGATAAATTTTCAACAGTCTCTACATATTCTACTTAATTTTTTGGCTTATAAACTCTTCAGCGCAACGGAAGAGTTTGTTTTTCCGATCACTGTCCATTTTCTCCAGCATTTTAACCATCATAGACATACGATGGTTTTTCTGAATTGTTTTTTTATTTTTATGGATAAATCTCCAATAAAGTCCATCAACAATATCACACCAGTCACCCTTAGGATAATTAATAATTTTTCTTATGTAGTTTGAAACACAAATATAAGGTTTGGTCGCAAAGATCCCTCCTTCACTAAATTGCCCCATTCCGAATACATTAGCCACCATAACCCAATCGGCACTGTCTACGTACATCTCCATAAACCATTTATACACATCGCGAGGAGCTATTTCACAAAGTAACATTAAGTTAGACTGAATCATAAGCCGTTCAATATGATGACAGTATCCCCACTTCTTTACCTTATTAATGGAATCATCTAAGGGATCAATTCCAGTATTAGCCTGGTACCAATTCTTATTGAGTTTATTTTTATGCCCCCAAAAATTTTCACTTAACATTCTTTCTGAATAATTATCGTAAATACCCTTTACAAACTCTCTCCAACCTATTACTTGCCTTACAAATCCTTCGATAGAGGACAGAGGAGCATTTAACTCTTCTCCCTTTTCAATAACTGCTTGAACAACTTCTTCAGGAGTTAATAAGCCTATGTTCATTAATGCCGATAAATTGGAGTGAAATCCAAATACATTTTCAGAGTGAATAGCATCTTCGTAGGGCCCAAATTTTTCTAATTTCTGTTCAACAAATAAATGTAACCATCTTAATGCCTGCTCTCGTTTAACTGGCAACCAAAAATTATCTGTATCGCCTGGATGTTGTACAAACTCTTTTTCAACAAGAACTTTAACATCTTTTACAATTTTAGTTTCACGATGACTGATATTATCGGGGAAAATTATTTTTTTAGGATATTTTTTGCGATTATCCTCATCAAAGCTCCACTGTCCCCCACGAGGCGAACCATCTTTATTCAATAAAAGACCTAGCTTGTCCCTTTGATCTTTATAAAAAGTCATCATAAAGGGTGATTTATGAGCTTCTAAATACTGTTCAAAATCTTTTTTAGGAGTCAAAAACATGGGCGAACGATGCTCTTGCAATTCCCTGTCAAGACTCTTCAAACTCTTACTTAATTCTTTCTTAAAAAAATGATCATTTATTTCATAGGTATGCAGAACACTGTCTTTTTTATTCTTCTTAAAAATTTCAGAGATCTTATCCGAAAAGGGACTTTCAAAAAGTTTATGAGAAGCCTCATAATAGCAGACATTGTAGCCTTTTGATTCTAATTCTTTTGCATACTCCCGCATCGCTGAAAAGAAAAAGATGAGTTTGTTTTTATGGTACTTAAAATGCGTGGCGAGACTCTTATCTTCAAAAAAATAGAGTTTATCTTGTTTTTTAAAAGCGACCTGGCTTAATGGAAAAAGTTGATCACCTAATATTAGAAAAGTACGACTCAGCTCATTAGACATAGCACAAGATAGAATAGGATCACTTTTTGTTCAATAAATCTTGAACAAATGTCGCGCCCGCTAACAATTAATACACTTTATTCTAAGATTTCGACCCTGTACTCTTAGGAGCTGTTGACAATTCATCCAGCTACTGCGGCTTCAATCTCTCGCCATTTTGAGTTGTGCTCGCCTTCGCCTTATTCGATGTGGCTCTAGCCACACCTCATAAAATTCAGTCTGCGCTTAACTCAAAAATACTGAGGTATTGAATCCTCATTACGCTGATGAATTGTCAACAGCCCCTAGAATGCAGAAACTTTAAATTTTCAAAAATTGGATTTTATAGCACTCATAACTGTATCAACTGAAATATCTTCCATACATTGATGTGTGCCTATAGGACAGTATCTTGCCCCATGCTGGCCACATGGACGACACATAAGGTGATTATCTTCAATAACAAGAGCTTTTGGATTCCAAGGTTTATAGCCCAACTCCTGAACTGTCGGCCCAAAAAAGGCAATTGTCGGCAAATGTAAAAGACTGGCCATATGCATTGAGCCTGAATCATTACAAAGCAGACCTTTTGAGCGTGACATGATCTGCAAGGATTCAAAAATACTCAAATGCCCTGCTAATGAAAAACCCGTGGGAATATCTTTTGCTAAAAGTTCACACAAAGAACGCTCATCAGTCGAACCTAATAAGACAACCTGAAAACCTTGTCTCGAAAGCTCTACCCCTACCTTTTTAAATGAGGCGGCTGACCATCTTTTAGTTTCCCAAACACTTCCAGGCGCCATACAGACATAAGGCTTATCAACTCTCAACCCTGACACAGCTTTACCAGCCAGGATGTTCGATAGAGTGTCCTCTGACCAACTCAAATGACTCATACCCATTTCAGCCCATTGAGGAATTTCTGTGGCTTTTTGTGAAAATGCTTCTAAATTGACTTCAACAGACTCTGATACCATGGCCACCAATTGCAATTGACGGATCACTTCAGGCCATTCCAATCGACGTTTGACCAATTTATCAAAACAGGTGTGGTTCCAAAACCTCTGATAACCAATTTTTTCTTGAGCTTGTAAGCTCTTAACCAAAGCTGACGAACTATAGGATTGATGCGGACAAAAGATTGTATGAAATTGACGATCTTTCATTTTCTTGGCAAGAAACCCCTTGCCTTCTTTATCCACCTCGATCACTTCATCAACTACCCCCAAAGACTGCACAAGTTTCCCTAGGCCTTTTCGACAAATCAAAGTCAAATGAGACTGAGGAGACCAGTATCGAATTTGCTTTAAACTAGGAATAGAAAGTAATAGATCCCCGAGAAAGGCTGTCTGAATATAGAGATGATTCATTTTTTAATTTTTTGAACCTCACCAACAATACTACCAATCTTGATCTTTGACTCAAGACGAACAATAAATTTTCGATCATCAGCGGTCAACCAAAGATAGTTTTCGCCAACAGATTTAAACTTCCCCTCAATATTAAACTGTGGCTTGACGACAAAGGTGTCAAACTTACCAGCATCGGTGTATATTTCTTCCCTGCGAATAACCTTAGCCGTCATCACAATATTTTTCCCCTCATGCCCCACTCTAACCTTAAGTTCTTTACCCACTTTTAATGTAAAATTTCTTAAGTAATAAGCCGCACTGAAGACATTTTGAGAGTAAGACAATATATCCCACTCAATTTTTTTCTTTTCGACGTCTTCACCTTTTTTTTGCTTACTATCCCACATCGTTGCTTTGTTAGTTTTATGATCAAAATAGGTGCGCGTTTCTCGTACTTGCTTTGACTCATCGACATGAATTTCATAACTGTAGGGAAGTAGACTTTCATAATCAACAAAGGTTTCCGCCACATCATCAACTCGGTAGAACATATTAAAAAGCGGACTCGACTTAATGATATACTTAAAATGGTAAGATTTTTTCCCGTTAACCTGCTTCATTGGTTCCACTTTCATAGTGAATTTGCCAGCCTCAACAGCAAAATAAGAAATACCTAAAACAATCTCCTCACCAACACGATAAGGAACTTTTTTAGGTCGTCGCCCCTCAAACCCCTCATCATCCTCTAGTTCAGGTTGACGAGGAACTTTTGTCTTTAGGCTACTTTCTGCGCTTTTTTCTTCTGACTTTGAGGGAGTTGTTTCTTTAGGGGATTTTACTTTATTTTTAGATGTTTTTACCGTTTTTGCAGCACCCTTGTCTTTTTTCTTAGAAGAAACATCGGATTTCTTATTACCACTTTTAGATGAGTTTTTTTCAGTCTCAGGCTCCGGTGTGGGTTCATCAATGCTTTCAATTTTTACAACCTCTTCAAACTCTGTGGCATCTTCCACTTTTTGCTTGTCAAAATCCTTGTCTGAGGTCACACAGGAACTCACAAAAATAAGGAGAAATAAGAACCCAAAACTGAACATTAATGGGAAGGACTTTAAGTGTTTTTTATCATTTAGTTTATCCACATTAAAACTGTAACAAGAAAGAGGCTATGTAGCCAAAAGAATTATCAAAATAGAAAGAGATCTTGCATACAAAGAAAACTTAATAATTTATAAGTGTTTATCCTTGAGCTCGAATTCTCCACCTGAGCACTCTAAAGCCCCAATGAATTACTTCTCTAAGGTATCGTCAAAGGGCTTTTGCCCCTCAAACCCCATTTTCCAGCGACGATGAACCCACATCCACTGCTCAGGAGCCATTAAAATCGCCTTTTCCACCACTCGATTGTACTTTTCGGTCATAAACCTCATGGTCTCTTCTTTGTTTTCTTTTTCCTCAAACTCAATAGGATCAAACACATAAATCTTATGTTTCTTTTTTCCTGTCCTCACCGTGAACATTGGTACAACAGGAGCTTGTGATCTTTGAGCAAAAAGAGCTAACCCCACAGCCGTTCCCGTTTCTTTTCCAAAAAACTCAGTTAAAATTCCATTAGGAGGTCCAGTATACTGATCTAAGACAAAGACCACAGCATGGTTCTTCTTTAAAGCTTTCAAAATTTCATAGGTACTTTTTCTTGGTGGAATAAAATGAACTCCCTTTGCCTCACGAGAAGAAAACCAAAGGTTATTTAACCATTTTGACTGAAAAACTTTTGAAATAATGTGCATAGGATAGCCCCAGCTCGCTAAAGCGGCTGTTCCCAAGTCACCATTTCCTAAGTGCATACTCAAAACAAAAACACCATTATTTTTTTCAAAAGCCTCACGAAACTTTTCCTCCCCATCCACTTCGTACATAGAGCGGAAATCATCTTTCCAAAGAAATGGCATAGAAAAAAACTCTGTCAAAGTTAAACCCATATGAAAAAGAGATTTCCTCGCCATCTGAGTCGCCTCTTTATCAGACTTCTCTGGAAAAACTCTTTTTATATTTTTAATGGCAACATCACGTCTAATCCTAAGAACATCAAACCACATAAGACCAATAAACCAAGCTATGGTCGCATGAACCCAATAAGGCATTATGTGTATGATGTAAGCACCAGCTAAAAGTGGGTATTTAAGTATTTTCACTTTTTGCCTCTAAGGTTCGCTCGATAAGAGAAAAAAAATGGTTTTTATCCTCTCTTAACTGAATTTTCATTTTACAGACCCAAACTTGTATCTCTAGCTCTTGAAAATGCTTTTTATATCGAACAAGTTTAACCGCGTCCTTTTCTGTAATCACCAGGTCTCGGCTCTTATCTTGCCTCATGTGATATGTGATCTTCTCAACATCAACCGGTTTCCAAAAATAATGATCAGGGAAAATAAATTTTCTCGCAATTGAAATATCTTGCTCAGATAAAGTTTTTGCAAAAGCATCGGGATTACCTAAAGCGCATGTCATGGTCACTGGATCTTTTAAGTTATCTCGCTCTAATTCAGAAACCAGAGGTTCAAAACAATCAAATACATAGTCGCTGTGAAAAATAGATTCTTTATTTTTATATTTCTCACACTGCTGATCTAAAAAATCAATCGTGCTAGCATGACCATAGTTACACTTATTGATAACCACAACCTGCGCCCTTTGCAAAGAAGAAAACCCTTCTCGCATACGCCCTAAAGGCAAATAATGATAATTCTTGAGCGGAGCTGATGCATCTAGCAAAACAATATCCACCTCACGATCAATCGCAAAATGTTGAAAGCCATCATCTAAGATAAATAAATCTGGGTTTTCTTCTGCAATCGCTTTCTCAGCGGATTTTACCCGTGAACGACCAACATAAACATAGGAGCAAGTGTTACGTGACAACCAAAGTGGTTCATCTCCACATTTTCGAGGATCCATATCGGGAGTGACCTTGAGAACACCATCAAAATCACCACTGTAACCTCGACTCAATACAACTGACTTTTTGTTTTTAGAAAAAAAATGTTCTGTCAGCTTATGAACCCAAGGCGTCTTACCTGTTCCACCCGTGCTTAAGTTTCCAATACAAATGACAGGTCTATCTACTTTTCGAGTTTTCATTAAGCCCGCAGCATAAATGAATTTTCTCATTTGAACTAAGAATTGGAATAACAATGAAAGTGGATAGAGAAATAATCTCATTTTACAGAATACCTTTTATTTAGATAATGAACTAAATTCTCTGTAGCTCCACCCTTACCCAATTTTTCTTTTACTGTACGCAGATTTCTTAACATTTCACTACGGTAATTTTCATCGGCAATGATTTTATCAACATAGTCACTTAAAATTTTAGGAGAAGCCTGTTCCTGGAAAAGCTCTGGCACGACTTTCCTGCCAGCTACAAGATTAACAATACAAAAAGCATCCACAGATCGAACAAGAATTTTTGCTAGAAAAGCTGTTACGGGGTTCATACGATACATCACAACCATTGGTTTTTCACACAATGCCACTTGTAAAGTGGCCGTTCCAGAGGCTGACAAAATCCAATCACATTGATGAATCATCTGAGTGGGCTTTCCCCTTAAAAATTCTACGGGAAGACCAACCTCATCCACGGTTTTTTGTAAATCTTCTTGGTTCAAAGTTGGAGCTAGCAATAATTTTACCTTAACCTGAGGATTCTTATTAACGACGAGCTGTGCCGCTTCAAGCTGTATTTTTAAATTATTAGCAATTTCACTTTTTCGGCTTCCGGGCATCAGTCCTAAAACATTACCCCTGTCTTCATCCATTTTATATTGATCCAACTCTCTCTCAACAACTTCTACCAATGGATGACCAACGAAATGTGCTTCAATCTGATAATCTTTATAGAAATCAACTTCAAAGGGAAAGACAACCATCATATCATCAACATACTGCTTTACTTGTTTAACTCTCCCCTTTTTCCAAGCCCATAGCTGAGGAGATATGTAATAAACAACAGGTATGTTCATTTCTTTCAGTTTCTTTGCCAACCTCAAATTGAATCCAGGATAATCGAGTAAGAGCGCAAACCGTGGCTGACGTTTTTTACACTCCATTATGATATTATCAGCAGCTCCTTTTATCACAGGCCAGTGTTTGATCACTTCCTGTACACCCACCACAGCCATTTCCTCAGCAAAACCCTGACACTCCATTCCCATTGATTCTAAAGCTTTATTGCCAACGCCAAAAAAATGAGTCTGTGGATTTTTTTTTCGCCATTCATGAATAAACAGTTCGGCATACATACAGCTAGAAGCTTCAGCTGCAATAATTAAAATACTATCTTCGCTGGAGACGCTTTCCAATTTCATTCCTAATTTGATCAGCGACTCTTAAGGCATTGAGTGCCTGCTCTCCAGAGACGATTGGATTTTCATTGTTAACAATACAGTCGATAAATGATTGATCTTCACTTAATAGAGCGTCACCCTTTTGTAATTCCCACGCATCAAATGTCAACGGCATCTCTTCTTCAAAGTTTTCCCACTCTCCCGTTTTGGTTGTTAAATTTAACTCTCCTGTTCCAAAATCAATGGAAAGGTACTGGGTTTCTTGGAAAACTCGAAATTTTCTCGTGGATGACTGTGAAACTCGTGAGGCCGTAATATTAGCAACAGCTCCTGACTCAAACTCAAGTCGAGCATTGGCTATGTCCACATGATGAGTGATAACGGGAGTGCCTACAGCGGATACATGAGTAATCGGCGAGTCCATTAAACTCATAACAACATCTAAGTCATGAATCATCAGATCCAAAACCACATCAACATCTGTACTTCGTGGTTTAAAAGGAGCCAAACGATGTACTTCTATAAATAGTGGTTTTTTTAATTTTTTTTGAGCCTCTATTAAAGCAGGATTAAATCTTTCAACATGTCCCACTTGTAGGACCAACTTATGTTCTTTGGCCAGAGCACAAAGCTCCTCAGCTTGAGCCACTGTCTCAGTGATCGGTTTCTCCAAAAAGACATGCTTGGAGTTCCGAAGAAAAAACTTAGCAATTTCATAATGTGTGGGTGTTGATGTCGCTATAAGTACAGCATCGACTTTATCAACTAAAGACTTGTAATCAGAAGTGAAGTCACAGTGATATTCTTGGGATTTTAGTTTAGCTTTATCACTGTCCAAATCACATACGGCTACCAATTGAGCGTTCTCAATTGCCACCATTTTTTGACAATGATAATTACCAAGGTGGCCAGCTCCAATAACAGCAACCTTCACTTGGCTCATATCGCTAAGCCTCTTTCCGATTTTTTGGCAAACTTTAAAAGCCCTTCAATTAAGGGACTCTCTGTACACTCTTGTTCTACGCGAGCAAGTGCTTCACTCACCGTATGCCCACCCTTAGTAATAATACGGAGGGCTTTTTTTACTTTTTGAATTTCGTCTTTTGCAATTCCACTTCGTTCCATTCCAATTTGATTAACAGCTCTCATCACAGCGTACTTACCTTGAGCAATCGAAAATGGAAGAACATCTTTGTTAACAGCACTATCCCCTGCGATATAACAATGCTGCCCTAAGCGAACAAATTGATTAAAAGCACAAACACCACCCACTTTAACATGATCTTCCATAAGAACATGGCCAGCTAACTGGGTGGAGTTAGCAATAACCACATGACTGCCAATATGACAATCATGGGCGACATGAACATAGGCCATAAAAAGACAATGGTCCCCAATCACTGTTTCTCCACCACCAGAGGGGGTACCGGCATGAATAGTAACATACTCCCTAATTTGAGTGGATCGACCTATAGTCACCGATGTTTTTTCACCATCATACTTAAGATCTTGTGGAGTTTCTCCAACAACAGCTCCCGGGTAAATTCTAGAGTTTTCGCCGATGGTTACTTTAGTATGATCGGAACCAATGGATGCAAACTGATCAATAATAACACCCCTACCGATTTCCACTTCTCCCCTAATCACGACAAAAGGGCCTATTTGAGCCTCGGGATGAATGGAAGCTTTTTCCGAAACTATGGCTGTATTATGAATGCTCATATTTTCAATATCCTATTTCTTAAAAATTTTTGCCATAACCTGAACTTCGGCGACAACTTGAGAATCTACATAGGCCTTACATGCCACAGTTAAAATAGAGCTCTTAGATTTTACAATCTCAGCATGAAGCTCTAAAACATCCCCAGGAGTGACGGGCTTTTTAAATTTTGCTTCGCTAATTTTTGCAATCAGAACATCAATTTTGTCATCTTTGCCAGGAACACAAGCCAGTGCTCCAGCTTGGGCCATAGCCTCAACCTGTAGTACTCCTGGCATCACAGGATTTCCAGGAAAATGTCCTAGAAAAAATTGCTCGTTAATAGATACATTCTTTACTGCAACTATTTTACGACCTTGCAGATGCTCAGGATCAGGTCCGTGCTCAAAAGAGACCACACGATCAACTAACAAGAAAGGAAACCGATGAGGCAACCTCTCTTGAATTTCATTGACTGTTAAAAAAGGATTCTCTTTTGTCATTATTTTGTTTTTTCAAATTCTTTAATAACTTCTTGAGTAATATCAAGATCCGCTTTAGCCCACATGACACTTTGGCTCGCTTTTTCAAAAACCATGTCATAACCTTTTTTCTGAGCCACTTGTGCAATTACTTTTTGGAGTTTCTCTAAGATAGGTTGAGTTAATTCACGCTCTTTTTGCTGAATGTTGACTTGGCTTTTTTGTAATTCTTGTTGGAACTCCATCATTTTCTTTTGGAGAGCCGCTTGTTTCTCATTTCGCGCTTTTTCCGATAAGACATTGGCCTTTTTCTGGAACTCGTCCGCTTCTTTTTTCAGCTTACCTTCTTTTGTTTTAAGCTCCGCTTTCTTTTTATTAAACTCACCTTCAAGCTTAGTCTTTGCCGACTTACCAGCTTTCGTGCCCTGAATAGCAGCTTGCATATCAATATAGGCAGCCTCAAATTTAGCGCTCGCCGTTGATGCCATAACTAAAGAAACTAAAATAATAAGATTTTTCATGTCGACACTCCTTTTTTTTCGACAGTCTTGTTTTTCAACAATCCCCTATATCTATTAAAAAGGGGCTCCAATTGCAAAGTTAAATTCAGATCCTTCCTCACGAAGCTCTGATCTTCTATCCAGAGGAAAAGCCCACTCAAACCTTAATGGGCCGATGGGAGAGAACCAACGCACTCCAAATCCAAAGTCCTCACGGAAAAAAGAGTCTACAATATCATCATGTGCCAACCCAACATCATAGAAGCCCACTCCTCGAATTCCCGCATCTTTAACAAGAGGAAACTCAAGTTCAATCATGGCCAGAGCCTGCTGAGTTCCTCCAAGAACCACTTGAGCTCTACGTTGCGCTTCAGCATTATCAGAAATAGGATCAGGATTGTCGTTTTGATACCCCGAAGTGGGGTTATTTTGACCTCTCCACCAATCATAATTGACTTGAGAGAACTCTCTTCTACCAACTTCACCGAAATCAAATCCTCTCATGTTATAAGGACCACCGAGACGGTATCTTTTGGTAAATGGTATAGCACTGTCTTGAGGACCCTCAACCATTCCATAAGAGAAATTGGTTCTCAATACCAAGTTCCAAAAAATGTTGTGATACCAACGGAAAAAGGCATCAAACTTCTTATAATCCATGCGCCCACCAAGACCGGCTATCTCATAAGAAGCACTGGTGTGAATCCCTTTGGAAGGAGCAAAACGGTCATTCCTCTTGTCATACTCCACAGAGGCCGTGATCGAACTGGTTATGCCCTCAGCATCATCTGGCCTTAAAACGTCTGTAGCGTAGCGTCCAACCGGCATGTCGAGTTCTGTGTTGTCGAGCTTGTAACGTAAAAAGCCATAGAAATAGCGACTAAAAATAGGATGACCCACTCGAAAAGCGGCCCCTTCCACCTTCTCTGAATAAAGATTGGGTATACGACTTTCATTTCGATAAACATCAAAACCAGCTGTCCATAAAGTATCGAAGAGGTAAGGCTCTGTGAAGTTAACTCGGTAGCGCTTCTGAATCATGGAGTAGTCAACTTGCAGTCCAACATTTTGACCTTTACCGAGAAAGTTTGTCTGATTGAGTTGAGCATTAAAAATAACTCCACTGAAAGAACTATAACCCGCTCCCAATTGAAAACTTCCCGTGTTTCTTTCTTTAACAACGATATCGATGTCCATAAGATCATCCCGACCTTGTGGAGTTTTGGTATTGAAGTCTACTTGCTCAAAAAAGCCTAGGCGACGGATATTATCCATGGATTCACGCTTACGAGTTTCGTTATAAAGCTCACCTTCACCAATACGTAACTCTCGCCTTACCACTTTATCACGAGTGCGATTATTCCCTACAACATTAATTGTGCCAAAATAAACTTTTTTACCTTTATCAAACTCATAAACAATATCGACCTTACGGTCTTCCTCACGAATAAAAGTTCTGGGAATAACGTTGGTGTAGGCATAACCAAGATCACCATATTTAGCTGTAAAAGCTTGAATATCTTTTTGAACTGTTTCGTAAACAAAAATTTCTGATTCGTCGATACTGGCTGTTTCTGTTAACTCTTCTGTTGAGAACAATAGGTCTCCTGAGAAACTGACCTCTCCTGTATTAAATTGCTCCCCCTCTTCCACACGGATATTAATATAAATACCTTTTTTATCTGGGGAGACCGTCACCTCTGGACGAGAAACTTTCGCCTGCACATAACCTTTATTAAAATAAAGAAAACTAATTAGTTGCATGTCTTGCTCAAAAGCATCTTGCTTATAAGTTCCCGAGCTACTCAAGCTACTAAAAAAGCCACCCTCTTGAGTTAGCATGCGGCCTTTAATATCACTACTCGGAACTTTATCATTTCCAACGAAAGAAATTCTTTTTACGAGGACTTGGTCGTTTTCTTCCACCTCAAAGATGACCCTCACTCCACCTCGGCCGTCTTCTTCTACTTGATAAGAAACTTTGGCTAAGAAATAACCCTTCTCTTCGTAGGCTTTTTGAATATCAGAAACACCGCGAGTGATTTTTCCATAATCAATAATTTCAAAAACTTTTATTTTTGTGAGCTCGCCCAGCTCATCATCATCGAGTTCAGAATTACCACGATAATCTACGGAAGAAACAGCGGGCTTTTCCACAAACTTATAAACGAGAGCTACTCCACCTGTAACTTCAGCATCGCTCACTTCGATATCTTGAAAGTAACCTGTATCAAAAAGAGTCTGAACTTCCTCTCGAACACCTTTCAGTGAAAGTGGAGAACCCACTTTATTAACGAGCTTTTGAGAAATCGCATCTTTTTCAATTTTACGATTGCCTTGGATTTTAATTGATTTAACTGTTTGACCCCATGACTGCACAGAATACAGGCAAACGAATAAAATCATTAAAAAAGAAGAATATCTAAATTGCCGCAAAAAGTTCAACCTTACTTTTAAGACTTAATAATGATGTAACCACAAAGGTCAGCAGGCTATTCATAATTCTAGGTAAAGTCAAAATGAGTCACTCAATGGTCGTATTTTAACGGGGCATACAGATCAATTGCGCGCCTTGGCATAGATAAGACTCTATTATTGCCTATTTTTTGCACCCAGAAAGAGTGCTAAACCCCTTACCTCTCTCGCAATATCGAAGACACCTAATGGTCAAGCACACCGTTTTTTAAACGAAACACTTTGGGGAATCTGGCAGCAAAATCCTGGTCATGAGTTACCACTATCAATGTCAGTCCCAAATCTTGCTGCAATTGGAAAAAGAGGTCTTGAATGATCTTCCCATTCTCACTATCTAAGTTTCCAGACGGCTCATCGGCAAAAAGAATCTCTGGGTCTTGTACTAAGGCCCTGGCAATCGCTACCCTTTGCCTCTCTCCCCCACTCAACTCTGAAGGATAATGATGCTTTCTATTTTTAAGCCCTAGTAAATCGAGTAATTTTACTGCTTTTTCCTCAGCTTCTCTTTTGGTTTTCCCACCCACTCTAGCAGGCAAACAAACATTCTCCAAAGCATCCAACTCAGGAAGCAAATGGTGAAACTGAAATACAAACCCCATTTTTCTGTTTCTAAACTGAGCTAATTGATCATCGTTTTTACGAGTGAGGTCTTCACCACGATAATAAATTTTTCCTAATGAAGGCATATCGAGAGTTCCCAAAATATGGAGCAAGGTACTCTTACCAGCACCAGAAACACCCATAATACAAACTGCTTCTCCCTGATTAATACTCAGGTCCACACCTTTTAAAACCTCTAGACGACTGCCATCCATCTCATAGGCTTTAGTGATACATTTTGTAGAAAGAATAATATTACTCATACTTCAAACCTTCCACGGGTGAGAGTTTTGCTCCTCGAAAAGCCGGAGCTAGAGTGCTTAAAAAGCAAATGACCAATGTTGCAACAATAACCCATATTATATCATTCAACTGAAGCTGAACCGAAAAGTTAGACATTCGATAAACTTCCTCTGGCATAATGGGATAGACTTTCTGAAGCACCTCAAAACCCCAGGAAAATAAAAATCCTAAGGTTAATCCAAGCGCTAAACCACAGACTCCCAAAGCCAAACCATGTAGACAAAATAACACGATAATATCTCGACTTTTCAAACCAAGAGCACGCATCACTGAAATCTGGGAATAACGCCTAAGTACACCGAGAAACAAGGTCGTCGAGACATTAAAAAAGGCGGCAATCACCATAATAAGCATTACAAAAAATAAAACCATTTTTTCATACTCGATCGCTCTAAATAGAGAACGATTCACCATTGTCCAATCGCGAATGGAATAATCCCAGCCTAGTTTTTCTTGCAGTCTCTCCGCCACATCACTAGAAAGATCTGAGTCACGAAGTCTTAACCTAAATCCTCTAATTTTATCTCCAGAACCCGTTAATTCCTGTACAACCTTTAAACCCGCCACAACAACTCGTTCATTAAAGTCGTATTTGCCAAAATCTAAAATGGCTTCAACGTAAAAGTTTTCAACCTTCGGTGATATTCTTGTGGCCGACGCTTTTGATACTCTCGGCAAGATAGCCTTAAAAGAATCACCAACATTGAGCTTAAGTCGTTCAGCAACCACCTTACCAATATAAATGGGACTTAACTCCGGAGCATCCCCAGGTTTGATGACGGAGATCATACGTTTTTTTAATTCCGGCATCTTCGCAGCTTTTTCCCACTCAATTCCCTGCATAATAACAGCATTGAGTTTACCTTTATGAGCCACTAAAACTTCTGTTTGCGTAAAAGCCAAAACATCCGTCACTTCCGGTGATATTTCCCGAATTTCTTTTTCGAGTTCAGTTGAGTTTTCAACCCAGCCCCCTCTTTTCAGAATGTTAATGTCACCAGAAACATCAATGATTGAACTTTTTAAACTTTCCGTAAAACCAC
The DNA here is from genome assembly GCA_964229765.1 of Bdellovibrionales bacterium. Taxonomy (GTDB): domain Bacteria; phylum Bdellovibrionota; class Bdellovibrionia; order Bdellovibrionales; family JAGQZY01; genus JAGQZY01. The sequence continues at coordinate 23,485 of CAXREJ010000025.1, read as the reverse complement.
TAAAGCCCGCCATACTAACAACAAGGAAGGCCACACCAAGACTGATCCCAAACAAAGAAAAAAGTGTGGTCGGCTCTGAGTAAAGTTTTTTCTGAAAAATAAATTTACGGTACAACCACCAATGCAAGAGATCACTCCTCTTCTTTCATAAATTTCAGAAATGAAAAAATGAAGTCATTCAAATGACCATCCATAACGTCTTGAACCTGACTGGTTTCCTGAGAAGTTCGATGATCCTTCACCATATGATAGGGGTGCATCACATAAGAACGAATTTGACTTCCCCACTCATTGGCTTTTTTCTGAGAATTCATCTCGTCTTTTTCTCGATTGCGCTCTTCCACTTCTTTTTCATAAAGAGCGGCTCGTAACATTTTCATAGCCGTATCACGGTTAGCATGTTGCGATCGCTGATTCTGACATTGCACAACGATTCCTGTGGGCGTGTGTGTGATTCTTACGGCAGAATCCGTGGTGTTAACGTGCTGCCCACCAGCTCCACTCGCCCGATACGTATCTATTTTTAGATCTTCTGTGCGAATTTCAATATCAATATCGTCATCCACTTCTGGCCAAGCAAAAACAGAGGCAAAACTGGTATGCCTTCGAGCATTGGAATCGAAAGGTGAAATTCGAACTAAACGATGCACTCCAGATTCTGCTTTTAGATAGCCATAGGCGTAAGGCCCCTGAATATTAAGGGTCACTGATTTGATCCCCGCTTCATCACCATCGGTCAACTCCAGCACATCCACTTTGTATCCATTTTGCTCAGCATATCGCGTATACATTCGGTAAAGCATTCCGGCCCAATCACAAGCTTCGGTGCCACCCGCACCAGAGTTGATGGACAAAAAGGCACTGTTAACATCAGACTCCCCATCGAGAAGTTTTTTAAGCTCAAGCTCATCAATCACAGTTTCAAGTCTTTTGATCTCGACCACAGCTTCCTGAAAAGATTCTTCGTCTTCACCCTCTTCTGCTAAATCCAATAAGACACTCACATCTTCAATTTTAGAATTCAGATTTTCCCATTGTTCACAGGTCTTTTCATGAATAGCGATATCGCGATTGACCTTTTGCATCTCTGTTGGGTTTTGCCAAAGTTCTGGATTCTGGGCTTTGTGCTTTAATTCTTCTAGTTCTTTGAGGCGCCTTTCAATGTCAAAGGTACCTCCGCAGTTGCGATGTTTTTTCGGCAAGCTCATTGACCTGACTTCTAAATTCACTCAAATGTGTGCTTAAATTATAAACTTTAGATTCCATATGATGCCCTGAGCTTTGTTTTACATTTTTGAGATTTTTTTTCTTAATACATCAAAAAGACTATCTTGTAATTCAAACATCTCTTTTTCCTGCTGACCACCCTTTTCGTGATCATACCCCAGTAAATGCAAAACACCATGAATCACCATATATCCCAGCTCTTCTTTTTTGCTTAAACCATGATCAAAAGACTGCTCATTCACTTGCTCACCGCAAATAACCAGCTCCCCTAGGTCTTCCTCTGTCATACCTGAAAAACTAAGAATATCAGTAACTTTTGGCTTAGACCTAAAGTCTAGGTTCAGCTTTTTAATATGGTTCTTATCCACAAACACCAAGGTGATCTCTTTGTTTTTAAGATCAATCACTGCTCTTTTTTTTAGCTCTTTTTGAAGAGACTCAAGCCAACTCACCAGAAAACGGCGAGGAATTCTCCACTGACTTAACTTTACGATATTGACCTGCAAGGGTCCTCCTGTTTAATTGGCTGCATGACATCATTCCAACAACTCATCGAAATTGTCAAAAAATTACGTGGTCCCAATGGTTGCCCTTGGGACAAAGCCCAAACTCATTCCAGCTTGACTCCCTTTGCTATTGAAGAGGCCCACGAACTAGAAGAGGCAATTGTTAATAATGACAAAGAAAACCTTAAAGAAGAACTGGGTGATTTACTTTTTCAATCGGTCCTACATGCCGAGATTGCTCGACAGAATGGGGACTTTGATATTCACGATGTCATTGATCATCTCAACAACAAAATGACTAGCCGACACCCGCACGTGTTTGCTGATGTGGAAGTTAAAGATGCCACTGAGGTTGTTAAAAACTGGGAAGATATTAAAGCTACAGAAAAAGACGTGGCACCTTTTGATATCCCCAACAGTTTTCCCGCCTTACTGAAAGCCCACAAAATTGGGAAGAGAGCAAAAAAGTTGGATTTCGACTGGTCCACCCCAGAAGAAGTTCTATTAAAAGTTAAAGAAGAATTAGCGGAACTCGAAGAAGCTATAGCAGAAAAAAATCAAGCACACATTGAAGAGGAAATGGGTGATTTATTATTTTCTATGGCTCAGCTAGCAAGACATCTTGATATTGAAAGTGAAAAAGCTTTGAGACTCGGGAATATGAAGTTTGTAAAACGATTTGAAAAGATGCTCAGAGAGGAACCTCAATTTAAAGATCTCTCTGCACAACAAAAAGAAAAACTCTGGCAAAAAGTAAAAATTGAATTACAACCCAACGATTAAATGAGCACCTCATCGGACCACAACTAAGCCCCTGGCCGGTGCAATAATATGGCCTTAGTTAAGCTTATAGCTACGTTGATGGTGTTGTCGCGGTAAACAGCTTCCCTCACCACGAACTTAATTAAATCGGCATTCAAATTTTACTCAAGGGTATAATCAATATTCAAACCAATGAAGTTTTAATACGGAGTTGAAGTTTGACTCATACATAAACCCTTAAAAGCCGTTGAAAGCTTTGCCGGATAGTGAGAACCCTTAGTCCCAAGTTTTTAATGCTACTCAGATAAGCTCTATGAATTTTCAAAATCCCCAACACAATAAAGTAATATCTAAAATCAGTATCTGATAAATTTACAGAACGGGAACGCAATCACTGTTGGTTAACTCCACATCAGAGGTTTGATCTTCTGCACAACAAATAACATCTCCTGACTGAGGACCATTGCCATCACCAGCTCCATTGTCAGCAAAATTTAACCAAGCCGCAGCCGAAGTCGAAGACGAAGGCATTAGAGTCACAATAGTTTGAGCGGTCATACTTGCCCACGGTGCCGTGGCTTCCCCATCACACTCTCCGCCAGCACAAGTTGCCGTTGAAGCTTTAATCGCACCAACATCTTCATCGCTAAGTGACGTCGCAATTTCTTCACAAGTAGAAGAGGCCCAAATAAAATAAATCTCCGTCCCATCGCTTGCTGTATCACAACTGGGACTCATAACAGAAGTACAGTTCACAGAAATATCAGGAATAGAGCGTCCACTCTCTGAGGGAGAGTCTGAATTACCACTTTCATCTAAACAGCCCGCTAACAACAGAGCCCAACAACCAAGAGGAATTAACATTATTTTTTTTAACATAGTAGACTCCTTAAAATTAATAAATCGGTGCACAGACAAACACACTTCCCTGCCGACAAAGTAATTTCAATCGACCCTTGGGAACACTTCACTCATTTTAATAGATAATAGTCACAAAAACAGGTCCAGATAAAAAAGCCAGGGTGATTTGAGTCACCTTGGATAAGATTATGACCTAAGACTCGGCAAAAAAGTATAAATCAATACTTTTTAAAGACTCTCCAATTTACTTTTTACGGCGAGCTTTTAAACGGGATAAAACAATATTTAACTCTTCAATTTTCATTAGAGTTCCACACACAAAGTAAATCACACCAGCTATAGAAATAATTAACAACAATAGAGGGAAATCTAATATAAAACGTCCTTGTTTCCATTGCCACTGACTGACATAAAAAAGATAAACACCCATGATCGTCGATGAAACAAAACACATTGAAAAATGCCCTAAAACCTTTTTCCACTTTATCGCTCCCACTTTAAAATTAATAATCACGACAGAGAGCACAAGGTTAAGAACTGTAATCATAGCAGTTGAAAAAATCAGACCATTTAGTTTCCATAGCCCCATAAAATAAGGTGCGGCCACAATATGAACTATTAAACCGAATACCGCAATAAATGCCGGAGTTTTTGTATCACCAGTAGCGTATAAAGATTGAGTAAAGATTTTAAGAGAGCCTGCGGCAATTAATGTTATACAATATATTTTAAGTATTTCTCCCACAATAACAACTTCATCGAGTTTAAATTTACCTCTCGCAAATAAGACCTCAATAATGTCTTCTCCCAAAAACCAAAGACCAAAAGCACAAGGCAAAGCTAAAAAATAAAACAAACTGATTTGTCGAGAAAGACTTGTCATAAAGTGATCTTTCTCATTCCGACTCCAGTAACCAGATAAAGTTGGTAAAACAGTGGTTCCGATACTGACCGCTATTAAAGACAATGGCAACTCCAACAAGCGATCGGCTGTATAGATATAGGAAACAGCTCCAGGCATTAACTGACTGGCAAAGTAGACATTAATCATACCCAATATTTGCAATACCCCAACGCCAAGTAACGTTGGCAAAAACTTTTTTAAAACAACTCGGATAGCCCAATGACTCCATTGAAAAGAAATTTTTGGTACACCATGAATTTTGACCACAGCCGGTAATAAGAAAAAAGCTTGCAGAGCTCCTCCAATCACTACCGCCCAGGCCGAAGCCTCAACTAAATATTCCGTATTTTTATATAAAGACAACCCAACAATAATGGCTAGATTTAAAAACAACGGAGCAAAGCCGGTAAGAGTGAACTTTTTATGACCGTTAAGTAGAGCCATAAAATAGGCAAACAAACAGATAAAAAATAGGAATAGAACCATAATTCTTGCCATCTGAATGGTCATATCGAGTTTTCCAGGGATACTGGAAAACCCGGGGCCCGCTAGCCAATGAGAGATAAGAGGATCCATAAAGATAAAACAAACTAAGCAAATTAAGCTAATAAGGCTCATCAATAAAGTGAATATGCCATTGGCCAGTGCCGCACGGGCTTTTTCGTCTTTTTGCTCCAAAATCCCCACATAAACTGGGATAAAACTCACGGACAAGCCCCCCTCACCAAAAAGACGTCTAAATGTATTGGGAAGTCTAAAGGCAGCTAGCCAGGCATCTTTCATATCAAGGGGCATTATAGAGAGCACCATCGAATCTCTAATAAAGCCCAATATTCGGCTAGTTAGAGTACCTGAACCAAATAATAAGGCCGCCTTTGCCGTTGACACACGAGGAGAGTTTTCTGAAGATTTTAGAGTTTTTTGCAAAGAGCTTCCTTTTTTATGAAAGGGCTTGTCTTTAAGCCACTTTTCCGTTATCACCACATGTTCATAAGTTATATCGGAGGTTTACCCTTGGCAAATATTGTATCTGCAAAAAAACGTGCGAAGCAGGCATTGGTAAGAAGAGATCGTAATCAACAAATGAAAAAAGCCATTCGTCATCTTGAAAAGAAAGTACGCAATGCTGTTGCCGCCAAGGACAAAGACCAGGCTGTAACCCTTCTTAGAGATTACACAAGCGCGATTGATAAAGCTGCGGTAAAAGGTAAATATCATCCTAGAACAGCCTCTAGAAAAATCAGTCGTTTAACTCAGTTTATGAACAAAACAATAAATGCCTAATTTTGTCTAAATTCTAGTACCTTTAAAAAGCAAGCCCTTTGGCTTGCTTTTTTAGTTTTCTCCCTGACTAAATGTCTCATTTTTGCACAAAATCTCTCCCATTTTATTAAGTTTTATATCAGCCAATTCGATAAGTTCTCTATGAGTACATCTCAAAGACGAAAAGCTCCCAGGAGACACTACAATGGTCAAGCGGGCGTTCTTTTCAAAGGACATATGACGATTACTGAATGCAGCCAACTCGGTGAAGGTGGCGCTCTTGTGATCTCCGACGACCTTCTTGCCTCTGTTGACCAAGGAGACAAAGTGGTTCTCACCCTTTATCTACCGAATATCGGAGGACTGGTCGCAACCGCTCAATGCGTTTACAGGTCCAATCAAACACAAATTGGGTTACAATTTTGTAGCCTTGAGATGAAATATAAAAAGAAAATTAGGGAATTTGTTTCACGACGAAAACAAACTGAGGTGGCCTAAGATGGGCGAAAAAAGCATCAAGAATTTACCAGAAGAATACAATCATAAACTTTCAATTCTTATACCCATGTACAATGAAGCCAATACCATAAGATTTGTTCTTAATAAGGTTTGCACCTCTTTAAAATCTGAAAACTTTGAAATTATCGTTGTCGACGATGGCTCAAGCGATCAATCCGCACACCATGTTGAGCAGTACCAAGTCACACATCCAAAGTCCCCTATTCGATACTTTTATCAAGATAATATGGGCAAGGGTGGAGCCATTCGCACCGGCATTAAGCACGCTAAAGGAGAAATCCTGGTAGTACAAGATGCTGATCTTGAATATGACCCGAATGATATTCTACCGCTCCTCACTCCTTTTGAACAAGGCGCAAAGGTTGTTTACGGCTCTCGCAACATGAACAAGGAAAACAGAGAACACTCCAGTCTCTTTTTTTACTGGGGAGGACTGCTTGTCACTAAAGCAACCAATCTTCTCTTTGGATCGAAGTTGACAGACGAGGCCACAGGTTACAAACTTTTTCATGCAAAGGTTTTTGATCGTTTTGATTTTAAACATAACGACTTTGCCTGGGAGCCAGAAATTACAGCAAAGCTGCTAAAAAACAAGATTGAAATTATTGAAAAACCTATTTCCTATAAACCTCGCTCCAAGGACGAAGGAAAAAAGATTTCATGGAAAGACGGGATTAAGGCGATTTGGGTACTTTTAAACGAATATTTCAAAAAATAAAGTCACATAAGTTACTACCCTACTTCCTTATCACAGTTGCTGTTGCCCTTTCTTACTTTAATGCATTAGAAAACGATTTCATTTGGGATGATGAGTTTTTAATAGAAAAAAACGCATACTTGCGTGACTTCGGTTACTTACCTAAAATGCTAGTTTCAAATTCGACCGCTGGATTTGGAGGTAAGGACAACTTTTATCGACCCACTCAAAACATTCTCTATCTTTTTATTTACCAAGCCTTTGGATACAGCAAAATAGCCTTTCATTTAGGAAATATTTTAATCCATTTATTCAATGGATTTTTGATTTTTCTGTTAATAAGAAAACTCTTTAAAAGAGATAACCTTGCACTTCTTACAAGCTTACTGTGGGTAAGTCACCCAACTCATGTTGAAGCAGTTACATACATTAGTGGCACCGCAGATCCGCTCTCTTTCTTCTTCTGTCTATTGACTTTATTGACCTACCCCTATGAGAAAAAAAACTTAAAGAGACTTTTAATTTCTCTCTTCTTTTTCACACTGGCTCTCCTCTCAAAAGAAGCCATTATCGTCACTCCCGCTCTCTTAATTATTTGCCAATTTTATCAATCAAAAAAAATGGGACACCTGAAAGATTATCTACAAATACTGCCATTTTGGTTTTTAGCATTTACTTATCTCCTTATAAGAGAGACTTTATTAAATTTTGATAAAACATATTCCTTTTACAAAACAAGTAACATCTACACTGAGAATATTCACTACAGGCTTTATACCTTTCTCGCGACACTGCCCGACTACGTTGTTATTCTATTCCGGCCAATTAAACTTCATATGGAGAGGTCATTTCCTGTTTTTACCGATCCCTTTAATATGCCCGTGATCATTGGCGGAATACTGGCTATCCTACCACTTATCATTGGAGTTTATTGTTATTTAAAAAAAGATCACAAATTAACTCTATTTGCTTGGCTATGGTTTTTCGCCGCTTTTACTCCAATGACTGGTATACTTATACCCGTAAATTCTTTTATCTTAGAACATTGGCTTTACATCCCCTCCTTATCCTTATTTATTGCTGTCGCAGCCTTGATCCTTAAGTTTAACCAATACTCCCGTAATTTCGTTCTTGTACTTACAATCTTAACTCTATCAATTGAGATAATGTGTACTATTGAACGAAACAAAGACTGGCGCACTCCTATTACATTTTACAAAGACATATTAAACTATTCTGAAGGCTCGGCGCGTGTGCACAATAATCTCGCTATGGCTTATATGGATATCAAAAACCTAGACCTAGCAATTAACCATTATAAAAAGTCCATTGAGATATCAGATACCTACCCGCAGACACATTACAACTTAGCCCGAGCACTTATTCAAAAGAATCAGCTCTATAATGCCTATAAACACTTAAATAGAAGTTTAGAGATTCAGCCCGATTTTATTTATTCCATCGAGCTTAGGGAAAAATTACTTCCCATCATCGAAAACAACAAGGATATGCGATAAAAAAACACTCGCCCTAATGACTATAATCACCAGAACTTAAAAACTTATGGAAACTCTTTTCATTATTCCTGGACATGTCCTTAAACCGAATCCCCATACCTTGTGGATAGCGTCCTTGTGGTTCACAAACTCTTACAACGATAGCCTCACAACGTATTTTCTTCATTGAATTAACATTGAGACTCACTCGAACTGTATCTCCAATTTTTGGAATATTATCTAAATCATTAAGGCAAATAAAGGCACCTGTTTTAGAGACATCGAATGTTTGCCCTTGCACCATATTGCCCACATATGGATTCAAAGTCGCTGCAACCCTTTTATTAACCCTATGAGACCTTCGCCACCATCGCCTTTTAGGATCTCTTAATAAAACCTGAGAGGACGGTAAGGCCAGAGGAACAAATAGACCACATGATAGTAATGTCGCTAATGTGGTTTGCTGAAGGTTAAAGTCTCCTCCAAATTGCCCCACAATATAATTATTAAAGGCCACTAAAGCCAATAGGACAGGTGCAAAATACAGTATTCCTCTTGAAGCATGAAAGTAAAGATAAGCACCCAATACAAAGGCAACACAAACAGACCAATTGACTACGGTCATCTTAGAAAAAATGGCTCCTGCTTCACTCCAATGATGACCATAAAGCACCATGACCTGAATAGGGAATGATAATGCTATTGCCAACATAAATAAAGGAGCTAGATAAAACTGTTTAGGTTTCATTATCATCGGACACCTCAACTTTTGATTCGGTATAATGATAGCAGTAACTACTTACTTTTTTAACGTAGTAGGCCGCCTCTCCTAATTTTTCATGCTCTTTCCAATTATTTTTTAGTTGCTTTACAGCTCTCTTTACCCGAGCCGCTCCTGAATTATAACTAGCCAATATCAACTCTGTTAAGTTTGTCTCAAAGTCTCCCTCTAAGGACTCAATTAAATTTTTATTTTCAGCAATATTCCAATAATCTTGCAAATAAGAAATATAGGCCATTCCTCCTTGCAATGATTTTTCAGGATCGAGTCGCCACTCTTGACCTGGAGTAATCTCACCCATATGGATTTTTGTTTTTAATGTCAGATAAGATAAGGAGTTAATTCCAGGATAACGTGGAAGATCACCAAGGTTATCAATGACCTCTTCCTCTGCTAAAGGTGTGATCTGAGTTAAGCCTATAGCCTTAGCCCAACTAACAGCATAAGGATCAAAGCCTGACTCTTGAGCCACAATTCCTGCCAATAAAGAAGGATTTGAATTGTAATGACCAGCGACCTTCTCAATCAAATCTTTAAATTCGGCCGGCGCTCGAAAAGCTCCTAAATTTGCTAACTGCTTTTTTTGAAAAAGTGAGCACTCAGGTGCCACTAAGTTTTTAGAACGAAGTACTTTATCTTTTCCTTTTGTTACTAAAACTTCAATTTTATTGGGGTCTAAAGTTTTTAAACGGAAATTTTCTAGTACATAAATGCGAGTTCTTTGATCTTCACTACGATGAAGACTCGTACTTGATAAAAAAGCTTGGGTCACATCAATATTATTATAAAGAATTTGTAAAGTGATATTGTCGGTCAACGGAAATCGGGACTTCAATTCAACAGAAAAATCAGACTTATCATGCAAAACCTGTCTACTTGGATGAAATAAGATTTCAAAGTGACGACCTTGACTGGAAATCTCTCTATCACCACTTTGTTTTTCATCTTTGATTTGCTTTACTTGATCAATAGCACCAAATGGACTTGTCGGCCCAACACAGGAACACACAAACAACGGTAGTATTATTAAAAATACTAAACTCTTGATCACTGACTCAGCCTCCATACCTAGGTCTTATCGGACTAAAAGCTTGGTTAACTGAGTTTTTTTTGATTAATTCTCATTTTGAATCACTGGAATAAATTAAATAATCATATCTGTTTCTTATGATACATCTCTTTATGAGAAAGCTTTGAATAGTCCAAATGAGATCATGCTAGCATCCAGAAAGAGTTCCACGGATAAATCATAGAACAGTATTTTAAGATCTATTGCGATAGGTTTTGTTAAAAGAGACTTTAAAGAAAAAAGTTTACTGTTTAAAATCGTAAAGAAATTGGACAAATAACCTTACAAAGAATTTCACTTTCTTACACTTACTAAAACTGTAATTTCCTGATTTCAGTAGGATAAGTCATTTTTCCACAAAAACTCATCGCTTTTTTAAATAATCTCTTATTAAAAAACTTAATGAACATTGCGTCGACAAGAAATTTTCCTATTTTATTTAAAACATTCATATAACAATTTTTCTTCAACTGGTTACTGACAAAAGTCGAGGCTAGTTACGGACTCAATGAAGAGTCTGCACAAAATGTGGGGGAATAAATATGAAAGCAATGATTGCAGCAGCAATGATTTTCTTATCTTGTCAGGCAATGGCTAATAGTTTTGATAACTTTGCACAGACGCCAAACTCGAGCGAAGAAAGCTCAGAAATTATCATCAAATTAAAGAGTAACGTCAGCCGCATGGCTTTTGGTCGCTCCGTTATGGGAAGTAAACCTTTGATTGAAGACATGAACCTTCATTTATTAAAAGTAAACCCATCCATGGATATTGATGCCGTTTTAGAAGAGTTAAGAAACCATCCTGATGTGGCCTATGCTCAGATTGACCACAAAGTTTATTCAAGAATCACAGAGCCAGAAAATGACGAAATCATTCTTGGACCTCTTCCCGCTGAAGCAGGACCAAATGATCCTGACTTTGCTGACCAATGGTCAATGGGTCTAAGTGAAAACAACTTTGGAATCGATGCCTTAAATGCATGGCTTACTTATGGAACTGGCGGAAAAGACGCCAATAACAATGATATCGTAGTTGCCGTTGTTGATGGCGGAGTTGAAATCACTCACCAAGATCTTCAAGACAATGTTTGGTACAACAGAGCTGAAATTCCTAACAATAATATTGATGATGATAACAATGGTTATGTAGACGATGTTAATGGTTGGAATGGATATACAAACTCTAACAAACATCAATCTAGTTCACATGGAACTCATGTTGCTGGAATCATTGGTGCAAAAGGTAATAATGATGAAGGTGTTACTGGAGTTAACTGGGATGTTAAAATCATGAATGTTCCTGGATCTTCTGGAAACACTTCAATCGTATTAACAGCTTACAAATATATTCTAGAGCAGAAGAAACTTTGGCTTGCAACTAATGGTGAGTTTGGAGCCAACATTGTTTCTACAAATTCAAGCTTTGGTATTGACGGAGCGGATTGTACTTCAGGAAGCTACCCTGCTTGGAATGACATCTATAACGAGATGGGTAAAGTTGGAATTCTTTCAGCTGCTGCCACTGCTAACTCAAGCTGGAATATCGATCAAGTGGGAGACGTTCCTACTGGTTGTGATAGCCCTTACTTAATCACTGTTACAAATAACAGACCTGATGGCAGAAGAGCTTCAGCCGGTTACGGAAAGACAACTATTGATCTCGCTGCACCTGGTACAAACATTCTTTCAACATACTCCAACGGAACTTTCAGAAGATTAACTGGAACTTCAATGTCAACTCCTCACGTTGCTGGAGCTGTCGCATTTCTTAACAGTATTGCTTCACAAACTTTAAGTGATCTTTACATGAACGATCCAGGAGCTGCTGCCCTAGAAATGAAAAGAATCATGATGGAAACTGTAACAGAAAGAGAAAACTTCAAAGATGAAACTGTTGCTGGTGGTATCTTGAACTTAAATGCTGCTGCAAGTGAAGTTGTTAATTACGGAATGGGTAACTAATTCCTACAAAATACAATTTACCTAATAAAAAACCCACATCAACGGTGTGGGTTTTTTTATTTATAACTTTAAAAAAATTATTAAACTTCAAAGACTTTTTCTTGCAGCAATTTACTAAAACAACGATGAGTTGCCTTTACATCAACCATAGCATCGTGGGCATTCATTAAAGTCTCGTTGAAGCAAATCTTATAAAGTTCTTCCAGTTTTGGCCATTTGTATCCATAGTTTCCAGGCAATTTACAAAAATCAACGGCCGATCTCATCGTACAGAACATTTTCTTAGCTATTTCAGGGTTCATCTCAGCCCGTACAAGCTCTGATTGGAGCACCGCTAAGTCAAAATTTAAGTTGTGGCAAACTAACACATCAACATTATTAATATCATTTAAAAACTCACTCAATACATGAACAAGCGGGCGACCTTTTTGTTCAGACACTTTGTTAGTGATTCCGTGAATATTAGAAGATACCTCTGGAATTGGAAAATCCACTTTAATAATATTGTCGGACTCCATTTTAACATCTACACCATCTGAGACTAACCATGACAGCTGCACAATCCTCGGCCAGTTATCGATATCTCTATAAGATGCCTTAAAGTTTTTAGGCAGTCCCGTTGTCTCGGTATCAAAAAATAAGTAGTTCACTTTTCCTCCACAGGCTTAGCTTTTTCTTTTTTATCTTCAGGCAATGTCAATAAACAGCGTTTTTTTCGACATTGAGGAATTCCATAGTGTTTCAATTTTTTATCAATGGCCTGAGGAGCCAAGCACGAAGCGACACGATCGGCCTTATGAGCTTTTGCTTCATAAAGTTCCTTATACCTTTGATGAACTGAAAAATAACGACCACAGCCACCATAAGCTTTGACGCAATTCTGATCACTTTCACACCAAAAATAGTTAATTCCATAAGTGTTGAGTGCAATAAAAAAGGTAAAGATCCATTGAATCATTTCACCTATTTAACAAATTCATTGGGATGTGTCCTCAATTAATTCCACTTCCTTCAAATCGAGAACTTATACCGCCCACACTATGAGCCTAAAAAATAGGCTCATAGTGCTTTATTAACTGTAGTTTTGGTTAAACCATGAAAAGCATAGAGTCTAATAGCTGTAAACCACATCCATTAGGGCTCTAGAAAGAAGCGCTTAACTAGTCTGCACTTGGGTCAACTACGTTATTGCGGTCTTCAGGAACAAGTAATGAATCTTTATTTTTTTGATTTTTCATCTGTTCTTTCTTTTTTTGCTTAGAAGCATCAACACTAGAGGGTCTTCTCGTTTGTGTTTGTGATGGGCTCATTGGCTCGGGCTTAGTTTGCGAGGGACTCTGAGGATCGCGTGCTTCAAATCCACCTTGATTCTTTTTATTAGTATTCTTATCGTACATTTTTTTAGACTGAGTCTTTGTCTTACCGTTTATTGGCTGAAAAGATTTCCCTGAGTTTTGAGCAAAAACTGTTGAGCTAAAACCAAGAGCTGCCACAACTAATACACTTCTTAAAATATTGTTCATAATAATAGTCCTCCTTAAAGTTGACCCATTATTATTGAACTCTCTCAAGTTTAAACGTTCATAAGATGAATTTAATGTGAAAAAATCTCCACTTTAAATTTACTCTTCTCTTTTGTCCTCTTCCCATCCACCACCAAGAGCTTGATAAAGACTTACAACAGTGCTGAGTTGATCAACTTTTATTTCAACAAGTTCCATTTGAGCCTCTAACGCATCTCTTCGTGTCATTAAAACTTCAACATAATCGGCACGAGCAGCTCGAAAAAGAGTATTTGAAACTTCAATGGAGTCATCTAGCAAGCTAACTTGTCTGGCTTTCAAAGTGTAAGTTTTTTCTAAATTACCAATTCTTGAAAGCTGATTAGCAACTTCTGTATAAGCTTTAATTAAAGTTTGTTCATACTCATACAATGCTTGAATCTGTTGGGCATTAGCCGACAAATAATCAGCTTTAATCCCCTGCCTATTTATTAATGGAGCCGTTAAGTTTCCAAGAAAGCTATAAAAGACCGATTTAGGAGTAAATAAATGCTCAGATTTAAAGGACTCATACCCCGCTCCAGCTTCAATACTGAGTGAAGGGTAAAATCGAGCACGCGCTACCTTAACATCAAGTTTTGCAGCTTTTAATTTATTTTCAGCAGCTCTTACATCAGGACGACGATCTAGAAGCTCAGAGGGCACCCCTGCATTTAAATTGGCTGGAGTTAAGTTCAAAAATTCACTCGAATTGCGCTGTATCGGTTGTGGATAACGTCCTGCTAGGTAGTTTAGTTTATTCTCTGTTTGAAAAATCTTTTGCCTTAACTCATATCGACGACTTCTGTTTTTCAAAACTTCAGCTTCAAAACGATTGACAGCTAAAGATGTTACTCGAGCCGCTTGTTTTTGCAATCGAATGAGTTTTACTGCCTCACTTTGGATTTTAATATTGGCTTCAACTATTTCCAATTGTCGATCAAGAGCTGTTAGTTCATAGTAGGTCTTTGCAATTTCAGCCACCAATTGCGTAACCATAAAGTTTTTCGCGTCAACTGAGGCCATATACCGATGTAAAGCGGATTTAGTGGCATTTCTCAATTTTTTCCAAATGTCCACTTCCCAAGAAAACATAAGCCCGACAGAATAATTTTGTAATTCTTCAGGAACAAATTTTCCAGGCTCGTATTGTGTCGTTGAGTCAGTAGCACCACGATGAGTATACTCCCCCACTTTTTCCATTCCCGCTTCAGCGCCAAGACCAACTCGAGGAAGATACTCCCCTTGCCGAGCCATCATCTCGTTTTTAGCAATACGAATTTCTTGGGTGAAAATTTTAAGCTCTTGGTTTTTTTCTAACCCAGACTGAATAAGCAATTGTAAATGTGAGTCATTAAAAAAATCTTGCCATTTTAACTGGGAAGCACGAACGACAAAAGAGCTTTTACTTTGGATTTCAGTCAAGCCTTCTCCTTCTCCCTTCTTTAATTCGGCTTCCTTATCTAAACGCTTATCTCTCTCCTCAAAACTTTCTTCTAAAGGATCTTCATTTTGATTCATATTTTGGGGATAATCCAATGGAACTTCTTTTTTTACCTCAGAAGTTTTTTTAACAACCATTAGGTTTGGAGCACATCCTCCCATAAACAGACATAGAAGAAATAACTCAACTTTTTTGACATTTTTTAAACTAATCATTTTCAACCTTCGGCTCTGTCAGTGGATGAAAATCTTCATCCTTAATTAAAGCTCTTCCCTTATCAATAGTTGCAAAAATAAAGTACAATCCTGGAACTATAACGACTCCAAAAACTGTTCCCAACAACATCCCCCCTAAAGCGGAAGACCCAATAGTTCTGTTGCCTATAGCTCCTGGTCCTGTCGCCATAACCAGAGGTATCAAGCCCGCAATAAAGGCAAACGATGTCATTAGAATTGGACGAAACCGAACCTTTGCCCCTTCAATGGCGGCATCAATCGTCGACATCCCATCCTGTTCTTTTTGCCTAGCAAATTCCACAATTAGAACAGCATTTTTCCCTAAAAGACCAACGAGCATAATTAAACCCACTTGAGCATAAATATCATTAGCCAATCCCATTATCTTGATGAGCAGATAAGAACCAAAGATTCCAGGAGGTAAGGAAAACATCACCGATAGTGGAATAATAAAGCTCTCATACTGGGCCGACAAAACTAAATAGACAAAGAGTAAGACCACTAAGAAAATATAAAAGGCTTCATTTCCTCGATCAGCCTCATCATAAGATAAACCTTCCCAGGCCACATCATAACCTCTAGGCAATATTTCTTTAGCCACTTCTTTCACGGCTGCGATGGCATCACCGCTCGTATACCCATTGGCAGGAATAGCTCTGATCGCAGCTGAAGTGTACATATTGTAACGAGTGATTTCATTAGGCCCCTGAGTTTTCTTCATCGTTACAAAAGACGAATAAGGAACCATTTCACCACTATCATTTTTAGTGTAAAGTTTTAACACATCACTAGGCAGTCTGCGAAACTCTGGCAGTGACTGAGTATAAACTTTAAAAAATTGACCAAAACGAATAAAACCTTGCTCATAGGTGCTACCAATAAGAATGTTGAGGTTTTCCATGGCATCACCAATAGAAACACCTTTTTGCATTGCTTTTTCATTATTAAATTCAAGTTCATACTGAGGAAAATTGGCTGCATAAAAAGTAAAGAGGCCTGTAAGCTCTTTTCTCTCTTTTAATTTTTTCATAAACTGGTCATTAAGAACTGCAAATTTTTGGTAATCCACATTTGTTGTTTTATCTATTAAACGAAAGGCAATCCCTCCCGCGGCACCATAACCAGGAACGGCCGGTGGTTCAAAAAATTCAATAACAGCACCGATATTTTCTGTCTTCTCTTCAAGTTCCTCCACTATTTCGTGAGCCGTTTGCTTTCTCTGAGACCAGTGTTTTAGATTAATCAAACAGGTTCCAGCATTTGAGCCCCTTCCTTCGGTCAAGATTTCATATCCAGCCAAAGAAGACACAGAGTCAATTCCCTCAATTTCTTCTGCAATTTTCTGAAGCCTTCTTGAAATATCATTGGTTCTTTCTAATGTTGAACCAGGAGGAGTTTGTACAATGGCATAGATCATGGCCTGATCTTCGCTAGGAATAAAACCAGAAGGTACAATTTTATTTATGACAACTATTCCTCCAACAAATATTAAAAGTAGTAATACCGTAAAACTTTTTTTAGAAACCACTTTTTTCAAGACATCAATATAAAAACTCGTTCCTTTTTCAAAATAATGATTAAAAAGTCCTAAATATTTTTCCAAGGAATATTTCTTGCTCTTCTTTTTTTCTTTATTGTCTTTTTTGCCATGATTATGTGGTTTCAAAATCATGGCACATAAAACAGGAGTCAAGGTGAGTGCTACTACACCTGACAGAATAATGGCTGAGGCCATTGTAATGGAGAACTGGCGATAGAAAATGCCCACAGGTCCTGTCATAAACGTAACTGGTACAAACACAGCCGTCATCAAAAGTGTAATGGCTATAACAGCTCCACTAATTTCACCTAAAACTTCTTTGACAGCATAAAACGGAGACATATGCTTTTCAGACATCTTAGCATGTACAGCTTCAACAACAACAATAGCATCGTCGACAACAATACCAATCGCGAGCACCAAAGCAAAAAGAGTGATCAAATTGATCGTCAAACCAAACATTTGCATTGAAACAAAAGCACCAATCAATGACACCGGAACAGCTATGGTCGGGATTAGAGTTGATCGCCAATCCCCAAGAAAAACAAAAACCACTAAGGCCACAAGAATAAATGCTTCAAAAAGTGTGTGGAGAACTTTATCTATTGAAGCATCTAAAAAGTTAGCAACGTCATAACTAATTTTATACTTCATCCCTGAGGGAAAAGTTTCTTTCTCTAATTCCTTTAGCTTCTCCTTTACTTGTTCAATGACTTTACTAGCATTACTACCAAAGGTTTGCTTTAACACAATAGCTACCGAAGGGTGTCCATCCACGTTAGAATAAATATCAAAAAATTCGCTACCCAGTTCAACCTTAGCAATATCTTTTAAATAAAGATTTTCACCTTCTGGATTGGCTCGCATAATAATGTTTTCATATTGCTCAGGCTTATTAAAGCGTCCCTTATATGTTAAAACATATTCCAGCGACTGAGACTTCTTACCGGAACTGCGCCCAATTCTTCCAGGACGTCCAATAACACTTTGCTCACTAATAGCTTCAATAACCTCTTCGGTGGACACACGGTAGGCTCTCATACGATCAGGATTTAACCAAATTCTCATGGCATACTGGCGAGAACCCAAAATACTGGCTCGTCCTATCCCCTTGATACGCATTAACTCTGGAAGCAAGTTGATGTTTGCAAAGTTATAAAGGAACTTTTCATCAGCACTCTTGTCGGTACTAAAGAGGTTTACATACATCAACATACTGGGCTGTACTTTTTGAACAACCACCCCCTCTAATTGAACAAGAGGAGGTAAGCGGTTTAATACTTGATCCACACGGTTTTTTACCTGAACAACAGCTCGATTGGGATCAGTACCCAAATCAAATACCACTTGAATGGTGGCCTCACCGGCACTGGTTGCATCAGAAACCATATAGCGCATTCCCTGCACTCCATTAATTGAACGTTCAAGTGGAATCAAAGTTGAACGTACCAAAACATCTGCACTTGACCCCGGGAAAAAGATGTAAACAATCACTCGAGGAGGAGCAATTTGAGGAAACTGCGAAACAGGTAGATTTCTCATCGCAAGTAGACCAATAAAAACAATAACTAAAGAAACAACTATGGCAAGTACAGGTCTTTGAATAAATTTTTTAAACATCTTAGAACCTCTTACTCTGCTGGAACATCAAGTGAACCCATCACTTGCGCCGGATCTTGGAAATCAACTTCAATTTTTTGACCAAGTTCTACTTTCCCGATTCCTTCAAGTAAAATTTTGTCTTTTTCATTAAGGCCTGATGAAATAACGTAAAGATGGGACAACTCTTCTGCAACTACCACTTCTCGTGATTGCACCTTATTGTCCTCCCCCACAATATAGACGAACTTTTTATCTAAAATTTCAAAAGTTGATTTTTGTGGAATAATTAAAACATCTTTCATGGGAAAAGGAACAAGTACACTTCCCGTTTCTCCATGTCTTAATAAGCCATCTGGATTAGAAAAACTGGCTCGAAAAGCAATATTACCTGTTTCATTATTGAAGTCCGCTTCAATTGTATCAATTCGCCCCTCTTGTGAAAACATCTGCCCATTTGCCATTTTGAGTTTCACAGGCAACAAACTGACATTTGCATTACGTGTCTTAATGTCTAAATAATCAGATTCAGAGACATTGAAATAAACCCACATATTACTATTGTCAGATAGTGTTGTTAGCAATTCACCCTCATCAACCAAAGACCCAAGTCGCACACGAAATCGATCCATCAACCCATCAAACGGAGCCTTAATCAAAGTAAAGTCCAGGTGAATTTTGGCTAAGTCTAGCTCTGCTTTCGCTTTCTCATACTTTGCTTTGGATAAAGCGAGCTCATTGGGAGACACAACATTCTGCTTAGCCAGACTCTGAGTATTTTTAAATTCTATTTTTGCTAAATCAACCTCTGCCTTTGCCTTATTGTATTCAGCATTTTTAATAGCTGGCATGATCTCAAACATTTTTTCATCTTTTTTTACAAGCTGACCTTCATCGACAAAAATATTTTTTAAATATCCTCTCTCAAAAGCTCTAATTTCAATATGTTGAATTGCTTTGATCTGAGCAACATACTCCCTAGAAAAATCCTGATCGGCTCTCCATGGACTAGTTACCTGAAACTTTGGCCCTTTTTCTTTATGATGCCCAGAGTGACAGGCACCTAGAAAAAGAAATACAATAAAATTCATCTTCACAAGAGCTTTTTGATTTTTAAAGAACAAATCGACCTTCCTCATCCAATTCTCTCTTTTACAAATTTAAGATTAAGTACACTTATCCTATTGCAAGCCAAGAAACTCAAAAGTGATAACAGTAAACGAACCGCATTTAAGACATCGAGCTGCAATCAATAGTAAACAAATAATAAGCTTATTGAAATATAAACAGATTATATTTTATTAGATTAGACTTTGATTGGGTGGTCCCCTGAGGTAATAAACCTCTCTACTTGGACAAGGTAATACATAAGAAAAATCCAGAATAGTTTTAGGGCGAACAACTAAGTCGACTGGACGGGTAAACTTTCGAGCAACAAGACCATCAGAGATCTCATCCCACTCTGAAGACTCTTCAATTTGATGATCATGAGGGCGTTCTGCCGTGATCTGGTAAATATTGGTGTTTGATTTTAAAGAAAAAGAGTGTAATCCCGAAGTGGAACCGAGCGTTTTCAGGGCACAAAAAAAGAACCCCAGACAAACAAGAAAACTAACCACTTTTCGAGTTAACATTGAACTTAAACTCCTACTTTTTTTAAAATGCTCCTTTTGAAGATCCTTGTCAACCACCAACCTTGGACTAAAAAGACAATTTTTAACCTGAAAGCCAACTCCCAAAAGCACTATCAGTCGTTAGTCTCAGCTAATAATTCCGTCTAAGGTGTAGCATATTAAAACAAATCAACCCTCTGAGGCTCTTTTTTGAAACGCCAGGGATAGGAATCAAGATAATAATGAAGCAAGGAAAAGGTGCCAATGCCTATTGCCGAAATCACTTTTAAGGAAAACCAAGGAATGGCCTCAACATACACTTTAGGGATGAGTATCTCAAAAAAGGAGAGTGGCATTAATAGAACACAATACATTATTGAGAATAAAAAACCGGCTAAGAAGGAGTAAGTTAGAAAATAAAATGAACTATACCCCAAACTTCCACCTGGAAGCCAATTGTGCATTGTACCCTCAAGGGATGAATTGAAGTCTTTATAAACTAATGAAAAATAAATAAATCCATGGCGAACCACTCTCAACATATAAAATAAAAAATGACTTCCAAAAAAGAAAACCATTACTAAACGTGCAAGGAATTCTAAAGCTAAACTGGCCCAGTAGTAATCTTGCGTCTTACTGAATTCACTCTGCCTACCCCTCACTAGCATCCATAAAAACACAACGCTAAACAGTCCCCCAACAACAGTCGCATAAAGTAAATACATTAAAAAAGGTTTTAGCACTGTATCTGATAGAATGAGAAAAAGAGCCGGCAAACTAAAAGATAATAAATCAAAAAAATAAATAACCCGAAAACCTTTTTTAAGAGTTAAAATTTTTTTCTTCAATAAAGAGCCCTTATTTTTTTTGCGAATTAAAAGATTTAAAACTCCGTAGTCCTGAGATATGACATGATAAGAGTAAAGAGGACCAGCTAGGGCGATAAAAATAATCCAGAAGAAACCATTCTCAACCTGGGAAAAACCTAAATAAAAGAACAACACAAAAGACAGTAATAATATAAAGAGTGGATATAACAAAAATTTTTTTTGAAAATTGTCATGATTCTTAATTAAGAATTTTTTGTTACCATAGATTGACCACCAAGTGAGTACTCCATGGGGACCTCGTAATATGAAAGCATAGAAAAGTAAAAAAAGAGCTTCCAATAGGGTACTGACTTCAGGACTCTGACCACTAAACACACCCAAGAAGGGAGTTTGAGGCTTCTCAATAAAAGAAAGTGCAAAGACTATAAGATTAATAACAAGTACGACAGAGACCATTTTATCCAGATCGTACCACTGTGTTATTTTCTTTGACTCGCTCATATTACAATTATCACTTGCTCAAATAGACTGGTCAAGTTGGAGACCAAATTCATGAAGACACTAAAAACCTTTGCCCGACTAAAGACAAAGGTCTCACTTTGATATTTAAATATCTTATCTTGTTAAACAGTTCGTAAAATACTGTATCCGTGACGACTGTTTATTAACTACAACAAAGTCGGTAAGCAACTCTCCCTCTTCATCAAGGAGATAATCAATGTTATTGTTTTTTAAGCTATTAAAATACAACACTCTAACAATGAGATAGTCCTCCACCAAGAAAGATACACTTAAATTTCTTTCAGCAAAAACATTTGAAGATTCATCTAGAACGCTACTGATTTCCTCTTGATAACCTAACTCTTCAACAGTCATAAAGAGATCAGCTGGCAAAAAACCACGAACAGAATACTCATAAGTACCAACAACAGAGTCATGAATCTCAACTGAAGACTTTGCTAAAGCATTTAAAACACCTTGTCCTTTATGCTGAATCATTAGAGTGCCAGTTTCACTACGACAGCTTATAGACTCACCAGAGGTATAAATCCATTCCTGAGGATCTGAATCCATTGCAAAAGTATTTATAGATAGTATTGAAAATAATAAGATTAAAATTGGCTTCATGCTTTCTCCATTGTTTGCTATCATTTATTTAAGGAATCCATCTTTACCTTAACTCCTTAGAATTTAACTAAAACACTCCGACAATCAGCCCCATAAAATTTTATAAATTTGTAATTTTTCAATAACGCCGGCGTTTCAACTCTGTAAAACGCACTCGACTCAATAAATAGAATCAACCCCAAAACAATTAGAGTTGAACTGCATTTAAATACGAAAAACAAGTCAAGGCTATAAAACAGCGGAAAAAACGAAGCAAATGTGATTAAAATGAACTGGATGTTATCAAGAGGCTCATCCCCCCTCTACCATGATCCCCTATTTCTAATTATTCACTCAGTAAAATATCGATTTTTTTGAAACAATCTCATTTATTGAATAATGGTTTCAAAATTGAGGATAAATTACCTAGGTGCTGATCTTTTGTTGCACTCCCTAAGTAAACAGCACTAGAATGCCGAGCATGAAGGAAAGTGTTGGCAATATTAACAAACAACCGATGTTTGAAAAAATCTACCTAGAAATCAGTAATATCTGTAATTTACAGTGTAGCTTTTGTCCTCCAGTGAAAAGGGATAACGCCACTCTACCTGCCGATCGCTTTCAAACCTATTTAGAATCCATCAAAGGATACAGCCGAAGGGTTTGCTTGCATGTCATGGGCGAGCCCCTTGGTCACAAACAGTTTCCTTTTTTTGTGGAAACAGCAGCGACAATGGATATTTCCCTTGAGATCACTACCAACGGAACTCTTCTTAATAAATCCAATCAGAATGCCCTCTTAAACAGAAGTGTGGTCCAGGTTAATTTTTCCGTTCAAAGTTTTTTTGATAACTTCCCTTCAACCAATCCTGAACGTTACATTGAAACCCTCTTCAGTTTTTGCCAAACAGCTTTGATTCAAAGACCTGATCTTTATATTAACTTTCGACTCTGGAATCTCAATGCCGACCCAAAAGATGAAGAAGCCAATGGGCTTTTTCTCAAGGCGATAGAAAAAGAATTTCAAGTAACACTCAATCCTAAAGTGGATCCTGCTTTTAAAAAATCAAAAAATATTTTAGGACGAATTTATCTACACTTTGATTCGCGCTTTGAATGGCCAGAGGAAAGTCGTTTACAGCCTCGAACTCAAGGCACCTGTTACGGTAGTCGTTCACATCTAGCCGTTCATGCCAATGGTGACGTGGTCCCGTGCTGCCTCGACAAGGAAGCTCAAATCCAACTGGGAAATCTTTCTCATAATACTTTAGATGAAATTCTAAAGTCCAAACGCTATCAAGAAATACGCAGAGGATTCGAACAAGGTCAGTTGATTGAACCCCTTTGCCAAACCTGCCAATACTCAAGCCGTTTCGACAAAAAGCGGTTCATCCCTGTAGATGGTGGGACAATAGGCGTCAAATAAATAAAAAAGGAACCATCTAAATCTCAGCAATCTTAAAGTTTTAGTTACGAAGCTAAACCTTAAAGGAGTTGTAGATGGTCCCCATAGATCAACGTTTATC
>CAXREJ010000024.1:0-50037 GCA_964229765.1 Bdellovibrionales bacterium | reverse complement strand
TAGATACCATGCAGCCCTGAGTATTGAAAAAAGAACCAGCTCCCCTAAGGTGGGTTTCAAGCAAAAATCCAATCAAAGGGGGCTGATATGAGAGACCAAAGTAATAGAAATTATTCAGGAAAGAAAGTATTTGTTGGTATCGACGTGCACAAAAAGACTTACTCCTTAGTTGCAGTTTGTGAAGGTGTGATCGTTAAGAGGTGGTCAATGGCTGCTTCTGTATCGAGTTGCATAACTCAGCTGAAAAAATATTTTAAAAATTCAAAGATATATAGTGTTTATGAGGCTGGTTTTAGTGGTTATAGTCTTCATCGTGCTCTTGTCGAGGCCGGAATAGAGAATATCGTTATAAGCCCATCCAGTATTCAAAAGGCTCCGAATGACCGAGTAAAAACCGATCAGTTGGATGCTCGCAAGATGGCCACTCAATTGTCTCAGGGGCTTTTACGAGGCATTCAGGTTCCCAGCCGAGAACGAGAGCTTAAAAGAGAAATTTGCCGCTTAAGGTCTCAGCTGGTAGATCACAGAGTAAGCATTGGTTTACAGATTAAAAGTAAACTCCACTATTATGGGTTAATGTCAGGAAATAACAATCGAAAGCTTTCAGAAAAATATTTTAAAGAGTTAGAAGCATTGGACGTTGAGTCTGAAATTAAGCTCTCCTTAAGTGTGCTAATAGAGTTATGGCGAAAGTTAACTCAAGAAATAAAGGCTTTGGAGGTGAAGCTTGAGAAGCAAGAGGTGATCGAACCAGAAGTCACACGTATCTACCGGAGTGTACCTGGAGTTGGTTTAATTACCGCCCGAATATTGGCCACTGAACTTGGTAACTTAAAAGAGCGTTTTAAGAATGAGCGAGAATTATTTAGCTATACGGGGCTCACACCAAGTGAGTACTCTTCAGGAGATAGAGTTCACAAAGGAAAAATTACTCGCTGTGGCTCTCCCAAGGTTCGGTGGATATTAACGGAGGCTGCGTGGCTCTGCATCAGGAAAGACGGAGCTCTTAGAGAAGTCTACGAGAGAATAAAACAGAAAAGAGGTGCAAAAAAAGCAATTGTGGCCGTCGCGAGGAAGCTTATTGGTAGGATAAGATCTTGTTTTATTCAAGGTTGTGAGTACCAGCTTGGGATGGCTTAAAGAAAAGGAAATAAAAAAAATAGCTACTGATAACAAAAGTCATTGGTGACCACGTAACAGGCCCGACAGCTAAAACCGGACTGTGTTTTTTAGAGTATGGCGCCAAATTTTAAGACGAAGAGATAACTTGTGGCAAAGCTACGGCCTTGACCACGTAGGGCAGGTTGTAGGCGGTAGCAATTAAAAGAGGTAAGGAAAAATTTATGACTATTGACAAGAGGACTCAGGGCAGGGGCTGTTGACAATTTTTTAGCCTAATGAGGGCTCAAAACCTCAATTTTTGAGTTAAGCACAGACTGAACTTTATAAGGTGTATTGGTTCTCTTTAAGTAAATAAAAGAGGCGAGACTTTTTTAATCAGCACCAAACAAACGCAATTTTGCCGATTTTTCCTGGCGCTTTTTATACTCAGCATGGGAGAGAGGACCTCTCATATTATTAAGATAAGTTTCATAGCCTAATATCTGCACTTCAAAAGGATAAAAGAACTGAACTCTTTCTGTTTTCCCATTGCGTTCTATATTGATACGCACCAATTTCCGAGAAATAAACTTAATGAACTTATAGTCAGGATCTGTGAACACATTCTCTTTATTGCGAAACTCCGCCTGATCTCCTCGATCATCTAGCTTTTTATTAAGCATCTCACTAATTTCTTGACCAGAATCTTTTGAACCCTTAGCTCTCAAAGTGTCCATAGCTTCAAGAAATAGGTTAACTGGATAAACGGTATTGATAGACTCATTAACAATACAATGAGGATAACTAACAAGTGAATTATTCATTAGAAAACGAAGCACCTTAAAAATATCAAAAGTGTTTTTGGTGACGAAACGAACACCAATACGATCAAGAATATTCAAAGCCACAAGATTTCTCTTCGCTAAAAGTTTGATAATAGCGCTCGATTGATCTTTAACAGGTTTGAACTCAAATTTATTAAGGCGAATTTTCTCATGCTCATTTTGAATAAACGTAGCGCCCTGTATAGGATCTTCTTTAACAAAGTTCTGGATAGGAGTCAGGATTTGCCCTCTAATTTCCTTGTCAAAAATATTGTAAAGGTCATTGTTTAAATGGGCCATAATATGAATTACTTTTAAAGTCGCACAAGACCATCTTTGCAACTCACTCGATTCAGAATCCCTACTGGAAGCAGCAATTAAAAGATCTCTCACATCCTTAATTTCATGGCGTGAATAAAAGTTTGAGAGCGGTTCAGCCTCTGGCTCTACAAATTTATCCTGTAAAAAAGCTACCGCCTGTCTAAAATAAGAGTAAATATCAGCTTGATCCGACTCACTCTTCCAGTCGTAGCCATAATTATTAATAAATCTTTCCGCTTGCTCCATATCTCGAACTGAAAGTCTTGGGGCATCGAGTACTGACACCCCACCAATCATGGACATGAGACCTTGTCTGCGGAAATAAAGATTCTCAGACATTAATGAAAAGTTCTTTGGGTTTTAGCCATATTACGCAAAGGTGTGGTTGGCTTAAATCTTGGACCATACTTTGTGGCATAAACCTCAAGATCATCCACAATCTTTTCACTTCCCTCTTTATCAGCCCAACGTAGAAGCCCTCCTCGGAAAGGTGGAAATCCAGTGCCCATGATCATAGCTAAATCGAGATCTTCTGCACTTTCTACTACTTGTTCCTGTAGCAATACCAAGGCCGCTTCATTGATCATATTGTACATAGCTCGACCAATAATCTCTTCATCACCAAGTGGATCATTGGGAGAGCTTAATCCAAGATCAGAGTAAACCGATTGATCCACTTCTGTTTTTCGGCCCTTTTCATATTTGTAAAAACCTTTACCATTCTTCTGGCCTAAGCGATCTGTCTTTTCCAGTCTTGTCATTAGCTCTGGAAGCTCCACACGATCACCCAAGGATTCTTTAAATATTTTTGAAACCTTAACACAAACATCTAACCCTACAGAGTCCATTAATTCAAAAGGTCCCATGGGCATACCAAACTTTTTCACAAACACTTTATCCACTTTTTCTATACTCGCCCCTTCTTGTAAATAAAAAGTGGCCTCAATCATGTAAGGGACTAAAAGTCTATTCACGAGAAAGCCGGGAGCATCCTTAACAACCACAGGAATTTTACCCATTTTTTTAGCTAAATTATAAACTGTCGCGGTCGAACGATCACTGGATTCAGGTCCTCGGATGACTTCAACTAATGGCATTTTATGAACCGGACTAAAAAAGTGCATTCCCACAAACTGCTCTGGTTTAGGGTGAGCTTTAGCCATCTCTGTAACACTTAATGAAGAGGTATTCGTCGCAAACACGCAATCTTCTTTTAAGTACTCACATGTTTCCTGAATCACTTTCTTTTTGATATCCATGTTCTCAACAATGGCTTCAACCACAACATCCAACTGTTTAAAACCTGCGAAATCTGTTCCTCCAGAAATGTGGCTCATTTTTTCCTGCAGTTCATACTTAGTCATTCGACGTCGCTTAATCAACTTATCCCAAATTTTATGGGCCGCCTCATAACCTTTCGCTATAGCATCTGTACTGATGTCTTTCATGCGAACATAAACACCTTTATCAGCAGCGACATAGGCTATGCCTCCGCCCATTGTGCCAGCTCCAAGAACCCCTAGGTGCTGAACCTCAAGGCCTTTCTCATCTCCATCAACACCATTTCTCTTCTTAACGTCTTCCATCATAAAAAAGAGATTGATAAGGTTTCGACTGATCTCACCACCAGCCACTTCACAAAAACCCTCTTTTTCAATTTCAAGAGCCTTACTGCGATTAGACATTCCAGCTGTCTTTTTAATAACGTCCAGGGCAACAAGCAATGCTGGATAGTGCCCGTGCGATTTCTTTAAAGTCATTTTTTTAGCTTGCGAGAAAAACACAGAGCGACCTAAACCCGACTCAAGAAATTGGTTCATAACACCTTTAGGCTCGTGCTTTTTCTTTCTCTTCTTACCACCCTTGGCAATAATATCCTCTGCCATTTGTAAAGCTTGCTCTTCCAATATGGCCGGATGAACCATTTTATCAATGAGGCCCATCTTTAATGCTTTTTTTGCCGGAACCATTTTGCCAGCCAAAATAATATCTAGAGCCCCTTGAACGCCCACCACACGTGGCAAGCGAACACAACCACCAAAGCCCGGTATAATTCCCAATTTTGTTTCAGGCAGTCCAATTTTTGTTTCTTTAGCTTCACTTGCAATTCGGTAATCACAAGCTAAGGAAAGCTCACACCCACCACCAGCACAGGCTCCATGAATAGCCGCAATAACAGGAACCTTGATGTCTTCAACAAGATTCATGATCTCTTGCCCGCCTGAAACAGCCTGCGCAAAATCTTCTTTTGTTTTTAAAGATTTGATTTCATTGATATCAGCACCCGCTATAAATATTTTCTTTTTACGAGAAATAATAACAGCCGCCTTATAAGTGGAAGAATTATTCACTTCCTCTAAAACTTCTTTTAAGCGTGTCATTATCGGAGTACTCATCTTATTTGCACTCTCACCAATATGATCCCATTCAATTAAAGCCACTTGACCTTTGGGTGTGATTTTTAAACTTTCTTGTATACTCATTTTACAACCTCAAAATTCCTAGTTTTCATTTTCTATAATCATGGCTCCACCTTGACCACCACCAATACAAAGTGTGGCCAATCCAAACTGAGAGCCTCTACGTTTCATTTCTTTCATTAAAGTAAGAACCAATCTTGTTCCCGTTGCTCCAACAGGATGGCCAAGAGCTATGGCGCCACCGTTAACATTAACCTTATTAAGATCTAACTCACCAACAGCATCACTCAGTCCTAATTTATCTTGTGCAAATGACTTGGAGCCAAAAGCTTTTGCACAAGCTAAAACTTGAGCTGCGAAAGCTTCATTCAGTTCCACTAAGTCCATATCTTTTAAAGTAAGACCCGCTCTTTTCAAAGCAATGGGAGTGGAGTAAACAGGCCCCAATCCCATCCTTTCAGGCTCTAGCCCCGCAAAAGCATAACTGCGAATTCTCGCTATGGGTTTATAACCTTGTTCTTCTGCTTTTTTTCGACTCATCAACAAAACCATAGCGGCTCCGTCTGTTAACGGACAAGCATTACCAACTGTTATGGTTCCTGTTTTTCTATCAAAGTAAGGTCTTAATTTTTGCAAAGCCTCAACACTTTGACCATCTCGGGGGCCGATATCTTGCTCAATCACTTTCTTGTAATCAGGTCCAAGATAAACTGGAGTCATTTCCTCTTTTAAACGCCCCGCTTTAGTGGCTTCAACCGCTTTTAAATGAGAGTTCATTGCGAATTCATCTTGTTCTCGACGCGAAATATGAAACTCTTTCGCTAGTATTTCCGCCGTTTGCCCCATATTAATCCCAACAAAAGGATCGTTGAGAGCTTCGACAATGGAAATTCTTGGAGCTAAATATTTGAGTTTAATTTTTTTAAGAGCTGCTATTTTTTTTCCCGTCGTTTTAGCTGTCGCAAACTCTGCAAAAATATCAGCAAATTTTTGCTTAAAAAGAAGAGGGGCTTGAGACATATTTTCTGTACCACCAGCAATAACGGTATCAGCAACACCGGCTTTAATTTTATCAAATCCACTGCTAATACTTTCTAGTGCCGAGGCACAATTCCTATGGACCGTATGAGCCGAAGTTCTTTGTGGAATCCCTGCTCTTAATGCCACCACTCGTCCAATGTTAACCGCATCAGAAGGGTTACCAACACAGCCCACTATGACCTCATCGACCATTTCTCCATCGAGGTTGGTCTGGGCCATCAATTCTTGTAATGCAACCTGACCAAGCTCTGCCGCGTGAACATTTTTGAATTGAGTCCCCGCTTTGGCAAAAGGAGTCCTCACTCCTTCAACAATCACCACATCATTGGACGATTTCTCCATAGATATATTCCTCCTATAAGCTTTCGAGATCATGCCATTTTATACAGTCTATGTCGCCCATAAAGGAGGAGATGATTATTGATGCGATGCTTATTGGAACTATGGCCTAAAAACAAGGCATCCTGCTATTGAGCATCGACACTTTAAATACCCTATAGTAAAACCGAGCTTTTAACTCGAGAGGCGTATATGAATTTGGATAAACAGGCATTGGAGTACCATTCCTCAGAACCACCAGGGAAAGTGAGTGTTTCTTCCCCAAAACCTTGTAGTACCGAGTATGAACTCTCTCTTGCCTACTCTCCAGGAGTGGCCGCTCCCTGTAAAGAGATCGCAAAAGACAATCAAAAAGTTTATGATTATACTTCAAAAGGAAATTTGGTCGCCGTTATAAGCAATGGTACAGCTGTTCTTGGTTTAGGCAATATTGGTCCTGAAGCCTCCAAACCTGTGATGGAGGGTAAAGGCAATCTTTTTAAAATGTTTGCCGGTATTGATGTTTTTGATATTGAACTCAATACAACGGATGTGGATAGTTTCTGTAATACCGTAAAAGCTCTTGAACCTACATTTGGTGGTATTAACTTAGAAGATATCAAAGCACCAGAGTGTTTTGAGATCGAAAAACGACTAAAAAAAGAGATGAACATTCCCGTTTTTCACGACGACCAACATGGAACAGCCATTATCTCTGCTGCAGCTCTCATTAATGCCGCTGACATTACCAAAAGAAAGTTAAGTAAAATAAAAATGGTTATTAACGGGGCTGGTGCTGCGGCGGTTGCTTGCGGAAGGTTGTTTGTCTCACTTGGAGTAAAAAAACAGAACATCATCATGTGTGATTCCCGAGGTGTGATTTACAAAGGTCGAAAAGACGGTATGAATCCTTACAAAGCCGAGTTTGCTGTGGACACAAAAGCGCGAACCCTCGCCGATGCCGTTGAAGACTCCGATTGTTTTGTCGGCCTGAGTGTTGCCGGCGCAATGACTGTTGATATGCTTATGTCCATGAATAAAAAACCCATTGTTTTTGCCATGGCCAATCCCGACCCAGAAATTGACCCAGAAATCGCTAAAAAAGCACGTCCCGATGTCATTATGGCAACAGGACGCAGTGATTTCCCTAATCAAGTTAACAACGTACTCGGCTTCCCTTCCATCTTTAGAGGGGCCCTTGATGCGCGCGCCAGCAGCATTAATGAAGAGATGAAACTGGCTGCTGTTAAAGCTCTTGCTGAACTCGCACGGGAAGGTGTTCCAGAAAAAGTCATGGAAGCATATGGTGGCCAAACTTTTTCCTATGGTCCCGAATATATTATTCCTAAACCATTTGATCCAAGAGTGATCATGAAAGTGGCTCCCGCAGTGGCCAAAGCAGCTAAAGACTCAAAAGTAGCTCAACGTCCTATCAAAAAAATGAAAGAATATGTTGAAAGACTTGAGGCTTTACAAGGCAATAAAGTCAGCTTTATCCGTACATGTATTAATAGAGTCAAAGCAGGGATACGCAAATCCAAACACAAACCACGTATTATCTTTCCTGAAGGCAATACCAATAAAATACTCAAAGCTGTCAGCCTTGCACTTAATGAGCAAGTTATGACTCCCATACTTCTAGGAAGAAGAGATCATATCATTAGAACCATTGAAGAACTTGGTCTTGAAAACCTCAAAAAGGTTGAAATTATTGAACCTCGACTCTCTCCTCACTACGACCGTTACTGTGAAGAACTTTACAATCTAAAGCAACGTCGCGGAATTATGAGAAAAGAGGCCAATCGCCTTATGTATGATCCCAATTACTACGCGGCAATGGCCGTTCATCTTGGCGATGCCGACGGTATGATCAGTGGTGCGACAATAAAATACAAAGAAGCTGTCGTTCCCATTTTAAAAATTATTGGATCTGGGAACCGTAGAACAGCCTCGGGTATGAATATTGTTCTTTGTCAAAATAAAATGTATTTTTTCACTGACACTTCTGTGAACGTTAATCCCGATGCACAACAGGTGGCGAACATTGCGATTCACACGTCCAAAGTGGCTGAATATTTTGATATGAAACCTAAGATAGCCATGCTTAGCTATACAAACTTCACGTCAAAAGATGAAAACCCAAAAAAAATGAGACAGGCTGCTGATATTGTGAAAGCCTATAATCCTAACTTTATTGTCGACGGTGAAATGCAAGCGGATTCCGCTGTTAATCCAGAAATCATCGAAAGAATTTTCCCGTTCTGTGAGATTAAAGATGGAGCCAACATTCTTGTTTTTCCAAACCTGGATTCCGGTAATATTGCTTACAAACTTGTACAACAGTTAGGTGAAGGTGAAGTTATTGGACCTTTCTTGATGGGAGTTAAAAAACCCGCTCACGTTGTACAAAGAACCTCTGTAGTGGATGATATTTTTAACAGTATTGTTTTAACTTGCCTACACTACCAAGCCATTCCAGAGTTAACTGATTCACCGGAGAAGTGACCATTACTGAAAGCAGCCAAAAACCTAAGGCCATCATCTTAGGTGTGGGTTTAAAAAGTGATGGGATTTTAGAAGTGAAATCCAGCCTCAATGAGATGGAAGAACTTGCTACAACAGCCGGCTGGGAAGTGGTCGGCAGCATCACTCAACTTGTGAATAAATGGACACCCTCCACACTTCTTGGCTCGGGAAAGGTCGAAGAAATTGGCCATATTGCTGAAGAGTGTGGTGCTGAATTTATTATTATTGATCATCATCTCACTGGTGTCCAAACTCGTAACCTTGAAAACAGTTGGAAGCCAGCAAGAGTCCTTGATCGATCTCAAATTATTATCGAAATTTTTGCCCAAAGGGCCCAGTCCTACGAAGGTAAATTACAAGTGGAACTGGCACAACTTCTCGATCAACTTCCAAGACAGGTCGGCGCCTGGCTCGGCTCTCTTTCTCGTCAAGGGGCAGGAATTGGTACGAAGGGTGCTGGGGAAAAAGCGATTGAGATTGATCGAAGACATATCCGCAAAAGAGTGGAAATCATTAAAAAGAAACTGAAGGACGTTCAAAAAAATCGTCATCAACATCGAAACTCAAGAAGGAAAAATCAAGTTCCAAGTTTCGCCCTGATTGGGTACACCAATGCAGGTAAAAGTTCATTAATGAACGCTCTCACCCAATCGGATGTTTACATTCAAGATCAGCTGTTCGCCACTCTTGACCCTACCACACGCAAAGTCTTTCTTGATGAAGGAACCCATGCGGTCGTAACAGACACCGTGGGTTTTATTAACAAACTTCCCCATAACCTTATTGAAGCTTTTAAGGCCACACTTGAAGAATCGGCCAGCTCTGATATTTTACTTCACGTTATAGATCTCTCTAATCCACAAATGGACAAACAAATTGAGGTTGTTAACAGCTTAATTACCGAATTTAAGTGGAACGACAAACCATTGGTCCATGTTTTCAACAAAACAGACATAGCTCCTATTCAGAATCGCTTTCGCGTTAAACAATCGCCTCGCGTTATGGTCAGCGCTCACACTGGAGAAGGTGTTGATGAGTTAAAAAAAATAATGATCGAAACTCTTAATCAACTTACGGTGTCTGTCGAATTCTTCTTTCCTATTGAGAAAAAACATTTAATTTATGAAATGCAAAGGGACGCCACATCCATTTACAAAGAAGAGAGTAACTTAGGACTGATCTGCAAAGCTCAAATGATTCCTGGTCTTGTCAATAAGTGGCAGGACTATCTCGTTAAAAAATCTTAATTTATTTTGATATTAAAGATAATTTAGACTTCATTCATTTTCTAACGAACTTCTTTAGAAAAAGTTCGCCCTATACCCATTAACTAAAGCTACGAGGTGTAATACTGTTTAGTGAAGATCCCAGTTTCGTTGACTGCATCAGCGCGGCACTGATCGTACAGTTTCCTTCTTGCGCCTTACTGCGAACTTAACCAAAGCGGTATTAAATAGAATCCTTAACTGAAGGATATGAGTACGATCTGTCACCTAATTGTTAACAACTGAAAGAAAATCCAATATTTGACGACTATGAATTAACTCTAAACACTGAACATCTTGATCTGTTAAGTCACTCGATCGGTTAATATCACGAGTTGTGGAGTACATAATGGATGCTTGATCTGATGGTGGAACTATGGCCCAATTGCTATCATTGATGATTCTACTATAAGATTTTTCTTCAAAAACGAAATTCTCGTGTTGCATTCCCATCAAGTGAAGAAATTCATGTAATGCCACTCGCTGTACAACTTGTGGCAGCTCAGCATTAAGAGCCCCCTCTCGACCTTCACGGAACATGTAATCCACTTGAATATTGGCCGCCACCGTTTGAGCATCTGTAAAGCTGAGACCATGATGTGCATCCAAAGAGCCCGAAGAACCGACTCTACGATCACGAGTGAGTTCAATCCGTACTCCAGGGGAAAGTTCACGACTTGGCCCCTGGATATGATAGTTGTATTCACAATTTCCAAACCCATAAGTGGTATAGGAACTTCTTGAATTTATTTGTTCCTCGAAGGCTTCACGAATAAAAATCTTTGCTTGCTCATAATAATCTTCCTCTCCCTCAGGTATAGATAGAGGCTCCACAAAACAAACAGGTATTTGAGAAGATTCCCAAAAAGGAGTGACCTCCATTTTTTTCCAAACACAAGCCAATGATGAACTGCCTTGAAAGAAGATGTAAGCTAATATTGATATTTTAAAAAAACAATTTCTCATCGCTCCTCCATTAAGAATAGATTTCCGATCTTTTAAATATCTAACGGTTTATTTAGTTCATTTTTAATATTTTTATAAACCTGATAAGATACCTCCTTATTGAAATCATTAAGCTCAAGATGCACAATTCAGAACAAAAAGAAATTGCAGTATATTGATGTCCATTTTGTAATCATTAAGGAACTAATTACAAAAAAATAGGTCTGAATTAAAATCAAATAAGATTGAGCCACAAACTTCTAAAATAGCAATAAATAAGCCAAATCATGACTTTTTGAGGTCAAACATAGGAGCAGCTGGCTTTTTTGACCATTCAGTTTACCAGCGCTGGCTATAATCTGGGCCACATGAAACTATGAGGGAGTGAGATTAAAGAAAATTGATTCTCACAAACTTAGACCCCAAAAACCCTCATCCCTTCGAGGGTCACCAACAAGGTGGCCCTCTCCCTTTAATGAGGATGGATGAATAAAGGAGAGTTGTTTTTGAGTCCACATTCTTCTAGCGAAAACTCATACTCTTATAACTTGAACTCGGGGGTCCCTTTTTCTCAATCCTTGTTTCGTAAAAATTCCTATTGGTCACTCATTTTGGCCACTCTCTTGTCTAGTCTTTCAATAATAGGTCTTTACTTGCAATGGTCAGAGTCTCATCCTTCTGTCCAGATCGTTTTAACGCTCATTTTCCACGGAGCTAACTTCTTTCTTTTTTATCAGCTTTTACGTTTTTTAACTATCGGGCTCCTCGGACCCGTCGCCTTTCATCGCTCCCATAACAAGTTTATTTTTCAATTTGTTCTCTGTTTTGCGGCTTTTATGCTCGCTGATTTTGCACTTAAAATACTGGTGATCTCTCCTGTCTTCAATCTTACACCGCCAGTCCCCTTTTTTCTCTATTTCTCACCCCCCTTTATTTACTCTCTGGTAGGAGCTGCTATACTCTCTCGCATGAACGGACATAAATCAGATACTGAAAAAGTAAAGAAGACTGATGCCACTTTCAGTCGTTTTTTTGACGATGAAAAAACAGAGAAAGCAACACTACTAACTACGGCTTTAATCCTTGGTCCAGGGATGATATTTTTGCTTCATCAAAACCCTTTTTGGCCAGCCACCCTTCAAACGCAACTGACCATTGTTGTTTACTTATCAAGTCTCTTTCTATTTTTTAATTTTTTTGAAATCCTATTAACTCAGGTTGCAAAACTAGCGCTAGGACAAAAACCAGCTCCTAACTTTGTGTTAGAGTATATAAAGTTTTTTCTTACTTTTGTAACAACCTCTTTTATGATGTATGCAATGATTTACATCCCTATATTTCACTATAACCCACAATTGTCCTTGGGAATGTTTATCACGCCACCATCCATTTACTCTTTTATTGCCGCCGCTATTTTCCACCGCTTTAAACAAATGAAAGACATCGCACTCAAATCCAAAGTGGCTCAAGCAGAAGCACAGTACTCTCTTCTAGAAAGCCAAATGCAGCCTCACTTTCTTTTTAACTCTTTGAATGTTCTTTCAGAACTGATCTATGTTGATCCTGACCTCGCTAACTCAATGGCGCAAAAAATGGCTGACCTTTACCGAGAAATCTTAAACAACTCAAAAAATAACTTCTCCACACTTGAGTCAGAAATCTCAATTCTTCAAAAATACATCGAAATTCAAAAAATACGTTTTGGAGATCGCATAGATTTTTCAGCTGACGTTTCACCCGCTTTTTACAATCTTCAAATACCCAGCTTAATGTTACAGACTCTTGTGGAAAATGCCATCAAACATGGAATTTCACCTAAAAAAGAGGGCGGAAAAATCAATCTTTCTGTTCACAAAAAAAACAATATGTTCGAAGTCTGTATTTCTAATACAGGTGCTCTTTATAAAGGCCATCAAAATTCCAAAAAAAGTACGGGACTTCAAAATACCCAGAACCGCTTAGATCTTGCCTACGGCAAAAAAAATGCATTTCAAATATTCTCTGATAATCGAAAAACTTATGTTAAATTCTTTATTACCGGGAGGACCCCATGAAAAAGATCCTTGTTGTTGACGATGAACTACTTAGTCGCAAAAAAATTATTCGTTTTATTGAGCAAAGACCAGAAACTTTTGAAGTTTTTGAAGCCAGCAATGGAATTGAAGCGCTTGATATTATCGAAACTCAAAAACCAGACATCGTATTTCTTGATATCGAAATGCCTGAAATGAATGGAATGGATCTAATTCAAACTATTGGAACCCCTCAATTCGCCTTAATTTTCCAAACCGCTTATTCTGAGTTTGCCGTTGAAGCTTTTGAGAAAAATGCTTTAGATTATATTTTAAAACCTTTCAACCAAGAACGTTTCAATCAAGCTTTAGAAAAAGGACTTTCTGGGAACACTGAAGCAAGTCAACTGACCCAATTAAGCACACAATTGAGAAAAGACGAAGTTTTCCTAACAAAAGTTGTAGTAAAAAGAGGTATGAAAAATACTCTTATTCCGATTGAAG
This sequence comes from Bdellovibrionales bacterium, assembly GCA_964229765.1. Lineage (GTDB taxonomy): Bacteria > Bdellovibrionota > Bdellovibrionia > Bdellovibrionales > JAGQZY01 > JAGQZY01. Next base: position 36,760 of record CAXREJ010000024.1, on the reverse strand, counting down.
AGGTTCTTTGGTTTAAAAGTGAAAACCACTATACTTATGTTTGCACAAAGGACTTTGAATATATTTATAGTGACCCCTTGAAGGACCTCATTGAAAAATTGAACCCAAACCTATTTTTACAAGTCCACCGCAATGCGATTGTTAACGTTCAATATATTAAGGATATTATCCAAGGAGATAATATGCGTCTAGTTCTCGACAATGGCGCCGAAGTTCAAGTTTCAAGATCCAATAAAAAAGTGATAAAAGAGCGTATCTTACAACATTAATTTCTGGTGTGCTGGGCTCTACTTCGTAAAGCCCAGGGCACTATCATTTCTAACTATAGAATCTTTTTTTACAATCACGACCATTATTTTCTAGCCCAGCCTGCGCTACTCTTAATTTAATACCCTGTTGCTTTCACTGATTTTGAATTGTTTATGGCTTTATAGCTAAAAAGAATTAAGCTACTACTTTTGAGTCTTTTTAATCACGTTTTAGTTAAGTCCGCAGTCAGGCACAAGGAGAAGGCTTTACAAACTGCGCCGCATTGATTTTGTCATCAAAGAAGACTAGATAACGCAGAATTAACAAGTAATTCTTAACTCTAAATTGTGTGATATTAATAAGTCCCTCAAAAACGCTTTCTATATTCACTGGGAGTTTCTCCCGCCTGCTTTTTGAAAGAAGCATTGAATGAAGACTTTGAATTAAAGCCTGAATCCTGTGCTACTTCCAGTATTGTTCGGCCTTTATATTGCTTATCTTGAAGCCTCATCTTTGCTTCATCCACCCTATACTCTATCAAAAGTTGATTAAATGTCTTATCTAAGGAAAATCGGATAACTTGAGACACCAAATAATTAGGTATCTTTAGTCTCCGAGCCAACTTATCCACATTCAATTGAGGATCAAGGTAGAGTTTTTCATTATCCATAAGATCCAACAAACGTTCACTTAAACGTGAAAATTCTTCTTCAACGAGCCCCGTATCTTTGAAGGTTTCTTCCTTACTCCCTCTTTCTTGCATTATAACCAGGGTCTCTCGTGAGTCTAGAAAACACATCCTAAAGGCTTCAAAAATATTAGCTAGAAATAAAATAGGTACATAGTATTTATAGGTAAAAGGCAAAATCAAATACTCCATACCAAAAGCAAAAAGATTCATGCACAATCCAAAAACCAAATAATTGTCTTTTGAAAATTTACGTAAGCGATTAAGCAAATAAAGACTCATGTAAACATTCAATGCAGCAAAAAGACTAAGAGCAATTAATGTCGTCTTATAGGGCGTTCCCAGGCGCGTACTGTAAGCATCCAAAAAGAAGTTTCCCGTCTTAAAAAGACTATTAGGATCAAAGTAAATATGAATATCAAATACGTATAAAAATATTGGAGGGAACAAAGACAGCCCTGCAAATAAAAACATTGATTTAAAGTAGATTTTCCTCAAAAAACGAGGAATCATAATGAAAAAACTGAGAGACTTTAAGTAATAATAATAGCTGATAAACAGAATAAAGTGAAAACCAATAACAAAGAAACGAGTCGCCTCTACAGAAAGCAACTCTCCATAAACGATTGTTACATTAACAGTGTAAATACTAGACAAAAAACAAAATAAAGATAAATATTTCGACCTTTTAAATCTAAACTTTAAATAAAGTCTTATTTGTAAAAAGCTAAGACACAAAAGAATAACAAAACAAAAAAAACTTATTCCTGGATAGATAACTTCAATTGATTTCAGGAACATTGTTTTCTCTATAGATTGATGGTGTGCAGCCCACTATTTTCTTAAACACAGAATTAAAAGATGATTTTGAGTTAAAACCAGATTCATATGCAATATCAACTATTGTTCTATCTTTATAAACATCGGAACGAAGTCTCTTTTGTACTTCCCTTACACGATACTCATTAACCCATTGATAAAAATTTTTATTAAGAGCAAATCGTATGCCTTGCGAAATCAAATAGTCTGGTACCCGAAGTTTATAGCCAAGATCACTCACTTTTAAATTGGGATTGAGGTAGAGTTTTTCTTTTTCCATCAAAGACACTAAAGAGGCCCCCAAAGATTCAATCTTTTCTTCATCAATACTTATATCCCTATAGGAATTCTCATCTTTAACTACAGATGACAAATCACAACTCTCTCGACCAACTAGATCCTCACGTGAGGATAAATAACACATCCTAATGGCTTCAAATAAATTTGCGACAAATGACATTGGAACATAGTAATCAACCGTAAGAGGAAGAACAAAAAATTCCATAGCGCAAGCGACGATATTAACTGCAAATCCAATAATTAAAAACCAATCCTTTGAAGATCTAAAAACCCGTATCAGTAAAATCACACTCGTAACAGAATGAACTACACTAAATAAACTTAAAACAGCAAGAGGAGCAATATAGGGTTGACCCATACGCGCCGTATAGGCATCAGAAAAAAAGTTACCGGTTACATAGATATGATCGGGGTTAAAATAAATATGTTTGCCAAAGACAAACAAGGCTATTGGCGGAAGAATTGCCAACAACATAAATAGCATCATGGAACGATAATAGAAATATTTAAGCCATTTAGGCACAACAATGAAAAAACTAAGACTTTTCATGTAATAAAAAAGACCTAAAAAAAGTAAAAACTGAAAACACAAAATAAAATTACGACCATACTCAACGGGAAAAGCATTGGAGTATATAATCACTTCATTAAGCGCAAAAAAACCACTTATCAGGCAAAAAATCCCTAAATATTTTGAGCGTTGATGTTTTTCTTTTAGGAAAAGTCGAAATTGCTCAGTTCCCATCACCAAAAGTGACAGGCTGGAAAAAAAAACAATTCCAGGAAAAGCAATTTCGATAATTTTCATACATTGGTTGTACACCAATACTTATGAAAAGTTCAACAGAGTCAAGAAGATGGACCAACTGTCCTTTTTTTAAATCTCACAGAACTCTAGAATATACATGAAACGTCAAATAAATAATGCAACGAGCATAAAGGTTTATCCTACCTAAAAAAGAATACTGAGCCCTAGAAAAAATTATCATTTTTTTAAAACCGATTGAGCCAAAAATTAACAATATAAAGATTTGAAAGGATTTAATGTAAAACTATTCCTCTTTAAGCTCTTTCTTTTTTATTTTTGATTGAAGATTTTTGATCACTTGAGAGGCCTGATAATAACTTTCTTCATCGCCTTTTTTGAGATCCATAGCCATACTAACAAAAGCCACAGCTTCAAATTCATTATGAGTGACTGTCCCCCCATAAGGCTGGTTGGGCCCATAAACATAGTATGGAAATCTTCTCCTATCTCTTGGATAAAATCCATAAAATGCAGGAGACATACTTTCTGTTTCTGACATTCGATCTGTCTCAAAGTGTGTAAAACGGAAAAAACGGAACCCTTTATCCTGGGTTACCTCAGCCGCTCTATAAAAAAGATAGGTTTCAACTGTTTCTCTCTCAGTCACTTTATTACCTTTAAATGAAATTCTCATCTTATTATCCGTGAGTTGAACATCCTTGTAACCATTCCCAAGATAATCAGCCGGCTGATAAGGCGTCGATGTTACACAACCAGTTAAAAATATAATGGATATAATTCCGAATTTCACACTTAGACTCATCAATGACCTCTGACCGCAAAAACTGAAGCAATTATCGATACTCTTCTTAATGGGCTCCACAAGGAGAGAGTATTTTATCTTTTCTAAACAAACAATAATATTCCTACTTGAATCATTGCAACGAGAGTCAATGAGAATAGAACTAAGGCTATAATGTCATTTTTTTCATTTTGATTAAACTTGATAGTTTGTAGAATAATGGTCATCAGCTAAGAACTCTTTTTAATACCACCTTACTAAGTTCTCAGTCAGGTACAAGTAGGAAGCTGTGTGAATAGCACCACCGACGATTCTGTCAACGAAACTGGGAGCTTAACTAATGGGTATTAGCTTAAAAAGAATTACTTTTAAGATTGCCAGGATGACTCATAAGGGACTTACTTCACAAGTCCCTAGTTAAAATTAAGCCGCTTGGTCCGTTGATTTTTGAGTTAAAAATCGGAAGAATTTAACTTCGCTAACATCCAACTCAGGATCACAGTCACCACCACAAATTTTAGATTTATCGTAGTTTAACTTAACTTGACCATTTTCCACTTGAATTTCTTGTCCGACATGAAAAAGAACTTCTTTTTCCTCATCACAGTCTTCGCAGTAAAAGGGAACCTCTAGCGATTGCACTTCAGACTTAGGAGGCAGAAAGCCTTCAACCATATTCATCTGCATAACCAAAGCTTTTGGACAATTAACAAAGGTAAAATGAGTATCTTGGAATTCAGAAAACCACATGATCCAAGCTCGAATCCCTACCGAATTAATCGAAGAAACTTCTTTTAAATCAACGACAACTTGAGCTGCCATACCATCTACAGATGGAAACTGTGCTTCTTCATCAATAGGGCCACAAAATAGAAAACAAGGTTTTCCATCAATTTCAGAATTATTTACTTGAAACGACATACTTAAGACTCCTTAGCCTCTATTATAATTAAACTCTTATTCATATCAATACGATCTTCATGATGGGCTGTTCTAGGCATCCAAACCACGACCAAAGATCCTTTTCCAGGACTCACTGTAATAGCTAGTCCCACACCCAAAGTATAGATCAAATAACTTCCAATTCCAGCTCCTGAGTTTTCATCTTTTTTGATGGCATTCTTAACACCTTGATCAAAACATCTCTGCATATTAGCAAGCATATCATTGGGGTTTAAAGTTCCAAAATGATCACGACAATAAAGAACCACCGTATCGTCATTAGCATCAATTCCAAAACTCATTGATTTGTTATTATCAGTTGCCGACTTAGCAAAGTTAGTAAAAAGTTCATCTGATATTAAATAAAGATCATCGCGTACTCTTCTGAATTTACCACTACTCAAAAACTGTTTTACTTGTGTTAAAAAATCATTTTTATTAGAGTGACCAAAAAACTTCTGTTGGAATCTCATGCTAATATCTTCAGTAATTTCAATCAGACTTTCCCCTGGGTTTTCTAAGAAATGATCCACATCGTCTTTTATTTTAACAACTCGAAGTTCATCAAAGCCGTTGGCAACAACTTGAATAGGCGTATGAGAAACTGCTAAATTCACCGCCTCCTCAGGTTTAATATCGGAACCAACAACAATTTTATCCTTTAGACTTCCAGTAAAGCCTTTGACAATATCTTTAAGATAAACAACATTCTTATGGTCTTCACTCATTAAGCTGCCGCCTTTTTATGATCAAATTCAACAAGTACAAGAGTCACATCATCATCAAGCGGTGTTTCTTTTCTAAAGTCATTAAGGTTATCAAAAACACTTTCAACCGTAATATTGACTTCTTGGGAATTAATTTGATTTAAGGCTTTTAAAAACCTTCTCTCTCCCCACAAATCTCCATCGGGACTTTTAACATCGACGATTCCATCAGTATAGAAAATCAATTTATCACCCTGACTAATTTTCATCGAATGATTGCTGTATTCCGATTCAGGATTTTCCCCAAGCCTAGGATTATTATTTTCCATGAGAGGGTGATAATCTTTTCTCTTAGGGTTCCCTTCCACTTCATGACTCAATAAAAACGGAGGATCATGACTGGCATTGGAATAGGTCATCTCATGAGTATCTAAATCAATGGCCGCAAGGAAAAATGTCATCATCATTTCCCCTTTTGATGTCGAGTATATAGCTTTATTCAAAATAGAAAGAGCTTTGGCTGGAGTAATATCTGGTATACCCTCAATAACAGAGGCCACCGCTCGTGCCGCACTCGTCAATAGTGCTGCCGGCACTCCATGTCCAGTGGCATCTCCAATCCAAAGATAGACTTTATTACCCACTTGACTGTAATACCACCAATCTCCACCACACTCTGAAGCTGGCACGGAATTACCATAAATATTAATAGGTCCAATTCGAGCATCATTACGAGGGAATAGAGTATCTTGCACAGTATGAGCAGTCTGTAGCTCGGCTTCCATTCGAGCGTTTTCAGCTGTTTTCTCCAATAGTCTAGAGACCTCTTCAGTCATTTTATTAAAGCTTTTGGCCAAGGCTCCAATCTCATCATCATTTTTTTCATCAACACGAACAGTAAAATCTCCATCCATGATCTGACTTGTCGCCTCTGCCAAATTCCTTAAAGCCACTGTCAATGAGTTAGAAGCAAAAACACCGACCAAAACAAGACAGCATAAAATTAGCCCAGCAAAAATAATTGATCTTTTCATCAAAGTTTTTACGGCCGCAAGAGCTAATTCTTTATCTACTAAAGAGACCACATAAAGATGAGCTTTTCCCACTTTTGAGTAGGAGGCCAAATAAGTTACTTTTCCAAGTTTAGTCTCACTAGTACCCTCATGGAACTTTTTATCAAAAACATTATTGTCTAAATATTTTTTTAAATTTTGATGCTTGCTTTGTCCAGCAACTCGACCTCTCATAGAATGAAATAAGTAATTGTCACTTCCAGATCCCTCACCAAAAAGTGAGAAGAAATTAGTATTCTCTACCAAAATGACAGATATAATATTGCCAGATTTAGCTAATAAATAGAGATGCATGGGATAATCTTGAGAAACCCCAATTGTAAAACCCGTGTACCAAGTCTCTTGTAAAAGAGTGTTCAGAGAATTCTTTTCACTTTCAGAAAACTCTAAATCCTTACTAATATTGTACAGAGAATCAAAGTCCTTCCCATTCCACTTAAAACTTTGAAAAGATTTTAGATCACCTTCTGATTGAAAATAAGAGGTACCATTTTTAGATAATTTTTTAACAACAGGATCGAAATTTGAGTTAATGGCCTTCAAAGACTGAATGTAACTGTTAATTTGAGAATCCACAGTTGAAGCTTTTGCTCTAGCAGCAGATAAAGCTGTATCGTAAACATAAGCTAACTTATCATCTTCAAAAAGATTCGTTGCCATAACAACAATCAACAAAATAGATACAACTGGCAATGTTGACAACACCAAAAGGATTTTATTCTTAATTGATAGTGATCTCATTTTTATTTTCATAATTCACTTGTCGGCACATTTGTTAAAAAACTAACGGCCTCATCTTTATTTTTATTTTCTATCCCTTGGTCTAGTGAGATTCGTTACATCTCTGCCGATCAAGTCTTAAGGAGAATGCATTGACTAAAAAGAACAGACTAGAAAAATCAGATAAATGGATTGTTAGTATAACTGCAATTTGTGCCCTATTACTCCTTGGGTGGCTTATCCATGATATAACCTTCAATAACCCTCTGCTCGAAGGTCAAAATGCTATTGGTGAAATTTACCAAGTTCAAAACAGAGTAAAAAGAAAGTTTAGCAAAAGCTTACTTTGGTACCCCGCCACTCAAAATGAAACTGTTTATGAGAATGACTGGATTTTTACGGGCTCTGACTCGGTTGCTAAAATTCGATTAAAATCCGGTGGTGAAATTGTTGTCGAATCAGATTCACTCATTGTCTTATCGAAAAAAAATGGTGTGCTACAGTTAGACCTGCAACATGGACAACTTCTTGCTAATATTAAATCAAAAGATGTAAAGATTAATGTTGTTAAAAATGGTAAAAAACAAGCAATCGACACGTCAAAAGGAAGCATACGTATTGCTAAAAAAGCGACCAAAGAAGCGGAACCAGAAATCGACGTGCTAGATCTTGATAAAGATAATGATGGCAAAGAAGATGTCACCTTATCGCAAGTTTCTGATCAAAAAAATTATAAGCCAGAGTCTGGGTTTACAGAATTACAAGAAAATGGCCTCTCTCTTCGTCAAGTTGTTAGTAAAAAAGCTAAGATCTACGAAGGTCAAAAAACGGCTATAAATCTTGAATGGAAAGACCCTTATAATCAGTGGACTTTATACTCTGTACAAGTTTCAAACGACCCCGACTTTAAAAAAGTTTTATCTCGCTCAGAAGTTTCACAATCACCTTACTTATTCAAACATGGACAAAGTGGGAATTTTTTCTGGAGAGTTAAAGGAATTGATGAAACAGGTATGCAGTCAAAGTGGTCAAAAAAAGCTTTGGCAAATCTCGAAATACAATATCTCAAAAAATCAAAACCGCTTAGTCTAGCAAGAGAGAGTATGCTTTACCAACTGAGCGAGAATGACTTTTCAAAAGTTTTGCCTGATCGCTCATTTGAACTTGACGAAAAACCGATAAAACTAGAATGGAAAAATCACGATAAGGCCACACAATATAAGGTACAGGTTTCTGATAAAGAAGATTTCTCCAATATTAGAGAAGAAAAAATCACTGAAGAAAATCAACTGGAATTAACCAATTTAAAGCTTGGGAAAACTTTTTTTAGAGTTGTTCCAGAAAGTGATGAAGGTATTGCTATTGCTGAACCAGCCGTCGGCAAAGTCACCACTTATTTCCCCACACCAAAACAAGAAAGTCTAAAAACTCAATCCAACGAAGAGGAAAACACCCAAGTTCTTACATGGGAAGCTGTGCCCTACGCCCAAGCGTATCAAGTCACTTACTCAACCGATAAAAAATCCAATAAAGAGATTAAAAAAATCGTAACTGATAACCAGCTCGAATTACAAAATAACTCTGGTTATCTTAAGTGGAAAGTTCGCGTGGTCGACCCTGAAACAAAAAAATGGATGAGCTCAAATACCGAGACCGTTGACTGGTATCAAAAAGCTAAAAAATTAGCGAGCATCTCCAACGAAGAAAGTAGTGAGGGTGGGCAGGCACTGAGAGCCATACCCATCATTACCTCCCCTGCTCCTCGCAAAACATTTATATCTCTCGACAAGTCCCCTCTTTTTATTGTTCTCAACTGGACTTACCTTGAAAAGGCTAGAGCCTTTGAGGTTGAGATTTCAAAAAATGCCGAGATGACCGAACTTGTCTACAAGAAAAGAGTTAGGGATAAGAATCGCGCCGTCGTTAACCAAGTTTTTGAACCGGGCGTCTATTTTCTAAGAGTTAGAGCTTCTCACAAAAATGTACTCAAAGAGGCTTGGTCGGAAACGGAAGTGTTTCGAGTGATCAATCGTAACTCTAAATAAAGTCTCAGTCCTCCTCCCATGACTTATTCACAAGCAAGAGCCTTCTCTTGGTGCTAGATAATTAAGCACCTTATGCTAATTTCAAGGCGATATGATGCATCAACAAGGAGAATCGTTAGCCTGGACGCTTTAATGTCTGGTACATAAATTTCTCATCCGAAGGGAAGGAGATAGTTCATGAACCAGCACGCGCGGTCATCCGAGGGTCATAATCTCAAATGGTGGTTAATGCTGCCACTTTTTCTTGTTTTTGCTTTTTTCTTTCCCCGAATTTTAGTTCAAACTCTTGGCGCCGATAATCCATGGACCAGTTATCTTTATCTCTATGGTTTTGGATTCTTCTACACGGGTTCAGGACTCCTTCTTGTTTTAAAAACGGGAGCTTGCCGACTCGATAGAGTGCGCGACAACTTTTGGTTTAAAATTGTTGTGGGTGGTTTTTTCTATTTTGCAATACTTCATGCCGTATGGATTTACTTGGCACTCTCTATTCCCTATTTGGGAGGACAATAATGGGATCGTTTGGGATTGAATTAACTCGTGGAGCCGTTGTCGCTATTTCTATCGTCGCCATTGTTTATGTGGCCGTGATTACTTTATTTGGTGGCTATTTCGCTCGCTTTAATAAAAACATCAATGACTTCTTTTACTCTGGTAACCGTTTCTCATGGTGGCTTCCAGCAGCCAGTATGGTGGCAACCGGTATTGGTTCCTACAGTTACTTAAAATACTCAGAGCAAGGGTATAATACCGGAATGAGTTCCACTATGACCTATCTTAATGATTGGTTTCTGGCTCCTTTCTTTATCTTCGGTTGGCTTCCTATTATTTACTTTGCTCGAATCAAATCCGTCCCAGAGTATTTTGAAAGACGTTTCAACAGTGCTGCTCGTTACATTTCTCTCACTATTATTTTAGCCTATATGTTTTTTTATATCGGCTACAATCTCTACACCATCGGTGTCGCCCTTGAAGGAATGTTTCAAGTTCCCCAACTCTACAGTGTTCCCTTATTAGCTATGTTTCTTGGAGCCTATGTCACATTCGGAGGACAAACGGCTGTCATTTTCACTGACCTCTTTCAAGGAGTGATGCTTTACATCGCTGGTTTCTTAGCTATTTTCGCAGGAATTTACGCCCTTGGTGGATTCGATGAATGGTGGTCTTACCTCCCCGTTTCCCACCGACTGCCTTTTGTCCACTTAAGTGAAAACCCAAAATTTAACTCTGCTGGCCTTTTTTGGGGCGAAGCTTTAGCTGGAAGTATTGCTTTTACTTTTATGAATCAAGGTTTCCTTATGCGATACCTCACCATCAAAAGTGTGCATGAAGGTCGTAAAGCGGCATTTTTTAATGTGATGGTCACTCTTCCTGTTTCAGCTATTATTGTGGGTGCTATTGGTTGGATTGGTAAATCACTTGTCATTAAACAAGCGGTCACTGGTGGAGCCTTAGCAGGTTATGATTTTGTAAATATTGAAAATACTTTCCACACTTTCATTGTGGTTTGTTGGACAACCGTCCATCAAAACCCTTGGATTTTTGGTTTTATCGTAGCAGCCCTTATGGCAGCCCTCATGTCCACGATTGATACCCTTATCAATGCCTGTGCCGCGATTGGTATTTACGACCTTTATAAACCCTTGATTAAACCCGAAGCTTCGGATGAACATTATTTACTGGCGGCTCGCTGGGCCTCCATCATAACCACTGTGATTGGAACCATTTTAGTTATCTGGTTCAACACTCAAAAGGGAAGCTTAATGTCCATTCACTATAAAGGGATTATGATTATTATTCCTGCCATAGTAACCACAATCTTTATGGGTGCTTTTTGGAAAAGATTTAACTCTATAGCAGCCTGTGTCTCCATGATCTTTGGTAGCTTGATTACGGTTGTGACTGTTTGGTTCCCAAGCCCTATCAAGCCTCTCTCATGGTTTTTATCAGGTCCTGTGGATGGAGACTTTATTTATTTCCGAGCTCTTTTTGGAATGATTATCACTGCCATCATTGGTTATGTGGTTACACTTCTTACTAGCGAAAAGTCGGACAAGGATGTGACTGGTCTAACCATAGACACATTGGATAGTGCGATGAGTTCCTATAAAGATGGTGGAATTCCCAATCATGAATTGGGAGAAAAAGTTTATGGACTATCAGCTAAAGAGACTCCTTCGGTCGACAACGATTGGATTGAACTCTCAACCGGCGTGATGGAAAAGTTAAAGGCTAAGGATGGAGATATTATTTATATGTCTGACAGTCGTTGGTGGCTTGGCGGATTGCGCTCTTTTCATGTAAAAGCGAAAACCAACCCTCAGTTAGCCGATCATGAAGTGGCTATGTCTAAAGCCACCTATAATGAGGCCTACCTTCTTGAAGGTAAGCCCATCTTTGTTGAAAAAATCATCTAATACTCAGAGGCTATTATAAAGCCTCTTGTTGAGGAATACCGCTTTAAAGTTCTCAGCTTCGTTGACAGCTTCAACGGAGTATCGTTGATCTAGCTTCTTCTTTTCGCCTCACTTCGAACTTAACTAAAGCGGAATTAAAAAGAATCCTTATCTAAACATCCTATTCTTGTTGAGATGTGCACTCCCTAGACAGATGAGAGACAAATATTGTCAAAACCTGTCTCTATGCCCTTAATATAAGGGCACCAACAAAAGGGGGATTCCTAAGTCACTGTAATAACTTAGATAAATTAAGTGCTCACTTTAAAACATTGGCATAATAAATGTACTAGTTAGACGTATGAAAAAGCCGTCTTATTTTAAATTTTTAACAGTTCTTGGAGCCACAATGATCTATGGCTCGTTATTTTTAACAGCCTGTTCAAATGAGCATGACCCCGCTTTAAATGAACCCAGTATTATAGAGGAATCAGAAGGTGGACTTGCACTTATTGAAAGAGAATTTGGAGAGTGTGATCCCAATGATATTCCCTCACCGGACACTCCCCGTTTTAGTCAATACCAACAACCTATTAATAGTTACTCTGTTCAAAATCAAAGACAAGTTTTAGATTACTTCCCACACCAGTACCCTAGCCTTGGACAAATGTACCCCTTAAGAGGCAGCTGGCGACAATCGAAATCCGAGATTATGGATATAGTGGATCGTAGAATTTATGATCCATCAACCAATAGTGACCAACCCCTTTTAAAGTTTTTCGATATGGTTGTCTTAATCAATGTGGCAGACCGTAGAAATGGGGATCCACAAAACAGTTCGGCCCAAAGAATGCAAATTTTAGTACGCAATGAAAGCAACGGATCCAACACTCTTAGTGACTGGGATCTCATTGAAACCTGGCCTATTTCTTCAGGAGTGCCATGTGGAGAGAAAATAGCAACTCCCACTGGAGTCTTTAAACTCGACCCTAGACAGGACCGCTTTACACCAGAATATTCTTCACGACAATTTGATAACGTGAACATGTACGAAACTATGTTTCTCTTTCACTCCTATCAGAATGGGAACAATACCGGCGTTGCCATTCACGGAACATACAAAACCTCTGTATTAGGAAGAAGAGATTCTGGTGGATGCATTCGCCTTTACCGTGAAAACTCAAAATGTCTCTATGAAACTTTTGCAGGATTACGATCTACAAGCTGTTTATCTGGAGGCAAACTCGACTACCGTGGGCAGGTTCCAAGTTTTCTTTCTAAAAACGGCGAAGCCGATCCTGAATATTTAAGTAATGGTTCTTTAACTGTCAGTGGAATTAAAGTTCTTGTTGCCATTTACGATGACATGAATGATCGACTCAATTAATGAACAAGAGATAGTAATAGATCTATGGAGATCTCTATGAAAAAAGCCATTCAATTAACTTTAAGTGGAATTTTGACCGCAACTCTTATCAGTTGTGGAAGTAAAAATAATGGCGGTGGAGACAATCCAGCACCCGCTCCAGGAATTACGAGTGGCGCTAACGAAATCCACCTACAAATGGATGAAAGTAGAATTTCTTGGACCAGCGCAAGACAAGATATTTATATTGGCAACGGTGAAGAGCAATGTGTCTATGGCCTCACACGAGGTGCAGACGATACTCGTGTCTCTGAACATATGCTACAAATCGAGCTACTTTTAAACTCTGGTACCATTTCTACAGGCACACGTGAAAGTGCTTCCAGCCAATCTCGTTACATTACCATTGAATATAGTTCGGGAGAAAGTCGCACTTATAATCTTGACCCTGACCTCGCTTCCAATGAGGAAGAATATCTTAGTAATGGTGAGGATATCCTTACTTACTACAATGTAATTTCAAATGAGCTTGATGAATACGGTCATAACAATTGCTTAAACGGCAAAGGTGATAAGTAAAAACTTATTTTAAGAGACCCTTTAAAAACAAGGATCATTGATAGTTTCAGACAAGTTTTAATTGAAAGGCACCCTGTATAAGCATCTCAAAAAACGTCTTAAGCCATACCGAAAGAACAAAGCATTTCAAGAGACTCTTGGCTAAAAAAAACGTAAAATCAATTTTTTTTGGATAGCTTCTAAGGTGTAACAATAAACTTTTTCTCAGAATGCCTCGCCTTAGAGCGTATTGTTGCTATATGAAAAAGAGCATCTCCTTTATTAATTAAAGGCAGTCGATTTCTTCCTATTATAATCCCTGGCTCTTCAGCTTTTATCTCAAATTGCATACGACCAAATAAGTCCTGTACAATTCCTAAAACCTCACCTTCCTGCACGCGATCACCTGCTTTTTTAAACACACTCATTGAACCACCATGAGTGGACCTGACCCAATAACTGTCTTTTGCGAAAACAACTTCATTCTTTTTCTTCTTCTTTTTTCGAGGGAGCATACCAATGGCTTCCATCACATTAAAACAACCCTGCACACCACTTTTGATGACTGACTCATCAAAACGTAAAGCCTCTCCTCCCTCAAAGAGAAGAATGGGTATTTCTTTTTTCTGAGCGGCCGCTCTCAATGATCCATCTCTGATAGAGGAGTTTAAAACAACGGGGGCCCCAAAAGCTCGCGCCATCATCTTTGTTTTTGAACTCTCCATTGAGGCTCTAATTTGAGGAATATTATAGCGATGGATCGCTCCAGTATGAAAATCAATTCCGTGAGTGGACTTTAAAACCACTTCTTTCATAAATATCCTAGCCATCTGCGAAGCCAGAGAACCTTTCATGTTTCCAGGGAAAGAACGATTCAAGTCTCTTCTATCGGGAAGGTAACGCGATTTAGAATTAAAACCAAAAACATTAACAACCGGTACCGCTAAAATTGTTCCACTTAATTTTCCAGGATCGACTTTCTTAATCACCTGGCGAATAATTTCCACCCCATTAATCTCATCGCCGTGAATAGCGGCAGATAAAAACAGAACGGGCCCGAGTTTTGGACCTCGAATCACTTCCACTGGAATGTTCATTTCAGTAAAGTCATAAAGTCGTCCCACGTCCACTTGAACAACTCGTCGATCCCCAGGAAGAAACTTTTCCCCACAGATTTTTAAAACAGACATTGGTACTACCCTTTACCTCTCGTGCGCGTGGATTTCTTTTCAGCCACTGCTTTCTCGGTGAATTCAACGATCTTACCGGCCACATCAAGACCCGTTGTTTTTTCTATACCTTCCAGTCCTGGTGAAGAATTAACCTCCATAATAAGTGGTCCACGGTCAGATCTTAGAATATCGACCCCTGCCACGTTCAAGCCCATAGCATTGGAAGCTTTAACGGCAGCCATTCTTTCTTCAGGTGTGATTTTAACGATTTCAGCTGTACCTCCACCATGAAGGTTGGAACGAAACTCTCCTTCTGGTCCCTGCCTCCTCATAGCAGCAATCACCTTATCCTTGATAACAAAACATCGAATATCCGCTCCACCGGCTTCTTTAATAAACTCTTGTACTAAAAAAGGAGAATTCACGCGCCCCAATAAATCAATCACACTGATGGCCGCTTTTTTTGTTTCCGCGAGAACAACACCTTTACCTTGAGTTCCCTCTAAAATTTTGATCACAGCCGGAGCGTTACCCGCTAATTTTATAAGTTCATCAGACATCTGAGTTTTATGGGCAAAACCTGTTGTGGGTAGTCCCAACTTTTTCTTCGCTAAGATTTGTAAAGCACGCAATTTATCTCTTGAGCGAGAAATCGCCACGGACTCATTAACAGAAAAAATCCCACCCATTTCAAACTGACGAACAACAGCCGTACCATAAAATGTAATGGAAGCTCCAATTCTTGGAATAATGGCATCGAAATCATCGAGAGTGCGATCCTTAAATAAAACCACTGGTTTTTGAGTATTGATATTCATATAACACTTCAGTGGGTCAATCACCTCAACCTGATGCCCTCTCTTTTCGCAGGCTCGCACAAGTTGGCTAGTAGAATAAAGAGATTTTTTGCGAGAGAGAATTCCAAACTTCATTATTTTTTTTCCTTTGTTTTTTTATGTAAATAGGAACGTCCACTATTAACTAGAAATCGTCCTTTAAGTGCTTTGCGACCAATGAGCATTCTAAAACCCATAAGATCACGATTGACTAAAGTAAACTCCGTTTCAAAGACATGCTCACCAATATTTAACTCAAGTAAAATAACGGGCCTAAGGCTAACATGTCCCGAGGAACTTCTCACTCTTCTCTTGGAGTGAACTTTTGCTTTACATGTCACCACTGGCTTTGCCGAATCCTGATCGGGATGGATTTTAAAATGAACGAATTCTGTCCTACCATTTTTAGTAAATTTGACTTCTGTTGCATGCAAAGCCGAAGTTCTAGCCCCAGTATCCACTTTAGCTTTTATTTTTCGCCTTGTTAGCTGAGGAATTTTTACCACTTCTCTCCAGCCAATAGGTTCTAATTTTTTCTTCACCATCTTCAAGATATTATTATTCTTTGTATCTATTTGGTAGCCATCTCATCCCTTGACCTCCATTTTTAGCAACAAATATCAGATTTTTTTAAGGCGAATTCCATGGGTTAAAAAGTCTACTTTCTCCACAGGACTTAGATCGACACTTGCATTAATTCACCTATACACCTGAATTAACTTATCTTTTACCTCTCATACCCACAATTAAAAAGTTACTTTGGGTGTTACATGATTCTCTGTTGATTTCACAGGCATAACACCAGGTCCTTGTCATTGACTCAACAGTGTCGCTTAAAGCTGATAGTTTCTTGTAAATGAGTCTAGCCATAGACCTCTCTTGAATAAATAACTAAGTCACAAGAGGATTGGGTCTTACTCATAAATGTTCTCATCCTACTTTTCGGCTAAGAAAAGACGACAAAAAGTTAAACAAAAAAAGAATCTTTTAATCTAAAAATCACCCCACATAACGCTAAAGACTATTTCTTAAATCCTACTTGTGCGCTCTCAGAAACACAATTTTAAAGAGAACTAAACACATCGACTAGATCGTCAATTTCAAGCTCTGAAGTGTTTATACAGACACATAAGGCTTATTTTGCCTGGTATTGATATTATTTTAAATTTGTACACATTTAAGAATTCAATGGATTCTAATGTTGATTTTTCCTATAATAAATTATGTCTGGGAGAATGAGTTTTGTCTCACTCTGATGACTGGGACTACCTGACGTTCGTTCTTCCCAGTTTAAAAAAATCATTATTGATTGTGCTTTAAAAAGTTATGAAGAAATTAAAAATGATTCTTATATTCTCAGATCTAGCAAAGGAGGATGTATGGAAATATACGATTTTCGAGTTCACTACAAAGGTTTTGAACCGACAAAAAAAGAAGAACAGTTGATCCGAAGCCTTCTCGATCGACTTCATTGTGAGGCTCCGAGTGATTCTGCCATTCGACTTGAGGTTTCAAAAGGTCAGGTTTTATTCAGAACTCGCTGTGAGATAAAATCTTCTGTCATTTCATTTTCAGGAGAATCAGCCAGTGAAAATCTCTACCCTGCCCTGAAACTTGTCGAAAGAAAAATGCATGTCCAGTTAGATAACTGGAAAACATCAAGAACAAATATCAGTCGACAGCTTGTTCACCCTATGATTGCCCAATCCATAGTAGAACAAACAGCGGCTCAAACAGCTTAAGATACAACCTAAAGTCCTCTTATCTCTTCTGAGATCAGAGGGCTTTTTTTATTTATCCCAGACTTTTATTCAATTATAACTTTTATTGATTTTTTCTCTTATTATTTAGTGTATCTTTATTTTTAATAAACGTTTTAGAAAGATCCTTTGCTACTCTCAGGATGACAATTTACTTCAAAAGAAAAACACCTGGGAAGACCATAGGATCAGGAAAATGTTTATCACCTAAAAAATCTTATCCTGAGCACAGCGAAGTTAGTCCGACTTGACTTTTACATCACACTCATTGATTGCCATTTACCTTGTCTAAACCTAAAAATCAAAATAGCCGTTAAAACAATCATATATAAAATAATAAATCTCCAAGAATTGATAATGGCATTCTCAGTATGCATTAATAAATAGGTCGGCAAGACCATAAAGGGCCAAGGCACTATGAGAGCCACATAAGATACAAACCTCGTATCGCCCGCCCCTTTCAAAGCAAAAGAAATATTCAAATAAATACAATCAAACAAAATAAAAATTCCCACAATTTCTAATATTTTCGGGACGAGAAATTGCACATCATTCCACAAAGACAAATTATCTTCATTTTTAAACCAAGATAAATAAAATTCAGGGAAAAGCCAAAATGTAGAGGCCACCGAAAAAATATAGATAAAGGATATAAAGACACCATCCCAAGTTAACGTTTGAGCTTGCGATACATTTTTTTCACCAATTTTTTGCCCCACTAATGTTAATACGGCTTGGGCAATTCCCATTGTTGGTAATACAGAGAGCATCATTAAGGTGACTGCAATACTTGAACTCGCTAATGCGGCCTCTCCATTTGGAAGACGCCCCATAATTATGAGAAAAGTGGTAAAGGCAATTCCCTCTAAAGCCCATTGCAAACCACTGGGAAATCCATACTTTAAAAACTGCTGAATAAGACCACTATCCCATTTCCACTGTTCTTTAAATCTATATATTTCATACTGAGAGTTTTTAAAAATTAACAAAGATCCCACAACAGCTGCAAAGTAGGCCCCCACAGCAGTGGCATAGCCAGCTCCTACAATTCCAAGTTCGGGAAAACCTAAATTCCCAAAAACTAAAAGGTAATCAAAAATTAAATTAAAAAACAGACCTATAAAGTTAATTATTATGACAACCTTGGTACGCCCCAGACCTGTAAAAAAACCGCTAACAGCGGCTACTAAAGCCGTAGGTAAGGCCGAATAAGCTAGGGAATTAAAATAATCCACCTCAAGTCTTTGCATTACCGAGGAATGTCCCATTAATGAAAAGAAAGTGGGAGAAAGTAGATTCAATCCTAAAAAAAGAATCCCACCAAAGACACTCACATAGATGGATTGCCAAAGGCTAGCACCAATTTCTGCATTTTTTTGAGCGCCATGATACTGAGCCACAAATGTAGTTACATAGCTAGAGGTCTGTTGCAGTAAGGCCATGGGTACCCAAAAAACTCCCATAACGGCCATGGCCGCTCCCAGAGCTTCCATAGAATGAGCCCCTAAAAACATACGATCAATAATTAATTGAATATTCCAAAAACTATTGGCGATAATTAAAGGCCAAGCCAAATTTAATATAGGTATCCATCGTTTTTTTAAAGAAGTCATAATTTAAAGAAGTTCTTCAGGACTATTTCCCAATAGAGGTTGAGTCTTTATTTAAAATGAATAGCTATAAAAAATCAAGATCATTCAAACAAACACTCAACTTGAAGTCAGAAATTAAAATTCAATTGAATAGGTTAAATATCTCTGAGCCAAATCATAATATCAATAATTAAATAGAGACATTCAGGCTCTCCAGTATCAACTGAAAAAGGATTTACTATACCCTTAAGCAAATAAAAAGGGAACTCCCAGTCGGTAATCCCCTTACATGAATCTTCAGAATGCCATAATCAATGGCACTATTAATTTAATTATTATTTTCTATGTGAAGGAAATTAGAGGAACAACCACCCCAACCATAGTTGGCCCCTGAATTGTAAACAGCACTGGAAGAACGAACTGTGTAAGGATAAACATTATCACTCATACCATCTGTACCTTGAAAATTAAGCCTTAAAACCTGTAAAACATTACGATTGGCATCCCAAAGTTCAAAGTGACCTCTTCCCATAATCTGAAAGGAAACATTTTTAATCACTCTCACATTACCTTCATAATCTTGAATCTTAAGACTTTGCTGAACCATACTGTACTGTGTGCTATAAAAAGGCTCTGTAAAACTGCAATTGATAATATCGGCTTGCGCTATGGAAGTGATACTCAACAATACTAAAACAGTGATTAGCTTATTCATACTCTCTCCTTTATGTAATAATTAATTTTCTGTTAACTCTGTTTTTCCGTTTCCAAAAAGAGGGAATTTGACAAAACAAAAACTAACAACCCCAAATACTTTTTTACTATAGAGACTGAGAATAGGAAACACTTGCCTTTCACAACCCACAAATAGGTAAATAATATAGTTTTCCACTTTAAAGACGTGAAAAAACTTACAGGCTTTAATAATTCATGTCTTACAAAAGACCTTAAAAACAAAAAATGGACGTATTTTCAGACAATACTTCTGAGAGAAGACCTGTCTTTTTTGACCACTTGAGCAGCACTTACCCTATCTGAGATAATAGAAATTCATTAAACATTTCAAATTAAATCTATGCCAATCAATAATAAATCAAAGCTCGCTTCACTAATACAGATTAATAGAGTTAAAGTAAGTCAGCGACTTTATTTTAAAATATTAGAAATCTCTGCAATCAGCTTTGATTTATTGATGGGTTTTGTAAGAACGGCATCACAGCCGGCCTGATAACATTTATTGTGCTCAGAGGCCTCAGCGTGGGCAGTCAGAGCAACAATGGGATTAGTGAAACCTTTTTGCCTTAATATACGCGTGGTTTCACGCCCATCCATGCCTGGCATCTGAACATCCATCAAAATAAGATCAAAATCTTTTTCATTAACCCTGGCAATACTCTCTGGACCATTCTGAGCCTCAACAAGCTTTGCGCCGGTATCTTGCAAATACAGGCGTAACAGCATTAAATTATCATGAACATCATCTACAGCAAGAATATTTAAATCATCAAAATTGCCACTCAGAGTCTCTTTTTTAGTATTATTAATTTTAGAATCCAATTTTTTCTCAGAATGAGGAAGCCCTAATGTAATCTCAAAAGTGGATCCTTTTCCTGGTTGACTATCAAGTACAATGATATCTCCATCTAAGGCATTGGCTAAACGACGAGAAATAGTGAGTCCCAACCCAGAACCACCAAATTGTCTTCTCATGGAACTATCTCCTTGAGAGAATGGCTTGAAAATGTTTTTAATTTGATTTTGTGTCATTCCAACACCAGTATCAGAAACTATTATTTTCAAATAATCTTTTTGATCATTAGACTGAATATGAGCCAGATCGACGACAACTTGAACTCCACCTGTCTTAGTAAACTTAATAGAGTTCCCAATAAGATTAATTAATATTTGTTTTATCCTTAAATCGTCAGCAAAATAAGTTTTCTCTTCTTTTATTTTATTTTCAATTTTCAATTCAATATTCTTATTTTCAGCACGACTAGCCATGGTGGCACGTACATCTGATAAAAGTTCATCCAGTTGAAAGTTTTTATCCTCAAATTCAATTTGATTGGATTCAATCTTTGAAAGATCCAAAATATCATCTATCAAACGTAGCAACAGTTCACCATTCCTTCTGATCATATCACTGTACTTTTTACGTTCTTCTTGAGGGAAATCCGAAGAAGCAATTTGATCAGCAAATCCCATAACTGCAGCCAATGGGGTTCTTATTTCATGGGACATGTTCGCTAAAAACTGAGTTTTAGCAGAGTTTGCCGATTCAGCCACATGACGAAGTCTATCGAGTTCTAAAACCTGCTCTTCCAAAAGGATTCTCTGTTCACTGAGTTCAACAAAAGCTCTCACTTTTGTTTTCACAATATACGAATCCAGGGGCTTAAAGAGAATATCAACAGCTCCTGAATCATAGCCTTCAAAAACAAAATTTTGGTCTTGCTGATGAGCTGTCACAAAAATAATTGGTAAATGCTTGTGACGATTCACCCCTCTAATTAACCGAGCCAACTCAAATCCATTCATACCTGGCATTTCTACATCAATAAGTGCTAATCCAAAGTCATTTTCAGACAGTAACTTTAAAGCTTGATCTGGGCTCTCCGATGTAAAAACCTCAATGTTTTCCTGAGAAATTAAACCATGCAAGGCCTTAATATTTTCAGGATAATCATCGACAATTAAAACCTTAGTTTTACTCATTTAGACCTTCTTTCAATGCAGAACTCAACGCTTCAACGATCTCGTTAATTTTTAAAACCTTCGGTTTTTGAGTTTTTTTTATGGCTTGTTCAGGCATATAAGGAAACTCCGCCTCTTCAGGGCTTTGGACAAATACATTTCCGCCTTCTTTTTCAATGCAGCTCAAACCATAAGCCCCATCTTCATTAGCTCCAGTTAAAACCACTCCTGTGATTCGGTGGCCTTCCATAGCTAGAACTGTTGATTCAAAAAAAACATCTATAGAAGGTCTCGAATGGCATACAGGTTCATCTTGACTTAGAGAAAAACTACCATCCTTTTCTAGTAACACATGATAGTTCGCTGGAGAAAAATAAACTTTTGAAGATTCTATGGGAGTCTTATCTTTAATTTCAACACTCTCGCCCAAATAAGAGTCTCCAAACACAAGTTGAAAATTAATATGACTATCCGATTTCATGTGCTGAATAAATACAATAGGAATTTTAAAGTCATGAGGCAGTGCTTTCAAAAATACTTTAATGGCTGATATTCCTCCAGCAGAAGCTCCAACACAAATCAAATGGTTCAATCCCACTACATAATCTCCGTATCTAATGATGTTTCCAAATTTTTACGGCGAAAAATATTGAGTCTAGAATCGACATCAGAAAAAAATCCATTCACACTTGATAAGCGCAAGGACTCTTTACCTCCTATACCTAAGAAGCCTCCATTACTAAGAGAGTTTAAAAATAGTTTAAATACACGTTCTTGTAATTTTTTATTGAAATAAATTAAGACATTTCGGCAGAGAATCAAATGGCACTCTACAAATACTGAGTCAGTCACAAGGTTATGCTCAGAGAAGACAACATTTTTAAGAAGTCTAGGGTCGAACTTAATCAGATTATAGTCGGCCGTATAATAGTCTGAGGGTGAACGTACTCCACCGGCTTTGACATAATTTTTAGCAAAATCTTTTAAATTACGAGAATCAAAGATTCCTTTTTTAGCTTCCAATAAGTTTTGAGGATTAATGTCGGTGGCATAAATAGTGGTTCGCTCAAGTAGTCCAGCCTCATCAAGTAAGATACATAAACTAATTACCTCTTGTCCAGTGCTGCACCCCGCACTCCATACCCTCACACTTGGATAAGTGGCAAGAACAGGAAACACTTCCGAAGTCAGTTTGGCAAAGAATTCTGTATCACGGAAAAATTCAGTGGTGTTAATTGTCAAACAGGGAAGACAACGTCTCATCAACTCTGAATCGTTTAATATTTCTTTTAAGACATCTAAAAGGTCTGTGGTTTGAGTGAGATCAAGTAAAGAATTTAACCTGCGATCAAGAGAAGCTTCCGAATACTCTCTAAAGTCATAACCATACTTTAAATACATACCTTCGAGAAATAGCTTTTTCTTAATGGGGTCAACAGGAGTCATAGAAAGTTCCCTGTGTTAGGCAGCCATACCTTTAATATTGTATTTAAATGATCTAAGTTTACAGGCTTAGTCATATAATCATTGGCACCGGCATCAATACATTTCTCATGATCTTCCCTCATTGCTTTTGCAGTCAAAGCGACGATCGGTAAATTTTTAATTCTAAAGTCTTTACTCTGCCTTATCTTCTCCATAGCTTCATAACCATTCATCTTTGGCATCATAATATCCATTAAAACAAGATCTATAGTCGGATTCTCTTTTAAAATCTCCAGACATTCCATACCGTCTTTAGCCGTCAAAACATTAAGGTCCTTTGTTTCCAGGGCATTTGTCAGCGCAAACAAGTTCCTTAGGTCATCATCGACTAAAAGAACGGTTTTTCCCTTAAAACCTTCATCTTGACCTCTTAAATGGGAAAGCAATTGGCGCTTTTCTTGGGGCATCATAGACTCTATTCGATGGAGAAATAAATTGACCTCATCCAGTAATCTTTCAGGAGAGCGTGCACCTTTAATAATAATACTTTCCGAATATTTATAAAGATGGACTTCTTCTTCCCGAGTGAGTTCCTTACCTGTGTAAATAACAATGGGAGGAAGAGAAATTTCAAGATTATTCAATCTATCAAGAAACTCAAACCCTGAAGTGTCTGGCAACTTAAGATCAAGGACTATACAGTCATAAGGGTGTTCTTTTATCTTCTGTAAAGCTTCATCACCCGTTTTAGCAACTGTAGTTTTAACATCTTTACCTTCAACCAGTTTCGTTATGGCAAAAGACTGTTTTTCATCATCTTCAATAATTAAAATATTTTTTACGGAATCAAGTAGCATACTCTCAATTCTCTCTAGAGCCGAACGCACTTTTTCCAGAGTCACAGGTTTTGTCAAATATCCGTGAGCTCCCATACGTAATGCATTACTCTGGTAATTCATAGCAGAGATCATATGCACAGGTATATGACGAAGCTCATTGGAACTTTTAATTTTCTCTAAAAGTCCCATCCCACTAATGCCCGGAAGCTTAATATCTAAAAGAATGGCATCAGGTGTAAATTGATTCAAAACAGCCCAAGCCAATTCACCATTACTAATGGCAATTGGCTGAAAGTCATATTCTTTGGCTAAATTCTTCACAGATTCCAAGAATGGAGCATCATCCTCGACAATCATAAGACTTCTTTTACTATTTTGAATTCCTGATAATATTTCATCAACTTTATCGGTAAAATCAGACTCATTGACGTCTATTGTAGTATTACCTAAAATTGTTAGGTTTAATTTTGTATCACTAAGAGATTGTTCATACTCTTTAACACCTTCCAAAGTCTGAGGAATAACCAAAGTAAAACAGCTCCCCTCTCCTTCCTCACTAACAACAGTGATGCTACCTTGTAAAAGACTAGCGAGCTCTCTAGCTATGCTTAAACCAAGGCCTGTTCCTCCGAATTTTCTGTCAACGGAACTATCAGCCTGTTCAAAGGCTTCAAATATTTTATTCTGTTTTGCTTTAGGAATACCAATCCCTGAATCTTTAACAGAAATAATAATATTGTTATCTTCGTTAAGATCTGTACAAACTTCAACAAAACCCTCTGCTGTAAACTTAATAGCATTTGAAATAAAGTTTCTAAGAATTTGTTCTAGTCGCAAGCGATCAGTATAGAGATCAATAATTTGGCTGGCTTCCGTCATATGGACTTTGAACTCAACACCTTTAACTTTGGCTTGATTTTCAAACGTTGATTTCATTGAAGAAATAAGATTCTTTAAAGAAAACTCACTGGGTTTTAGCTCCATTTTTCGGGCTTCAATTTTTGACAAGTCTAGAATGTCGTTAATTAGTAAGAGTAAATCTTCACCCGCATTTTTAATAGAACCCGCAAATTCCAATTGTTGGCTTGTTAAATTCTTATCTTTATTTTCAACCAACAAAGAGGACAGAATTAATAGACCATTTAAGGGGGTGCGGAGCTCATGAGACATTTTGGCTAAAAACTCAGACTTGTATTTACTTGAAGCGGCCAGCTCCTGGGCTTTTTCTTCTAAATCCACTTGGATATCTTCTAATTGGGAATTTTTAGCATTCAAAGTTTCTTGTTGAGCCTCTAGAGCCCTCGTCTGCTGCTCAAGCTCTTCGTTATTGGCTTTCAACTCTTCCTGCTGGGTCTCTAACTCTTCAGCCTGATGCTGTGTCCTCTCTAATAAGGCCTGTAATTCTTCTCGACTGATAACAGAGTTAAGTCCAACAGCGAACATCTCTCCGCTTTTTTCCAAAGCCTCTTCTTGCACTTCATCAAGTTCTGTAAAAAGACCCATCTCAATTAGACCGACTTTTTTACCTTGAAAAGATAAGGGTAAAAAAGCCAGTAATGTTGGTCTCGCTGAGCCTAAAGAGGTTTCAATATGCCAAAACTCTTGTGGAATATCTTTCACCAACCATAGTCCATCTCTTTTAATCGCTTGGTTTAATAAATTATTATCAATGATCTTAGACTTTTCTAATTTTCCCCAATTTATAGAATCACTCATCGAAAGGTCTTGTAAACGGCCCGCTTGATATCTAAATATTTTTGAGTTCAAAACATTTAAGTTATCAACTAAGAATTTTTTAACAACCTCTTCATATTCATTAATAGATAAATCGCCGGCCATAGCACTAGCCGCTCTAGCAACCGTATCTCTTACGCGCCCTAACTTTTCTCTTTCACGAGCGTCATTGGTCAAAAAACGATTGTGCTTACTAAACATCCACAGAGCCGTAATAATGACCACAACTGTGAAAAGAAGAGTGAACAGTAATGTCATCTGAAATATTAGCTCACTCTGTTGAGATCTTTGATGATTAACATCGACTATACCTCTTTGTACATCTTTCATCTCTTTCATTTGTGTGCGAACACTTTCCATTAATGCCGTACCTTGAGCTAACAAACGTCTTCGTTTTTCAAAACTTTTTGCTTCAGTCTCTTCATCTAAAAGAAGATCATTAAGTAGCTTCATGCGTTCACTAATAATAGCTCTGACCTTTTGTAAACGCTCATCCTGAGAAGAGTCTTCTTTGATTAGCTGATCGAGTTTTGCTATAGTTTCATTAAGCTCACCTTCTCCAATTTTAAAAGAACTCAACAGTTTTTCATTTTTTGAAAGGACATAACCTCTTTGAGAGGTTTCCATATTAACCAAAGACAAAAGTGCTTGATCCAATAAACCATAAACATCACTGGCACGGGTCACCAAATCATTTTGCCTTTGAGATTGCTCAAAACTATAATAGAGAAACCAAGAGTTAAAAAGGATGACTGAGACTAAAACAATCCCTACGCTCAGAACTTTCCATCGATCACTTAAATAATTCATAATAACCACCAACTAAAAGACCATGACCCTATTATGGACAAAACTGTACAATTGTTTAAATACTGAATTGTGTAAATATCTTCACAATTCAACAAATAGGCTTATTCTCTGGAGTTCTTATAACGGCTTATGTGATAAATTTAAACCACAATATGATTTAAAAGATAACATTTTCAAAGGAAATGGAAAGACCATAGGCTCAGTGCTCAAAACCTTCTTTCAAGTCCACATTGGGAATGTGAACAATGAATTCAGCCCCTTTATCTCTTCCCTCACTTCTAACTTGAATTTCTCCACCATGAGCATCCACTATGGACTTAACAATAGAGAGTCCGAGCCCCAAACCTCCATGCTTTCTTGTCATCGAACCATCTTCTTGCCAGAAGGCTGTAAAGATTTTAGTTAATTTTTCAGAATCAATCCCACGCCCATTGTCTTTCACCTTGATTTCAATATTGGATTGGACGTTGGAAATTGAAATACTAATAACACCATTTGTATCCGTGAATTTGATAGCATTGGATATCAAGTTCCAAACCATTTGCCTAATCCTAATGGCATCACCATAAATCATGGGGAGACTTGCGGGAAAATTAGATCGAATTTCAATGTTTTTTGATTGGGCAGAAAATTGAATAGACTGTAGCACGGACTCCATAATTTCAAGGATGTCAAAACGAGTGACGTCTAACTTGAAATGACCTGTGGCCATAGAAGATAGATCAAGAATATCCGTTATGAGATCCACTTCTTTTTGGGCATTTCTTTGAATAGAGTCCAGAGCACTTTTAAAAGTCGTGGAATCTTTATCAAGATCTCCCAATATTTCAGAAAAACCCAATATGGCATTGAGTGGAGTTCTCAACTCATGGGAAAAGGTGATCAAAAATTCATCTTTTAAGCGATTGGTTTCTTCAAGATCCTGATTAATCTTCTCATTTTTGCGTAACTCAGCCTGCATTTCATTCTTTCTTTTTTCGACTTCTATAAGTCGACTTTCATTATGAAATAATCTTTGAGAAACTTTCAAAATGACAAAAGAAAGAGCACTGCAAGGTAAAAGCATTAATAAACCCACAGCCGTCACAGAATCATAAAAGTGACTGCGATACCCTAACCATAATAACCAGCTTAAAAAAAGTGGCACAAAAAAAGCAAGGGGAAAAATTAAACGGACAATTTTACCACTGGTGTCTTCGGAATAAAATATGTCCACAGAAGCCAGCTTAATAAGCCTCAATATTATGGTAAAAGAAAGAAGAGCAAAGCAAAGGGCTGCTGGGATCGATAGGCCGACAGAAACAAGTGAGCTATAATAGGATTTTGCACCAATGACATAACCAGTGATGGCAATAAATGAAAGGGCCAAAACAAAGGATACCAAAAAAAAGCTTAATTGTATAAAAAGCCGTCTTTTAGAAATACTAAGAAGAAGACTTAAAGCAATACATACAAAACTTAAAGCCGAACGATAAGAGAGAAACCCTGAACTAAGAGAAACATAGGAGAGCAAAAACTGGAGTTTTTCGCCACTCTTACTGTGCGCATACAGATGAAGCAAAGAAAGTAATAAAATCAAGACTAAGGAAACGACAGCAAAGGCTAGAACCACAAGTGATTTAGAATGCCCCTTGTAGTATGAGGCCACTTTGAGCATTGCCAAAGATAATGTTGATAAGCACATTAACAAAATTGTATCCACACCAAAAAAAGGAAACTGCGAGGAGTAACGTGCTAGATTGGGTTTATCAAAAACCCAACCAACAATGGCTACAAAACAAATTAAAATAACAGAACCAATACTCAACCAAGAGATCATCTTGATTTTCTCATTGATTGAATAACTTTTAAAAAGCTTTAATAACTGCACTTTCATGATACCACTTAATATAAAGCCTTAGCCCCATTGCCACAAACTCTATTCTTCATCGAGAGTGGGAATCTGGCACGTCGCAAGACACACTCCTCTCAACCAACAGACATTCTTAAGGATGCCCTAAAATAAATTAAAACTCAAAGGATCTTCCTAGGCAAAAAACAACCCTTAAAACCTTATTTTTTAAAACAATGAGACTATCGAGGACTCGACCATTCAACATTTACTTTGCCTTAGAACACAAGACAGAAGGGGCTTGTAACCGAGATCTAATCAATGGGAAAAGTGAATTAAGAAACTCAATCTATAGACTAGGGTCGAGGTGCTCAGCAAAACCCACCAACCCATTTTGTTTGTATGTAAAAATTAACACATCTCTCACATTATCCCAATGCAAGGCTACGCCATCACACTCCATGGAAGCAATCGGCCATTCAAGCTCCACTTCACTTGATGTATTGATATGCCTTCTTCGGAGTTTTTTAGAACTGGTAGAGCAATAATAAATATACTGATCCGAGCCCACCTCTCTGTAGGCGATACTGTTAGCCGCCTCATCTAAGGTCGCTAGGGTTTGCTTAACCCCTCCTGGAGGCATACTGTAAACAGCAGTCCATCCTTTACGATGAGTTAACCAACGATTATTATAATGATCATAATAAGGTTTTGAAATTCTCTCACCATAAGCTGAGATAAAGACACAACTATCGAGAGAGGTCCCGTCACTGCAAATAGGATCAGAACCGTTATGTCCTGGAGTTCCCGCTAAATGCCTTTGGTTCTTAGTGCTTAGGGCGTGTACTCATTTGAATGTCTGATTTTCAAGACCTAAGTCCTATTGATTAATTTAAAATGATGCGAAAAACTCGACTTTTGGAGGTTTTCCGCATGGCTCGAACAATTTTAACAGATTATATATGGGAGCAACTTGAAACAATCTTAGTTTCAAAAGGTTGCTATAAATCAAAAAATAATCACAATGTTATGGAAGCAATCTTCTGGAAATTAAGAACTGGTGCTCAGTGGAGTTACATACCTGAAGAGTTCTGCTCTTGGTCTACTGCTTATAATCGATTTAACCGTTGGGCTAAAAAGGGTTTGTGGGATATTTTTTTTTATGTACGAGAAGAAGTTGATACGGAGTGGGTATCAGTCGACGGAAGTTACATACGGGCTCATCAGCATGCTAGTGGAGCTCGGAGTGGAGAATATCGTGCAATTGGAAAATCACGAGGTGGCCCCACAACAAAAATACACATGGCCACCGATGCGCTTGGAAACCCGATTCATATTGAAATCACTGGGGGTCAGGTCCACGACAGCCAAGTTGCAGAAGCAATAATTGAAAATATTGAAGCCGAAAACTTGTTAGCAGATAAAGGTTATGACTCTGAAAAAATCAGAGAAAAAGCGCGTGATAAAAATATAATTCCAATGATACCAAGGAGATCGAATAGCAAAAAGCCAAATTCTGAGTTTGATCGACATATCTATAAAGCCCGCCATCAAGTAGAAAATATATTTGCGAGGCTTAAACATTTTAGAAGTATTGCAACTCGATTTGAAAAGTTAGCACGAAATTTTAAGGCAATCGTGACCCTTGCTTGTACCTACATTTGGTTAAAACTTCTTACTCCAGAGAGTCCTGTCAAATGAGTACACGCCCTAGAGAAAAACAAAACATCCGTAACATTAGAGCAAAAAAACAATGTCATTAATTTTTTATGTACAAACTATAAATACGAAAAGTCCGTCTTTGACCATTTAAGAAGGAATAACAATGTCGACCTAGTTTGTAACTAACGACAACCATTAAGAGTCTACAAGACGACAATTAAAACAACGTAATTTCCGATATTCGTACATCTAAACACAAAATAATAAATTTATTTGTTAGAGTCTTTTTTATAAAAAATTACCTATTAGTCGTCATGTTCAATACTTTTGACTAAATATTTATTTAATAATAAATACATAACATTAGTTTATATTGGTTGAATTTCATCTTTTGACCCGCACATTAAATCAAATAAAATCAACAACTATAAGCTATTGACTTCATTAACATATATTAATATTTACAAAATAATGTAATTTTTAATATTAATATGCCGAAAAGGATTGTATAATGAGTAAAGTAGCTAAACCTGATTACGACAGAGGTAAAATAGTCGCTTTAAAACTACGAAAGACTTTAACCTTGAACCGTAATCAAATTAACTTAGCTATAATTGAAATAGATCATATTAATTATGGCTTGAATAAACGGACTAAAAAACTAAATAAAACGTCCAGAACTAACTTTACTGCACGTGATATAGAGAAATTTTTAATGCTGCTCAATGATGAAGAAATCGCGGCAGAATCCTATAAAGGATTAATAAGTAAATTTGCAATAAAAATAAACTGTCCAGTAATCGGACAATTTTATGGGAAACCGTTTATTTTAATTTTTGACTTAGACTATAGTAAGTCTAGTGAAATTCACACAATAACGTTATATCCAGGGTGGTGAAAATTATGAAATACTCAAATGAAGAGCTTTTAAAAAGAATTGATCATGCAAAGAAAAACTACAAAAATCTCACTCATATAACCGACAAGACATCCCTCAATACAGAAGATAAAATGAAAATTGCTCTCTGCAAACATTTTGTTCAATTTAAGAATGAAAAACGCCTACCCTTAAAAGAAATGAGTGAATTAACCAATATTCCCTCAAGCAGGCTTTCAAATATTATCAATTATAAAATAAATAACTTTACCCTAGATAAGCTCATCCACAACCTATCTATCCTAGCCGAACATGACACCAAAATCAGAGCTTACTTGGAATATGCGGGCCAAGTTTTTGAAGTACCAACTTTAAAGGTCGGACCAATAAAAAAACTAACTCGGAACATCAAGGATGTTGCAGAGAAAGGCAGCGCAAGTGTTTTTTTAAATGCTTAATTTTAAAATAATTCCGCTTTAAAATCTATACATTTGCTATGAAAGTATCTTGGTGCCTCGCTGGACCAAACTTACCCAAGGACTCCATGCCAGCTCATGGCTGGTTTGGTGCGCCACAGTCGTGGAGCGACCAACATCAGAACAAATTCAAATTTTGGGAAGTGTAAACAACCACTCGCAGTGGCTGAATTTGTGGTGTCCCCTAGTGGACAACTTTCGAACCGCTATTTTGGAGTATGTAGCTTAGTAAGCGACTGGTTTCATTGGACTTAAATTTTGAAACCAGAGTAGCGCAAAAGTTCCCACACTTGTTCCCCCGCATTTTTTTAGTTCCCACAGCTCCCACAAACATACTCGTTACTAACTGTATATGAACCTAGTAAAATACACTTTTTCAATCGCACCTTTATTTAAAAAGGAATTGACTGTGTCTCTGACTTCATCTTTTAGTCTTTGCTTCCCTTCGGGTGTTGAAATCTGCTTAAAGTCCTTACTTGAAAGAAGAATAACGATAATATTCCTAACTTGCGACATTCTTTCCTCAATCTCATCTTTAGCCCCAGCGCTATTAACCTCAAAGTCCATCTCAACTTTTATAAGCTTTTCCCCACCGGTGTTAGCAAGATTTACTAGAAAATAATCAAGATTAACCTTATGCATTTGGACTGATGACTTTGGCGACGCTACTTTAATCAGTCTTTTACCACCATTTACAAGGTTGAGAGAGACGTCATCAAATATCACTTTACTCGATGATTTTGAAGATGGAGTTTTAATACTAAGACCAAGAACAGGGATCAATATTCCAGCAGTAGCCACTACACCCAATGCAAAGAAGATGATTCTTTGGCTACTCCTCATTTTACTAAAGTTTTTCATATTGAGTATTCTCCTTTTAATAAGTTTTTGAGACAACCCATTACAAACAATGGATTCTGTTAAAAAATCCATAGAACAAAGATTAACTAAAATTCCACCATAGTTTTTCTTAACAACTTTCTCTGTCGTCAAAAGTGCCTCATCCAAAGACAGTTCCATTTCGTCTTCAAAGATTTCGGAAAGTTTATATGTAATTGGATTAAAAAATAATAAAACCCGAACAAGATGCCTTAAAATATTCAGTACTGGATCGAATCTATCAATGTGGCCTTTTTCATGACAGACAACCATTTGCAAATCATGATCCGACAACTTCTCAACTAACTTCGCCGGCATTAGTATGCAAGGATTGAAGCTGCCAAACGCAGCTGGAGCAAGACTACCACTATGAACGTACACTACTGCTTCATCGATAACTAATGGCTTCCCCATCTTTTTTAATTTTGATAACACTCTGTACGATTGTATTAGCTTAAATAGGCCACAAAATATCCCGATAAGGTAAATAATAAAAAGGCTTCCACCAATCGCAGACCACATATCTACAGAGAGCTGACTGGACTGATTTCGACTTACAATTTTTATAGGCGGGAGCTCGACTTGCACAGTTCTTTTCGATGGGCTAACTTTTAAAGCCTGATTTTCATAGCTGGGAAGTTCTAATTGAAATAACATTGCCTGTAACGGAAGAGTTAAAAAGGCAATTTTTAGAAACAAATAGCGATTACTAGAGCGAAAATTAAGTTTCCTTAAACTCAAATATACCAAATATACGACAACAGAAAGAAAGATGACATATAAAGACCAATTGATGAATAGAGATATCATAATTCCTCCAACAACAACTTCAACTCTTTAATTTCTTCTGGCTTTAATTTCTCCTGCTTTATAATGTTCACAGCTAAATCATACTGACTACCACCAAACATGGTGTCAGCCAGCTTTTTAATTTCAATTCGCGAGTATTTCTTTTCTTTCAAAACTGGAGAATAGTAGTAAGCCTTCCCTTTTTTTTCATGTTTGACGTACCCTTTTTTATCCATTAACCGCACGATGGTAAGTATTGATGAATACGCTGGCTTTGGCTTTTTAGGGAATCTGTCCAAAATATCAGCTACACTCAATGGTGACTCTTCCCACAAAAGTTTTAGTATTTCTAGCTCATGCTTTGTCGGTTCTGATGATTTGGGTCTTGCCATACTATCTCCTATTAACAAATTAATAGTAACGACACCCTTTCGGGTTTTCCAATTAATTAATTAGTAGAAAATATAAATCTAGATCAAGGTCACCTATCACCCCTAACAGGGGCAGTAGGGGCGCTGGTGCCCCGAACCAAACTTGCCCAGTCACTGCCATGCCAGTTCATGGCTGGAACGCGGGCTCCATCAAAGAGGAGCGACCGATATCAAAACAAATTCAATTTTAGGGAAGTGAAAACAACCACACGCAGTGGATGAATTTCCAGTTCAAGTCTGGACAGGGGGCACCCGTGAGCGATAGCGAACCAACATCAGCACAAATCCAGAACCAGGGAAGTGTAAACGACTATTCATAGTGATAAGATTTGTGGTGCCCCCTAGTGGACAACTTTCGAACCGCCATTTTGGAGTATACAGCTTAACAAGTATTTGATTTAATTGAACTCCAATTTTATGTCTTTTTTGCGCTAGCGGTTCCCACACCCGTTCCCTCGCTTTTTTAAGTTCCCACGCATCTATTAGAACTGTTAGCTATCTCGAATTAAATTTAGTGGATAGATACATTTTTTGCATTGAGATCACCAAGCCTATCTTTGACCTCATCAACTCTTTTCGGATCTGTATAAATGCAGTTCATTATATTTCCAAAACATCGACAAATTTTGCTTCGTTTCCCGGAACCCCTAATCCAACAGAACCACCCAAAACTGTTCTACCTACTCTAGCTGCTGCTAAACCTGCCTCCAGGAGCTTTGGCGTGTTTCACAATTTTAATATTATCTTTATCATTCCAAGAATTTTCAGACACAAGGAGACTTAGATCTTCTTTCCTTGAATAATTCTTTAAAAATATAAAAAAAGATAGGACCTCACCTTCAATGGGCCCCTCTTCTTTTCCTCTTCAATGGAAGGGAACAACCATAATAAAATTAATAAATATTAGACTATTTTATTTACGCTTGTCTGATTTAGATTTTGACTGAGAAGCCGATTGCTTTTCTTCCTTCTTCTGGTCAGCAGCATCTTTTTTCATCTTTTCTTTTTGTTTTTGGGTATTTGGCATATTTCCTCCTTCAAGGATTGTTTTGAAGGCTAGATTACCATACGACTATAGTGATTTATCTCTTAGGTTAACGTAGTTTATGTGTTGCTTTGGTCATAAACACCCACTCAGACTACTTATTAATAAATTGTTCATTAAGTTTTTTCTATGCACTCATGGGAGATAATGAATCGGCAATACTCTTCAAAAGAGTGTCCATGTTTACTGGTTTACAAAGGACCATCTTCGGAAAGTTCATTTTCTCAAACACATCCAAACTGCTATCGCCAGTCGTTACGATAACAGGAATTTTATTTAATCTATCATGCAACTTTTGTTGTTTACGAAACTGAAATCCATCCATTGTGGGCATTTGTGTGTCTAATAGGATGAGGTCAGGTAACTCAGTCAATTGATGTAATAAAGATAGCGCTTCTCGACCATTTGAGGTAGAGTATACTGTATACTCATTGGCTTCGAGTACAATTTTTAATAAGGCTCGAATATCTGATGCATCGTCAATAATTAGAATTTTTTTCTTAATTAAATCTTCTTTTTTATTCATTAATGATGCTTCTAACACCTCTTCCCAGTTAACGCATCAGTTTAAATAAAAATAATGAAAAGGACACATAAATGCTAACTAAATTTCTTAAAAATCATCAAACAGAAATCCTGGCTCTAGCAGAAGAGAAAACTTTACAATTTGCGGAACCTCTACCCTCCTCTATTGAGTTGAGAAAAGGCTTACCTAAATTTTATAATCTTCTTATGGCATTTTTAGATGCATCATCCACGAAAACATCGGAAAAATCTATGAAGCTGGCTGCATCACTTCATGGTCAGGAAATGCTACGACTCAACTATTCCTTATCACACGTTGTACATGCTTACGGAGCTATGTGCCAGGCAATCACGGAACTGGCCCATAGAAGAAAAGCCGAAATTTCTGCAGAAAATTTTAATGACTTGAATCACTGTTTGGATGTTGCAATTGCCTCGGCGGTATCGGAGTACCAATTTCATAGTGTTCATAAACGTGAAGAAGATGAATTACTACGTATAGGCTTTCTCGCTCATGAATTGCGAAATGCTCTCTCAAGTGCAACTGTTGCGAGTGATATGATTAGGAAAGGGCTTGTAGGGACTGGCGGTAGCACAGCGAAAGTACTCGAAGAAAACTTAATTAGAATGCGAATTCTTATAGACCGTTCATTGTCTGAAGTTAGAATGAAATCTGCCCCTGAAATTATTATCGAAAGATTCTACCTTGACGAATTAGTTGATCAAATACTTTTGACGGCGCAAATAGAAAGTGGAGAAAAGAAACAAATCTTAGAAAACACCTTAAATGAAAAATTTGAATTAGTAACAGACCGCCAGTTACTCTTATCTGTCATTGCAAATTTAATACAGAACGCCATCAAATATTCAAAAGCAGGTGGGATAATCACAGTGAGAGCAAAGCCTTCAGACGAAAATATTGTTATAGAAATTCAAGATGAATGTGGAGGGTTAGAACCAGACTGGATAAAAAATATGTTTGAACCTTTTATTTCTGGAAGTGACCGAAGTGGTCTGGGACTTGGTTTAACGATTTGCAAACGGGCTGTTTCGCTGCTTCAGGGAAAAATTAATGTTTACAATAACTCTGGCCTCGGATGTTCTTTTTTTATAGAAATTCCAAAAATTTTAAAATCAAAAGAGGTCTATAAGAAGACAATTAATGGGAAAGACTCCGCTCAACCCATAAGAAAGAAAAAGAAAAAATCCTAAACCCTATTATCCATGATATGACATTTGGATGGATGCATTTTAATTTTTAAGTGACTCTTTCTGCAAAAAAAAATGAATAACCTAGATTAGGTTATTCAAATAAAGACTTATCATTTAGACTTACTTTTTAAATTCATCCCACTATGTTTCTTCCAATCATATTCAGACTCAAAAAAACGCTGCTCCCATTTATCCCACCAAGACTTTGGCAGCTTATGTTCAACAAGGCCCTTTTGATTGAATATGTCTGTATCTTTACCAAAAAGTAAATCTAAAATTTTCTTTTCTAGATTTCAAACATCTTTCTTATTATCAAGCGATTGTTTAAAGTTCTCCATTTCCTTTTTTGCTTTTTCTTGGTCATAACCGTAGGTCTGCACCAATTGAGACTGAAGACCATTCAGATTGTCTTGTAATCCATCAATTTCTGAGTCGCTTAATTTACCAAATTTATTTTTAATTTTCCCTTTAACTTCTTTCCAATTATTTTTTGTAGCTTCCTTCATGTCATTTCTCCTTTTAGGTTGCTTCTGTCGACGATGAAGATAAGAACACATTAATTTGGAGTTTAATTGGACGGTATGTGTTTTAAATGTGGTATAATAGCCAAGTTTGGTTCATCCCTGTAGATGGTGGGACAATAGGCGTCAAATAAATAAAAAAGGAACCATCTAAATCTCAGCAATCTTAAAGTTTTAGTTACGAAGCTAAACCTTAAAGGAGTTGTAGATGGTCCCCATAGATCAACGTTTATC
>CAXREJ010000023.1:0-58344 GCA_964229765.1 Bdellovibrionales bacterium | reverse complement strand
GGCAAATAAATTGGCGAAAATGATTATGAAGGAAAACAATAAAATTTTATTAACCGATGTTATCGTTGCAGAGTCTTTTTGGACTCGCGCAAAAGGATTAATCGGTACAAAAAATATTCCTTCTGATCAAGGAATGTGGTTTCCTAAAAGCAATTGGATCCACACTTGGTTTATGTCTATTCCGATTGATGTCATTTATCTAAGAAAAAATGGCGAAATTAAAAAGCTTCAAAAAAACTTACGTCCTTGGACATTTGCCGCACCTGTTTTTAGCGCCTACTCAGTTTTAGAAACGGAAATTGGTTTTATTGACAAAAATAACCTTAAAGTTGGAGATATTCTTTATGTGGGCGATTAAGATCCTCAATGGCCCACAAGCCGGAAAAATATTTCAACTCAAAGATGGCGCTCACACTTTGGGACGTTCATCTCAATCAAGCATTAAGATTAAGAGTCATTCTGTTTCCAAAGTACACGCTAAAATTATGGTAATGGAAGACAAAGTTATTATCTCCGATAATCAATCCAGTAACGGTATTGTTGTTAATGGGGTTAAAATTCAAAACCAAACTCTACGATCAGGCGATAAGTTCGCCTTAGGGGAAGTTTTATTTGATGTTATATTACTACCAAAATTTGTCTCTATTCTTCCTGAGATGGAAATGCCATCACAGCCATCATCTCACTCAAGCCAAGGGAACAATGCTCTTGCACATGCAGAGTTTGCAATAACGGCACCAGAAAACAATGGGTTAGAAATACTTTCTTCAAATGTGAAAACCAAAGAAGAAGAAGTCAAACCCGTTCTCACATTACAAGAAAAAGTGGAATATTACATTGAAGAAGTCGCACTTCCTGGAGTCTACGAGTACTCCTATAAGTTTGACTTGAAATACGTTGTTATGTCATTTGTGATATTCTTTATATTTTTGGTCACCGCACTTTCGGTCATACCTGTTATCCAAGTTTCTCGTGATTTTGTGGTTGATGAAAGTACACGACGAGCTGATGCTTTAGCTAAAATTTTAGTACAAGAAAATCGAGATTTTGTAATCAGTAAAAACGACATCAGTGTTAATGTAAGAGCTGTCCGCAACGAACCTGGTGTGGACCAGGCTTATATAATAGATGCTCTCGATGGGCATGTTATCGCGCCAATCAATCAGCGTGGGCGCTACGCCAGCATTCCTTTTGTACAAAGAGCTCGGAAAAAACCAGGACAATATCGAGAGATTTTAAATAATCGCATTGGTGTTTCACGCCCGATTTTATATACAGACCCTCAAACGGGTGAACCCGCTCCTATTGCTTACGCGATTGTTTTGTATAACCTCGACCGAGTCGCCCTGGATATTCCTCGCACCTTAAGCCTAATGATTCAGATTTTATTAATTACCATTCTTGCCGGTGGTGTTCTGTATTTCTTTTTATATAAAGTCATAACCAAACCTCTTTACGACTTGAACGAAGAAATGAATACCGCACTTAAAGAAGGTAGTAATAATATTGAACTTAAAACTCCCACCCCTATTTTCCAAAAGCTCGTTTCTAATATAAACAGTGCTCTTTCAAGAATGAGTGCCGATGAATCGGAGCAGATGTCTGTTGGTGTTGGAGACAAGTCAATGGAAGCCTACGAACTCGTTCAAATGTTTCCTGTCGCTGCTATTGCAATCAATCCAGAAAATGAAAGTATTATGGCGCAAAATGATTACATCAGTCAGCACCCACTATTTGACGACGATCAACTTCAAGATAAATATATAGACGATCTCACTGACTCTTCACTGGTTGATAATTTAAAGGACCTTTTGCAAAAGTGTGCCGATAATCCAAATCAAAAGCATTCAAACCCTCTTCCCTCTGGAAGTGGTGTGAACTTTGAAATATCAATCAAATCCATTCAGGAAATGGGAACTATTAGTTATTACGTAGTTTGTTTTACAGAAGTCTATGAAGACGAAGGATTTGACGAGTGAGTGCTTTAAAACAAAATCTCTTCAAAGCTATCGATTTTCTAATTCGTGTCGAGTCTGGCCCTGATAAGGGTAAGGCTTTTTTGATAAAACCTCCACGAATCACTATAGGTCGTGATCCGCGCTGCCAAGTGACTTTACTAGATCCCAAGGTGAGTCGACAACAATGCACAATTCGATTCTCAGATAATATTATTTGTGAAGATATTAGTAGTAAGCGAACAACAAAAGTCAATGGACAACCTTGTAAAAGTACAATTTTGAAACCTGGCGATGTTATATCTTTTGGACAAACACAAATTGTTTTTACAACGAAAACAAACGCCAAAGCTCAACCACAACTTGGCCCAGTACCTAAAGTCGACCCTTTGGCTATGCAGGAAAAACAAAAAAGTAAAAAAACTTTGCAAATTTTTCTTGGAGTTATAATGGCTCTAGCTATTGGTTTCAAAGTGGTCGAAAAAGAACCTGTGGCCGCTAAACAAGAGAAACTAGCCACAACAGAAGATCTTATGCAACAAATTGAAGAGAGTAAAGAGAGAACCTCGCTCATTCGCGAATCTTATGAAGAAAAGAAAAAGCTCTCACAAAAGAAACATCTCTATCAAACAGAAAGACACTTTATTTCTGGATTTAGAGACTTTCTCAATGGACAATACGGTCGTGCCATTGATTCCTTTGGAACTACAATTGCGAGTGACCAATCTCATGCCAAAGCACAACAGTATTCTAAAACTGCTAAGAAGAAAAAAGCCGATCTTATTGATACACATCTGCGAGATGGACAAAAATACCGCCAAAAGTTAATGTATGACCGTTGTGCTGCTGAATTTGAAAAAGCTCTTATTTTGATTAACGATGAAAATTCTGAGAAGTACAAGCTCGGCAAGACACAGTATGAAGAATGTCGACTATTGAAAACAGGAGGTTATTGATGAAGATCTCTGTATTCAAAAATAATGAACTTGTCCAAGAAGTTAAGCTGCAACCAGGAACAACTTATACTGTCGGAAGAAAAGAAAACTGTGACATACAATTAGAAAAATTACCCGGAATTTCACGGCAACACTTTGAACTCACAGAAGAAGGACCTGGCGCCTGGAGAGTCAATGTTCTCTCCACTATTAAGCTCATTGAATTTCAAGGAGAAGAACACAAAGACTTTGTTATTGATGGTCAGGGACAATTTAGTCTATCTCCCTACTCTTTCAAATTTGAAGTTACAGAAGAAAATGAAAATCTGATGGAAGACAGCGCGATTGATCTCGATTTGATGGCCCCAAATGCTATGGCTGTTCAAAAAGACAATTCTGAAGATGATATTGATGAAGACGCAGACACGTTCAGTGGAAATGATGAAAAAACATCGATTCATAGTTTTTCAGGCCTTCCCTATATAAAAATCATTGGGCAAAATGGAAAGAAATCAGAGTTCTTTCGTCTAGAAGGTAACTTGTGGGTTATTGGTGGGCACGAAAGTGCTTCTGTCTATATCCGTGAACCAAGTGCTGCTCAAAATCATTTTGAAATTTCAAAAACCGACAAAGGTTTCTTTGTCATGGACATGGGAACCCAACAGGGAACAGAAGTTAATGGTCAAAAGCTAACTCCACAAAAACAATCTCGACTCTTAAGTGGCGACATTATTACTGTTGGTCAAACCTCTCTCCAATTTGAACTGAGAGACAAAGCCTTCAAAAGAAAAGTGAGCAACATACCTCTAAACATGTACAAGAACCCTCTTGTCTTTTTCGATCAGAATGTTGCCATGGTTTCTCTCGATGAGGAAGATGCTGGCGACGGTAGTGCTCAAGAGATTTTTGAAAAGAAGCCAATTGATAAGGAAAAGAAAAAGAAACTCATAATGATTGCCGCTGTTCTCGTTATCTTTTCAGCTGCCATAGCTAAAGAGTTTCTAATGTCTGCTCAACCTAAACAAAATCAAGAAAAAGTTTCTGATCCATTTACACAGCTCTCACCAGCTGAACAGAAGATCGTCAAACAAACCTATAAATTGGCCAATCAACTCTATCTTAATAAAAACTATGAACTCTCTCTCGTTCAAATTGAAAAACTGCACTCTATAATTCCTGTCTACAAAAAATCACGCGAGATGGAAGAGTATTGTATAAATGCAAGAGATGTTCAGAGGCAAAGAGCTCTTATTGAGCAGCAAAGGCGAGAGCAGGCCGCCCTGGAGCAAAAAGTGGATTCTTTTATTTCACAATGTGAAGCTCAGTTCTCCAAATCAGAAGATATTGATGGCGTTAAGGCTTGTCTCATATTTGCCTCTGATCTTGACCCCAACAATCCTCGCATTAGCCAACTGATTACAGATGTGACTGCTCGCAATGAAGAACGTCTTGTTAGAGAAAAAATTCAACAAGAAACTGCTGACAAAATTCGACGAGGTAAAGAAC
This sequence comes from Bdellovibrionales bacterium, assembly GCA_964229765.1. Classification (GTDB taxonomy): domain Bacteria; phylum Bdellovibrionota; class Bdellovibrionia; order Bdellovibrionales; family JAGQZY01; genus JAGQZY01. The sequence goes on along the minus strand of CAXREJ010000023.1, from coordinate 53,948 downwards.
TTTATGATCGCGCCCTTACCTTGCATAAAAAACACCAATGGTTAAAAGCCATCGAAGCCTATGAAAATCATATTCACTCAGGGCTTCCAGACCCCAATCATTTAGTTAAAAAATCCGAGAGAAAGTTATCAAGTATCGAACAACAGATTAATACAAAAAAACGTGCGCTCATGTCACAAGCTAAGACTCATTATGATCAAAAGAATTTTCGCGAAGCCATTCGAGAAGCTCGCAAAGCTCAAACAGTCGACCCTTATGACCCCAAAGTCTCAGCATTTTTATTTCAAGCAGAAAAAGAATTAGACAACAAAATGAAGTTACTTTTTATGGATAGTGTTATTGAAGAACGTTACAGTAACTTTGAAGCAGCACGATTGAAATGGGAAGAGATTCTTAAAAAAGATATTGAGGATGGCGAGTATTATCTAAAAGCAAGAAGGAAATTAAAGCAGTATGGCTATCCCTATTAAAATTTCTGAACGATCCTATGGTGGAAAAAAGTTTCGCCCCAATACAATTGTAGACTTTGAAGAGTCCAACAATTTACTCATATGTATCACTCCATGGGGACAAGATGAAGTCGCAGACAAGGTAATTGAATCAATAAAAAGCTTTATCACAATGGCTAATGAAGATAACGAAGTGACAATTCCCTATGCACGAAAAGAAAATTTACATCAAATGGGGAATATTCTTAGAATGGCCGTTATCATGGCTAGCGAAAAAGTTTTCAACGAATACAATAAAGAGGAGTATTCAGCTGGTTTTGAAATATTTGCTGCCATACAAGACGGGCCCCAGTGGATTTTTGTGAGTTGCGGACAACCATCACTCGTGATTTACAGAAGTGGTATTGGTCTACTTCCCATCCACCAATCAATTGATCTTAATGTTCTCACCCTAAGATCTTCTATACAAGATCCATTACCCAACCAACTCCTTGGCCTTGGCCAACACCCCCCAATTCAATTTGGAAATATTCGTCTAAAAAAAACAGATCAAATTGCTTTAATAAGTAGAACCTATCTACCCAATAGTTTTTTTAAAATAGATCAAGATCAATTCAACATGGAACAGGTTTCTTTATTGCTAGCAGAAGACAACCAGGAAGTCCCTTTTTGGATTGGCTTCCTTGAAGTTTCCTAACTCTAATACCCTTTAGTTAAGCTCCCAACTGCGTTTTCGCGGTACTATTTAAATAACTTCCCCTCACACCTCACTACAAACTTAACTAAAGCGGCATTGTCGCCTAGTGGGCATGAACCAAGTGAGTCTACTATATCTGTATGTATTTTAAGTAATCCGAATTTTGAGGTAAATAAAAATAAAGCTCTGAAAGAGAGGGACTATAATTAAAAGGTTGATCAATATCGTTTACAAAAAGCATATTAAGATTCAAGACCTTCGCAGCCCTATTGTTTTTTATCTCATTAACTTGCGACCAAAAACCATTTGTAGGACTCTGATTACTCTTTAATAAACTAATACCTTCTACCACTCTTCTTAAGCCGGAATCTTTACAGTACTTATAAAAATCATCAATTTTCCTGGGCTCTTCCGAAAAGTAGAGTAAGCATCCCTGATGATTTCTGTCCTTTTTTTTCTTCATATTGGCCTGAGCAAGAAATTTCCAAGCCTTAACGTTCCTCAATCTCCCTAAATCGTAGAGAAGCTTCCACTTTTTTTCCGATAAGGCTCTATAAGCTAACCAACTAATGATAATTTTATTTTTCTCTTTTTTAGCATCTTGAATCCAATCTGAAAGTTCGCGACCGGAAGCATCCTCTTTTTCTACGAGAGAGGACCATCGAACCAAGCGAGTGACTCCTTCAAGTTTCTTTTGCTGGACTTTGTTTTCAGGACAAGCTCCCTTATCATTCTCAGACAAACAAAAGTCAGGGAAAAAGGCTTTCATTTTTCGGAAAACATCATATTTATCAGAAACTTTCCGAGCTTCGCTCTCTATTAATGGGTCAACTTCTCCCTTATCTGCAAAACTATCATACACTTTAAGTTCAGGATTGAAAGCAAATAGGTACTGTTTCCGCCTGAGTCCAACTGACGCCCATGTTGATAGTCCCAGCCATTTTCTCCAGTCATTTTGTTGAGGAATAAAGTTCTCTTCTGGCGAAGGAGAAAATAGCAAAGCTCCACGAGAAGATCGATGAAAAATAATTTTTTCTAACCACTGCCCAACTTTAGCAAATGAGGCAAGCTCTCCAACCATAGACTTTAAATTACTTTCAATATTCTTAGACAATTTAATTTGAAGAGGTACGTGCAATTGCAGTCCTGTCAAAGGGTTAATTGGACGAATCGAAAGTCTTTTACCTCCAAGACCTAAAACAATCACACTGGTATTATCCCACAATTTACGTTTCTTAAGCTCGTGAATATAAAAATCCATGGACTCATAAATTTCTTGTAAATTAGAACGATGACCGACGGGCCTCTCATCTTCTAAATTATCAAGCCTTAGGGTCTCTTTATACATAAGGTCAGGAGCATACAGGGTTAAAAAGAAGGGGGAGCCCTCAACTTCTTGGTCGATCCAATCAAGACTTCTTTTAAGGTTTTCCCTCAATGGAACGATTAAGTTTTTTTCTCTATTTTGAAAACCATCACGATAATTTTCAAAACCCTGTCGAATTCCAAACTTGGGTAGCAAGGGGATACCCCCTGAGAAAAAACCCGTCCTTAAATTTAAATTCAATGCTGATTCCGCCAATGTCTGAAATTTAGCTGAAATACCGAGGGTTCCATTGGTACTAACGCCATGCTCACTAATTTCTTTTCCTGTCATAAGAGAGGCTAAATTGGGTTGCGTTAGATTTGATGGGGCAAAAGTATGTGTAAAGCGCACAAATTCCCCACACTCTTCCTTCAAATGTGAAAGAGGTTCTAACCAACTGACCTCGGAACACAAATAATCATCCTCTGGGAGTGACTCTATCAGGATTAAAATCACAGAAGGCTTTTTTGACGCAAATGGAGAGCATGAAACAAGGCTTACAAGCAATAGAGAATAAACAAATGGCTTAAAGTTCCATTGGCTAAACATTTTGAACCAGTGACGACGAAAGTCTCCCAATTCTTGACCTCCTCTGATATGTCCATTGTAATAAAAGAAGTGGCAAAGGCAATGTCCTCAGGCCCTCAATTAAATTTTCAGGAGAAATCATGCTCGTCGATAAGTTTTTTGTCCTATCCCAAGGGAGTGCGGAAATATTGTTATGGATTCTACTACTTACAAGTATTCTAAGTATTGGAATGATTATAGAAAGGTTTATAACCCTTAGAAGTGTGTACAACAAAAACACTGACTTTCGTATTAAAGCACAAGACATTTTACAAAGTCATACGCTGGAGGAATTAGAAGATCTAGCAAAAAATAAGGACAGTCTCCCTGGTCGGGCCCTAAATTATGGCCTAAGGCATGTTAAAGCTGGCGGAGCCGATGGTTTAGCTGAAGTCTTTAATTCCTATCATATGATTGAAAAGCCAAAATTAGAAAAAAATCTTAATTTTCTGGCAACCGTGGGTTCAAATGCTCCGTTTGTAGGATTATTAGGAACTGTACTGGGAATTATGAAAGCTTTTAGCGACCTTGCCCAAAGCGGCGGTGGCGGTAACGAAGCTGTTATGGCTGGAATAGCCCATGCTCTTGTTGCCACTGCTGTTGGACTTTTCGTGGCGATACCTGCCGTCATTGGCTATAACTATTTTCAAAAGCTAGTTCGTCAAAGTCTACAATCCATTGATGTTGCTCGTGAACTCTGCCTTGCCTACGCAAAAAGCAAAGGAAAATCTTAATGGCTGGAATGAATCCTGATTCTGATCAACCCATCGCTGAGATTAACGTCGTCCCTCTCGTTGATATCATTCTTGTTGTTTTAATTATTTTTATGGTCACAGCCCCTCTCGTCTTGAAACCAAGTATAGATGTTAGTCTTCCAGAAGCTTCATCCGGTGAAGTCAAGGAAGCTCCCAAAACTTTAGAAGTTGTAGTGAGTAAAGACGGTCAGGTTTATTTTGATGGCGAAATGGTCAATTTAGACCAGCTTAAAGAAAAGGTGACAATCGAATCCCAAAAGTCAGCCGATTCATCCGTTATTTTAACTGCCGATAAAGATGTCACTCTTAATGGTCTCACTAAAATAATTGATGCCATCAAAGGTTCTGGAATCAAAAAAGTGGGCTTTAGTATTCAAAAGAAATAATGCTTTTATCCAGTATTAATCTTGGTAAGATTTAAGCATACAAAACTTTAGTCCAGCTCGCTTTGAATCCAAACTCAAAGATCTCCTCACTTTAGTTAAATTATTATAAACACTTTTGATTTTTTTAACTCACCCTAAAATGTGAACAAATCATCACATTAGTAAAAATGATTTATCCCCATTAAATTGACTTATCTACAGAGTTTTCCACAGAAAGTGAAATTGTCTGCTAGACTAAAGACTAGTGCTCTTCTCAGCACTTTCCTATTTGAAATACTCTCTTGATCTATTGAAATAAAGTGTAAAACCAATTCCATGATGTAATACACCCTATAGGCTGTTGACTATGACATTTCTGATGATCGCTTGTAAGGTTGTATTTTTGGCAAATGTTCCAAAAAGCTTTTAGCATCATCAATCACAGTTAAATTCTCTGGAACTTTATGCTCTAGCTTATTAAGGCCATTAAACAACAAGACAAGTGAAGTAACATCTGAACTTTCCAAATCCACATGTTTTTTCATAAAATTCTTTAATCCCTCAGACGAAACCTTATCCACTCGAGCTGCTAACTTATCAAAGAAGTTAAAGTCACCATGATAAGTACCCGCCATTAAAGTAAAGCGCGATAGTCTTTCACCCATAGAATTGGGAATTTGTCTTATCTCTGACAATAATGACTCTTTGATCATCTCAACATCTTGATCTTGAATATTAAGTGCCGCCTCTTTAAGGAAGTTTTTCAGAAAAACCTCTGAGCGAGTAAAAATATCATCTGCTGAATGGGTTTGTGATTGAATTAAACATCCAATCCCACAAAACCCATGGCTAGAAGTCCCAAAAGCGGCAACAACGTAACCCAGTTGTTGATGAGTTCTTAACTCTGTAAAATAGGGCTGCTCTATGATTTTAGACAGCACATCATAATAAGCTTGGTTTTCAAAGTTCCACTCCGTTCCCTTATAAAAACTGAGTTGCGCATTGTTGTTATTACTACCTGAGAATTGCAAAAGATGACGTCCTTTAGGTAGTTCTGGATATCTGTTTTCAAAAGCTTCAACATCTTTTTCAGTTAAACCTTGGCTCTTAAATTGCTTAAAGAAACCATCGACAAGAGGCTTCAACTCTTCCCCCTCTAGGTTTCCATAAGTAAAAGCTCTCACCGCCACACAACTAAAAAACTCTTTAGCAAATGCATTGATCTCTTCAATGGTGATATCATCCAAGAAAGGTAAATAATCTTTGTAATGAACTGATGATGTAGAAAAGAAATTAGAATTTTCAGAAAGCAACTGCTGATAAGCAGCATCAAACTCTCTATTTTCCAAACTTCTTCTAATTTTAACCTTAATGCTCTCAAATGTTTTTGGATTCACTACCACATGGTTAATACGTCTATTGTGTTGAGGATCTTCAACAAGGTGGCTAAGTAGTTTTACAAGATGCTGTGAAAAACCATTCACATCAATTGTAATCGTATTATAGCCGTGAGAGATGTTGTAGTGAAAGCCAGCCAATCTTGACGGATACCCCCACTCATTGAGTTCTTCTTTTTTTAACTTAACAAAAAGCTTAGCCATCAAGTAATTTTTAGGATCACCTTTAATCTTGTCTGAAACAAATGACAATGAAATCGAACCTTTAGGGATCTTAAGATCTGTATCGACCTGTGAAAAAATAGTCGTATAGTTTTTATGGGTTTCCATTTTAGGAGGCTCGATCACTGGTTCTTTAATCAAATCCAAATCAGATGGTACATATGGATTAGGCTCTGGGTATTTCAGTTCATCAAAAACTTTTAGATTCTTAAGCTCTTCAATATATTGAGGTGAAAAGTCTTTGGAACGAAAACCAATTCCATAAAATGGTTCCATACTGTCTTTTATCTCTTCCTTAGTAAAAAGAGACACTTGCATATTGTCTACTCTTAAGTAAGACAAAAACTTCTCAAAATCTTCTGGTGAGTATTTGTGATAAAGGTAGTAATGGCTTAAAAAACTCTCTACTGGAAAATAAAGCATTGAAGCACTGTACTGACTCGCTCTCCCCATAGAACTTCTAGGTTCAATAAATTGCAATTCCGTATCAGCCAGCTTTTTTCTCTCTTCAAAGATAAAATCTTTTAAGCCTTCTTTTTTTAATAAATTGATATAAGAGAAACAAGAACGAATGACCTCTTCGTATTCTACCTTGCCTAGGTCTGTTAATTGAACTTTGATATGAAACATTCTCCACCAAGTGGAAGTTTCCAACCCTAAAGCCCATCCCTTTTCTTTTAAGTAGGACAACAAAGAACCTTCTCCCTCTTCCCCAATAAGATGAGCGAGAAATTGTGTCGGCTTTGATTCCCAATAAGGTAAATCATCTGGCATATCAAAACTCAATTTCAAAATATCAAGGTCTCTGACAGATTGAACATGGTGAAACTTAGGAACTTCTTTATCCAAAAACAAACTATCGCTGTACTCAGGAGTTTTAAGCTTTTTATTGGGAATATCTTCAAAATGTGTTGCCGCTAAACTCCTTAACTCTTCAGTACTGAGAGGACTCATTAAAACCAATCTCATTAGATTTGAAGAATAATTTTGGCTATAAAAATCCATAACCACATCACGATTAGCATCCTTAAGCGTCTCCTTGTCACCTGTCGCAAATTTCGAGAAGGGGTGATTCGGATCGGTGATCATTTGCAAAAAGCGATACTCCCGTCTTCCATCTTCTTTAAGATTCTTTTCATGCTCACTATGAACCGCATTTTTTTCTCTTTCCACATACTTTTCATCAAAAGTTGGAGACACAAAAAATCGAGAAAAACGCTTCAAAGCTCCTTCAAAATTGGCATGTGTAATATCGAAAAAATAATTGGTGTGGTCTATAGAAGTATAGGCGTTATGGCCTCCGCCATTTTTATTTAGAAAATCCTCATACTCTCCGACTTCAGGGTATTCATTCGTACCCAGAAACAACATATGCTCTAAAAAGTGAGCCAATCCAAGATGTTCGTCAGGGTTTTGCATGCTCCCCGCCATCACAGCAAGAGCCGCCGAAGACTTTACAAACCGATCATCGCTGATGGCTAAGACTTGAAGATCATTATTGAGAGTAAAAGTATCAAATTTCATTCCATTGAACATAGAGACCTCCTGCCTAATATATAAACCCTTGAGGGTTATTATTCAGTATAAGGTGCCTTCCTTAAAAAATCGACCTCGCAATTAGGAAACTCTACTTATTATGGCAAAGTATATTTGAAACTCCTCAAGTAGCACACAATTGGCGCCTTTAGTGATTAATTGACTAGCATTATAAATTCAAAGCCCCAGCCATACGCTTTGCGCCATCAACAACAATGGTCAAGCAAACTTAATTAAGACTGTTATAAGAACCTCAGCCCCTCAATGGCATGATGATCTCGCCCTATGGAAATTATAAAAATAGACTTCCATAAGTGGGAATTGTTTAATGAGTTTGATAATGTGTATGCTCTTATCACCAAACCTTACAAGGAGGACCTATGAAATTAAGTCTAATATTATTATTTTTAACTAGTTTTCATTTTGCATTTGCAAAACAAGTCACTGTCGATACTCAAGCTAGTCAAATTAAATGGACTGGAGAAAAAAGATTTACAGGAGACGCCCACACAGGAACAGTAAAGTTAAAAAAAGGAACGATCAATTTAGACAAAAACAATAAACTTGTGGGTGGAACACTCGTTATTGACCTCACAACCATAGACGTAAAAGACCTCTCCGGTGAATATAAGAAAAAACTAGAGTCCCACTTAGCCTCAGACGATTTTTTTAACACCAAGGCTCATAAAGAGGCTAGCTTCAAAATCACTAAAGTGGAACCTGGACGAAGCAATATATATACCGTCACCGGAAACCTTACTATTCGTGGCAACACTCACCCTGAAACATTTGAAGTCGTCGTTGAAAAAAATGGAAAATCCATGAAAGCCGCAGGAGAAATTTCTTTTAATCGCATAAAATATGATGTGAAATTCAACTCTGAAGCTGGCTTTCTGAAAAAAACAGTAAGTATCCCTAAAGATAAAGTCATTAAAGACGAAATTAAACTTTCTTTAGACCTACAAACTAAAGCGATTTAATTAAGGTTTTTTTGAATACCTATTAAATTAAGTTCGCGGTGAAGTACAAGGAAGTGGCTCCACCAGAACACAAACAACCAAATAGAGAGTCTAACTAAAAGGTAGTGCAAACCACAGTTGAGCGAAAGGCGGTCATTATACCGCCTCATATTTATTACTTTTTCTTTTGCCAATAAGTGCTAAATGAGGAAAAACCAAAAGAGTTAAAAGCATCGCCAATAACGATCCAAAAACAATTCCTAGTCCAAAACGTTGGCTCGGTGGAAACTGAGAAAGATAAAATACGCTGAAGCCTGAAGCTATGACTAAACCTGAAATAACAATAGCACGTCCCTGGCTTTTGATTCCATAGACCCAACCTTGATAACTCAATAAAGCATCGTCATTACGAGACTCCCTTCTTGCTGCCAAAATCATATGAATCATGCCATCTACAGCAAGACCAAGTATAATATTAATAGCTGGAGAAGAAATAATATCCACAGGAATTTGATACCAACCCAAAGTCCCCAAGAATATCGAAGTAATACCAGCAATCGTAAAACAAGCGTAGATGGTAGTAAATACTGATAGAGAGATTAAAAATATAATTACACCAAACAAAGCTATTAAGGCGATGACTCCTGTTTGCATACTAGACCGTATTTTGCGGGACAACTCACTTTGTAAATAGTAACTTCCTCCAACCAAATCTAGCCTTAAATTATGCTTTTTAGGCTTAGCCATAAGTTGATTGACAATTTTATATCGATCTTGCTGTCGAGATGTTTCTTTCATACGAATGATGAATAGGGCTTGTGAATAATCCTTAGTTACAAAGCCTCTAGCAACACGACCATATTCACCCCTAGAGAGAACACTTAATACCGTTCCCCACGGTAGAAGCCTCGCTATCCAATTGGTCTGACTTTCTGCCATAAGCGTTGCTAAAGAGAGGACTGACCCAACAGAAGGATGACTTTCCAGGTCTTTCTGAAGATCCATAAGTTTTTTAAAATTCTTGTCATTTTTAAGTTTTCTACCCTCTCTGTCACTGACTACAAAGTTAATAGGGTTACTTCCTCCGTAACGATCAACAGTTTGAATACCTTTATAAACGCCCTGTGAATCTTTGAAGTAAGTTAGTAATGATGGGTCTGTATCTAACTTTACTACTTTATTATATCCCAACCACCCAGCTCCAATCAAAATTATGGCAGCAAGTGGAAGTCCAAGTATCCAATGTAAGGGTAAGAAAAAACGAGGAGCTGTATCTTTTTTTCTTTGCTTACCTTTTTTAGAAAAGTAAAGAAAAAGAGGATAGGTCAAATAGGCCGATATAAAGGCCGCTAAAGTACCAACACTGCCGCCCATTCCCAACTGCTGCAAAGGCTTGGCCTCAACAAAAATCAAACTACCAAAGCCGAAAACAGTGGTCGCCATAGCCCAGAATGATGCCGGCAAAGTGGTTGCAATGGTAGAGGCTAAGCGCTCCTTCCTGTCATCATGCTTGTTATTTCTCCAATTTGAGGTCAAGAAAACAATATGTGAAATCGTTAGCACATAAACAATCGCCCCTAAGTTAGCTGTCAAGATCCCAACAGGAACTCCTAAAAAATGTTGAATCACCAAAGTTAATGTCGCCGCTGTTAGGGCTGAGAAAATCGCACCAATAGTTACAAAAAAAGATAGGAAAATAAACAATAAAACAACAGAACTAACGACAACTGTTCCCAACATGAAAGTCTTCATATCTTGACTTAACATGCGACGAATTTCTTCAATAATGAATGGAATCCCCGAAATATAGACTTCTCTATTACTAAACTCTTTTTCACTGATAATCTTCTTGATCTCTGGAACAATTTTCTTAACTAATTTAAGGTCTATCCAAACGATAATTAGGGAGTTTTTCTTAGACTTCGTATCAATATAACGAACCCACATAGGATTCTGAAGAGCTGCTGTGATGCTTTCTGGCCCGTGAGTCATACTTTGCACCGATCCAACGCCTTTTATTGCGGTTAACCTCTGAGTCAGTCTTGATACATATTTTAAATAAGATGGTTTTGTAATATCTGATGTTGGCAGTGTTAATAATATAGAATCACCAACGAGAAATTTTCGGTAAATTTTCATATCATCTTGATAAATTTTACTGCTCTCAGAAAAGAAAAAGTCGGACTTCACTTGTGGCGTTAAATCCACCTCAGTGACAAAAAGATAAGAAATCCCTACAACTGAAAGAAAAACAAGAAGAGCGACGTAAGAGTTTAAAAAGCTTCTTTTTATAACCTGGCTAAACATGCCCCATATCCCTATAAATTGACACCACTTAAAAGAGGTCCACCGAACGTCACAATGACTAAATTCCAATTATAAAATTTTCTTAATAGTTAACCTAACCTAAAAACTTCTCCTTGAACAGCAAAGGCTTTAACTCTTCTCTCGAAAAGTACAAAACACAGATTTTTGTGTAAGAGTTTTCACATTAAAAGGACGATAAAGGCATTTCAATGGCTATCATTAGCGCTCTCCACCTCAGCGCAGTCACCCCACACTTTAAGGATCAATAGGATTGTTTGCTTTCTTCCAGACATTTTCGTTTGGGAAAAATCGACTCTTTCCAAGAGCTTGCATTTCAAAGTCTCCTACTACAGCCCCCAACAACTCTCTCATCCTGGTTTTAAAAAAAGTAAAAACAGGAAAACTAATATAAAAATTTTGAATAAAGGTCGTCACAACTAGGGCCTTATTAACCTTATGAGCCAACATAAAACGCCCTGAATTTCTAAAATTAGTCACAGTGTTTTGAGCATTAGGATCAATGGCAATCCGATACGTAGGTACATTATGGATATTCAAAAGCTGCCGTTTCATTTCCATAGACTCATTAAATGGCGTGGTTGAAGGTTTAACATTCCCTCCTGTCAAGAAAACAACGGCATTGGAATGCTTGTTCATTTCCTCCACGGCCATATTTAGTCTGATTTTAGTAAACCGATGCAATTGAATGGGCTCATCCGTCGGAGGAACAAAACCAGGAACAATAATAAAAAAAACTTCTCTATGTTGAGATTGTAAAAAATGAAGAAACCGACTGACCTCTCTGTTTTCATTTTCTAAGTTAATAGCTTGCCCTCGGTCGTTAGCCTTGGAGCCTAAGCCATAGGAATATTCATTGGGAGATAAATAATCCCATTGCTTTTTCTCACTCAAAAAAGACTGTATTAAAGAAGAATCCATCGACGATTGAAACTCTATTGACTCTCCTTCTCTTGAAGCGAAAAAGAAAAAAACCAATCCAAAAAAAAAGACAAAAGAAAAGCTGATAAGAGCGAATAAATAACGCAAAAAAACCTCTAAACAAAAGAAGAACTCCTCAGACCTTACATGCCTTATTTATATTGAGAGTTCTTCTTCACATGTACCTATTTAATATCAACTATCAGACCATATCGCACTAAAATAAACGACAACTTATTTCCGTTGATTTTAAATTACTTCGTATCTATCGCTTGAGAATCAAAGAGTATAAGGTACTCCTCATAGCCTTCCTCTTTCATTTTTTCTTTTGGCACAAATTTCAATGCAGCAGAATTCATACAATATCGCAAACCTGTAGGAGCTGGTCCATCCTCAAAAACATGGCCAAGATGAGAGTTTCCCACCTTCGATCTCACTTCTATCCTCGTGCTAAATAGTTTTCTATCTTCTTTAGTCACAATATATTTGTTGTCAATAGGCTGATAGAAAGAAGGCCAGCCTGTTCCCGACTTGTATTTATGAGTTGAACTAAAAAGGGGCTCACCACTCACAATATCAACATATATTCCTTCTTGCTTATTATCCCAATACTCATTTTTAAAAGGAGGCTCAGTCCCTTCTTTTTGAGTCACCTTATATTGAATAGGGTTGAGTTTTTCTTTAATCTCGTCATCGGCTGGTCTTTTATATTTAACTAAGTCTTTCATGTCTCCCTCTTTCAAACTTCCAGTCTTATATTCTTTTCTATCTCCCCAAGTTTTATTAATATAATCATCTCTCCCCGAACGGTAGCGATAGTATTTGTATTTAATTAAACTATTTTTATAAAAATCTTGATGATACTCTTCTGCTGCATAAAAAGAGCTAGCTTCTTCTATTGGGGTCACTATTTTCTTCTTAAATGGTCCGTGTTTGACCATATATTCTCTAGATGCTTCCGCTATTTTTTTCTGCTGAGGGGAATGAAAATATATGGCTGTTGTATACTGATGGCCACGGTCTACAAACTGCCCACCACTGTCAGTAGGATTTACATTTCTCCAAAAAACTTGCAATAAATCAAAATAGGAAACTTTATCTGAATCAAAAGTGACCTGTACCACTTCCCGATGCCCTGTCTGCCCTGCTGATACCTGTTTATAACTTGGGTTTTTAACATGACCACCCATAAATCCAGAAATAACGGTACTCACACCCTCTAATTTTTCAAATGGAGGCTCCATACACCAGAAACAACCCCCAGCAAAAGTGGCTTTCTCTTCGCCAGCCTGAAGTGTTAGCGGAAAAACAATTAGACTTAAAACTAGAAACCAACTTTTCACACCATCTCCTCTCTACTCATTCAAACGCTGCAATTATTGCAGAGGAGCCTCCAAGTTTGTAGTCTCATCTTGATATGTACTAGACATATTTAATGCTAGCGCCACTTCACCAATAAGAAAATCAAAAGCTCTCTGCTCTATCATTCGTAAAGCATCTAACTTTTGTGACGAAAATTGAGGAGAATTTTCTAAATGGTTTTTAATTTGCTCTAAATGGTTCTCCTCTTCCCTCAAAATACCGCGAATATATCCTCCAAAGCCTAGTGGTTCTAATAACTTCTCATAATAAGGATAGATCTCGTTTGCTCTTTCTTCGATCAAAAGCGTAGACAGCAAATAGTTGAAATACGAATTCTCACCATTGAGAGCTGCCGCAATAGACTGATCAACTGACTGTATATAAGCTCGTCCAGCTCCTCCTGCTAATAGGTGCTCATCCGCATAAGTTTTAAGTTTCTTATTACTTAACTTTAAAGCCATTTTCTTAAAAATCTGAGCATGCCGAATCTCTTCGGTCATATGCGCTAAAACTTCGGCATCTACATTTTTTTCTAACTGACTTTTCACAATTTTTCGGGCGCCCATATACTCCATTAAACTAATGGTATTAAGAAACATCCCATGTAAATCATTGTGTTTGACAAGCTCACTTAAAACATCTTTCCAAAAAGCTTTCATCATAAATCCTTTGTTATTACTTCTTTCATAGTATTGTATATTTTTTCTATTTCATTTTTTGTAATCGAGTAAGGAGGGACTGCATAGATCGTTCCCCCTAATGGGCGAAGCAAAACACCTCTATCCATTGCCTTTGTCATAAACCGATAAGCAAAGTCCCCTTTAAAATAATTAGGGTCCTCACCATTGATTTCAAAAGCACCAACTGTTCCAAGCTGTCTAACCCCTGAAGTACTCTCTATATCATTCAAGTTAAGGAGAGAGTCCTTTGTCCATTGAACGATATTTTTGATTTTTTCTTTTGTACTTTCTCTCTCCAACAGTTCCATTGTCTTGTTAGCCACCGCACAAGCCAAGGGATTAGCCGTATAGGAATGACCATGTAAAAAGGCCTTGCGCATGTCTTCATTATAAAAGGCTTCATAAAGCTCTTCTCTAACAAGTGTTACGGCTAAAGGTAAGAATCCCCCCGTTAGTCCTTTCGATAAACAAAGTAGATCTGGTTTTAAATCAGAATGTTCAAAAGCAAACATCTTACCTGTTCTGTAAAAGCCCGTGAAAACCTCATCACAGATAATCAGTCCATTGGCTTTCTGAGCTAAACGACTAATAAGATCTAAATTTTCCTTTGGGTACATCCTCATGCCAGAGGCCCCTTGAATCATGGGCTCGACTATAACGCCAGCTAGCTCCTCACTGTTTTTTTCAAATACAGCCTTTATATCTTCAGAATTAAAAGGATCCATAAACTCCACAGGAAACATGAGTGAATTGAAAACTTCATTAAAGCCTTTTCTTTCACCAAGAGACATCGCACCTAAAGTATCTCCGTGGTAAGCCCCACTTAAAGCTAAAAACTTTCGTTTCTGAGTTTTTCCCCTTTGTTGGTGATACTGATAAACCATCTTAGTGGCGACTTCTACCGAAGTGGATCCATTATCTGAATAAAAAACTTTACTTAATTGCGCCCCCGATTGCCGTGTTAATTCAACAAGCTTTTCAGAAAGTCGAACCGCTGGCTCATGACTAAACCCCGCAAATATAACATGCTCTAATTGGTCTACTTGATCTTTAATCGACATCGAAAGTTCAGGATGAGAATGTCCAAATAGATTGACCCACCAGGAAGAGATCCCATCAATGACCTTTTTATTACCAAGGTTGAGATAACTTCCTTTTCCACTGGTGACAACTGGATGTGTTTTAACAATTCCATGCTGTGTAAACGGATGCCATACAAATTCCTTATCTTTAGCCTCTAACTGGGTCGTATTCCAGACTCTATCTCCAATGTTACAAAGATTTTTTCTAAGCGCTTCTAACTCTTGTTGATTGCATTCGACGAAATTCTGGAATGTTTCTAAACACAGTTTTTCAAAATAAGGAAGACGGAATAAAATAGGCACATCAACACGTGTTTCAAGATACCTCTCAAGATCTTCATCCTCAGAACCATTAATGATAATGCCAAGACAATGAAGGCCCATCATTTTCATTTTTTCTAAAGTTAGCAATGTATGATTGATTGTCCCCAGTTTCCCAGAAATAACGAGTATGGCAGGTAAATTAAAAGCTTGAATTAAATCGGCCATAGTGTGAGTTCCATTTAACGGAACCATCAAGCCTCCGGCCCCCTCTACAATCGTAAAAGTTTCTGCAGATGGAGTGAATGAGTCTACGACTTCATCAATATTAAGAACTCTCCCCTCAAGCTTAGCCGACCTATCCGGTGAAGCCGGTTCTTTTAATTCATACGTGGATGGAACAATATTTAATTTACTGCCGAGTATTGATTGTACAAAATCACTGTCTCTAGGAATTCCCGATTGAATCGGTTTAAAGTAATTCACTTCTTGTTCACCAGAAAAGTAATGGCAAAGAAAAGTTGACACCACTGTTTTCCCAATATCCGTATCTGTTCCGGTAACAAAGAGACCTTTCATTGTCGGTCCTTTAAAGCCTGATCCAAAACTTGAATTAACGTACTCTGCTCTTCTCGTGTTCTTCCTAACGGACTCGTAATTCTAAGCTGTGCTTCTCCTTGTCTCACCGTTGGGCTGCGAATGGCTCTGACATCACATCCAGCCTTTAAAAGACTTTGCATTAAATATAAAGCCTTTTGATTTTCACCCACGACAAAGGAGGTCACGGGACTTCCCTCTCCGCTGACAGAGGCCTTGTAAAAATCAGCTAATTCAATAAGATCTTTTTGAAAAGGTGCTAGTTGTTTGAAAAACCTTTCTCTTAGACTTTCACCTTTTTCTATCAATAACTCTAAACTCACTTCTACGGCAGCGAGCTGATAAAAAGAAGGAGCTGTGGAATAAATAAAAGGTCGAGATTCATTGATCATTAACTCACGTAACCCATGACTTCCCGCCACCCATGCCCCTGAAACACCCATGGCTTTACCCGCCGTGTGAATGGTAGCAAAAACTTCTTCTTCTAGCCCAAAAAACTCCACACAACCGGCCCCCTTTTTCCCATAAAGTCCGGTTGCATGAGCTTCATCAACTACTAGATGAGCCCCATAGTTTTTACAGAGTTCACATAGTTTTTTTAACGGAGCAAAATCCCCTTGCATACTATAAATGCTTTCAACAACCACAATATTTAATTTTTCTGGTTGGCACTTTTGCTTTAATAGTAACTCAAGTTCAGCAAGATCATTATGAGACCAAATGTATTTCTCACATCCTGATAGACGAATTCCATCAATAATAGAGGCATGAATGAATTCATCGGAAAAGACCACCGCATCCTGTTTTAACAAGCATGAAAAAAGGCCTAAATTAGCTTGATATCCTGAAGAAAAATAGAGAGCCTGTTCCTGTCCTGAAAATTGAGCCAACTCTTTTTCTAGGTTTGAAAAAGTTGATGAGTGTCCTCTCAGTAAACGAGACCCTGTGCTTCCCATAGGATAAGACTTTATTTTCTCCAAAAACTGGGATTTTAAATCTTCGCTCTCACTTAAACTTAAATAATCATTAGAACAAAAGTCGACCCCACGAGAAAACCTTAACTCTCGATAAAGATCATTCTTTTTAAGTTGATCCATTTTTTGAATGACAGTTTGTTCAAAATCAAATTTCATTGCAAATGAGGCTGTATCCCTAAATCATTAAACAGTTTTTCGTCAGACGAAACCTCTGGATTCTCTCTAGTGAGAAGTTTGTCTCCTAAGAAAATGGAACTCGCACCGGCAAAGTAGGCCAAAGTTTGTGTTTCTCGACTCATATCTTTACGTCCCGCTGACAGCCTTATACGTGCCTTTGGCATCAAGATTCGAGCTGTTGCAATCATTCTCACTAATTCCAAGGGATCAACTTCTGCCTGGTCCTCCAGAGGAGTACCTTCCACAGGAATTAATAGATTAACAGGAACAGACTCCGGTTGTGGATCCATATTGGCAAGATCAACTAACATCGAACAGCGATCTTCATCGCTTTCTCCCATTCCAAGTATTCCACCACTACAAACATGAATACCGGCTTTACTGACATTTTTTATAGTATTAATTCGATCATCGTAAGTACGAGTCTGGATAATTTTCTCATAATATTCACGTCCCGTATCGAGATTATGGTTATAAGCATCTAAACCAGCATCCTTGAGTTTTTTCGCTTGTTCATAAGTCAGCATACCCAGTGTTACACAAGCCTCCATCCCCGTTTGCTTAACTCGCTTGACCATCTCGATCACTTGATCAAATTGTTTTCCTTCTCGTACTTCACGCCAAGCAGCTCCCATACAAAAACGCTCAGCCCCTTGGCTTTTTGCTTCATCAATGGCTTTTTGAACTTCATCAAGATCCATTAGTCCCTGGTTCTTTAAATTGGTTTTATAATGGGCTGATTGCGGGCAATAAGAACAATTCTCTGGACAACCTCCGGTTTTAATTGAAAGCAATGTACACTTCTGAATATGACTCACATTATGATGAGCCCTATGCACCTGGTGGGCCTCATTTAAAAGATCCATAAAAGGTTGCTGACATATTGATAAAGCTTGCGATAAGTTATAACTGTTCATTTTTGCCCTTTGCTAATTTTCTTATGTTTGGCTTTGAATCCGAATAACACCATCAAGATGAATGCTAACTATAAAATGGTTTTCTCTGAATTCATCAAACCAACAAAAAGGTTTTCATTGTGACTTTCTGCCAATGTCTCAAAGAAAAAACAAGGAAAAACCTAGTTATTTCAACTATTTCACATTCATTTAGTTGATAATTTCAACTATTGAACAGAACAACAAAATGCGATAGATAAACTAGTTATGCGATTTCAACAGTTTATGAACAGTAGCTCTCTGATGGGCCTCTATAAAGACTACCATCAGTTTTTCAAAGAATTACAAAAAGAACTTAAGAAAAATGGGGTCAACCTCAATGAATCACTTATTCTTCTCGCCCTTTTCTTTGAGGGAAGTAAAAAAGTCACGCCATCAAATCTCAGTCAAAGCCTTTACTTAACAAAAGATTCTGTCAGTCATTCCCTGAAGAGTTTAGTTCAGAAAAATTATATCGAAAAAGAACTTTTGATGTCTGATAGTCGCAAAACAAGCCTGCATTTGACAATAATAGGTAAAAAAATATCCACAGACTTAATCAAAACTTTTGACTCCCTTGAAGCCAAATACGAAATGACTAAACAAAACCATAGTAGAGTTTAAGAAGTTCATTAGGGGCTGTTAATAATTCATCAGCATAATAAGGATTCAAAAGCTCAGTCATGTTAAATTAAGCTTTAAATTTATGAGGGTAAACAACAACGGGACATCCACTCTCGCGAATCACACTCTTTGTCATACTACCCAAAATATTAGCCTCAAAGGTATTGGCTTCACTTTTCATAACAACCAAATCATAGCTGTTCTGCTCAGCAAATTTTAGAATGGATTGATCAATGGAGTTGACCTTATCACTAATATGATAGTCTAACCTTTTTTGTCCCAACGGATGATCCATAAAACTCTCTAAGTATTTCTGAGTGGTCTCTTTTGCTTTATTGATTAAATCAACAGAACTATAATCTTTGAGACCATAAACCTCAGGTGCCCAAGCTATATTTTCAATATCGACCATAGAAATCTGATGGAAAAGAGTGAGCTTCTCTAAAAAAGCTAAACGATGGTCATCCAAGAACGACTCTACAAATTGCTGAGAAGACTCTCCCAAATGCACGGGAAATAATGCCGATTTTAACTTCTGAAGTGGTTTTACTTTTGGTCCGATAACGACCGTTGGAACTTTAGTCTGCAAAAGAAACGTCTCGGTAAAGCTTCCAAGCATGGTTCTTGCCCACCCCCCTCGTCCATGGGTTCCCAACAAAACAAAATCAGGGTTCTCCTCTTCAACATAATCTGTTAGCATTCTTACCTCAGCACCTCTTGCACTGAAGTAATTTTCTAAAACCGTTAACTTTCCAATGGGTAGATCTCTAAAGCCTTCTAAAAACTCCAAGCACTCTTGCTTAACTTTTTCTTCAAACGGAGTCGGATCAATAGGTTCAAAATATTCACTTGTTAAATAAAACTCAGAGCGAAGGACATGGACAGGCAATATTTCAACATCTTGATCTTGGCAAAAGAGGGTCAGAAATTCTTTCTTTCTCTCTATAATATCTGAGTCCGATTCAATGGGGTCAATCGCCCAAACTATTTTTTTGACTTCACTCATAATTAATCTCCTCATCAAAAGAGTTTAAATTCTAACATACCAACATTATTAAGATTAATACTTTATTTTAAAAAGAGTCAAAACCACACGGCTAAAGAAACTATTTGAATGACTCATTAACAAAACGTACTATCCTAATGAAAGACTATGATATCTAATTCATATATGCAGATGTTGTCTCAATCAGTTTTTTTAATTTCCTTAAAAGGAGTTCCTTTATGAGATATGGAATACTGTTACTTTTTCTACTAACGAGTTGCCAAATCACATCCATCACACCAGAAAGCTCCGGTGTTGGTTTAGACATTTCGGTGGATTGGTCGCGAGACACCATTCGCCACGGACTCACCTATCTAGGAACTCAATCCAAAACAGAAGTTCATGAACTTGATCAGGATTCCATCAAACGTGGGAAAAATATCTATTTAATGCATTGTGAAAAATGTCATGGAGCAAACGGAAAAGGTGGAGGGGAGCTTGCAAAAACACTCAAAATTACTCCGGCCGACCTGTCAAATATTAGTCGCAAAGCACACAAACCATTGCTTGTTATGGTTATTAAAAGAGGAAAGGACAGCATGCCTCAGTGGGAAAACATTCTCAGCAATAAACAATCTGTTGATGTTACCAACTATATTCTTACACTCGGTCAAAGATAATCTCCCTAAGGATTTTATGTCAGCTGGAGATTGGAAAGAACTATACAAAGCCGCCTGCGAGGGAGAGTTAGAGTTGGTTCGCCATCATATAAACAACGGCGTCAACCCGAACTATCAACACCCAGAAATCCTATCCACACCCTTAGTAGCCGCTATATTAAACAACCATGATAAAATAGCTTCTTACCTTTTAGAGATTGGAGCCGACCCGAACTTAGAGTCTTATTTCGATGCACTGACTCCACTGAAGGCGGCTAAGAAAATGAAAAATAAAAATCTCGCAAAAATTATAAAACAGTATATCTAGTCATCCATTTTCTAAGGGCAACCATTCCATATCCTTATCCTAATAGGTCAAAAATTTCGGTGTAAAACTAAAATCATAGAAAGACTTGGTCAATACTGCTACCACTTAAAATACTGATATATATCATGTTGCTTAAGGCTCAATCTTCGATTATCGATTATACTTCAGTTTTTTAACAGGGGGAGAATATGAAAAACTTAATCACAATGACTCTTTTAATTTTATCAATAAGCTGGCAAGTACAAGCAAGCTCACAGAATTTACCAGGAATCATTTCCGATTCAAAAGTAGAAAGTATTATCTGTAGCGAGGCCAACAATATTCAGTCAAATATGGCTCAGATGGGTTTCATGATTCGCAATTTGAAAGAAATGGTCAATGACTTTGTCGGAGGCAGCAATAGTGATCACCTTGAGGCGATCATCATGGTTGATATTCAAGTATTGCGCACTCACTTAATTGCTGTGATGCCAAAAACACCACAAAAAATTAAGAACATTGATCCATTAAATATCCAAGCCAACAAACTCATTTTTCAAAAATATTTACTAAAAATGGTGCAACTTACAATTGATATCGAAGAGTCTCTTTTAAAAAGGCCCCATTCTCTTGAAGGAGAGAAAGAGCAGAGAATTAAAATTGCAGGGCTCATTTTAAAAATTGATGAAACTGTTCAAGAAGCTCATAATCTTTTCCGTTTTTGATTTTAAAAATCTACACAGGTGAATACCACCAATTTTTGGTATGACTTCCTTTTTTCATATTATACACACGTGAAGTCATACCATCTCTAAACATCATCAAAAACAAGCTCTCATCATTAGATTAACCAGCTTTTGTTAAGAAAACGCCAACAGCCCCTAGAAATCAGCCCAAAAATTCAATTTTTGGCAATCTTTCATTCCTAAAAATAAGCATCATTGAAAGCTTTGCAAATCTTGCCCTCTCCCCAACTCAATTCTATCAATCAATGATACCTTCCCATTGATCACTAATCCGCTGGGGAGAGAAAAATGGGGTTAAATTTCAAAAAAAGATTTTATCCAGTAGTCTTAAGTTTGTGTTTTTCATCAACAGTCTTTGCGAACAGCCTCATTCTGATTGGTAAAATCCCAGCAGAGTATTTAAAACAACAAAACTCCCAAGAATTTCAAATAGGATACATTAAAATTGAAGATCGTCTGATAACCGAAATAGCCCCTCTGGATTCCGTTGAAGAAATGGAGGATCTAAAGTCTCTTGCAGAAAATTATATCGAACTGACCAATCCCGAAACGGGAGACTATGATGCCATTTACCCTGGCTTAATTGATCTACACGGTCACAACAAACAAAACATGTTACCTACATGGACATCAGCACTTGGTCGATTCGCAAATAGGTATGAATGGCGCCAAGATTCTAGTGAATATCAAACAGTTCAAAGCAACAATATGAATCCCTGGTCTGCTGCAACAGCATCAAAAGTGGCTGCCTTTCGATGGGCTGAACTACAAGCCATGATTCTTGGAACAACTTACTTACAAGGCACAATACAAAATCATAAAGATTTTGCCATTCACTCTGTTGAGGATCGAGGAGCTTTTATTTCTCAAAGAACTTCGATTCAATCCAGTGGCGACATTATCGATCCTTTCAAATGGAGCTTTTTATGGAATCAACTTAAGCCCATTATGGAAGAGGCTGGCTGCACAGGGACTTTTAGCTGTTACAAAAGCTCCTTATCTACTTTCTTCAAAAAGAATTGCTACACTATCGAATCAGCAGACACCCCAGCAATAGAGGCTTTGGTTCCAGAGTTTGTAATCCAAGACCCGGGCTCTGATCTTTCTATGGACTGGTTATTATCCGCTGAAGAAATCTTACCGCAAGCTTGCCCAGGGGTACAAAATTCTCATGAGATGATACTGTTTTTGACTAAAAAGTTTGGTAATCTTCCCCATAAAGAAATCGTCAATCGCAACGCTTACCTCGATGACCCCAAAAAGGGCGCTATCATCACCCATCTTGCTGAAGGACGAAGATTAGACCCTGAAACCTGGGCTGAGTTTCAACTCCTAAAACTAGCTGGACTCGCTCGCGAAGGGATGAACTTCATTCATGGTAATGGATTAAAGCCTCAGGATTTCAAACATATGGCTCAGCATAACATGGGACTTGTTTGGTCTCCATACTCCAACTTTTTACTCTACGGAGAAACTGTGGACATCAAAGAGGCTCTTAAAGCTGGGGTTACAATTGCTTTAGGGTCTGACTGGACACCCACTGGTTCTAAAAGTGTCCTTGAAGAACTGCGGGTTGCCACTGATTATCTTAGCTTTCAAGGTATTTCAGTGGAGGATAAAACCCTCTATGACATGGTTACAAAAAACTCAGCCATAATTATGAATCACTACGGTTTTGAGAAAAAAGGAGAACATGGTGTAGGAACTCTTGAGGTGGGAGCAATGGGAACTGTTATTGCCACAGCCATTAACCATAATAATCCTTACACAAATTTGATTCATCATGTTCGTGCTCAAGAAATTAATCTTGTGGTTATAGATGGTCAGCCTATTTATGGTAACAGAAGTTACATCGCAATGACTGGATCCGATTACGAAGTCATATCCGGTAAAATATTTGATAAAAATTTAACAACAGACCCACAAGACTTTCCTAAATCTTTAGAACCTGATCTGAAGAATGATGTGATCACTAATGATGAAATGGGAATCATCATAGCTCAATATGGAGCAAAAATAGAATTGGCTAACTCCACCCAATGTGATTTTACAGAAGAGAAAGTCTTTGTTTACCAACAATCGAATCAATGGGAGGAACGAGTTCAACCCATTCTCGAAGAGTCTGGATTGAATTTAGACACTTACGCTGGAATCACTCGTTACATTGGAGTAGCTCTGTTATCTCAAGGTCGAAACGTTCAACATGATGGTAGACAAGCACAAATTAAGGAAGGGGCTGTTCGCACAATGCCACATCTCTACGGATGTGAAGATCAAGAGTATATGGATTATTTGCTTAATATGGCCAATCCAGAACGAACAAATCAGATAACGGTTATGCAAAATAATCGGGAAAACTACCGCATTGAAGGCGGATTTTTTACTGAGTTTCTAGTAGACGATACTAATCCTAGCTACTCAGTCCCCCATGAACTGGCCGTTCTCTATGGATTTGAAGAACCCATCGAAGCCCCACTATCAAGAAAAATCGTAGAAGTGACTATTGATGATTGATCCGAGTTCATACCAATTCTATTAAATAATTGGCAAAACTACCAGTAAAGACTATGCAGGTAATCTTCGCCGATTGGCAAACTTTGCCAATTTTTTAAGGTGTGGGCTTTTGATAACGACGTCAAATTATAATAATGGGACCAACTGATTCCCTCTCCTAAAATTTTAGGTGATTGAAATAAATATATTTTCTGAGCTAAATCGTACTGAAGAACTTGACCAAATACATAGGCTCCTCCTTCAACAAAAATAGAAAAGATACCACGAGCATACAAGTTCTTAAGAGTTTGTTCCCATGTGACTTTGGAAGCATCCCACTCCAAGACATGTACAAGATTTTTCGACCACTTCTCAACATATTCAGCTCTTGTAAGAACGAAAATATTTTTAGGATCATGTTTAGCTTTAAGCTTAGACGATTTGAAAAAATCAGCTCCGTTACCCTTTGGATCAAGAATAATTATTTTATTTTCTTTCTCGTTTTCAAAAGAAGTGTCCCTAAAATCAAGAGTCGGATCATCGTACTGCAAAGTGCCCGATCCAATCATAGTGGCATCATAATGGGCTCTGAGAGCGCGACTGTACTTCCTCGCTTCCTCTCCCGTAATCCACTGACTCTCTCCACTTTTAAGAGCGATCTTTCCATCCAAACTCATCCCTACCTTAAGAGAAATAAAGGGGCGGCCATGCTCAATGTGATAAAGAAATTGTTCACAAACCTGTTGGCATTCTTGTTGATACTTACCAAAAGGAGAAACCTCTTTGGCATGCTTTGAGAGAATTGCAATTCCTCGTCCAGCTACCAAAGGATTAGGGTCTTTAAGGCCATAATATACTTTTTTAATGGGAAGTTGTGCTAAGGCACTAGCACACGACCCCGTATTACCAACATGAGAACAGGGCTCCAAGGTCACATAAACACTGGCGCCTATTAAATCTGTATTATCCTTTATATTTCTAAGAGCATTGATCTCAGCATGTGGCCCTCCAAAACGCAAGTGAGCACCTGAGCTTAAAAACTTATGATTTTTATCAACAATAACACACCCAACTAAAGGATTCGGAGATACAAAGCCTTGCCCCGTTTTCGCAACTTCAATGGCTAGTCTCATCGCTTGATCAGGGGTAATCTCTTGACCTACTGAGTACATAAGTTCACTCTCCTACAAAAATCACAATGCAATCTATTAGAAACTCACATCCTCTAGCAAAAAGCAGTGCCTAAGTCTTTTTAATTCCAAAAACTTAAAGTTCCATTGGCACCGACAGAACTCCTTGAAACTCTTGATAGAAATGAAACACTTGCGGGTCGACTTTAAAACTCTCTTCTCCCCACTCAGTGAGATACAACCCCTCAAGCGACCTTAAACGGCTTAACGCCACATAAGCTTGGCCTGGTTCCCATAAACCCTTTAAGTGCATAACCGCACGGTCCAAGGTTTGTCCTTGAGATTTGTGAATCGTGGTTGCATAAGCCAGTTGAACAGGGAAATTAACCACTTCAGCTAACAAGTTTCCATCAGCATCAACTAGTGAAAAGGCCGCCTTCATAACTTTAATCGTTTTACCATTCACCAACTCAACAGTGAGTTTTTCTTTATCAATATCTCTCACCCAACCGCAGCTTCCATTCACCCAACGATTGCGGGGGTCATTCTGCTGCATCATAATATACGCCCCTTCCTTAAGTTCTAAAACTTCAGGCACCGGAGCTTGCTTTTTTAAGACCTCAACGGCACGCGCTTGCCCAGAATAAATGGATTTAATTTGCTCTATTGGAGTATTCAGTTTTGATAGGCGGTCCAAATTAAAAGATCTTACCCGACTACGCCAAGGGTATAAATGTGTCACATCTTGAGGCTTCTCGCCCGACATACGCTCATCAAGCATTTGCTTAGAGTCTTTATTAAAGTGACCCATACGAATTGAATTTAACAACTTATAAAAATCACGATCAATAAATCGCACAGGTGTTTGCAAACATCGAGTCTCAAATTCTGAACGATGCCAAACCGAATGAGTAAAGGCCCAGTCTCTCGGGCCATAAGAACGATTAACAGGTGGAAGCTGAGCAAAATCACCAACAGCCACCATTCTTATGCCACCCCATGGCTCATCAGACTCTCGTGCGATTCTTGCGATCTCCTCGGCTGTATCCAATACAGCTCCAGGGAGCATCGAAACTTCATCTATGATAATCTCATGACATTCTCTAAGCCTTTTAAGAAGCTTGCCATTTTTTATGGCTTTATCAATTGTTCTAGCCTTCCCCCCCTCTAAAATACCAAGCCCAAAAAAACTATGAAATGTACGACCACCAATTAAAACAGCAGCAGCACCTGTACTCGCAAGTAATGTGGCTTTAGGAGAATATCTTAACAAGTAGCGATGAATGAGAAAGCTTTTTCCCGTTCCAGCCTCTCCTGTGATAAAGATATTATTAGAAGTTTGAAGCCGTTCGATGGCTTGACTTTGACAAGGGGTTAATTCCATAAGCGAGAATCTAACACTTTTCTTTGCTTTTCAATAACCCTTAACTGAAAATGATAGATTGAGTTATTAAAAAGGAGTCAAATAATGTCTAATTTCATCAATTTCTCTACTGCCGATACCAATCCTGATCTCGATATCATTGAAGACGTTTCTCCTGATGAGGTTAATGCTAAAATAGGCCAAATCACCCTTGTGGATGTGAGATCCCAAGAAGAGTACACTGGTGAGCTTGGACATATTGCCAATTCTAGGCTCATTACTCTTGATACATTAATGGATCACATCGATGAAATTCCTAAAGATAAAACAGTGGTTTTTATCTGCCGGAGTGGGCGCCGCTCTGCTAATGCAACAGCTATCGCAAAAGATCATGGTTTTGAGTCTGCTTATAATATGAAAGGCGGAATGCTCGCTTGGAACGAAATGAACCTCGATGTTGAGGGGAAGAATTCTTAATGTTTAATGTATTCGTAAACCGCACTCTCAATTTAAGAAAAGTAAAATACATTGGCTTGGACATGGACCATACTCTGGTTCGTTACAATACCATTGCCTTTGAAACCTTAGCTTATAAAGGCATGTTAAAAAAGCTGGTTGAAGAAAAAGAATACCCTGAAGAAGTATTAAAACTAGAAATTGATTTCCATTCAGTGATCAGAGGACTTGTCGTGGACTCAACAAGGGGAAATCTTCTTAAGGTGAGTCGTCATGGTGCCATTCGTGGATCTCTGCATGGAACAAAAAAAATCGCCTTTCATCAGCAACAAAAAGATTATCACGGAACCTATGTTGACTTAAGCTCCCCTGAGTTTTCACCAATCGACACGGCTTTCTCTATTTCCGTAGCCATACTCTATGCTCAATTGGTTGACCTTAAAGACATGAAAAAACATGTTTATCCCGAGTATCCTGATATGCTTAAGGATGTGGTTGAAGTGATGGATCTTCTTCATCGTGATGATTCTCTAAAGAGTATCGTTCGCCAAAATATGAAAGACTACATCATACAAGAACCCGAAGTCGCTCAAGGTTTAGAGCGCTATAAAAAACATGGAAAAAAACTTTTCATTTTAACAAATTCTGATTTCCACTACACCAAAGCATTACTCGACTACGCTCTCAATCCATTTCTCGAAGAACATAAGTCCTGGATGGAGCTTTTTGATTTCACAATAACAAGTGCTAGAAAACCTCGATTCTTTTTTGATAAACTCAACTTCCTTAAAGTGAATCCCGAAGATGGGACTATGACTAACTACGATGCTGATCTTGTACCAGGAGTTTACCAAGGTGGGTGTGCTGATCTTTTTGAAAAGAGTTTAAAAGTTGGTGGTGATGATATTCTTTATATCGGCGATCACATCTATGGTGATATCGTTCGCTTAAAGAAGGACTGTAACTGGAGAACAGCCTTAGTTGTAGAAGAGCTTGGAGAAGAAATTCAAAAAATGAAGAAAGTGAAACCCTCCCAGGATAAAATCCGTACGCTAATGCTCCAGAAAGTTCCACTTGAGAAGAAATTAGTTGAGCTTGTTTCAGAAGAAATCGAAAATGGTTCGGACCATTCTCAAGAAATTGCAAAAGCACAAACGGCAGTCACTCAAATCGACAATCAGATCTCACCATTGATTAAAGAGACGCAAGCCGCCTTTAATCCTATTTGGGGAGAGGTCATGCGAGCAGGAAATGAAGAAAGTTATTTTGCAAACCAAGTGGATCGTTTCGCCGATATTTACATGCCTAAGCTTTCCGATTTGCTTGCCATCTCACCTCGAACCTATTTTAGGTCCTACAGAAGACCACTCGCCCATGAACAAGCACTCTCTTTAATGATTGAAGATATGTCGTAACAAGTAATAACAGTGCTATTAAGTTAAGGATTCAATTTAGTTCACAGTGAGATCAAGGAGGAAGCTGTACGAACAGTACCGCGACGAGGCCTTCAACGAAATTGGAAGCTTAACTAAAGCGGCATTACAGTTTCATTAAGATAAAAAGTGCGAGGCGACTGCCGAAACGTGGTCGTTTTTCTATTTAAAAATAGAGAAGTCATTGAGAGTTTAGCTTTAATATCAATAGGACTTTAGCTGCGATCTTTAATAATAAGAAATAACGCCTGAAATTCATTTAATCTATAAACACTCATCCAGTGTGTTGAGTCCGATCTTTCTTTTTTTTCAAATTCATTCATAGCCTTTACAGTGACACAGTCAGAAGAGCTACCCTGCTTGCAACCTAAAACAGCTTCTTTTTTTGATGGTATTCTAACAAGAATTTCAAAATCATCTTTTTTTGTAGAAGAATTAAAAACAACTTTTGTATCTGGAGAGATTTCACGCGCTCTTTGCTTAAATAAATTATATATTCTCTTGGCCTCTTCTTTTTCACCAAGAATGTTAACTCTTTTTCTCTCTTTTAGAATGGGAAAAAAGAAACTGGCAATTTTTTGAGTTCCTTCATCTATGGACCTTACAGAAGACCATTTAACCATCTTTCTCTCCTGAAGCCGGACTCCACGTAACAGAACAGAGATCATAACTCCAGATATAAAAAGAAGTGCTAAGATTAGAAAAACATTCACCTTTTTCACAACCCCTTTCTTTTCCAAAGTCCTAAGAAGATCAATAACCAAGCGCAATTATACACTGCGCATTGCTCAAATTTGGGGCCCTCTCTAATGTCCAAATCCTAAAAAAGGACTTGATCATGAGACAGGTACCTCACAAACCAAAATATCTCCTTATTGGAGACGGTAAAATGGCTCTCCATACGAGGCATTACTTTGATCTATTAAAAATCCCCTATTCTCAATGGTCTCGTAGAAATAACAGCACCTCTGAACTTCCATCACAAACTAAAAAAGCCGACATTGTTCTCTTATTGATCAAAGATGACCAGATTCTCCCTTTTTTAAATTCTCACTTTCAAAAAGACACACTCTATGTTCATTTCTCTGGCTCACTTGAGAGTGATTTGATCATAGGCTTTCACCCTCTGATGAGCTTTGGAAAGAAGAGTTACTCACTGGAGACCTATAAAAGTATTGAGTTTGTTGGAAGCGAAAATCCTTCCCTCTTTCAATCTCTTTTTCCCTGTTTACCAAACCATTATTCTCAAATTTCTAAAGATAAAAAATCTCTCTATCATTCCTTGTGCGTCCTCGGCGGCAATGGCACCACACTTTTATGGCACATCTTAGAATCAAAATTTGAAGAAATGGGTCTACCCAAAAAAGCTCTCGACGTATACTTACTACAAGTCACTCAAAATATAATTGAACACAATGAAGGGCGCTTCACCGGCCCCTGGTACCGCAATGATCAAATCACTCTTCAAAAGAATAAAAAATCATTGGAACAACAACATCTAACCCCCCTTTATAGTGAATTGGAAAAGCTCTCAAAAACTTTAGGACAACATAATGAAATCCATACTGGAATTTAAAAAAACAAAACAAGATCAAAAAAAAATTAAGATGGTCACTTGTTATGACCATTGGTCCGCTAAACTACTTGCTAAAACTGATATCGACTGCCTTTTGGTTGGCGACAGCTTAGCCATGGTGGTTCATGGCTTTGACAGCACAGTGCACGCTACAGTCGAAATGATGTGTCTTCATACACAAGCCGTCGCAAGAGCTAAAACAGAAAAATTACTTGTAGCGGACTTGCCATTTCTCGCCCACCGCAAAGGAAAAAAGTTTTTAATGAAAGCTGTCGATCAACTTATGAAAGCTGGGGCCCAAGCCATCAAAATGGAAACCCAAGCCGGTCAAGAAAAGTGGGTAAAATATATCGTCGATTCAGGTGTTCCGGTAATCGGTCATGTCGGTCTCACACCTCAATATGTTCACCAATTGGGTGGATACAAAGTTCAAGGAAAAAATCAAAAAGACTATCAAAAAATTCTTGATCACTCTTTAGATTTGGAGAGAGCAGGGATCAGTGGCCTCGTTCTTGAATGTGTTCCTGACAAACTGGCTGCTGAAATTACTTTTGAATTACAAGTCCCCACTATAGGAATTGGGGCTGGTCAACAGGTGGACGGTCAAGTTCTTGTCTTACAGGACCTTCTTGGAATGGACTCACAATTTAAACCGAGGTTCGTTCGCAATTTTGGCGAGGGTGAAAACTGGTTCAATCAAGCTATTCAACAATATACACATGCTGTAAACACCCATACATTTCCCAACGAAAAAGAGTGTTTCTCATGAAGATTATATCCGAAATAAATGAAATCAAAAGTGTGTTAAAAAAAGAGAGCTCGATTGGATTTGTACCAACTATGGGAGCCCTTCATCAAGGGCACATCTCTTTAATAAAGCAATCTAAAAAAGAAAATAAAACCACTGTGGTCAGTATTTTCCTAAATGCTACCCAATTTAATAACAAAGAAGATTTAGAGAAGTATCCGACTTCCTTATCTCAAGACATAACGCTTTTAGAAAAACAAGAAGTCGATTATCTTTTCTTACCCGACTATCCAAGTATTTATCCCGATAACTACAATTATAGAGTGGTTGAAGATAAAGTCAGCTCCACTTTGTGTGGTAAAAGTCGACCTGGCCATTTTGATGGAGTCCTAACAGTCGTATTAAAACTCTTTAATATAATAAAACCTCATCGCGCCTACTTCGGGGAAAAAGATTATCAACAGTATAAGCTTATCAAGGGAATGGTCGATGCTTTATTTCTAGATGTTGAACTGATTAGCTGTCCTATTATTAGAGATCAGGAAGGCTTAGCACTTAGCTCACGCAACAATAGACTTTCTTCTCAAGGACTTTTAAAGGCCCATACATTTGCCCGTGTTTTTTCCCAGAAGAAAAGTATTAGCGAAATAGAAAGAGAATTATCGAATGAAAATATTAAAATAGATTATCTTGAAGAATGGTCTGAAAGACGGTTTGCTGCTGTCGAAATTGAAAACGTTAGGTTAATAGACAATGTTAGAAAGTAAAGTATTACTCTGTATTACTGGTTCAATCGCGGCTTACAAAGCCTGTGATCTAATCTCTCAACTCAAAAAACAAAAATTTGAAGTCAAAGTTATTATAACAAAAACTGCTGAAAAGTTTATAGGTACTGCTTCTCTACAAGCACTCAGTGGCAACAAGGTCTATACAGACGACTTTCTCGATGATCAATTTATGAGTCATATAGAGTTGGGTAAATGGTGTGACTTAGCATTAATATATCCAGCCACGGCCCAAACCATTAATAGCCTCGCCTGCGGTGTTGGACATGAGTTGATTCACTCTTTTTTCTTAGCTTATGATTTTAAAAAACCCTTTCTCATTGCACCTGCGATGAACACTCGCATGCTTGAAAACCCTATTACAAAAAAGTCTTGCGAAACCTTAAAGAATATCGGCTGTACTGTCCTTGACACCAGCTCTGGTGAACTTGCCTGTGGAGAAGTGGGTGCTGGTCGAGCTCTAGAACCTGAGATCATTATCAAAGAAGTGGTCAAACACTTGCGTTTAACTGCAAATAAGAAAGTGAAAAAGATATTAATCACGGCAGGAGGAACTCGCGAAACCATTGATGGCGTTCGTACTTTGACAAACATGAGTACCGGAAGGACAGGTGCCAGCTTAGCTGACCAACTTCACTTCCAAGGTCATCAAGTTCTTCTATTAACAAGCCACTATGCTCAACGACCAAACAGTGAAGTCCGAGTGGATACCTACGAAAGCTTCCGCGAAATCTATAATACTCTTAAAGCTTTAGCTCAAACTCAACAATTTGACTTAATACTTCATGCCGCGGCCATCAGCGACTATTCTATTGATCACATTCAAACACCAGAAGGTCAATTGTCTCCAGGTCATACAAAAATGAGTTCACAATATGACAACATATCAATTCAACTAAAGAGAAATGAGAAAATTCTTCCACGCTTAAAAGACCTCTTTGGGGAACAGACAAGCGTTGTAGGATTTAAACTCACATCGACAGAAAGCAAAGAGGAGCAAGCAAAAGCTATTTTCAGTTTGTTTACAGAAAACGCTGTTGATTATGTCATTCACAATGACATGAATGATATCAATAAAGGGGAACGTATCTTTCTTATGACCTCTAAATCAGGAAATCAAAAAGTCTTAAAATCGCTAAAATCTTTAGGAAACTATATTGAGCAAATTATAAATTTAGAGCCTATCTCGGGAGTATCAAATGATCTTATGTCTTGATGTTGGTAACACTCAAATACACGGTGGTGTTTTTAAAGATGATCAGCTCTTAATGCAGTTCAGAAAAACTTCAGCCTCCAAAAGTTCTTCTGACGAATACGGAGTTTTTCTTCGCTCGGTCTTAAGAGAAAACAATGTTGAACCTGCCGATATTCATCACATTTCCATATGCACTGTTGTCCCCGATGTTCTCCACTCCTTAAAGAATGCTTGTCGTAAATACTTTAATAATACACCCTTTGTCCTTCAAGCTGGTGTTAAAACAGGTTTAAAAATCAAGTATCGTAACCCATTAGAAGTGGGCGCCGATCGAATTGCCAACAGTTTAGCCTGCACACATCTATTTCCACAAAATAACCAAATTGTTGTCGATTTTGGAACGGCGACTACAATCTGTGTAATTTCTAAGGAAAAAGAATATTTAGGTGGATGTATATTGCCTGGAATTAGAATGTCCATGCAAGCGTTAGAAACTCAAACGGCAAAACTACCATCGGTTGAAATCAAAAAACCAGAGTCTATTATTGGTAAATCAACTATAGAGAGTATTCAGTCAGGCCTCTATTATGGTCAATTACAGATGGTTCGAGGAATATTCAATGAAATTACAATGGATCGCAATTGGACTGAAGAAGACAGTCCGCTTTTAATAGGTACAGGAGGCTTTTCGAGCCTATTTGAATCCAGTGAAGTTTTCCACCATATTGTCCCCGATCTTGCCCTCAAAGGACTTTACCTCGCACTTAAAATGAACAGTTAAGGAATAAAATTATGATTAGAACTATGATGAAATCAAAAATTCACCGTGCCACCGTTACTGATGCTGATTTAACTTATGAAGGGTCAATCACTATCGACAAAAACCTTATTGAAATGGCTGACCTTTTAATCAACGAAAAGGTCGATATTTATAATTGCAACAACGGGGCCCGCTTTTCCACCTATGTCATACCAGGAGGAGAAGGTGAAATTTGTCTTAATGGTGCTGCCGCAAGACATGTTGCTAAAGGTGATATCGTTATCATCGTATCTTACGCACAAATGGAAACCGAAGAGGCTCGAAACTTCGAGCAAAAAATCGTGATGGTTGACGAAAAAAATCAGCCAAAGCTACAAAAATCCTTTGAATCTCCAGTCTAAGAAATACGGTGACTTATTCTGCTGCCATACCCTTTTTCATAATGGTGGCTACTGGTGGGAAGTCATTTCCATAAGGATTTTCAATTAAAATTTGTTCAGATTGATCAAGTGGCCCTCGAGGGTAAGTCATTGTTAAACAATGGATTGACCCTTTTCGATAATCAGACAAATCAGTGGAGTAAATTCCTATTATTTTCTTACCAGGCAATAGTTTTTTATACGCAGTCAATGCTACTTTATCTTTTTCTTTATTCGTGCCCCCAAAAATTGGAACAAAAACTTTCTCATTCAATATAAGAGAATTAACATAAGTCCGATTACTCTCTTGTTGGGAAGGACCTTCTGGTTTTGGTATTATATAGACCGAATAAGAGTGTTGCTTTAATACAGCAGCATAGTCTTCATCATCAGTAATTACAGTTGTATTATTTAAAAACTTTACTCTCTCATCAATGTGCTCAACTCCCGCTGTTTGAGGTTTTCCAAGGTTTCTCTGAGTCGGTAGTCGGATAAGCTTTCCTGTGCACTTGTATTTGTAATAGTAAACCCAGTCAGGTACAGATCGAGCTAAGCGAGAGTTTTGTATGATGCAATCTCCTAGTTCATTACTAGTCAGATTGCCTCCCTGAAAAAAGTAAGGATGATTTTCTACGTGAAACCAAGGAAATAAGGCATCCACCCACACAGATTCAATCAACTGTTGGTAATCACGAGAGGTCAACTGTATTTTATTTTTTGCATCTTTTACTGCTATTGGTAATACATCTCGCTGCCAATCATGATAACCAATAGCCTCAAGTATAACAATTTTCTCTGGGTCAATATACCCATCAAAAAAGTCGATAAATTCACTTACAGAGGGGGGACCACCAACAACGTTACTACTCGTCACAACAATTAATGTCTCAGAAGTCAACTCTGATGCCATTTTTTTATAAATCCAATTCTGCTGTTTATATGCCTTGAGTGCATTTTTAGAGAGGGAGTATGGATTAAACACCATACGAATGATTTTCAATATCAAGCATAAAGCGATTCAATCCTCCAATAAGCAAATAGCCCGCCTCTTCCCATTCAGCAATAGGTCTCCCAATATAAGTATCATTGCTAGCTGAGCGAAAAAGTTGAATCTCTGGATCATGAGCAGCTATATTTTTGTTATCTTGAATTTTTTGCTCAAGCTCTTGATCACTCAGCCCATAAGTTACCTTGGACTTTAAATCTAAAACTTGGCCTTCTGAATTTGCAAAAAAAGGTTTTTGACAATTTTGAAAGATAAAAAGTGACGATGCAATTAGTACTAATGTAGAAATTAATAGTCTTGAAGACATGCGCCCCCTCATGCTTAATCAGAATATTTTAGTAATAAAGTTATTTTATTAAATTCAACATGATGACACAAGAAAACAAGTTTCTCCGTCTCTATTCAAGACAAATATCTTGATCTAAATACTCTCTTCTATTAATTAAGGCGACTTTGTTACTCAAAACTAATTACAACGAACTCGTACTAACAACGGCAATATTTATTTTAGTACATAGCCTACTTTGCTATACAGTTTTCTTAAATTGATCATACATCACAATACATTTTGTTTGACTAATGCCCGACCAAACTGAGTTTGGAGGGGAGTTGTCTTCCCACTTGCTTGTTCATCCAACGGGTGGTTTTAATTAACTTCTGAAGATCCACGCCCGTTTTCAGTCCCATTTTATCCAACATATAAAGAACATCTTCTGTTGCCACGTTTCCTGCGGCTCCAGGAGCATAGGGACAGCCGCCAAGTCCACCAATACTGGTATCAAAGGTTGAAATTCCATGGTCAAGACTTGCCAAAATATTGGCAATGGCTGTTCCACGAGTATCATGAAAATGCATAGCGACCTTTTTTGATTGGGTCAGCTTCAATATTTTACTCAACAAACTGCGAACTTGCTTGGGACTAGCAACACCAATGGTGTCACCTAATGAAATCTCATAAACTCCCAGCTCTAAATATTTCTCAAAAATTTTAAGTACTCTTTTCTCAGAGACATCTCCCTCATAGGGACATCCAAAAACTGTGGACATATAAGCTCTTGTTTTTATTTTATGTCTTTTCGCTTCTTTAACAACATCAGAAAACTTCTTTATGCTCTCATTAATCGAGCAATTAATATTGCGTTGAGAAAATGTCTCACTACAGGCTCCAAAGACCGCTATTTCTTTAATGCCAGAGTACAATGCATTCTCAAATCCCTTGAGATTTGGCACCAGAGCTGAAACACGTAAATCCTTATTTAACCGACCCTGCTCTATCGCCTTCAACGAGCGCTGAATAAGCTTAGTGGAGTCCGCCATTTGAGGCACCCACTTGGGTGAAACAAAAGCTCCTACTTCAACCCTTCTTAAACCAGATTCATCAAATTTTTTTAATAACTGAAATCTTTGGTCAACCGATAAGTGAACAGCTTCATTTTGAAGTCCGTCTCTTAATCCCATCTCTACTAATTCAACTTTTGTCATTACATCTCTTCCAATTCAACTAATACAGCTCCTAATGAAACTGATTGCTCCTCGTTCACATTCACTGCCTTAACACGAAGATTGCCTTCCGCTTTGAGGTTGTATTCCATTTTCATGGCTTCCATCACAACAATTGTTTCCCCTTCCTCAACAGCTTCCCCTTTATTTTTAAGGACTTTCATAATTTTTCCAGGCATGGGGGCTAAAATTTTCAATGGATCATTGGAGGCCTTTTGCCCTCCCGAAGCTTGATTCATTTTAGGAACATAGCAGTGGGTGACACCATCTAAATGAAACCA
The DNA here is from genome assembly GCA_964229765.1 of Bdellovibrionales bacterium. Classification (GTDB taxonomy): domain Bacteria; phylum Bdellovibrionota; class Bdellovibrionia; order Bdellovibrionales; family JAGQZY01; genus JAGQZY01. Next base: position 17,852 of record CAXREJ010000023.1, on the reverse strand, counting down.
CAGTTGACCTTTAATTTTCTGAACAATAACTTCTCTTTCTTTTCCTTCAAACTGGATGATCATTTTTTTCATGTATTACTCCAAGCCTGACTCCATGGAGAAGAGATTTCTCCCTGACTCCGATGAGCCTCACTGACTTTCTGAAAACAGATTTTTCCAACATTTTCAGTTATCTCTTGCTCTTCCTCATCCAATACTAACCCCTGCGGATAATGTTGGTTAATAAACTGAGTATTAAAAGTTCCATCAATAAACTCAGGGTGAGACAGAATTTTTTTCAAGAAAGGAATGTTAGACTTCACTCCAAAGAGAACTGTTTGATCCAGTGTTTTAAGCATTTTTTTGATCGCTCTCGGTCGAGTCTCATCCCATACAATAATCTTTGCCATCATAGAATCATAAAAAGGAGTGACTTCATCTCCTTGTTCGTAACCAAAATCAAAGCGTCGCCCAGGGCCATCCGGCCAATACTGATAACCAATGGAACCCGTTGATGGAATACCGACAGTATAAGGATCTTCAGCATAAAGACGACATTCAATAGCATGACCTCTCGGTACGAGTAAATCTTGATCCCAACAAGAGAAACGATTCATTTGATTTAATATTTGTGCTTTTACTAAATCCACTCCGAGAACTAATTCCGTAACAGGATGCTCAACTTGCAGCCTTGTATTCATTTCTAGAAAATAAAAATTTCCATCTTGCACTAAGAACTCTACAGTTCCTGCACCAACATATTTTACTTCTTTTGCCAACTTAACAGCCGATTCACAAATTTCTAATCGTAACTCAGTCGATAAGGACGGCGACATGGCCTCTTCAACAATTTTTTGATGTCTTCTTTGAACACTACACTCTCGATCAAACAAATAGACGACATTACCACTAAGATCACCAAAGATTTGAACTTCAATATGCTTTGCACGATCCAAATATTTTTCCAAAAATACTCTATCACTCCCAAAGGCACTCTTACCCTCTCTTTTAGCCGCCTCAATCATTTCATTTGATTCTTTTTTTGAAGTAATAACTTTCATTCCTCGACCGCCGCCACCTGCCGCCGCTTTTACAATGACTGGGTAACCAATCTTTTCCGCTTCTTGTGTTAAGGTCTCTATACTTTGATCATCACCATTGTAACCAGGAACACTGGGAACTTGGGCTTTCTCTATTATTCTTTTTGCCTCAATTTTATCTCCCATTTTTCTGATCGCATCTGGACTGGGGCCAATAAAATCAATGCCTTTATCAGCAAGAGCCTGGGCGAAATCTGAATTTTCAGAAAGAAACCCAAAGCCAGGATGGACAGCCTGGGCGCCTGAAGCCAACACTCCATCAATATTTTTCTCAATCGACAAATAAGATTCATTCACTGCTGAATCGCCAATACAAATGGTTCTATCAGCCATCCGATAAGCTCTTGTCTTAATGTCCGCTTTTGAATGGAGAAGTACCGACTCAAGTCCTAACTCTTGGCAGGCTCTTATAATTCGAACTGCGACTTCTCCACGATTGGCTATTGCAATTGATTTTATTTCAGCCACGATGGTTTCCTTTTTTCAAAAAAAGCACTCAAGCCTTCTTGGCCTTCATCACTCACCCTCAATTCGGCAATAACCTCTGAAGTTGTTTGCTTTAAGTTTTGGGTTCTTTTTAAATCCGCTATTAACTTTTTTGTTGCTCGTACAGCTTGTGGACCATTTTGGGAGATTTTCTTTAAGGTTTTATTAATTAAGTCCTCAACAACTTCTATATCGCCGTAGTCATGAATGAGTCCCATTTCATAAGCTTCTTTTGAATTGAAGACTTCAGCCGTTAGAAAATAGCGATGCATGTCTCTAGTATGTATTTTATCTTTTACAAAAGCGCTGATTACCGCAGGCGCAAGGCCGAGCCTCACCTCGCTAAAACAAAACTGAGTTTGTCTTTCAGCAAAAACAATATCACTTGCGGCAATCAAACCGAGGGCTCCACCCATGGCATGCCCATGCACCTTTGTGACAACAGGCACAGGGATATCTTTAAGAGCTTGATACATTTCAAAAAGTTTTTCAGAATCCGCTATGTTTTCTTGCTTGGAAAAGTTAACCATAGACTTCATCCAATTTAAGTCCCCACCCGCACTAAAACTCTCACCGCTTCCTTCTAAGGCAATCACTCTAATCTGAGGATCTTTAGAAACATCTCTAAAAGCTTGAGTCATTTCAGAAATCATAGCGTCGTTAAACGCGTTTCTCACCTCAGGTCGATTGAGAGTGATCTTGGTAATATTATTTGTTGTTGAAACTTTTATTGCACTCATGCTTTACATCCTAAATACGCCTTGTTTTGACTCTGACCACTCTTTATTTAACGAAGCTCTTAATCCTAGAGCCAAAACTTGCCGAGTGTCGACGGGGTCAATAATGCCGTCATCCCAGATTCGAGCACTGGAATAATAAGCCGAACTTTCTTTAGCGTATTTATCGAGTATGGGTTTTTTAAACTGAGCTTGGTCCTCAGCACTCATTTCTTCACCTTTGGAACTCATTTGATCCATTTTAACTGTACAAAGAACATTGGCCGCTTGTTCACCACCCATTACCGAAATTTTAGCGTTAGGCCACATCCACAATTGACGAGGTTGGAAAGCCCTACCACACATGCCATAATTGCCAGCTCCATAAGAGCCTCCAATCACAACTGTAAACTTAGGCACAGTGGCATTGCTCACGGCCATAACCATTTTAGCGCCATGCTTAGCAATCCCTTCATGCTCATAATTTTTTCCAACCATAAATCCTGTAATATTTTGTAAAAATATAAGTGGTACTCTTCTTTGCTCACACAGTTCAATAAAATGAGCCGCCTTTAATGCCGACTCACTAAACAAAACACCATTGTTAGCAATAATCCCTACTGGCATCCCCCAAATACGGGCAAAGCCGGTCACGAGACTTGTTCCATAACCTTTTTTAAACTCATGAAAATCACTTCCATCTACAATGCGAGCAATGACTTCTCTCACGTCAAACTGAACGCGAGTGTCTTCGGGAATAATTCCATAAAGTTCACTAGCATCCAATGCAGGTTCTTCCACTTCCTTAATTTTCATTGGTTGTTTTTGTACATGATTGAGATGAGACACAATTTCTCGGGCTTTAAGTAAGGCTTCTTCATCAGACTCGGCGAAATGATCTGTCACTCCTGAAGTAAAGCTATGAACAGCCGCCCCTCCCAATTCTTCTGCCGTTACCGTCTCGCCGGTTGCCGCTTTCACCAATGGCGGCCCTCCTAAAAAGATAGTGCCATTACCTTTAACAATAACATTTTCATCGCTCATAGCGGGGACATAGGCTCCACCGGCTGTACAGCTTCCCATCACAATTGAAACCTGAGGGATACCTAGCGCCGACATTCTAGCCTGATTATAAAATATTCGACCAAAATGATCTCTATCGGGGAAAACTTCATCTTGCATGGGTAAAAAGGCACCACCACTGTCAACTAAGTAGAGACAAGGTAGACCGTTTTCTAAAGCAATCTCTTGGGCACGCAGATGCTTTTTCACTGTCATTGGAAAATAAGTTCCTCCCTTAACAGTTGCATCGTTAGCAACAACTACACACTCTACACCACTGATGAGACCAACCCCAGTCACAATCCCCGCTCCTGGAGCTGCCCCACCATAAAGTTCCCATGCCGCTAAAGTAGAAAACTCCAAGAATGAAGATTGAGGATCAATAAGTTGTTCAATCCGTTCGCGCGCGGAAAGCTTTCCTCGTGAACGATGTTTTTCTAATGATTTTTCGCCCCCACCTTTTTTGACCTGATCAGTTCGAGTCTTGAGTTGATCGACTAAAGAGGTCATGAAATCGTGGTTTTTCTTAAAAGAAGAAGACGAAGGGTCCAGTTGAGTCTGTATAAGGGCCATAGAATCTCCAGTGCTGGAAACCATAGACAAATTCCCGATTTTGCACAACTTTCACACGATCAGGGGCTCAATTTTTCGGAACCGCGTCATTGCTGTAGTGCGCTAGGTTTCGATTCATAGCTAAGGCTTTTACTCAGCCAGTGATTCAAGGCACAATAAAAGTCAGAAATCCATCGAGAGGTCCAAATGAAGTATTTGAGCTTAGTTATTGTAATCATCTTTATTAGTTTTACATTTTGGTTTTCAAAACGATCCGAAGAACTCACCATTGATCAAATGAATAAGATCAACAATTTGATCACAGCTTATATGACCCAAGCTGTACAAAATAACCAACCTAATGCATCGGAAATTGAATTCTCCAAGATTTACACTGAAACCATTGAAAGTGGCAAAAAAATGAAAGCTCACTTTAGCTTTTCATATATGGAGCCTAATGCTGATGGTGAGATGGAAAAAGTTTATCGTAGAGGGACTTTCCTAATTACCTCTGAAGATGGTAATAAATGGACGGCGCAAATTGAAAAAGCCGGAGATGTTAAAGTGGAATTTATGGAGCCGTTTGATATTACAGAAAATGGCGAAGTTGAATCCAGCGAAGAAAACACTTCTGATGAGGAAGCTGTCGACGAGGAATAAATTCATTTATGATTAAGACTATTGCCATTGATGAAGAAGGCTATTTCATTTTATACAATGGCATCAGAGTCTCCGATGAGCTTATCGGTAAAGATATGCTCTCTCAAGTTCAAATCGAAGACAATGGTCAAGCAACTCTACATTATGACGGCACTCAAGCGATTGTTGAATATTTTGATCAACCCTATGTGGCTCGCCAAATTCATATTGAAGATAATAAAGTAAACATTCAAATGCCTTATCAATATATTGAACAGGTCGACTTAACTCAATTCAGTGTTGATCAGTGGGATCGTTTTCATGGACTCACACAAAGGGGCATTCCTTTTGTTTTATCGCGCACTGCTCAAGCCGAAATGTTTAACCTCGCCGATGAGTTTACCGATGAAACAATCACATTGGCCGGCGCGACTATTGAAACACCTGATCATTATCTCATTGATCCAGACTTCGATATTAATAACTTTTGGAACTTATACTACCAAAGTAATCAATCCGCTGCATGGGATGACCCAACTTACCATCCTGAGCTTAAAAGTGCCCTTTATCAGTTGAAAATCAACAAATGTCGCATCCTCGTTCCTGGTTGTGGGCAAGCTCACAATGCAGCCTATCTCGCCAACCAAGGGCACATTGTTACTGCTATAGATAACAACCCCACAGTTATAGAAAAGGCACGTCAACTTTATGGACAAATCAATACACTTAACTTTGCACAAGAAGATTTTTTTTCCTATGCAGACAAAAATACTTCTTCTTTTGACTTAATTTTTAATAACAATTTTTACTCGGCCATTTCACCTTTCAATAGAAAAAAGGTGGTCAAGGCCTGGAAAAGTCTTCTAACTGATGATGGACACTTATTAGCAATATTTAATGTTTCCCACAAAAGAACAGGTCCTCTTTTTGGCGGTAGCGAGTGGGAAACAAGGGACCTACTCCAAAAAGACTTTAACTTTCGTTACTGGACAAGATTAAGACATTCCCCCGTAGCGCTCCTAGGCTCTGAACTTTTAGTTTACGCACAGATAAAACCTTCAGACTCTTAACATTTTAAAAGAATTTCACAGTTTCAAAGGCCAAGACCGCACTGATAACTGTCTGAACACACTCATTTAATGTGTTTGAAAAATTCCCTTATTTTCATTGTCAATCGCTTTTAATAATGTTTGTTTGGAATACTAAAGGTAACGCTTTTTATGAATAACAACTGCGCTATAGAGATGAAAGACATCTCTTTTTCTTATGGTGAAAAACAAATTCTCTCTCACTTTCAATTAAATATTGAAAGAGGGAAGACATACTGTCTCGTAGGCTCTAGTGGTAGCGGAAAAACCACCACTTTACGTCTGATGAACGGCTTACTTCGTCCACAAAAGGGTGAAGTGTATATTGATTCTACAAAATTTAATTTCCATGAAGGCGAAAAGTGGCGCCGTAAGATGGGGTATTCAATACAGGGAAGTGGTTTATTCCCACACCTAAACCTTTACGAAAATCTTTCTATTATTGCTCGCAAAGAAAGATGGCTCAAAAAGGACATTGATCACAGAATTAGGGAACTTTGTCTCTTAATGAACCTCCCTTATGAACCCGATTTCCTAAATAAAAAACCACGACAAATAAGTGGCGGGCAACAACAGCGTGTAGGAATCGCAAGAGCTCTCTTTATGAAGCCCGACATCATGTTAATGGACGAGCCCTTTAGTGCTCTCGACCCAATCACTCGCTCAGAAATTCAGAAAGAATTCATAAGACTACAATCAAAACTACATTTAACTATCGTATTGGTCACTCACGATTTACCAGAAGCCTTTAAAATGGCTGATGAAATTGTTTTACTCAATCATGGCAAAATTGAACAAAAAGGACGACCGAGCCAATTTCTCCTTTCTCCAAAAACAGAATTTGTTAAAAATTTTGTGGACTCTCATTCCCCAGGAAACATTTTAAAAGAAGTCTTTCTCTACTCTGTCATCAATACAAATCTTTACGTAACCGAAAAAGTGAACACGGCATTTCAATGTCGCCATCTTGAAAATAAAGACAATCATATCTTTAATAATGAGAGTGAATTAGAAATGTTCTTAAATTCAAAAAATCAAAAATTCCTTTATTGGGTCGATAAAAATAATGTTTTTATCGAAAGTCACGAAATCAGGATGAAACCAAGCACTCTCCACCTTAAGAGCACTGATAACATTCTTCATGGCATGCAAACCCTTCTCTCTGCTAAAGAGGCCATCATACCAGTCCTTAATCACCACAAACAATTAATGGGAGTTTTTAGCCAGGAAGCGCTCAATGTTTTATAAGAAATTACAAATACAATATGTAAAACTTTTTTTACCATTAGCCTTTACCTTACTGTTTTCTATCTCAAGTCATGGAAAAGAGGTATTAGTGGTTGGCTCAAAAAGGTTCAGTGAAAATTACATACTCGCTGAAATTTTCTCCCAATTACTTGAGTCCCACAATTATAAAGTTGTGCGTAAATTCAATATGGGCGGATCTATGACCGCATTTTATGCTCTTAAGAATGAAAACTTGGATGTTTATCCTGAGTACTCCGGTACAATTGCTCAAGCTATTTTAAAAACTGAAATTCAAGATTTTACTAGCATTAATAATAAACTTAAAAAAGATGGCCTGCTCATGCTCTCACCATTAGGGCTCAATAATAGCTACAGCCTTGTTATGAAAAAACAAACGGCATTAAAGCTAAAGATAGAGTCTATTAGTGATTTACAACAGCACCCAGAGCTCACCGGAGCTGTTAGCTTTGAATTCCAAGAACGGAAAGATGGGTGGCTTGGACTGAAAGAAACTTATGGGCTTACAAATCCATTGAAAAATTTAGATGTCCCACTGAACTATGAAGCTCTTAATAATGATCGCGTTGATTTTGCTGAGGCCTATACAACAGAGCCGCTAGTAGAGAAATTTAATCTAACAGTACTTAAAGATGATAAAAACTTTTTTCCTAAATATTTAGCCGTCCCCTTCGTACATAAAAATCTGAGCCCTCAAGTCATTAAAATTTTAGAGAAACTCTCCGGCAGAATCGATGATCCTCGTATAAGAGAACTAACCGCCCTGGTTAATCAAGATAAACCCATCGCTTTTGTTGCTAACAAATTCTTAACAGAAGAAGGCCTCGTGAAAAAGGGGACTGTTTATAGCTCAAAAAAATCTATTAATTGGCAACGAATGTTTTCTCAAACAAAGACCCATCTTTTCCTAACTTGCTTTGCCGTGCTACTGGCTACTTTTTTTGCCATTCCATTGGCCACAATTATTTCTCCTTACAATAAAATTTCAAAGTACACCTTGGCCTTTGCTGGAATTTTACAAACCATCCCCTCTATTGCTTTACTCACCTTTATGATTCCTTTTTTTGGAATTGGATTTACTCCAGCTATTATAGGACTGTTCATTTACTCTCTGCTACCTATATTAAGAAATACTCATACGGCCATGACTAATATCGATCCTCGCTTAATCACTTCAGCCCGTGGGATCGGCCTCTACCCTATGGAAATTTTCTTTACGGTTAAACTACCACTAGCTTTTCCAACTATTTTAGCCGGTATTCGCACCGCTACAATTCTCAATATTGGAACGGCCACATTAGCAGCTTTCATTGGAGCTGGAGGACTCGGAGTTCCTATAGTCACAGGCTTAGCCCTTAACGATACCAGTATTGTTTTACAGGGAGCCATTCCTGCGGCTCTCCTCGCTATCTTGGTTGATACTCTCTTTTCTTTAACAGAGCGCTATTTTACAAAGTCAATTTAAGGAATAAAGCTAGGAGAGAAGACTCCTCAATACGCAGATAAATTGTCATCAGCCCCTAATAAAAATGCGAATACCGCACCCCTTATAGAAGTGCGGTATTCATTGGACCAACGATAAGCCGGGTTCTGTCGAGGGCTATCATTCCTCTGAGACTTTAGTTACCTAAAGCCTTTAGCGATCAACCCGAAAGCTTTGTGCGGCCACACTCGAACGCTTTCCTATTTGATCTTGCTTCACGCAGAGTTTAGCTGTTTTCACTCCAGCAGCTCCCCTCATGTTTCCCGTTCCCAACAAAAGGATCAATGCTCTGGACATTCTTTCTGTTCCACTAGTCCTCACCTTGCGGTGGAGGGGCGTTACCCCTTGCGCGGCCTGTGAAGCCCGGACTTTCCTCACTAAAAAGCAATGTTTTTAGCGCGATAGCCTGTCAATCCAATAACTCCACTTTGTACCAGAAGCCCATCGAAAGTCACACTCTTTTGGAAACATTATAAGACTGACTAGGGACTGTTAACAATTCATCTGCGTAATGAGGGTTCAAAACCTCAGTAATTTTGAGTTAAGCACAGAAATTCTCAACCTCCGATAAATAGATATCGGGAGAACTGTCTCAAACTGATAGAATAACTCGGTTTTTTTGACTCTTGCTAAAGTCCTGACGAAATCTACCGATAGAACTTTTGTAGACAGTAGGTAGGACGTCATGAAACAAAAAAGACCCAAATTTGCATTTAAAATTTTAGCATTCAGCGTGATTGGACTCATCAGCTACTCTCTTATTATCTAAAGGATAATCAAGAGCTGTTTGAAACCTTTTGGTGATTAACAAACGCTTCTATCTGAACTATAAGAAATCGAGCGCCTGATTGGCTAGAGCATCGGCTTCTTTATTAAATTCCCGCCGAACATGGTGATAACCCACTTTTGCAAACTGTTTAGTTAAGGATTTTGCTTGCTCAAAAAGAGGTTTAATCTGTGGTGCTTTGACTTTATATTCCCCAAGCATTTGTTTAACTAATAGTTGGCTATCACAATAAAAATCAATCTTATCCACATTATTTTGATGGCAAATTTCAAGAGCCCGAATCACAGCCATATATTCAGCGTAATTATTGGTCTGATCCCCTAAGGCCTCCTTATACTCACCGACAATATTGTCATCAAGAGAATAAAAGACAATCCCGATGGCCGCAGGCCCAGGGTTCCCCCGACTCGCACCATCCGTAAAAATTTTTAGCTCTTTTTCTAAATTTAATTTTACCATTGGTTCGACACTAATGTTTTGCTCTTCATTGGTCAATACACAAAAAATTTGATTAATATCTTTTAGTTAATCTCTCCGTTTCGTTGACGGCACTGTTGAGGTACAGATGACCCTTTACTACTCACTGCGAACTTAACTAAAGTAGTATTAAAGAGAAGTCTTAACGAAACAGCATTAAAGATTTGATATTGATAATCTCCACTCAATCCTTCTTTGTTTTTTAATTTTATTCACATACTGTCGTTTCAATGCGGCTCGGGGTGACACAGTTTAGACCCACCGTTAGAATTTTATATGGCTAAAAAATCGAAATACAGTTGGGAAAGTTTATCAGATAAAGAGATCATGGGACTCAAATTTTCAGACCTTGATCTTAAAATTGAAGGAAGTCGAATTGAGCCGATTGTTGATAGACTCTACAGAGAACTTGAAAATAAAAAACTCAAGTTTCGGCCCCATGTGTGGGTTTCTGAAGATTGGTTTTCCGTCGATGGAGTACCAGGAATCGCTATACCCTTTTATGTTGTGAATGACCGCTTAGCAAAACTGCATAGGAAAATCATGTTTGATGTCGAGGGTTATGCAGAAAAGAACTGTATCAAACTATTAAGACACGAGGCTGGTCACGCTATAGACAACGCCTACAGATTGAGAAAATCTCGCAAAAGACAAAACTTATTTGGGCTATCATCAACCCCCTACCCAGAAGAATATGCACCTAGAGCTTATTCTAGAAAGTTCGTTGTTCATCTCAACTCATGGTATGCTCAAGCTCATCCCGATGAGGATTGGGCTGAAACATTTGCTGTGTGGCTTAACCCTCAATCCAATTGGAAAAAAAGATATGCAAAATGGCCAGCACTCAACAAATTAAAGCTGGTTGATGAAATGATGAATGAAATTTCCTTATTAAAACCACCTGTTAAAAAGAAAAATCGACCAGGGTCTATTCATTCCAGCCGACGCAAGATCAAAGATTACTACAGTGAAAAAATTGATGAACTAGGCCTTGATCAACCATTTTACCTAGACCCCCTGCTCTTTCGCCTATTTTCTAATTCAGAAGAATACAAAAAAAAGAAATTGGCCTCCCAATTCATTCGGCAAGAACGTAAACTAATAAGAGAACAAGTTGCAAAATGGACGGGACAATACAAATACACTATTGATCAAATGCTCAAAGAGGTTATCGTGAGTTGCCAAGAAAAAAAACTAAGGCTGACCAAATCCGAAAGAGAAACTCGCTTAGATTTAGTTGGCATGTTAACGGCTCAAACATTAAATTATATCAATACGGGCCATCACAAAATTGCGATGTAAAATGAAAACAATTGTACTCGTTCATACTGATTTAATCCCACCTGAAGATGTCATCGAGGAAAACTATGATTGGTCTAAAGTGGAATGGGTAACTGAGTATGAAGTTAAAAAAGGACTTATAGGACTCGGTTATCAAGTTAAAGTCCTAGGCGTAACTGATAGTCTGAAAAGAATTCGAGATCATATTAAAGACTTTAAGCCTCATATTATTTTTAACCTTTTAGAAGAATTTAAGGGCGAAGCTGTTTTCGATCAAAATGTTGTGAGTTATTTGGAGTTATTAGGAGTTCCTTACACAGGGTCTAATCCAAAAGGTTTAATTATAGGACGGGACAAAGCTCTATCTAAAAAGATTTTATCCTACCACAAGATTCCCACGCCAAAATTTCAAGTTTTTCCAAGAAACAATCCTAAAAGCAAATTACGCATTAAACAATTTCCTATTATTGTAAAGTGTCTTAACGAAGAAGCCTCTCTTGGACTCTCTCAAGCCTCAGTCGTTCACAATGAAGAAAAATTGCGCGAAAGAGTTCAGTATATTCACAATAAATACCAAACAGATGCTATTGCAGAACAGTTTATCGCTGGACGAGAGTATTTTGTTGGAGTCTTGGGTAACTATCGCTTAGAAACACTCCCTGTTTGGGAACTAAAATTTGATCAGTCCAAACATCCAGAGAAAGAGTTTTATTCAACGGCAGCCAAATTTGATATGAAATACAGGGGCCGCAAGGGTATTTCAACCGGACCAGCTTCCTTATCAGAAGAAAAGAGTAAGGAGCTACAAAAAATGGCCAAAAAAGCCTATAAAGCTTTAGGGCTCAGTGGCTATGCCCGCATGGACTTGCGAGTGGACGAATATGGAAAGGCCTATATTTTAGAGGCAAACCCTAATCCCGATATCTCTGAATTTGATGATTTTGCAAATAGCGCAAAGGCTCAAGGTTACACATATCAAAGTTTGCTCAAGAAAATCATTGGTTTAGGGCGCCACTGGAGCCCCACTGAAAAATAATTCAGAGCTAACAGCACCTGTGTATTTTCATAAACATTTTAAAATTAAGTAAAACATAATCTCTCATTCATTTATAATATATCCAACGTAAGGAGGATTTATGATTTGGAGATCATTTTTATTTTTAATTGCGCTATCTTTCTATCTTTCTCCCTCCTATGCGGGAGAAAAAAAGGTGAAAACCTCAGGAGCAAAGCAGGCCGAAAGAGGCCGTTCTGAAATCGAGTCCACTAATATCGGAGATGATGCCATCGGTTCTCGTACCTACAAAATAAAAAAAGAAAAAGCAGATTTAAAACTCAAAGAAGACAAAAAAAAGAAGAAAAAAAAGTTTAAAAAAGTAAAAGAACTGAAAATGAAAGACGAATCTTCAAAAGATAAACACCTTCATTTATAATTAAACTTAAACCCAACCCCTAAGTATTTATTCATAAAAAGATAAAGCTGATCCATTTTTATTTGAGACTCGGACTCCCAAATATTAATCAATTTATTATCGCCAAAGTCCTCGCAATATAACTTCATTACACTCTTAGTAATCGAAATTTCCTTAACCTATAACAAGTCCATTCTCAAGTCGGTTCAATATACTCGCTATCCATTGTACTTAAATAATCACTGTCGATCTACTTTGAAAGAATAAAACAATCGTCTTAAACAATAAAATATAATTCTCATTCATTGCCATGCATAGCGCTAAAGACAAAGGACTAGCTAAAAAGACTCATAACAACCTTAAATTGTTTACAATCAATCTCACCGAAAAACCAAATCAATAAATGTCTCACTGGCAATTGAGTAAACGAACCATACTAGATCAAAAACCAATATTGAAAATATAATTACATAAAAATAATTTTATTCTGTAATATTAAACAAAATTTATACAATAAATTTATCTTATTTAATCGGGTTGTATGTTAAAAATTGAAATTATAGATGATTTAAATAGTCATTCAGATCAAGAGAAATGCAAAGATGTATACAATGTTTGGTACGATACCTGGATCAAAGAGTTCAGAGAAATTGACCCCAATGCAAAATTGTATTCAGACAATTTTACGAGGCAAGACAAAATTCTAGGACTTTTTATTGATAATAAGTGTGCAGGTTTGACATTCTTTAATACCGTAAACCTTAATCATGAATATTGGCGCAAGGATTCTTATTTTGCTGACTGGCCCTGTGAGGTCCTCGATGACCTGTGTGAAAAAAATGATAGTGAAATTCTTGTTTGCAGTGCCTATACAGTAAAAGAAGAGTTTCGGAAAAGACGCGTTTTAAGAAGTATTGTCGTAGCAGACATTCTAGCCGTTGCCAGCTTAGACTATTTTCGATCAAGCCAGCACACAACTATGGTTGGAAATATGAGAAACTCAAAAGGCGCCAACAAAATTGTTTATAAATTCGGAGCCGATCTTTTAAGTACAGTAAAATGCCACAATGAACTCAGTGATCTAGTTAAATTCCAAAAAGAGAAACTACCTGAGTTTCCAAGAAAAATTCAACAACTTATAGATGATGCGAAATCTGAAAATGATTTATCAAAATTTAAAGCCGCTTAATTAAGGAGATAACGTGACAAAAATAGAAACAAAAATACGCAGTTGCATTAAAGAAATGGAAACCGCTTGCCTAGAGCTTAATTGGGAAGACAAGGAAACCTACTCCGATTTCCTCGCTCAAACATTCTATTACGTGAGAAATGCAACTCGGGTCCTCGCTAAAGCGGCCTTCAAATGTTCTTTTGAAGAAGAAGCTCTTCATCAAATTTTACTTCAAAGCATTAACGAAGAAAAATGTCATGAACAGCTAGCTGTACACGATCTTGAAGTATTGGGTCACAAAGTTGACGACTTCTGCGAATACCCTGAAACTTCAGCCTATTATCAAACACTTTATCACTTACTTGATACTCAAGGACCCTACGAACTATTGGGTTATTTTGTCACTCTAGAAGGCCTTGGAGCCATCGGATCGGACGAGCTTTATAATCGAGTGATTGGTTCCCACGGCGAACGCTCATCTTCTTTTATTAAAGTTCATGCTCGTATCGACTCACGTCACTTTGAAGAAGGGCTTGAACTAATCAACTCGCTTGATTCCAGCAAACTTGAAATTGTCGAGCACGGCCTTGATATGGGCACCCGACTATACTGTAATTTAATTAGACGTATTTCAAATCAAGCAAAGCCACAACAAAACGTGGCTTAAACAATTAGGCTTTTTCTTTTACGTTGCCACCAAAAAGACTTTTTTGGTGGTATTCCATTTTTAAATCCACTAAAAACGTTAAAATTTCTGACTTATCAATAGAGTAGAGTTTTATTAATTTTCTTAACATAGCCGAAGGAACAGCACATGTTCCTCTTTCAATGTTTGAAATAAATTGAGGGCTGGTTAATTTACACTTCTTAGCCACATCCCATTGACTTAAATCTGCCGCTTCTCTTTTATCTTTCAAAAAAAGACCAAGATCCTGTTGATAAACTCTTCTCGCTCTTTGCTCAATGCTGCTCATTTTACATCCACCTGTCTATAGATTGGGTTGAATAATTACTTCGTTATCAATGCTTACATTTTTACTTAATATTTTTATATCCCACACAAGAAGGGCCGCTTCATTTTTGCCAGAGTTTCTACCTCGAATGGGGGAAATAGCTCTAGAAATTAATTTGGCTTTGTATCTCCCCACAGAAAACTTCTCGGTTGCAATATAGCTCGGAATTGTGAACTCGGAAGAAAGTTCAGCATTCTCTACAAAAATTTTTGTATGCATTTTTCCTAGCTCTTCAATAACCTCTGGGCCATGATCTATCAATTCAAACCAAGGATAAGAAAATAACTCCGAAATACTGTAACTGGTTTTTTTGAAATAGTTAAAACTTCTAAAAAGCTGAGTGTTGTCTGGCAAATAAATCTCAACAACATCCGAATCTTTTATTTTAGTAAGGGTATCTAAATTAAAGCGCCACTGAAATTTGTTTGCTATTCTCCAAAGTGATTGAATAGTATTATTAAGATCTGTTCCTGAATCTTGGATATCCGTTATAACTTCAAGGTATTTAGTCGCATTACCTGAAATTATTTTTTTGGTTTCAATATCCAAATTAGCAAGAAACTCTAAATCAGGCTTTTTTAACTCTTCAGGAGCGCTGACATGCTGTTTAACTAAAGAATAAAGACTCATAAACAACTGCCCGATATTAATATCCAAGCTTTTACTTATTTTAGCCTCTGACTCTATACTCATGAAAACTCCTTGGAAGGCATCTTATTACGGAGTTTTAAAAATGACAAGTTAGTAAATATTGAGTGTTTATAAAATCAGAATTTTGCGAAAAATATTCATCACTTATAAAGTTTTTATATTGTTATAACCCTTAATAAGCCATCTAATTAACCGCTGAAGCCCAGCCAAAGGAAAGAGCGCTCTTAATACTAAAAGCGCTAGCCCCCCCCTTTATCTCTTTTACATACTTTTATTTTTCAGCCATTCACACTATAATAATATCAGGCAATGAGGTCTGCCTTTAACCGCCACTCAAAATGAGACCTGGCTAATGACTTCTACTAAAACAAGGTAGGAGTTCGTCTTGAAAATGTTAAATATCACTACACTAAAATTTATAATCAAATGGCTGCTTATATCCCTATTGATAGGGATTGGAAGCGGAACAGCTTCAGCCCTCTTCTTAATTTCACTAGAGTGGGCCACCCAAACTCGTCTCCAAAACTCCTGGCTTCTCCTTTTGCTTCCACTTGGTGGAATTATTATAGGCACACTCTATAATAATTGGGGCAAAAGCGTTGAAAAAGGTAATAACCTATTGATTGACGAGTTTCATAACCCCAAAAAAGTGATTCCATTAAGAATGGCTCCTCTGGTCCTTATTGGAACCATTCTCACACACCTTTTTGGCGGCTCCGCTGGCAGAGAGGGAACCGCCGTACAAATGGGGGGATCAATCGCTGATCAGCTAACCCATTACTTCAAGCTCAATAACGAGAATAGAAAAATCATTTTGATGGCAGGAATGAGTGGTGGTTTCGGCTCCGTCTTTGGTGTTCCATTGGCTGGAATGATTTTTGGTTTAGAGGTTTTAACCATTGGCAAATTGCAGATTAGAGGTCTTTTAACCTGTGCTTTATCCTCTTTCACAGCACATCACACAACTCTCTTTCTTGGTGCACATCATACCATTTATTATAAGCCGTCATTCAACTCAGAATTAGATTTAAAAATTATATTATCTGTTTTATTCGCGGGAGTGCTGTTTGGATTCGTTGCAAGGCTATTTACAAGCCTAACAGAAGTGATTGCTCGCTTCTCAAAAACACTTATTACTTCCACTTCTTTGCGACTTTTTATGGGAGGGTTATTACTCTCAAGCCTTTTCTACTCACAGCCATGGACAACTCGATATGCTGGCCTCGGAGTCCCCGTTATTGTTAGTTCTATTGAACACTCTGTTTTATATTACGACTGGATATGGAAACTCGCCTTAACAGCTTTCACTCTCGGAGTTGGATTCAAAGGAGGTGAAGTCACACCTCTTCTTTTTATTGGAGCCACCCTAGGAAACGCACTAAGCTTTTTCCTCCCCATCCCCCTCCCAATTTTATCGGCTGTCGGGTTTGTTGGTGTTTTCGCTGGAGCCGCCAACACCCCCATTGCCTGTACTTTAATGGCTATAGAAATATTTGGAATGGATGTGGGACTTCTTGCTGGCTTAGCTTGTTTTTCAAGTTACTTTTCATCAGGTCATCGAGGAATCTACAGCTCTCAAACAGTTCATTTTCAAAAAACAAAAACTCTTAGAAAACTATTTCGTAAATAAAGTTTTTTTAAGACCATCACTATTTATATTAGTAGTAATCTTAAAGCTAACACCTTACTAAGCTCTTCTCTTAAATAGCTGAAAATAACTAGTCAGGACAAAAAGACTGGCCGATATAAAACTGGTAACTCCAAATCCAAGAAACTGCCAGCTTCTAAAAATGGGATACCCAATAACAGACCCGATAAAGAAGGAAAACAGAATTCCCACTCTCATCAAATTAGCTTGGCTTTCATTTTCATCAATCTTCGCCTGCCAAGACCGCAAGGAACGTACGATTCCAATACCTAAATCAGTAACAAGACCGGTCGCATGAGTGGTTCGCACAACTGATCTGGACACGAGAGTTACCACTCCATTCTGCAACCCACATGAAAAACACAGCAATCCAATCAAAATATACTTTGCCAAACCGTGTGTGTTATCACCAAACTCCCCAAACAACCCGATTAAACCACCGATAGTAATCAAACATGTAATCAGACTCAGAAGACCAAAGACATAAAAGTACTTCGGCTTCTTATTTTCTCTCATCTTTGAATCTATAAGAATTCCACTCGTCATAGATCCTAACATAAAGATGACTAACATTAATAAGAGCGCTAAAGCATGTTGGATTTGATTGGATTCCAGTTCATGCGCTGCTAAAGAAATATAACCCGTCACATGAGAAACGAACGTCCGACAAGCTAACAAGCCACCAATATTTAAAATACCTGCCTGAAAAGCGAGAATCATCCATATAAACATATTCGAGCGCGAATAGGTGGAAATATTGTAAGAGCCTGAGAGCATACAATTATCTTAAGTCAAAAACAGGAATTTCTCCAGCCAACACTGAAGAAGTCTTACCTTAAAATATACAACAGTTAGACTAATGGGCTCATTCGCTCTCATCCGAATCACACAAAGATAACAGGTTCTTCACCCTTCAAGGTGGGAGACAGTGAGTCAAAAGTGAAGGCATAAGCCCCTAATCCAGATAGAATTTAGGTTCTTGAAGCTTAAATTTTAAAAGGAGAAAAGGCTATGACTTCAGCAGAAAGACTATCACGATTT
>CAXREJ010000022.1:0-112436 GCA_964229765.1 Bdellovibrionales bacterium | reverse complement strand
TGATGATAGTTTTTCGATAGTCCATCCATGACTCCTTGTTTGAAGTTTTTTGAGCAAAAAAATCAAAACAAGAAAATTATGGATGGGCAATTTTTGTCTCAAATTCTTGGAATCACCCCGTCATTTTACGGAGAACCCTTTTCTAACCCTCTCCGTATTTAAACGGGGTTTGGCACTCTGAAAAAGAATTCAAATAATATAAAAAGTTTTAGATTTGATCATGAATCCCATAAATAAAACGGTTAAAGTCGATTCATGAAAAAAGTATTTTTAGGACTCTTTATCTTGAGTTTTTTGGTCCTTTATCTGACTATCACTCCCCTTTTGACCCTCTTTGCACGTCATTCCATTTCCCAATGGCAAAGCGATCAACTAAAAATAGATCTTCAATCTCTTTCATTAAGCAACTTTACTCCCACCTTTACATTAAAAAACCTCAAAATATATTGCGGTAACAAAGAACAAACTTTGTGGACGTTTCATATAAAAAAAATAGTAATAAAAACAGATTGGAGAAGTCTTTTCAACGAACCTCGAAACATAAATGATTTGATGGTATTAGGTGCTGACGTAAAACTATCTGAAAAAAGGAGAAGCCAGATTCCAATTCATCAACTTCTTTTAAAGTACCCTCTTTTTCTATAACATCCACAAAGATAGAAAAATCTCGATTCACTTATATTAATATTGATCCCAAAGGAAATCGAGCAGCGGGTCAAATTCAATTTGATAATATTTCTGTTAAAATTGATCCATTCAACACCCACACAATCAACAAAGGCACTATTAGTGCAAAAGCCAAAGGCCGTTTCGGTCAAGGAACTGTTTCTATCGACTTAAAAAACCGTATTTTGAAGAAGCCACAACATATCCTGATGCTATCTAAAATACAGGATGTGGACCTTAAAGACATTAATAGTTATCTAAAGCCCACAAAGGAAATTTTGCTTGAGGGTCGTTTAAATCAAAGTCTTTCCCAATCAGAGTTAACTGAAAATACAATCTCAACCAAAACACAAATCCTCTATGAGAATTTAAAGATTTCAGTTCTCAAAACAAAGGATCGAAGCTCGTTTATAGCCGACATAGCAGATGTTTTATTGCAAGGAAAAATTTGCAACACCAACAAAGATCGTGAAGGCTTTTCCATCACTTATAAAAAGAAAAAACAAATAGACCCTCAAAATTCTATTGTACAATCCATTTTGCATGGACTTTTAGATGTCGCTTTAGCGAGTGCCTGTTACGAATAGTCATCTCTAATTCCTCTCAAAAAATTCTTTTAAGAATCTACACAAAACTTAGCCCATTCCTCATTGTGTCTCACTAAAGTTTATCATAAAAATAAGGATACTTAATGGTATCAATTTTAATATCACTTTTAAGTAACGTTTATAACCATTACTGAATGAGGTGTACTAACACTCTCTCTAAGGTTTAAGCTTGATAAGCTTACTAGTATATTAACGGCAATATCATTATTCTTAATTGTTATAAAACTAAGGAGAAACATGCCTTCCATGATGTATAAAAATTTATTCACATTCTTATTATTACCAATAAGTCTTCTTGCTTTTACAGCTTGTAGCCATGAACCTAAAAAAGAAAGTTCTGACAATTCTCAAACGATGACACAACCTAATAACGCTCCCGCAAAAAAGTCCGCAATGGTTATTCTAAAAAGCAAAAGTCTTTCAAAAGCCAATGGGACTATAAAAATCACTGAGAGCGATCAAGGGATCAGACTCAAAGGTGAGATAAAGGGTTTAGACTCTAATTCTGGTCATGCCTTGCATTTTCATGAAAAAGGAAGCTGTAGTGGTAAAGATGCAAACGGTGCTGGCGGTCATTTTAATCCTGAAAATGAAAAACATGGCTCTTTATCCTCCAAAGAACATCATGCTGGTGATTTGGGGAATTATTTTGCCAACTCTGATGGTGTCATTAAAGTTGATAAGACATTTTCTCATTTAAGTCTTATTAAGGGAGAAATGGCAGTCAAAAACCGATCCCTCGTTTTACATGCCAAAAAAGATGATTTTAAAAGTCAACCCTCTGGAGCTGCTGGACAAAGAATCGCTTGTGGTATTGTTCCAAAAATTAAGTAATCTTAAAATGATGGAGGATTCATTATGGATCCTCCTCCAATAGATCCTCCTCCAATGGAGTGATCACCCGATGTTAGATAGTCATGGGATATCAACTTCACAGAGTACCCCGTTCGACCACCGACAACACAGTTTCCTGTGGTTGGTAATCCAGGCTTAGAAACTTCTGAAGAACACTTTCCAAAACGATTATCATCAAAACCATAATCGACTATCATTTTTTGATGCCATGACGTTAACAGGTTTTTCCAGTCCCGCACGATAGGTTGATAATCACCATGATAAAGTTCCTTAGCAAAATCAATTTGGTCCATGACACTAAAAGAATCTGGAGCCGTCCATTCTTTATAAGAATAATTATCTCCGCTTGAGCCAAAATCATATTGCTTTTGCGCTAAACTGAAATTCGCTCCACTATTTGTGGGACGTGCAGTAAAATAATTATTAAAGTATTGTGGTTCCACTGAATAATAAAGAGCATCAAATATATCGGGACTTACTGCTGCAATCTCAAAGTTGCGTTGATTTGGGTCTTTGGTTCCAGAGGCTAGATTTCCCTCTCTTGCCAAACTATCCTTTGTCGATTGTAGCTGAGGTGTTCCTCCTAAATGATCATAATTGGCCATTGCAATTGGCGACACATCATCCTTACTCCAATGATTAAATTTAGGCATGAGTGTATCACCCATCGCACTTAACGCTTGCATAGAACCAATACCAAATTGATCCCCCGGGAAGCGAGAGTAATTCACCACTTCTTCATAAGGATCAGTGGACGGTGCTGGGCCAGAGTCTATGGCACGCGTAGGTAAATTGGGATCAGTTCTCTCTGCGCGAGAACTAGCCTTTGATCCTCTCGAACCGCGTGGCCATGTTTTCCCATACCAGGGTCCAACCCGACCACCAAAAGGCTTTGCAAAAGCTCGTGCTTGTAAAACCACACCCGCCCCGGTTGGATCAAAGGGTTTTCTTACAGTGGTTTGTGCTTGCACTCCAGAATAAATCATACACCATGGATTTTTCTCAAAACCAATTGATGAGTGGAGAGTGGGTTGATTCGCAGGACCACCTGGTTCCCCTGACCAATACCCTCGTAATTTCACACTCAGAGGGTTATTATACCAATTCTGCCATGCGGGATCAGACTTACTAAATGCCGATGGCAGATTGTCCTCTCCACCTGGAGCAGGAGGAGTGCTACGAGCGGTACTAACTCCTCTTCTATTTGGGACAGGAGCCGCTGCACCACAACTATTATCAGCCTCTACGTTCCAATCAGAGAAAAAAATCAAGGGATAGATACGCACCTCTGGTAACCAATAATCCACTTTATCACATGGACCTTTGCTCAACGAGCTTTCAAAATAATACTGACCAGATCCACCTCGAATACTAGCCAGATTTGTATTGGTTAAGTTTTTCTCAAAGGTATTCCTCACACCTTGTTCAATGGGCTCCCCCCTTAAATCAATAGGGCTTGGTCCACTTAAATTTTCAGCAAGTTTCCAAATCATTTTTTTTCGCTCTAAACCATCAATTCTAAAATGAGCAAGCAATCTTGCGGAATAAATCCAGTTAAAGACCCCAGCCTCAAGACAAAATTTATTAAGCTGATCTTGAATGAAATCAAATGTTCCAGGGAGCGCGCCCGAACCGGGAACAAGTCCCGCAGGTGGCGAAATCGAAGGAATGGCTGGAAGAGCTAATGCATCTTCTTTACAAACACTGGCAGCGTCTGGGTCAAGATCAATTGTCTCTTGAAAAACAGAATGACTAATACACACAGTTGGTTGGATATTACTATCCACGCTATTAGCGTCTGGGTGTAATGTTCCAGAAGAGAAATTATCATAAAACAAAGGATGATTCCTATTTCCCATCGTGCCTAACACACGATATCTCCACGCAAAAAGCTTATAATTTTGCCTCATTTGGTAATTGATATGGGCAATTTGGTTTAGAACCTCACCTTGCTTCATGGCTCCATAGTAAGCCGCCATATCCACTGCTGTCTGAAGATTGATTTTATCATGAACTACTAAGCCCACATTAATGGCCATTGCAAAAAAAATAAAAATCACCTGGAAAAAAAGAGCAATAAAGATAGCCATTTGCCCTTTGTTATTTTTCAAAAGCATATATTAATATTAACATCGCCCTTTGACATTTGAAAATCGAATAGAGAAAATTTACTTATGAAAAAGTTATCTCTCTGGTCTTTGGTCGTATTGGTTTTACTCACTGGTTCTTTTGCAAAAAGTGAAACTAAAACATTGTTTGAAGCCTATTATAAAATTAAAGCTGCCGAAGAACATGTTGGTTATTACATTCAACGTTATCAACTTGATACCAAAAAAAGAGAATTTATATCTATCTACTATTTGAGAACGAATCAAAAAGGTGGAAACATCTCCGAAAGCTTAAAAGCTTACTCAACAGAAAAACTCAATCCTATAAAATACAATTATACGAGCCTACAGGGTGAAACTGCGAAAACAATTGATTCACATATGAGAAAAAACAAAAAAGGAGAGCCGGTCTTACAAGTCAAAGTAAATGAAAACGGGAAATTACGAGTTTATGAAGCAAAACTTGAAGAGGGTACCTTTTTTTCAACCTTTCTTATCTACCTGCTCTTACAGGGCGAAAAAGGTATTTCACAAGGAGCAAAGTATAAGTTTCGCGCCATTGCTGAAGAAGATGGTAAAGCTTTTCCTGGTGAAGTCTATGTTGATTCTGAAACTAAAAAAATGGGCATTGACGTCTTTAAGATTCTCTATACTTTTAAAAGAACTCAATTTGTTAACTTTATTGACTCTAAAGGAGAGTCTTTAATCAGTGTATCTCCGGCATTAAATATTTCCGCAGAAATGACTAAAACTCGTGAAGAGGCCGTGCAAAACATTGCTTTTAATGAAAAAAATATTTCCCTGCTCTTTGGCAACATACCTGAAGGTAAAATAAACAGACTTGTACAAGGGGCAAATCAAAAGTCAAAAAAAACTTACACACCAGCGACACCTAAAGGGCAATGACCTTTCTATTAAATAAAGTCAAATACACTCTTTTAGTCATTTTCTCAGTTATTTGTTTCACTTTTATTTTAATCCATCTAATTCCTGGAGACCCCATTGATATTATGCTTGGTGACTCTGCTAGTTTTAGTGACAAATCTCACCTGCGCAAAGAACTTCGACTTGATTTACCTTTATCTCATCAATTCCAACTTTATTTAATTGATTTGACTCATTTTAATCTCGGTCACTCCCTTCATTCGAGTAAACCCGTTCTGAAACTTATCTATGAACGCCTTGGAGCAACACTTGAACTCAGTTTTTTTACACTCTCTTTTTCTCTATTTGTAGGCATCCCCCTTGGAGTCTATTGTGCTCAAAAAAATGGACGTTGGATTGATCATCTTTCTAGGTTTGGAACCAATATTGGATTATCACTCCCTTCATTTTGGCTTGCCCCTTTACTCATTTATTTTTTTTCTGTGAAACTCAACCTTCTCCCCTTGAGTGAACGAGGTGGCTTTCAACATCTTATTTTACCAGTTTTAACAATGTCCTCAGGGTTGGTGGCTTTAATAATGCAGATGACTCGATCTTCTATGATTGAAGTGATAAAAGAGGATTTTATTCGGGCCGCAAGAGCAAGAGGGAATTCAAACTTTAAAATTTATTATATCCATGCCTTAAGCAATTCTTGTTTTTCATTACTAACTATTCTCGGATTAATCTTAGGTTCTCTTTTAACAGGTACTGTTATTATAGAAACTATTTTTGATTGGCCTGGTATCGGTTTACTTTTATACGAATCCATTCAAAACAGGGACTACCCCGTCGTGCAAGGCTGTGTCCTGTTAATATCCATCACCTATGTTGTTGTAAACTTTTTGACCGATATTATTTATAGCAAACTCAACCCTAAGGTGCGCTTGTTATGAGGAAAAACTATAGTTTCTGTGCTGGAGTTATTTTGGTTTCGGTTCTCACATTGTATGGTTTATTAGCTACCTTTTTTGTAACTCCATCTCATTTAGAAATGGATCTAACCAAACGTTTTCTTTCTCCCTCGTATATTCACTGGATGGGTACAGATCAAAAAGGAGTCGATGTTTTATTAACGCTCGGTCTTGGAGCTAGCACAAGTCTTATGATTTCATTATGTGTTGTTGTAATTAGTTTAATTTTTGGACTTCTACTTGGGTCCATCGCAGGTTGGTTCTCTTCTTTTTATGATCATATTATTATGTCCATAGTGGATTTCATCTTTGCCTTCCCTGGTTTTTTACTCATTTTAGCATTGGCTGCCTTTTTTCAATCCAGTGGTTTTGTTAGTCTTATCTTCATTCTTTCATTAACGACCTGGGCTTCTTTTGCTCGATTAGTTAGAGGAGAAATTCTTCACATTAAAGAAAAAGACTATATTCTTACCGCCAAGGCTTCGGGAGCTTCTTCGTTAAGAGTTTTATTCTACTATATCTGGCCCAATCTCATTGGACCACTGCTTGTACAAGCCACCTTCACTCTTGCCTCGATCATATTAATTGAGTCTAGCCTCAGTTTTCTTGGAGTTGGCGTTTCTCCAGACACTCCCTCTTGGGGCAATATGCTTAATTCAGGAAGAAATTATCTCTTAGAAGCTCCACACCTCAGTCTATTTCCTGGCACAGCTCTCCTTTTACTTGTATTGGGTTTCAACCTAATGGGAGAAGGTCTACGTGTCATAACAAACCCACACAACAATTAAATGTCCATTAATAATGGACTCCAAAACACAGACTTAAATATAAATTATTTATATTTATGCGATTTATCGCCACCCATTAGTTTTATGACCCATGGGAGAAGACTGCTCGTACTTTAAGAGCCTCCATCCCACAAAGTTCTGTTTATAACGCAGGCTAATTAAAATCAGGCGCTAGACAAAAACATCTCATCAACTTAATATGATTTTTAATGCGCGAATTTATTGGTCAACAACTCATTATAGGTCTTTCTGGAGAAACACTCACTCAAGATGAAGCTCAGTTTATTGTGGAAAACAATATCGGCGGCATTATCTTATTCAGTCGCAACTTAAAAAGTGTGGAACAAACCCACAAACTGATCTGTGATGTGCAACAATTGCGCTACAAATTGCCTGAGAAAACACCACTTTTTATATCAGTGGATATGGAAGGCGGAAGAGTTCATCGCCTTAAGGAACCTTTTACCCAATGGCCACCTGTAAAAAACCTTGGAGATATTGATTCTTCCAATGTGACATTTAAATACACTCAACTTATGGGAAGAGAATTAAAAGCCATCGGCTTCAACTTAGACTATGCTCCTTGCGTTGATGTTTTAATGAATGATGAAAATGAAGTCATTGGCGACCGTGCTTTAAGTACCGATCCAGAAGTCGTAGCAAAACATTCCTCCGCCATGGTCCGAGGCTATATCAAATCCGATGTTCTAACATGTGCCAAACATTTCCCTGGCCATGGTTATACTTCTGTCGACAGTCACTTTGACTTACCAGTTGATAAAAGAACTTTGGCTGACCTTGAGAAACAAGGGGACCTTGAGCCATTTAAAAAAGTCATTAAAGCTCGTGTTGACATGATCATGACTGCTCATATTCAATATCCCAATATTGATCCCCAATACCCTGTCACCTTAAGTCCACTTTTTATTACGCAATTTTTGAGAGAAGCACTCCGCTATCGTGGAATAATTATTACAGATGACCTTGATATGAAGGCTCTCACCAAGCATTATCCTATGGATGAGATTCCTGTTCTCGCATTACAGGCTGGGGCTAATATGCTCCTTTATTGTAATGAACCAAAATCGCCCATTAAAGGGGTGAAAAATGTGGCTAAAGCGATCAGTGATGGAAAAATTAGTCCCGAAACCATTCGTCAAAATTACGACTTAATTATAAAAACGAAGTTGAAAAAGTTTAAAAATCCCATTGAGCCCTTCTCTCTAGAAAAGGCTCAACAAATTATTGGTAGAAAAGAACACCAAGAGTTTGCTCAAGCGGTTCGAGAACAAAATACCGAATGGCTTAAAAACGATAAAACGGATTAAACAAACTCTCGATTCAATTAAGAGCCTCAAGTTGATTTCTCTATATTGCCAACTCAGTCCTCCATCGCAATAGCGAATCATGCCTCTCATAATTTAAACATACTGGCATTGAAGACCGCAAAAGAGATCCACGCACAACACCCCTAATACCGTTAAGAATAGGATTCTATTTAATCCTGTTTATTCAAAGGAAGCTGTACGAAGAATACCGCAACGACGCCTTCAACGAAACCGGAAGCTTAAGTAAAGGGTATGAACCCCACAGCCCATTTCATTTAGGTTAGCTTCTCCACTAAGATTATGATACAGACGCACCTATGGTTTTTCTCATTTCAATGATCTCCGTTTTAGTCCATGCCACCACATTGGAACTTCCCAATGTGCTTGTTGAAGGAGACCCTAAAAAAACAGAATCTTCTCGCTCCATTCAATGGCCCGTATATCGAGAAAAACCAAAATCCAGTCTCAACCTTCCACAGCCCGATGATGCTCTGAATGCCATCAATGGACTACAAGTTAGAACCCAAGGCTCTCCTACTTTTTCCATTCGCGGAGCCGAGGCGACAGGACGCACACTGGTCTTATATAACCATATTCCACTTAACTTTTCTTCTGGATTTGGAGCCCCCAGGATCTTCTTTCCAAAGGAGACTCTCTCTCATGTTAACCTACTAAAAGGCCCCTCTTCTCTTTTTTATGGTTCACAAGCCATGTCAGGTGCAGTTGACTTTATTCCTCGAAAATATGAACGCCCCATTTTTGTAACTAATTTCTCGGATACAAATGAGAGTTTTTTACCATGGCGGTCAGGGGGCTTAGCTCATCATTCTTGGCAACTGGCGACTCCGATTATCAATCGTAAAAAAAACTTTCTACAATCTTCCCTGTTTTATGAGCAAGATGATGGTGCCTTTCCCTATCAAGTGAAGGGGGCCAGTGGAGTTAGGGAAAATAATTCTCAAGATTTATTACGAACTGTTTTTAACGGGGAATCGAGTCTTGATAAAATAAGTATTAGCTATGACTTTATTCTTGCCAAGCAAAACCAGATCAGCCCAGGGCCGGTTGATAATCCTTACGTCACAGAACAAGAAAATACTGGCGGACTCCTTTCAATTACACCCCATTATTTTTTTACAGATCAAACAAGCTTAAAAGCGCGAGTCACTCATTTATTTAGTGACTCTGAATTTCTCGAAAATGGGCTTGAAACTTACACTGTTCAAAAAACAACTATTTTACAAAACGAATTTATTCATGATTGGAACCCCCGAACTCAGTTACAACTCTTCGCTGATGGATTTTTTCACGAAATGGACAATAGTTTTGTGGGAGATAACCTTAAAAACGAACGCTTTGAGTTGGGACCTTTTATGGGTTTTCATTCTTTTGAATTTCTCAAACATCAAATTGGTGGTCGCTACCTTACTGTGAATAATAAGTTTTTACCAAGCTTCTCAACTCATTATCTCGAAGAAGATTTTGATCTATGGTTCAGCTACTCTCAAGGTTTTCATAATCCCTCCCTTAATGATCTTTATGCCAATAGTCCTTTTTTCGTGGGTAATTCCAGTTTAACTCCCGAAGAATCATCACAATATGAAGTGGGCATTCAATCTATTAAGACAAACCCGACGGATTATTTCTGGGAAGTTCGTTTTTTCCATATGGAATACAAAAACTTTATCGAAACCTTTGAAATAAACCCTGGTATTTTTTCTCGAGCCAACCGAGGAGAAGGCTATTCTCGTGGCATGGATTTAAGTCTTTCAAAAGTCTGGGGCTCTTTAACAGGAGAGTTAAATTACAATTTCCTTGAAACTGAAAATAGACAGCTAAAAAGACCCTTTCGGCTCTCCCCTAAACACCAATTAAGCTGGAGTCTCACAAAAAACTGGAGCCGCTTTCAGTTTCAAGTTCAAAATACACATTGGTACGGCACATTTGACGTTCAAGGAAATCAATCCGTGCCCCTTGAAGACTGGCAACAATGGAACTTTTTTGTTTTCTATCAAATTAACTCAAATATTCAGATTAATACAGGTCTGATAAATGCTTTTAACCAAGGTAAGTTGCTCGCTTTAAACTACCCTGAACCGCAAAGAAAGTACTGGCTCCAGTTTGTATACCAATTTTAAAAATGAAAGCTTTCAAATAGAATAATTGAAAGAACGAACTCTAAGTATAAACATAATAAATTCGCTCTTAAACATTATATAAGTTTAATAACTATTTTTGATCATCACCAAAAAGTTCAGAGGCCGTTGGTGTACTACCTTGGTTACGGATTTTTGCTTTTCTTTTGTTACCAGCTTTTCCAGCTTTACGCTTACGGATAAGTTTTGTTTGTTTTCTAGTCGATGCCATGGACTGATCTCCTTCAAAAATTAGTCACAGTGAGTTATCAAATGTCCAGCCACAAGTCAACGAGGTGTCTAGCACCTAGATCAGAGCGGCTTTCCTGCTGAAAACTGTACGCTAATTTGAGACGGGGTCCCATCCAAGACAAACCAATTGAGGCCCAGTTCTGCCCAATTGAGTCTTCCACAGAGTAGCCTAAATTCAGACCAAAAGTGCCTTTCATACCGATACCAAGGCCCATTCTGTGCCCGAGCAAAGCAGGTCCGTCTTGATAAAGTGGCATCAGAGCTTCATATCGCAAAGTCAGCATTCTTTGTAAAACATATTGGGTCCCCAATGCTGCCCGAGAAAGACGGCTTAGCCCTAAAGGTCTAATATCATTATTTTTTATTATATTTTCACCAGTGAACGATAAGCCCCAATTCGGCTGTAACCCGATCAAGAGCCCCGCATCCATATTGGTTTGGTTAAAACTTTCGCCCGATTGATTGGTGGCTCTCAAATGAGTTCCACCCAGCCCCACACTCACTCTTTTTGTGATGCGATATCCCATTCCTACCTTGAACTCATTTTCTTCCAGCCTTTGACCACGGTCATTGATGCTATGTTTGCGGTAGCCAAATGAGCCCGGAAACATAATGCCATCCGTCGCATCCGTTAAAACAAAACTATATGTATTGCGGCTAATATCTTTAGCTAAAAAGCCAGACTGATAAGAGGCTCCAGAATAAAATCCTTCCATCAGGGCTATGGTAGCGGGATTGAGGTACAAGGATTCATTGGAGACAATCGCTGCTCGACCAGTTCCCCCCATTCCTGCTGATAAAGCACCCACCATTTCTGTTGCTTGAACTTTAAAACCATAAAAAACAAAGGTAAGTAAAATCAAATATCGAATCATGGCTTATAATGTCTTGGATATTGGATTCTGTCTAGGGAGCGCAATAAATTCATCACAGCCTGTCGTTAAATTGCCAGCTTCGTTGACTGCTTCGTCCCTGTCTTATTTGTACAACTTCCTCATTGCACCTGAGTGTGAACTTCACTAAAGCGCAATTAAACTCTATAAGGCAAGGCTTACTCACTCAATAGAGAACTAATTACAATCGCCTTAATTTCTATGTACTAATATTTTCGATAACAAACAGAGACATAATGGGGGCAGACTTTTTGCCCTATGCCAAAACCGCAACCACTTTCGTAGTCATCATAAGCCACAGGTCTTGTCATTGAGGTGTTATCATTGATTCCATAACAACTTCCCTCCCTCACTACACCAGGCTTGGGAACAACGCAGCGATTTCTTAAATCAATATAGTAATCTTCAGCGTAAATACTTTGCCGAGCAATATCAAAAAGCTTTTTCTCTTCGGCCGTGGGATTGAGTGGGTCAGGATTCATCTGACATCTTACCACTGTATTAGAATCTTCATCTTGATATATAGCATCCTCAGGTAGGACAATCATAAAAGAGAGTTCTTTAGGGCAGTCCCAGCCTGCTAAGGGACGATTATTTAACCTTTCATCAATGATAATATCTTGAATTGAACTGAGAATTCGAGATGGCATATCCGCCCCCGGATCTTGCTCGATAATTGGATCATCAATGTCATCAGGCACTACAATTTTAGGTGGTTGCTTAAAACTAGGTTTAATGGCCGCTCCAAAGACATTGGCCGCAATATTGTTATTAGCTGCAGAGCGGACATCTGCTTTTCCACTGCCATTAACACCACTGGGAGTAACCATTTGATCTCCCACTCCCTCAAGATACTGAATGGATCCTGGCCCTACAGGGGTAATCTCTCCTTCTTTAGCAAAAGTCACAGCGATAATTCCACGAGATCCAAAAAAGTTTCTCAAATCAAATTCCATTAACTGTGACTTCATAAATTGCAATTCACCTTCAAAACGATATTCATCAGGGAATCGGGCCGCCACATAGTTTCTCAAATAGAGTTCCGAATTCATATACCATAGGGACTGCGATAAAATAGGATCTCCCATTGCTGGAAAAAAATTACTATAATCGTAACCAGGCTGTCCTTCTGTCCCATTATTGTTATCAACATACATCAGTTGCAGGTTGTCCATTGTTCGAATGGCACCTTGCAATCGCAATCCTTTACTAGCAACACTTTCCTGAAGTGCATAAGGAATGTCTTCTTCATCCACTTTTTCGATATGATTACGATACTCTGGAGTAATTCTAATGCCATGTGTTCTAAAGGAGCCAAAACGAAAAGTAAAAAAAGCTCCGTCATTAAAAATATCTTCCTGCTCATTACAGGACATATAAGCCACTTGATCTATATTAACCTCGTAGGGAAATTCCGTTGAGTTCAACAAAGATTGGAAATGGTCTGTTGTTCCAAAAGGAACAGCCGGTGTACAGTTTTGAAAAAAACCGAGAATAACACCAATTCCAATAAAGATAATAAGTGGAGCCCTAATTCGACGCACAAATACCCCCAAATACTGACTATTATTGTAACAGAAAAGGAGTCTCTGTACTTTATTTTTCGTACTTGGTATTTCATTATGGTATTTATCTAACCTTGGTTGTCTCATTTTGAGAAGGGAGCTGCAATGAAGATCAAAAAAGCCGTTATTCCTGCCGCAGGTCTAGGAACTCGATTCCTACCCGCTACCAAAACAGTCCCTAAAGAACTGCTCCCCATTGTTGATACTCCCATTCTTTTACATGTTGTTAAGGAGGCCATTGACGCGGGAATTGAAGATCTCATAATTATTGCTGGTCGAAACAAGACAGCGATTGAGGATTTTTTTGATCGCAGCTATGAGCTTGAAGACACTCTTCTCAAAACCGGAAAAGAAGATCTTTTAAAAATCGTCAAAGATATCCAAGAAATGGTTAAGATTATTAGTATCCGTCAAAAAGAGGCCAAAGGTCTGGGCCATGCCGTCTACACAGCTCAACCAGCTGTTGGCAAAGAACCTTTTGCTGTTCTTCTTGGGGACGAAATTATGGTTAAAAGCCAGAAGGATAATGTCACAGCTCAACTTATTCATGCTTATAAAGCCACTTCCTGTTCCACTGTAGCTGTGATGGAAGTTCCCAAAAAAGAGGTCTCAAAATATGGGATCGTTGAAATTGAAACTCCAAGCACACAATATATGAAAGTTCTTTCTGTGGTTGAGAAGCCTCAACCCGATCAAAGTCCAAGTCAATGGGCCCTTCCGGGCCGGTATATATTCACATCCAGTCTTTTTGAGGCTCTCAAAAATACAAAACCCGGTAAAAATGGAGAAATACAACTAACGGACGCCATGACTGATCTCGCAAAAAAAGAAGGGCTTTTTGCTACTGAGTTTGTTGCTCAACGATATGACGCTGGCGATAAGTTTGGTTATCTTCAAGCTAATATTGAACTTGGTTTAGCTCACCCTGAAATTGCTGAGCAACTGAAAAATTATTTAAAAACTCTCCAGCTCTAAGGATTTATTATGTTCAATTGGTTGTACTCCAACGACATCTCAAAAAAACTTATGATTATCTTATCTGCGCTCTTATTTTCTGTAAATGCGATAGCCTATATACCAAGAGCGGAAACCATTATCAAAAAAATGACCGACAACAACGGACAAAGAGATTACAAAGTGGTTAGGGAAGTGGACCTTTCCTCTCCTGAAAGAAAGATCAAAGCCCGTGAGGTTTGGACGATCGCTAACGGTGATCAAATGAAGTTAGAAGTGTCGAGCCTTGACTCTAACAATCCTTGGAACTTCGTCATTTTATACAGTGCTAAAAACCGCAAAACTCTGAGCAGAAAGAAGTCTGTAAAAACCTTCCAAAAGAGCAATGATTTTTTTGAACCCCTCTTCCATGATCGCTATCACAGAAGTTTATTAAACCGAATGGTCACCTATAAGTTTCTTCCAACCTGGATCAAAGAAACCAACCCTCCCAATTATGTTGATGGCCAAACAAAAATGACTCCAGAACCTTTTATTCAATTGGCCCCAATGGAAGGCTCTGTCAATTATGCCGTCGGTGCTCACTCCAACAGTCAGGGTAGCCAAAACCAAACTATGCTTTGGGTTGAACAAGATTCTTTTTTAATCCGCAAAGGCCGCCTACAGTCAGACGCTGAATTTGTTAATTCACAATTTCAAACTTTTGTAGGTGGATTGAAGTTACCCGGAGAACAGCAAATCAGCTGGAATGATAAAGTGGCCCGAGTAAAACTTTTAACCGCGGAAAGAATCAAGACTTCAAAAAACGATTGGAACTTGAATAGCAATCAAACCGGCAGTATACCGACTGACCCTCTTATTAAAGAGTTTTATTCGAGGTTTCGATAGGTGAATGAGAGTTTCACCTCTAAAGAAAATCAACATACATTATGGGAAGTGGCTTTAAATATTCCTCTACAGTCGACTTTTACATACAGTGCTCCACCTGAACTCAATATTAGCGCAGGCACTCCGGTAAAAGTCCCCTTTGGATCTAAAAATAGGAAAGTCTCTGGACTCGTTATCAAAGCTTCCACCTCCGAAAGTTCAACCGAATTTGAAACAAAAACAATCGACTCCATTGATTCTGAAAAAGTCACACTCAGTGAAACTCAACTCAAATGGTTAAAGTGGATCTCCGATTACTACATTTATCCACTAGGACAAGTACAACAGTCCGTGTTCCCTCCCCTAAAAAAAAATACCAATCGTAAAAGTCGTAAATCTTCCATTGTTCCAGAAGTGGCGGAGATTAATCCCCCACCACTCACGACCGATCAACTCAATGTGCTAGAGCAAATTAATATTCACTCCAATGAAACCTACTTGCTTCATGGGGTAACTGGAGCTGGTAAAACAGAAGTTTACATTGAGGTCATCTCAAAAGTTCTTGCTGAAGGAAAAAGAGCTCTCGTATTGGTTCCAGAAATATCTCTTACACCACAATTGATTCGAAGATTTGCCGAAAGGTTTTCTGACCAAATCGCTGTTCTTCATTCTCACCTCACTGATCGTGAAAAAACAGATCAGTGGTGGCAAATTGTTGATGGAAAAAAAAAATTACTGATTGGCGCTCGTTCTGCATTATTCTGCCCCATTCCCGACCTCGGAGTTATTGTTATTGATGAGGAGCACGAAACAAGCTTCAAACAAGAAGAAAAATTAAAATACAATGCGCGTGATGCGGCTATTGTAAGAGCAAAGTTTGAGAACTGCCCCATCATTCTTGGCTCAGCAACCCCCAGTCTTGAATCATGGAAGAATGCCAAAGAAAATAAATACAAACTTCTCACACTTGATAAAAGGGTCAGCAATCGCCCACTGCCCACCATTACAATTGTTAACCCACGGGAAGATCGTG
The DNA here is from genome assembly GCA_964229765.1 of Bdellovibrionales bacterium. Taxonomy (GTDB): domain Bacteria; phylum Bdellovibrionota; class Bdellovibrionia; order Bdellovibrionales; family JAGQZY01; genus JAGQZY01. The sequence goes on along the minus strand of CAXREJ010000022.1, from coordinate 96,546 downwards.
ATGAGTCCAATGAACTTCCATATTGGTTATCAAAAACTTTGTACGAAAAGTTAAAATCAAATTTTGAAAACTCTCATCAAACCGCGCTTTTCCTTAATAGAAGAGGAATTGCCCCAAATGTTCAATGTTACGAATGCGGCTTTTCCTATGAATGCCCTAATTGTGATATTTCACTGACACTACATGGAAAGCATCATCTCGTTTGTCACTACTGTAACTATCATGATCGGAAAAGTGATGATTGTCCAAGTTGCAAAGAGGGTGAGCCTAAAGCTTATGGTCTTGGCACCGAGGCGGTTGAAAATGAAATATTAAAACTTTTCCCAGAAGCCCGTATCTTTAGAGCTGATCGAGATGAAATACAAAACCGAGAAGCACTCGAAGAAATGGTAAGAAAAATGGAATCCTCTGAGATTGACTTTCTTATCGGTACTCAGATGATTGCAAAAGGTTTAGATTTTAAAAACTTAACGCTTGTTGGAATTATACACGCTGATGTTGCTTTCAACATTCCCGATTTTCGTGCCAGTGAGAGAGGCTACCAACTTTGCACTCAAGTGAGTGGACGTGCGGGGAGACACTCTGTACCTGGCGATGTTGTTATACAAACATATAAAAAAGATCATCCCAGTTTGTCGGCCGTTCAAAACCACAGCTATCTACAGTTTGCAGATTGTGAATCCCAAAGTCGCCAACTTTTTCACTATCCTCCTTTCGGCAAGTTAACATCAATTAGAATTTCAGGCTTACGTGAACATGAAGTGATACAAGAGGCACAAGCACTAGCAACTTATTTAAAACAACTCATTGCAAAGTATCCGCAACTAGAAGGATCACAGGTTTTAGGACCAACTCCTGCTCCTTTAGCAAGGATTAAGAATCGTTACCGTTACCACCTATTAATTAAATCCGGTGATTTCCAAGCCATTAATCACATTGGGAAAATGGCCGATCAGTTTATCCACGATCATCTTAAAAAGACAAAGTGCTTAATTGATGTCGATCCCTATACCTTACTTTAAATGATCCTCACTTAAGTTTAGGTCTAATCTAATTTTTTATTAACAATTCTTATTAAGAAGCATAAAATTGAACTCTATGAACGAAGAGACCTCACCTGACTCGCAGCCCATTACATCTTGCCAAAATTGTGGTTCAAGTGATCCAAATCTCAGCAGTTTAGACTCAGGCCTTAAACTTTCATTGGCTAAGTCCGGAATGGCTGAGGTGCCCCAACAAGTTTGTAGCAAATGCCTAAAAGAACTCAAAAAATCAGCCTCTCGTGGTGCGCAATTACAAGCAAAAGAAGAAGCCCATCAAAAACACAAAGGGCAGTTATGGGGCAGCCGCATTCAGCTTGTAAGACAAGGACGTCTCCTTTTACAAACCGGTCATTATGGTCAAGCAGCTGTGGCTTACGAAAAATATTTGAAAATACTTAAAATCGTTTCTAACAAAGGTAAAGATTCAAAAAATGCTGAATTGAAACCTCAATTTTTTAATGATCATCCTAAGGAAATTACCATTATCAGTTCCGTGTTGTGGGACTTGATGCTCATTTATGATTCCCAAGCCCAATTTGCACAAAAACAGCTGGCCGCTGCCGATACTCTTGCAAAGTTTGCGCGCTTTTCACCTATTTATAACACCATCGTTCGGCAGGCTGAAAAACAGTTTAGAAAAGCAAAAAATCCACAAGCTTTTAGACATTTATTAAAACTTTGCGATGCTCAAGCCACTCGTTGTTTTATTGCTAATGCTGCTTTTGAAACGCGCACCCATCCTACAGTTAAAACCTTGTGCCTATTCAGAGATCAGGTTCTTAAACGTTCTTCTTTGGGGCGAAAGTTTATACTTTTTTATTATCGACACTCAGGAGTTGTTGTCGCTGCACTTTACCAGTACCCTCAACTCAAATCAGTGGCCCGTCCTGTGTTGCAAGGAGTCGCAGTTCTCGTAAATGCGATTTTTCCCTTGCCAGAGAAGCAAGATTCTTAAATTTTATATCTATGCAAAATTTTCCCAACCTCCAAAAAAATTACGATCACGTGCTCATTGGCTTTAATCTTTCGTCTGCTACATTTGCTCACTACTTGAAAAATCAGAATAAAAGTTTCTGTATTGTCGATTCAAAACATATCGGTAGCAGCCCTATTAAAATGATCTCAAGTCTTGAAAAAAGAATTTCCACTCGTGTTCCTTTCAGTCCTCTTTTTGAAGTCGATGAAAATGCAGCACCTATTTGGGGTGATATTAAAAAAGTAGAAGGTCCACCGATGACCTTTGATAAAGGAAACTTTAAAAGTTTCTTGGGCTTTGGAGATTCCAAAATTGAGAGTCAGGAAGCTGTTCTTCCCTATGTCATATCTGAAACACACCTTCCACAGTTATCGGTTGAAGATCAATGGGAAAAAGTTTTAGAAGACGAATCACAACATCTTTTCCTCGATCAACAAATTACCGATATCCACTTTGAGGAGAAACGTGTGGATTCCATCACTCTCAATGGGAAGACAACGCTTAAGGGTGAAAATTTTTATTTCTTTGAACGTTTTGATTTTCTTTTTGATAAAGCTGGCAATCAGATGAAGAAAATTGCTAGCCAGTTTGGAAAATGCCGTTGGTATTCTTCGGTGAATATGGTTATTCATCACCAAGACGAACCCCAGGAATGGGTTGAGAACCAACTCTATCTCTTAATGGGATCAAAGCTTCAGCCTTGCATCGGTATGTTAACCAAAATTCATGGCCAACTTGTTTCTCGCTGGGAAGCCTTTTTCCCCGCTGAACTCACAGCCGATGATGAAACAACGGGCGCTATCGTCAAAGAAATTAAAAAACAGATTAAAAGAGCCTTTTCCTTTCCTGAAAACACGAAGGATCACGAGCACATTTTGGTTCATGATCGAATCTATGCTGATATGGAAAAAGTGAATTTTGACAATGGACAACTTTCACCAATTGAAAATCTTTATGCCTATTCTCCCCTTTTTGAGGGAAAGGTGGGCTGGGCGGCTGAAATTCAGTGCGGCCAGAAAGCAGCTATGAACTCCTCAACCTCACTCTCAGAGCCTGCGACAGAGAGTTCACCTGAAGAACAGAGCCTCTCACTGTAACTGAACAAGAGAAAAACGCTGTATTTCTAGTAGTTTATATACGCCCCTCATCTCATTGTAGTGCTCGACTTGCAAATTTATATAATCACTCGCAAAAGAAGTCGACACAGTGCCCTCGTCATGCTAAATCCTCGGTCTAACTGAATAAACAGTTTAATTCGCACCTTCCAGAACTCAACTGGTGTTCCTTTAATTTTAATTTGGAATCAAGGCTGGAAGGGAGGACTAACCAGATAGGAGGCTAATATGGTTACCCTTAAAGATATGCTCGATTCGGGCGTGCACTTCGGCCATCAAACACAAAGATGGAATCCTAAAATGAAACCTTATGTTTTCGGCGACCGTGGTGGTATTCACATCATCGATCTTCAGAAAACATTGGAGATGACTAAAAATGCTCTTAAAGCCATTGAAGAACAAGCGGCTGAAGGCAAAAAAATCATTTTCGTGGGAACAAAAAAGCAGGCTGTTGAAGCTGTTCAAGAAGCTGCCAAAAAATGTGGCCAATACTACGTCACAAAAAGATGGCTAGGTGGAACACTCACGAACTTTGTGACAATCAAACAAAGTATCGATCGTTTAAAGAAAATCGATCAGATGCGTGAAAAAGGTGAACTTGATTTCTTTTCTAAGAAAGAACGATCACAAATAGAAAAAGAATACATCAAGCTCAATGAGTATCTTGAAGGTATTCGCGAAATGAAAGAACCACCAGGGATGATTTTCATTGTTGATGTTACTAAAGAGCACATCGCTGTTAAAGAAGCTAAAAACTTACATATGAATGTTTTTGGAATCTGCGATACTAACTCAGATCCTGAGGAAATTGAGTATCCAATCCCCGGAAATGACGATGCCATTCGTTCCATCAAACTTTTCTGTAACTTAGTTGCTGACGCTTACATGGCTGGTGCGAAAAAGTGGGAACAAAAATTACGCACTCAATCTGATAAGCAGTCTGATGTTGAAGCGGAAGAAAAAACCAAAGAGAAAAAAGAAGTAGCTCAACCGCAAGCAACCGGTGGACCTGCTGTTGTTAAAGCCAACAAGGGTAGAAAACTTGTTGCCGCTGGTACAGCTGATGAAATCGAAATTATGCAAGAAGTTGAGGCCTCTGCTAGTGATTCTGATGGCCCTGACAAAGTGGTTGTGGCGGATACAGATCCAGATGCAGATGAGGACAACACAAAAGATTAATCCTCATATCTTTTACAGTGCCCGCTACATTAATCCGTGCGGGCTTTAATTTTTGATTTTTAAAGGAGATTACAATGGCTATCACAGCTCAAATGGTAAAAGAACTTAGAGAGAGAACAAGCGCTGGAATGCTTGATTGCAAAAAGGCTCTTCAAGAAAACGAAGGTGACTTTCATAAAGCGGCAGACTGGTTAAGAAAAAAAGGACTTAGTAAAGCAGCGAAGAAATCAGGAAGAACTGCTGCTGAAGGACTTGTTACTTCATACATTCATGCTGGTGGAAAAATCGGTGTACTTGTTGAAATTAACTCTGAAACGGACTTTGTGGCCCGTAATGACGAGTTCCAAAAATTTACAACAGACATTGCAATGCACATAGCAGCTTCTGCTCCTCTTGCGGTTTCTAAAGAAGAAATTCCTCAAGCTGAAATTGATAAAGAAAAAGAAGTTCTTTCTGCCAAGAACAGAGAAGAAGGTAAAAAAGAAGAGATGATTGAAAAGATCGTTGGTGGCCAAATCAATAAGTGGCTCGCTGAAAACTGCCTTCTCGAACAAAAGTACGTTAAAAATCCAGACATCACTGTTAGCGAACATTTACAAAACACTGTTGCTCGCATTGGTGAGAATCTTGTTATTCGTCGCTTTGTTCGTTTTGAACTCGGTGAAGGAATTGAAAAGAAGTCTGAAAATTTCGCTGACGAAGTAGCTGCTGCTATTCAATAACTTTCAAAGGACTGCTGTTGTGAGCTTACCAAAATATAAGCGTGCTCTATTAAAAATTAGTGGTGAAGCCTTAGCCGGATCTGAAGGTTATGGCATCAACACTGAAGTTATAAAACAAGTCGCTGAGGAAATAAAATCTGTCACTGAACAGAACATTCAACTGGGTGTTGTGATTGGTGGTGGAAATATTTTCCGAGGTGTCGCTGCTGCTGCCAAAGGTATGGACCGAGCCAGCAGTGATTATATGGGTATGCTTGCAACTTGCATCAACGCTCTTGCCCTGCAAGATGCATTAGAAAACCTCGGCGTTCAAACTCGTGTCCAATCAGCTATTGAAATGGCTCAAATTGCCGAGCCCTATATTCGTCGTAAAGCTGTACGGCATTTAGAAAAAGGTCGAATTGTCATCTTTGCTGCCGGAACTGGGAATCCTTATTTCACAACCGATACGGCCGCGGCCTTAAGAGGCATGGAAATCAATGCCGAAATTATTTTAAAAGCCACAAATGTGGATGGCATTTATGATAAAGACCCAAAAAAGTTTGATGATGCTACAAAGGTCACATCAATCGGTCATCACGAGGCTCTCAGCCAAGGTCTTCGTGTTATCGACTCAACAGCCATTAGCCTTTGTATGGATAATAAAATGCCAATTTCTATTTTTAAACTAATGCAAAAAGGTAACATATTAAGTGTGCTCAAGGGTGAATCCGTGGGCTCGATTATACATTCTTAAAAAGGAGATTCCGTGGAATTTTCAACTTTACAAAAAGATACCGAACAAAAAATGAAAATAGCTGTGTCTTCTCTCGCTGAAGATTTTAAAAAAGTCAGAACCGGACGAGCTCAGGTTTCTATGCTTGATGGAATTAAAGTCGACTATTATGGAAATCTGACTCCACTAAACCAAGTGGCTTCTGTTTCCACTCCAGATGCTAGAAGTTTTATGATCACCCCTTGGGAGTCTTCTGTTTTAAAATCAATTGAAGCCTCTATTGTTAAAAGTGATATCGGAATGGCACCTATTAATGATGGAAAAGTCATCCGCCTCAAACTTCCAGAGTTAACTGAAGAACGCAGAAAAGAATTAGTAAAAAAAACCAAACAAATGGTTGAGGATGCTAAAGTGGCTGTGCGTATGGCTAGAAAAGATGCTAACGACGAGCTTAAAAGAGCATTAAAAGACAAAGAGATCAGTGAAGACGAAAGCAAAACAGAACAAGATAAAGTTCAAAAGCTGACAGATAAATACACTGCTGATTTAGATAAAATCGCCGAAGAAAAAGAAAAAGACATCATGACTCTATGATTGATGTTAGCTCTTCCCCCCAACATATTGCTATCATTATGGACGGAAATGGCCGATGGGCACAAAACCGTCATCGTGATCGTGTTTTTGGACATATCAAAGGGGCTAGGGTTGCGAAAAAAATTGTAGAATATTGCGTAGAAATCAAGACAAAGGCCCTCACTCTCTATGCTTTTAGTGAAGAGAATTGGGGTCGGCCTATAGAAGAGGTTGATTTTCTAATGAGGCTTCTGTCTCGATATATTATTCGAGAACGAAGTCGTATGATAAAAAATAATATTCGTTTCCGCTGCATCGGGCAGCTTGATAAAATCCCGGCTCATGTGAAAAATGAAGTTGAGAAAACGATGCAAGCAACGGCGAATAATACTGGCCTCGTCCTAACATTTGCACTTAGTTATGGGGGGCGCCAAGAGATCACTCAAGCCGTAAGAAGTATTGCTCAGCTCGTGAACAATGGAAAACTGCAACCACAAGATATCAATGAAGACCTTATCAGTGGTATGCTACAAACAGCCCCTCTTCCTGATCCTGATTTAATGATACGAACCAGCGGTGAGTGGAGACTTTCTAATTTCTTACCTTGGCAAAGTGTTTACACGGAACTCTACTTCACAAATAAACTTTGGCCTGATTTTAATAAAAAGGATTTACAACAAGCTTTTTCTTCATTTAAAAACCGCGAAAGACGTTTTGGGAAAACCACATCTCAACTTATTGAGGAGCAACCAAAACATTTAAACTCATAATAATTAGTTTGTTTGCCAAAAGTTAGGAGGGCCATGCTAATCCGAGCACTATCTGCTCTAGTAGGAGTTTCATTCTTACTTGGTGTCTGGTCTTTTTGGGGCAACATCGGACTGGTTTATTGCTGTAGTGTTGTCACATTTATTGGATGCTGTGAGTTCTCATTTATGGTTGAAAAGACCAGCTCACTTGTTCGTAGTCTTTTTGTTATTTTGTCCTATTCTTTTTTCTTAATGTTTACATTTTTCTCACAATCCTTTCTAACTTTTATTAGTTTTTTCATTTTATTGGTGGCCTATTTTATTTTGTGTAACCAAGATTCCATACCCATCAAAGTATCAAAACTCACTTCTTGGACAGTCGGACTCATTTATGCTGGTGCCTTTACTGGAATAACCACAGTTGCTGTCTTAAAATATGGGGGCCCCTACTTTCTTGCACTTTTGATACTCAGTTTTGGTACTGACACATTTGCCTACTTAGGTGGGCGAGCCTTTGGTAAAACACCAATGGCTCCAAAAATATCACCCAAGAAAACAATGGAGGGAGCTGGAATTGGACTTATTTTAGCATCTCTAGTTGGTTACTTTTATCTTTCTAGCCTCACTCACACCAGTTCTTCCTGGGTAATAGTTATCACTTGTTTGGCGGCTTCACTGTTTAGTCAAGTTGGAGATCTTTTTGAATCTATGATTAAACGTCACTCTGGAGTTAAAGACTCAGGAAAAATACTCCCTGGTCATGGAGGAGTGCTAGACCGGATTGATGGTGTACTTTTTGCCGCCCCAGTTGTTTACCTGTGGATGCAAGCCTTTGTTTAAATCATAACTTAAAACAAGATCTATTAGTTGAGCTATTACCTAATCATTGGTCTATGGCCTCAAATTCCACTGAATTATGGCCTTTAACTTTATGCGACGAAAAGAATTCCCTCTTAGAAAGATGAAAAAATGAATTTTAGGAAATAAGGACCATATAATGCATATAAATTATCAACGGGTCTTAAATTGTGGTAGAATTTCAAAATGTTTGAAGCAATTTCTGAAATTTTAAATCAAGGTTTAGCATACATTATCACAATGATTGTCCTCCTCGGATTACTTGTTTTTGTCCATGAATTGGGACATTTTTTAGCAGCAAAATATTATGGCGTCCGTGTTGAAACATTCAGCCTTGGTTTTGGCCCTAAGATTTTTAAATTTTTGCATAATGGAACAACCTACTGCATTTCAGCTCTACCATTAGGTGGTTATGTTAAGATGTATGGTGATGAACCTGGAAAAGATATTCCTCTAAAGCAACAGCAAGAGTCTTTTCTTCATAAACCTGTTAGTCACAGAATCGTCATCACTCTAGCCGGTCCCTTAATGAATTTATTTTTCGCGGCCGTTCTTTTTATATTAATTGCTTTTACTGGCGATAAAGCTTTGTCGCCAGAAGTGGGAGAAATTCCCACCAATTCAAAAGCTTATGAAGTTGGCTTTAGACCCTATGATAAAATTCAAAAGATCTCTGGTCAAAAAGTGAAAACCTGGGATGAGATCAGTGAAATCATTGAAACATCGGCTGATAAAAATCTTCAATTTGAAATGATTCGGAATGATGAGTCCATCACCCTTAACACCACGGCCATTTCCAGTGAAAATGACAACCTTTTTTCTACTGCAAACCGAATCGGCAAAATAAAAGGCTTACATAGCAATCTTCACTTCCCTGTTATCGGGGTTGAATTTGACGGCAATCTATATAAAGCCGGCTTAAAAACAGGAGATCGTATCGTTAAAGTGAATGAGCAAGATGTCGAATGGTACAAAGACATTGAGCCCATGGTTTTAGAGGCCCTCTATAGTGGTGATCCTGAGGTCTCACTCACCATTAACAGATATCCTGATTATAGACTCAATCAAGACTTTGAAGAAATTAAGATTTCATTACAGGCAAAAAACTTCACAACTCACAAGCTTGATATGTATATTCCTGAAACATTGATTGCTGAAGTTCAAAAGGATAGTCCCGCAGAGAAAGCAGGACTCAAAAGACTCGATAAAATCTTAAAGGTTAATGATCATAATATCCTTTCCTTTGACGACATTGTTCATCATGTAAGCTCTTATTCCAAAGAAAAAGGGGCCTTAAGAATTGAAGTCTTAAGACAAAATGAAAATCTGACATTTGAAATGACACCTAAAATGAATGAACTAGAAGGTCGCTTTGGTGAAATGGAAAATAGATTCACAATTGGTGTCATCCCCACACTTTTCATGGCTCCTAAAAGCTTTCAATGGAAGTCAGAAACTATAACTGAGGCTACTTCTCGTGCCTGGGATCAAACTATTAAGTGGACTAACGTTACTATTATGAGCTTTGTTCGTATTGTTCAAAATAGAGTTTCCTCTAAAAACATTTCAGGTATTATTTCCATAGGACAAGTGGCTCAAAAAAGTTGGAGCATCGGTCTTAACGCTTTTTTAAAAATGATGGCCATTATTTCCATCAACTTATTTATTATTAATTTATTTCCAATTCCAATTCTTGATGGTGGTCATCTACTCATTTTCACTCTAGAAGCTATTAAAGGAGCGCCTTTAAGCTTAAAGAAAATAGAAATGGCACAACAAGTTGGTTTTTTACTCATTTTATTTTTGATGGCTTTTGCACTATTTAATGATTTTTCAAGAATTTTTGGATCATGATTTTAAATCTTGCGGTCAATACTAGTGAGAAAAAGGGTCAGTTCATTATATTTGACCATAAAAAAATCATTGAAGAAAAAAGTTGGGAATCTGGACAATCTCATAGTGAAATTTTAACGACAGAATTTGAGAAAAGTCTTATCAGACATAACTTGGAAGCCAGCTCTTTAAAAAAAGTATATTGTGTAAATGGACCCGGAAGCTTCACTGGGTTACGAGTCGGCGTCAACTTTTGCAAAACACTCAGTTATCTAAATAAAGCTGATATATACGCAATTAATAGCCTAGAAATGCTTTCTTATAATTGTTCTAAAACAGATCGCCATATCGTAGCTACAATCGATGCACAAAAGAACTCCGTATTTTGTTCTATCTTTAAGATCAAAAATGAAGAAAGAGAACCAATACTCACAAATAAAATAATGTCACTCAAAGAAATGGAATCGACTTTATGCTTTCCTTTCTATTCTTGTGGTAATGGATTGGATAAGTACATTTCTCATCTTTCTAATGAATTCAAGAATACTTATGTCTCTGAACAGAGCTGGAAAAGTATTGATTTAAAATTAATGCTCAAGCATCCGGAGCTTCTAAAAAACTTAACTCCCCTTCGTTGGGATGAACTTCAGCCTCTATACTTAAAAGCTTCTGCACCTGAAGAAAAACTAAAAGAAGAAAAAGTTTGAAATAAAGAGACGAGCGTTTCTCATTTTTTTCGATATGATTTTTTACTGAGACATAACTAGGAGTAACATTACCCACACTACTAGACTTTTGGCGAGATTTACGCTCCGCGTTTCTATTCATTATGATATTTCCGCTCAGCTGTTTCATTATGCTACTCTTTTATATATGAATACTGAAATCTTGAACTATTATGAAATCTTAGAAGTTAGCCCAAGCGCTAGCCAAGAGATTATTTATAATGCTTACAAGCAAGCTCAAGAAACTTTTTCTCTACGTAACACACAAATCTTTAATGTTTTTTCAGAAGATGAAGCAAAAGCATGGCTCGATATGATTGAAGAAGCCTATATGGTTATTGGATCGCCCAATTCGAGACGGCAATATGATCAAGAACTAAGTGAAAAAATACGCCCTTCACTGCCAAACCTAGCACTAGAGCAAGCAGAAGATATAGACATTATTTCAGAACCTCAAACTGTACCTGAAGGTTTTGCTGCAACCAAATTTAGTCAATATGAAATAAAAAAAGAAATGGAAGATCTGATCGCATCACAAGATTTATTTGATGGTCTCTTTCTTAAAAAAATCAGAGAGTACAAAAATATTGGTTTAAATCAATTTTCACAAATCACTTGTATAGCCATTCGACACCTATATGCTATAGAAAACAATAACTTTTCTGTTTTGCCAGCGTCCGTGTTTGTTCGAGGCTATATCATTCAATATTGTAGAATTTTAGAATTAGATGAGGATAAAGTTCTTCCTTCCTTTATGTCTATTTTAAAAAATGGATGAATTAAAAGAAATTAAAGTAGCCGAAACTCTCCATGGTTTGCGCCTCGACGTTGGGTTAACAAAAGCGGGAGTTTCTCCAACTCGCTCTCAAGCTCAAAAGCTTGTTTCTTCAAAAAAAGTGACTGTCAATGGTAAGATTGAAAAGCCTTCTTATTCGCTTCAAAAAGGCGACAAGATTGAATTCTTAGTTACAGTGAAAGAAAAGCTGGAGCTCATTCCTTATGAGTTTCCCCTTAATATTCCTTATGAAGATGAGGATATTATCATTGTTAATAAGCCAGCAGGTCTTGTCGTTCATCCCTCATACGGACATGAATCTGACACCTTAATAAATGCATTATTACATAGACGAACTCAACTATCTCCAAGTGAAGACAGTTTTAGGCCTGGCCTTGTTCATAGAATTGATAAAGACACCAGTGGACTTCTGGTATTAGCAAAAACTAAAGAAGCTCACGAACATTTATCTAAGCAATTTAAAAGAAAAACAATTCACCGAATTTATCACGCATTGAGTTTCTCTCACGCTCCTCTATCAGATGGGACAATTGAAACCTATATTTCAAGAGATCCAAAAAATAGGCAAAGATTTGTTGTTAACAAAGAAAATGAAGGTAAAAGAGCCATTAGCCACTATCGAACTCTAAAGAAAAATCAACCTTTCCAACTGTTTGAAATGAAGCTTGAAACAGGACGTACTCATCAGATTCGAGTGCATTTATCATACAAATCAAACCCTATTGTTGGCGACGACACCTATAATGGAAAAAAAGTGGCTAAAAATTTAAAAAACATTGAACTGCGCAATCATATTTTAAACATGAGTCGTTTTGCTCTACACGCTAAAGAACTCGGGTTTGTACATCCTAAAACAAAAAATTTGGTTAAATTTAACTCACAAATCCCTGAAGATTTAACTTTTCTATTTGAAAAAGCAGGATTTTCAGAATTTTTATAGAACTACCCTAGGGGCTATTAACAATTCAAGTATTCACTTTATACAATTATATTGATTTTGATGACTTTATAATTCAGGTATATGGCAAATGTACCTAATGGCACATTGAGGATAAGTTCATTGAATAAGCCTCACAAAACCACAATGATTTAATGGAATTGGTATTAGGAGGTTTTTGTTGAAAGATTTAATATCCGCCGAAGGGTCTGGTGAAATATTCAAGCATGACAAGAATACCATTTTTTTCGGTAATGAGTGCTTTGAGGGACGAGTATCAGCTCAGCAGAGATTCTTTCTACACCAGGTTCATAGCAATAAAATTGTCCCAGCAAGTTTGAAAATTAATCAAGCAGATGGACAGTTTACGGACTTCAAAAATCAAGCTTTGTTTATCAAAACAGCTGACTGTATGCCTGTTTTTATCAGTAGTCCCTCACGAGTCATCGCACTTCACATCGGCTGGAGGGGGTTAATGGAAAAGATTTTTTCCGAGGCTATCAAATATTTAGATAGTTTAAAAGGCATACAGGTCTTTATCGGTCCTCATATTCATTTTAAGTATTTTCAGCTTAATTCTGACTTATGTAAAAAACTCTTAAGCCCTCACCAATTAAGCTTAAAAGAAGCTTTAAAGTTAGGGCTCATTGATTATTCTTACGATCAAAAAGATCATTATTATATTAATCTACAAGAACTCTTATCTAGAGAAATAAACATCTTCCATCTCCCAATCACTTCAAGTTCTATTAATACCTATACCAGCCCTGTTCATTATTCTCACAGAAGAAATCCATACAGAATAGGACAGAACTATTCATTTATCATAAAAGCTTAATTGAGGGACTGCATTCAATGCCACAATCAGAAAAGGGCCACTCACTCTGATTAACAACATTCCAAAAAATAGCGACGTAAAAGAAGAGTTCTCCAAGAAATTTCTATTATGGTCAACATCCTGCAATGTAATCATAATAACTTCGTGGCAATCAAAAAAAGAGTCTTTTGATAAATAGAAGTGGAAGGGATTTCCTAACTCATAAGATTCACAAATTAACTTAAGGAGAGAATATCAATGCTGCGTAACCTTTTCTAATTTTTCTGAAATAGGATCAAAAATAAAAACATTCAAACGAGCCTTCATATTCTTATCCAATGTCGGAAGAATAATCTCAGATCGCCCGTCTTCATTTAAATCTTTAAGAAAAAGATTATGCTTGCTATTACCAAACTTGTAGAAAGCATCTTTCTTGTCTGTCAAAGCTTGAGAGTCTAAAAGAATAAAATGATCTTCTGATATCTTGTAAATTTCAACAATCAACCCATCCACTGTTTTAACTTTTAATATTTTGTACTCTTGACCCGAATCATTCATAATGAGTTGTGACAACACTTCTCTTTGAGTGCCAACAAAAAGCTCCAATGTTTTAGACTTGATTCTCGGGTTTAAAAGAATAACTGATACAATTATAGATATAAAGAATAAAGCTATTCCTAGTTTCATTGATGTGCATTCCTCTTTTTCAAATCACGCCAAGACTTTCCTTCTCTCATCTTGGGATCCAATTGAAATTTTCGTACAGCCTTACTGTGATCCTTATATGTTGAAGTAAACACATGTGTGCCATCATTTTGGCTAACGAAAAATAAATACTCTGATTTCGCTGGATTCATCGCGGCTCTGATAGACTCAATACCGGGATTTCCGATAGGGCCAGGGGGAAGACCTTTGATGACATAAGTATTATATAAAGAGGGAGTCATTATATCTTTTTTACGTATGTTTCTAACTTCAACTCCTGTTTTATCTAAAATTCCATAAATAATGGTCGGATCAGTTTGCAACTTCATTTTTTTTGCTATTCGATTATGGAAGACAGAGGAAATCAGTGGTCTTTCAAAAGGAGCACCAGTTTCTTTTTCAACAATACTGGCAAGAGTGACTAACTCATGTCTGGTTAAAGATGAGCTAGAAAAATTAATATTTTTCACTTCATCTAAAAATTTAAAGACCATTGTTTTAACAATAGTTTTAGCACCGTCTACTTTTGAAAAATGATAGGTTTCAGGAAATAAATAACCTTCAAAGCTACTTAAATCCTCTCCTAACCACTTTTTGATGAGATCTTTATTTTTTACAACTTTGAAAAACTTTTCTTTGGTTGTTAACCCCATCTCTTCAAGTTGAGTGGCGTACTTATACATATGATCTCCTTCTACAAAGGTAACCTCATACTTATAAGTATCTCCACTAACGATCTTATCTAAAACATCATGATATGTTAAGTTTGGATTTAACTCATATTCTCCATATTTTATGGACTGCCCATAACCATAAAGTTGTCCCACCTTTACAAAAATCTTAGGAAATTTTATTACCCTTTCTCTAGATAGCATCCTAGCAACCCTGGTAAGACTTGTTCCCTTTTTAATTGTAACAATAATTGGAGAATTGAGTCCGACATTTTGATTCAAATAAAGATGTAGACTCACTTTTACACTGACAGCAACAATCACTAAAAATACTATGAAAAATAGAATTTTTTTCATCTTACCAATTCATTCCTGGAAAGTTATTTTTAGGGTCAAAAGTTCCTGTATCCTCTATAGAAGCCACCGGTCTTGTACAATAGTAAACTGCGAAATGAGCGGAGGGGCGATCGTTACCAGATTTTCCACATCCACCAAAAGGTAACTTAGAGCTCGCTCCATTTGTGGTTCTATTCCAGTTCAACAAACCTACCTTTGCTTTTTGTAGACAATTTAAATAGTTTTCTTTTTCTTTTGTAAAGATAGCCATTGATAATCCAAACCCACTATCATTTGTTATTTGAATAGCCTCATCAAGATCTTCGATTTCATAGATCGCAGCATTGGGCCCAAAAATTTCAGTATTCTGATAAGTGGACTGAGGATCGTAATTATTAACCTTATAGATACTAGGAGTGACATAATAGCCTTTGTAGTCAGACTCAAAAGCTTTACCTCTCATGATTTTCTCAGCCCCTTCTCTAATAGCAATATCTTGGAATCGAATATAAGTATCGAGAGACTTTTCATTAATTAGAGGGCCCATAAAGGGATTTTCAGACCAATGGCCTATTGTCAGTTTTTTAGCTTTCTCATAAAACATTTCTGTAAATTGAGGAGCAATATCCTTATGAAGAAAAAGACGAGAGGTACAAGAGCAACGTTGTCCTGTTGACAAGAAAACACCGACCAAGCTTTCATAGACTGCCTTTTCTAAATCGGTATCGTTCCAAACAATTGTAGAGTTTTTTCCACCCATTTCTAACGCGCGAATCTTCCAATAGTCTTGAACAGTTGATTCAGTAATTTTAAGACCTGTTTCATAGGATCCCGTAAACAAAATACCATCTATCTTTTTGTGTGTGACAAGTCTTCTTCCTACCTCACCAGCACCTTGCACAAGATTAAAGACTCCCTCTGGCACACCCGCTTCTTGATAACATTGAGCCATTAACTGAGCCGTTGCCGGAGTAAATTCAGAAGGTTTAAAAACCACACAATTACCTGTTATCAAAGCCGGTACAATATGCCCATTGGGTAAATGAGCTGGAAAATTAAATGGACCCAGTACAGCAAACACTCCTCTTGGTTGGTATCGGATAAAACCGTCTCCCGTCGGTGTCGCCTTTTCAACTCGAATTTCCTTAATTAAATCCAATGAATAATTAAAAGTGACATCAAACTTTGCAACAATGGCTTTGGCCTCTGTCACTGTCTCCCACAAAGGCTTACCAGTCTCACGTGATATAACTTCAGCAAACTCATCTTGTTTCGAAACAAAAATTTCTTTCACCCTATTTAAAATATTCATGCGATCTTCTATTTTCATAGCAGACCAAGCTGGGAAAGCATTGAAAGCAGCTTCACAAGCTTGTTCAACATGGGAATGGTCAGACACAAAATCAAAAACGGATTCTTCTAAATTTGCAGGACTATAATTGTGAATTCTTTTTGAACCTTGAGGAAGAAAAAATTCTCCATTAATAAAGTTTCCAAGATAAGTGATGGGATTCTTTTGATACATTTAAGCTCCATTAATTACAGACTTTTTTAATAATATTTTTGTAAATTTTAATAGCTTTATTCAAATTATCAATGGGTATAGATTCATGTGGCGTCTGCGAGTTTCCCTCACGTTGTCCTGGCCCAAAGACGAGGACTTCCAAGCCCAATTTATGAAAGACATTGGCTTCATTTGTAACAGGTTGAGTTGAAATTTGACTCTCGCTATTATGCTTAACCACTTCAGAAAAAACACTTTTTGCAAATTCTGAATGGGGGTTCACTGAAAATGGTTTTTTAGAGTCTCTCACTCTAAATACGGCACCCAGAGAATGACAATACTGTTTTAATTCCTCCATCCATTGCACATAAACTGACTCCTGAACTATGGGGGGCCATCTCACGCAGCCCATAATTTTTAAGTGATCATCATATGTTCTAAGCATACCAATATTGAGAGTTGTTACAGGGGGATCAAAATGTGAGTCTTCATAACCAGCAAAGACTTTTTTCATACCAAGAATTTTTTCATAAATTTGTAAGATCTTTTGATTTACAGTAACTCCCGATAAAGTCACCAAATCAAACTCGATTAAACTCTGCACCGGTATAGTGTTATAATTTGTCCCACCATCCACTTCTAGTAATAAAATTTGATCTGGTAAATGTTGAAGGTAAGCAAACAAATTTTCAATGGCATTAACGCCTTTTAATGGCTGAGAGGAATGAGCAGCAATACCCTTAAATATCTTACATTGAGCACTTTGGCCTTCACCATTATCATGGGCAAGCTTTGCCTCCATTTCTTCTTGAGAAAACGGAATGGTTATTTCAATATTAGCAAGGCCCTTCCCCGCTGTAATCAAATCAAAGTTAGTAGGCTCACTTACTAAAACACGATCAGATAATAAAGTCTTATGACGAATCAACCTTATTGAACCGTTCATGTTGTACTCTTCACCATAAGTTCCTACAACAGCAAATGACTTTTTCAAATCTTTCCCTATGAATTCTCGTGCAGCATAGAGTTTACATAAGAAATCGAGTTTAGTATCAGCGACACCAAGTCCATACATCTTAGAATCATGAATCGTGGCGTGAAACGGATTTTTACCCGTCTTATCCCAATGAGCAAAAGAGCCTGGATCAACAGTATCCAGATGGGTTTGCAACATGAAGTGCACTTTTTGCCTTACTTCTCCAGGAAAGCAGAGGATATTAGCCTCTTTTATTCCTCGTTGGACAACTTCCTCCACGACAGTTCGAAATCCCATGGAGTCCGCCAAAGACTTAATAAATTGGCACACCTCTCCAGTACCGTTATGAGGTGTGCTATCAATTGCTATTAACTTCTTACAAGCTTCAATAAAATCCATTAAGCATCTTTTAATTCAAGTATAGACTTCTCTATTATTTTACAAGCCACTTGAATATCTTCACTTGTAACGATCGCAGGAACAAGAAAGCGCAACCTGAAAGGGTCTTTTCCGCAACCAAAAGCCATAAAACCATTGTCATACATCTTATGTAGAAGTTTTAAAATCTTATCTCTATCTCCACCAAAAGGTGTAACAGCAATCATCAAACCTAAACCCTCTGGATCTTCAAGAAGTCCTTTACAAGTACCATCACAAAGCTTCTGTAAGCTTGCAACAAATTCATCATAAATCTTTTGCACTTTACCATTGCTTCCAAAATACCCGGCCTCTTTCATCTCTTTCATGATAGCAATCCCAGACATTAAGGACGGCGTGGAGCTAGCAAAAGTTCCAGCAACAAGGCCTGGCTGCGGATTGTATTCTTCAGTATATAAAGTCATACCACATTGAGCCGTCTTAGCGATGGTCACAATATCAACATAATCAGCAATACCAATTTTTTGAAAAGCAAAGGGCTCTCCTGTTCGGAGAAAAGTTTGAACCTCATCAGCCCATATTGCAATTCCATGCTTACGGCACTCCTCAAACAATGGGATGAAAAACTCTTTGGGAGCGACCTTATAACCCCCTTCACCCAACATAGGTTCAAAATAAAGACACCCGATATCTCCAGGGTGATCAGCTATATGTTTTCGAAAAATCTCTAAAGTTTTTTCTGTGGAACTAGGATCATTTTTATCAAAAAATGGAATTCTTAAAACTTCGTCATAGCTGGGTAGGCCCACTTTATACTTAGGATTGTCTGTCACCTCAGCCATCATCGTCGTACGACCAGCAAAAGAATCTTTCATTGCTACAATAAACCGAGCCGGAGAATTTTTTTGTCTCGCCATTTTCAATGCATTTTCATTGGCCATCGAGCCAGATGGGCAAATCCAGCCGTGCTTCAAACGACTTCCTTTGGCAAGATCTATCACTGTTTGTGAGAATTCAATATACTCTTGGTTCATTTGAAGATGACCTTGCATCAAGATATCTTGCAAACTCCCTTTGACGCTGGCTTCAATCACTTTAGGATGAGAGTGTCCAAAAATATGAACTCCAATTCCGTTGATAAAGTCTAATTTTACACTGCCATCACCCAACTCAACATAGGGACCGCGACCAAGACCCGTTCCTGAATAATTATAAAAGAGGGGGCGTCCTCTCATGTCATTACAAGCCTCTATAGTCTTAGCGTAACTTTCTTTATTTTTATCTTGAGGCCCACGAACTCCAGTGATGCTTTCACACTGCTTCACTTTTTGTTCAACAAGTGTTTCAATCGTTTTATCAATCTGCTCTTGTACTCCAGTCATAAAACCTTCCCTTTAGTAGACTTATTAAATACCATGACAGAAGGACTTTGTCTTAGATATTGATTAGATTTTTTAAAGACCCAGTTTATTTTATTTGTTTGTTTAGGCCGTGTTCAGATTTGACGCTCTCGATAATTCTCCCTGATGATCAAAAGAATTTAAATGGTCGGCTTATCCCAATGAATGACTGAAAAAAATCACTGAATTTGTCGAACGATAAAAATGGTCATTTGGCGCCCCTCTCATTTTAGGTTAAACTATTTCACATGAGCTTGATAAAACTGATTACCTTAACATTCCTTCTTTTTGCCAACGTCCAAAAAGAAACAACCCCTGTTTTTTCAGACGGCATTTCCCAATTTGAAGAAAATAAATGGGACAAAGCAGAACAAACTTTTGAAGAACTATTAAAAGAAAACCCAGATAACCCCACGCTACTCTACAATTTAGGTCGAGTTCACTATGAAAAAGGTCACTTGGGCCTCGCCCTGGGTTTATGGCGCAAAGCAAGATCTATTGATCCTCAGTTAGAAGAAGTCGATATGGCCATTCGTTTTGCTGAAGAAAAGCACTTTCCCGAAAAGAACACTCCGCCAGTTTACCTTGTTTTCTTCAATTCTCTTCTTGAGGTGTCGTTGCATATTTGGTTAGGAATAAGTGTTGTCTTCTTATTGATTTGGGGATGGGAAGCTGTGGAATATGGCGTCAAACGCCATCTATCAATAACTCATTGGCCTAGCTGGCTACACCTATGCCTTCCAGTCCTTTTAATAACTCTTATTTTCGTATCTATTATTTCCATGAAAAGATTCACCGAAAAAGCCACAATTGTTTCTCCAGACTTACAAACTCGTATTAGCCCTTCAGAAACATCCCCCACTCTCTCAGAGTTATACGAGGGACAAGTTGTTAATGTGGAAAAAATCTTAGATGACTGGGCACAAATTCGCCTAACAAGTGGTGCTCCTGGTTGGGTACCAAAAAGTTCAATTATTATTTTTGGAGAACAATAGATGATGCAGTTCTTATGGGAAAATGTATTAAAAAAGAAACGCGATGAAAATAACGTACTTAGCTTTCTGAAGGACTCCTTTTTATTTAAAGATTTATCGTCCTCAGAAATGGAATTTTTAGCTCACATAGTTCATGTACGCCACTTTGAGCCTGGAGAAAAAATATTTAAACAAGGAGATCTTGGCGTAGGTATGTATCTTATTTTTAACGGCAGCGTTGACATTATTATGCATGACCCCTCCTACGAAGTCACAACTTCAGATCAACAAGACATTTTTATCACTCGTTTAGAAAAAGGTGATTTTTTTGGAGAACTCTCATTGATCGAAGAACCAAGCTTTCGCTCAGCGACAGCTATGTCCATCAACCGCTCCACTCTTATTGGTTTTTTTAAGCCAGACCTTATGCAAATCATTCAACGTAACCCCTCCACAGGAAACAAGATCAGTCTAAGATTAGCGGAAGTTCTTGGCAAAAGGTTGCGTGAAACATCTGAAAAGGTCACAGACTTAGTTATTGAGTTAAATACTATTAAGAAAAGCGAAAAGGGCTCTAGCAGTGAAGAAAAACATTTTACCTCGTGAAACTCTTAGAGTTTTATTTCTATCTCTTTTTGCTGGAGCGGGCCTCTGCCTTCTTTTTTATATCGAAAATCTGTTAATGTCCTGTGTTTTAGCATTTGTCGTATATTATCTATTATCACCTATTGTTTATTGGTGCGAAAGAAGACATATTAATCGTAGCTTCGCTATTATTACCATATACACTGTTAACACGGTTTTAGTTGTTCTTAGTTTCTCAATTTTCGTTCCCATGTTGGTTGACCAATTAGCCCTTCTAGATAAAGAACTGCCCGATTTACAAGTGGGTTTTCTTAATCTAGTCACTCGCGTGGAGTTGAAGCTACAATCTATCTTTCACTTTGAAGAACCTTTATTTAGAGATAACTTAAGAAGTTGGATGATAAATCAAACCAGTGAATACACAACGCTTATTCCTAAATGGGTCTCAGATTCATTAACAACTCTTTTCTTAACTCCTTTTCTCGCCTTTTTCATGTTACGTGACGGTTCTATGATTAAGCGACAAATGCTGGAGCTAATCCCAAACCGTTTTTTTGAAACCTCACTCAAGTTAATCTATGAAATGAACGACCAAGTCGGAAGCTTTATTCGTGCTCGCATGGCAGAAGCCCTTATTGTCGGTTTCGTAACCTGGGTGGGTCTAATGATTATTGGTTTCCCCTATGCTCCTCTATTAGCCTTATTTGCTGCGCTCACAAATCTTATTCCCTATATAGGCCCTGTTTTTGGCGCCGTTCCCGCCTTCATCATGATTTTTATTAACTCCGATATTCTCTTTGAGTCTATGAGTGCAAATATTTTGGCTGTCTCTATTGTTTATTTAACAGCTCATATTCTTGATGCCGTAGTAATAATACCTGTGGTTGTTGCCAAAATTGTGGACCTTCACCCTGTCACAGTGATTTTAGTGATAATTCTGGGGGCACAACTTCTGGGTGTTCTAGGCATGATTATTTCTATTCCTGTCGCAAGTCTTTTAAAATTACTGTTTTCAACCTTTTATTATCAATCTGCAGGATCTCGACGTCGAATTCCCTAATCTAATACCGTTTACTTAAGGTCTCTTTTTTAAGACCGCTTAAGTTAAAATTCACAGCGAGCTCAAGGAGACAGCTATACGAAGGGTACCGCGACGATGCCTTCAACGAGACAGGGACCAAGCGGTTTTACCTCTGTAAAAGGTCGAATTTTCCCTCACTATCAAGCTCATTGACATCCCCAAAGGGACACCATAAACTGTGATGCGATATGACAACTAAGTACTTATTATTATTAATGTTTTTCCTGTCTGCCTGTGTGTCTTATGATAAATTCGATACCACTACAGCCAAAGGCTCCTACGGCATGGCTTATCAGCTTGAACAAGATGAGAGATTTGAAGAAGCTCTCATGCAGTATCGAGACGTTAAAAACCGCTACCCTTACAGTAAATATGCCATTCTTGCTGAACTTCAAATTGCTGAAATTCATTTTAAAAAAGAAGCTTTTATAGAGGCTCAAGGGGCCTATCAACTGTTTAAGGAATTACACCCTAAAAATCCAAAAATTGATTACGTCACCTATCGAATTGGGGAAAGTATTTATATGCAATTACCCTCCACAATTGACCGCGATCTTTCTGTGGCACCCGTAGCAATTAAAGAGTTTAATGTCCTTATAAGAGACTATCCTGAGTCAGAGTATGCTGAAAAAGCGAAAGAGTTAAAAGCCAACACCATCAGTAAGTTGGCAGAAAAAGAACTTTATATCGCGGATTTTTACTATAGAACCAAAGAATTCCTTCACGCACTCGTTCGCTACCAAAAATATCTAAAAGAATTTCCCACTCATAAAAAACGTCCGCATGCTTTCTATCGCGCTGCTCTTTCTGCTGAGAAAGAAGGAGACCTAACTAAAAGAAATGATTTGTTTCGCATGCTAATTAAAGATTATCCTAATAGCCAGGAAGCAAAACAAGCAAAAGGGATTTTTTAATGGCCAGACAAGATCCAGATGAACTTTTCCATGCCGCTAAGGAATATTTCAATGAGGGTCATTACAAAATAGTTGAACCTATGATTCAACAATTACTCATTGTTGATGATAGAAACCCTGAAGTTCATTACATGGCTGGAACTCTTTATTTTGAAAAGGGACAACTGAAGAAAGCTCTGAACTCTTTTAAAAAATCTTTAGAAATCGATCCCAACTTTACCGACTCCTCCATTGGACTTTCTATTATTCTCAATGACCTCGGCAAATACAGTGAAGGTAAAAGAGTCTTTGAAGAAGCCTATGCATTAATGAAACAAAAAGACAAAGCCGGCTCAGAACCTTATGTAAACGAGAAATTAGCACAAAAACATGAAGAACTTGCTGACCTCTATTTCCTATATAAAAGATTTGAAGAGGCTTTGGAAAACTACAATCGAGCAGCCGATTTCTCAAAACACCATATTAAGTATAAACTTAAAGCGGTTGATTCACTTATTAGTATGAAACTCTTAAGTCGAGCCCTACGTGAAGCTGAGGCCGTAGAAACTAAAAATCCATACCATGTTGATTTACTTTTAAAAATCGCGCAAATACATTATCAGTTGAATAACCATGGTAAGGCGGAAGAATATTGGGAAAAAGTTCTTTCTCAGGAGCCTCAAAATGAGGAGGCAAGAAGTCACCTCAACCACAGTCAAAGAGAAGTCTACATCTAAGTAAAGGAAGGCCTATGTCATTACTTAAAGACAACATGAATCAATACATAACAAAACAAGAAGTGGATGAAGCTGTTGAACGAATTGCAAAAGAACTAGAAATTGATTATCACGGCAAAGAAGTTGTACTCGTCGGCCCCCTTAAAGGTTCCTTTATTTTCATGGCAGACCTTTCTCGTAAAATGAACCTTCCAGGCACTGTTTTAGACTATGTTTACTTGAAGTCTATGAAGAGTGGAGAAGCTATTGAAATTAAAAAAGACATTGAAACAAACATTACTGGTAAACACGTACTTGTTGTCGAAGAGATTATTGACGCCGGAAAAACACTTAGCTTTCTCTTGAAGCGATTGGCTGCAAACAGACCCGCTTCACTCCGAGTGGTCACTCTTTTAGATAAACCCGCCAGAAGAGAAATCCCTCTCAAGCCAGATTATGTGGGCATTACAATTGATGACCGTTATGTGGTTGGCTATGGAATGGATTCTGAAGAGAGAGGGCGAAACTACTCAGAAATTTACACTTTTTCAATGTAATACCTTCTCTGCTGGAGCTTTAATCCAATATTCCAGCAGAAGAAAAACGACCGATGAATTCTTTATCCACTTCATTTTCTTTGACTCTGATATCGCCGTCAGCTCTAAGTACTCCGAGGCCAGGAAGAAGCTCCAAATCATATGTAATTTCACCGTAAATGCTCTGTGAATTTTCAAAATCAATGGCAGGAGTCTTAAAAACTAAAAAGCCTTGAGCAGGGTCAAAACCAACATCGTAAACCCTTAAATCCCCGCTATCACCATCAAAGTTAGTCAGCACTAAATCTCCAAACTGTAACCTAATATATATTTTGTCACTCTCAACCTCGTTGCTTAGTAAACAACCCTTATTACTGGAACACTCATAGGGACCGAAAAAGAACTCAAAGGATGTAAGCTCAGTAAAATAGTTTCGATCACCAACGGTTTGAAGTAATGCTAAGGCTGCTTGCCCCGCTTTGATTCGCAGTGGCTCCACCTTTTCATTGATTTCATATTCAAAATCTTCACTAATATTCTCACGCTGGGACTGATTTTCCTGGCAACTAGCTATGGCCAAAGTTTCCTCTTCATTCTCTGGTAACTTCCAATCATCGACAATCAACACACTGCTATCTTCAGGGTCGCAAAATAAACTATCAGGATCACAAAATGAATAGCACTGATTTGTTAAAAAGCGATTCTCTAACTCTTTTAATTTATTTTCATATTTTAAATTAATTTCTTTTTCCAAGGCGGTGAATTCTTGGGTGTACAACTCAACTTCTTCACTATAGGCCGTGATGGTCTGCCGAGCTTGTACTTTTTCCGCAAAAGTCATTGGTAAGAGCTGAGTTTTATCCTCATTCCACTTATCAACAGGCCATTTAAACATTTTAGGAGAACCATCCGTTTGATAATGGCCCCTAACTTGTGAAGCGGAAAAAATATTTTTTTCCACCTGAGGTGGGTTTGTTGGCGCCACCGCTTTCTTCACATCGAGAGAACAATTTATAACTCCCCACGGGAGTAAAAAAAGAAGAAATAAGATTTTAAGGTTCCAATTCATCATTATAACTCCTAGAAGAACGCCGACATATTAAGAGACCACAGAGGATCGTTCCTAACATTACGACCGGCAAAGGCTTTTCCAACACCCAGCGTGGCTAGTAAAGGAAGTGGGAATTTTTTCTTTCTATATAAATTGATCGTCGATAGGCTGGTTTGCAGATAAGCAGCATGCATGACCTGTTCAGTTTCAACACCAAGAGCTCGATACCGATCACCACTATAGTTGACCCCTGTCCAACGGTCTCTTTCCTTATATGCAAACGTGTAGGAACCCCCAAAAGAAAAGACCTGAGAAGGTCCGTTCATCATTAAACCCAATGAAGTAAACATCTGATCACCAAGATCTCTATTGGCTCCATAATCGATATCACTGGATAGCCGCTCTTCTTCGGAAATAGGCATTCTTGTTTCTCGAATGTCAGAGAACTGGACAATATAACCTGTTTGACTGACAACATTGAATTGAGAGTTAAGGGGAATATTGAAAGTACTAGCTAAACCTAAATCCCATTGTCCATCTCCAGGACTAGGGTCTACAACCCTATTAACATCTCGAACATGAGCCGTAGGAACTGTGACCGTTGTAGTAAGTGCCCAAGAATAATCAACTCCCTTGTAACCTAAATACTTACCCACAATGACCATATCACCAATCTGGGTTTGCTCTTGAGCTTCCAGAGGTTTATATCCTTTATTCGCTAACTCTGTTGCAATCACATCTCTTAATTTACTTTGTATTGCATTAGTCTGTTTTCTACTTTTCTGTGAAAAGTCTGTAACCAACTGCTGAAGTTGATTAGAACCTACAAAACCAGTTTCCACATCTATATTGGAATATACTATGGGCACAGTTACACCTAGAGTAAACCGATCCGTTACTCCATAGGCCAAGGCCGGCAAGGTAATAAAGACTCTTGTATTAATATCGGCATAACTATTACCAGCAATTGTATCTAGTGAAACACCTTTATTTCTCAACTGAGCTTCAACATTGAGCTTCAGGTTTTCATCACTTTCTGCTTTTAGTAGTCTTCCATAGGAAAGCTGCTGATTAAATGGCTCTGCAACACCCGTATCAACACGAGTGTCGTTATACCAACCATCCACTGTTGTAGAAAGTCCATTAACCTGTAAGCTACGAACGCCTTTAGGTAATACAACTGTTGAGCCCATTGAAAATGGGGTGGCTAGTCCTCCCGCCCAACTCACTGAAGAACAGTAAAGCCAGGCCAGCAGAACAACCCAAAATTTTAAGGACACGACTAGTTCCAGTCTTTAAGTAGGCTCTCAGCCAAACGAATTGCCTCTCTATTTTCAGGCTCATTGCCAACAGCAAGAGTAGAAAAATCAGCAGATACAAATGTTTCTAAAAGTTTAACCGCTTGGTTTTCTTTACCAAGTTTATAAAGAGTCTCAGCAAGATAGACGTTATTATAACCATTCATGCTATACTGTTGCCCCTCTGGAAGAGTCATACGATAGGCATCTTTTAAGTACTCTTCTGACTTTTTAAGATCTCCACCAAAAAGTTTAGGTAGAACAAAATTAATTCTGCCTAATGTTCTATAGGGACCATATTCATGAATGTGTACAAAGCCTAGGGACTCAATACGATCCATCAAACCACGAACCTCCGGCAAACGTCCGATAGACTCAGTGATTCCTTTCAATTTTCCCCACTGGCTTAAACTAATACCTTTCATGTACATCGCTTCAGCGAGTGTGCCCTCATCCGTATCGTTTAGTTTATTTTTAATACTGGTAATATCATTAGCACTGAGTTCATGTACTTTTTGGCTATCCACACCCATCTCTTCAATGAGCTCATCAGATAAAGTGATTGCATCTTCATAAGCCGCTAATTGAGTGGATTTTACATTATGTGCAGATCCTAGAAAATAATAAGCAGATACCAGTGAAACTTTCAGCTCTTGCTGAACTAAGACATCAGACTCATTGGCAATAGCTTCTTCAAAAAGACTGATAGCTTCTTCCACTTTCTTTGTTCCAGTCTCATTATAATCTCTCTCGGAATAGGCCTGATAGGCTTGAGTTGCTTTGTCGTTCCCATGTGCAAAGCTAAATACTAAGCATGCCGATATAAAAATTAAAATTTTTGACATTGATCCCCCCAAAGACTGTGTCAGGTTGTAAAACCTATAGTTTGGGGCGAAGTCTAATGAATAAAAGGTGGACGTGACAAGGTTTCTTTAAAAAAAGAACAAAAGGATAAAGAATTAAGACTTGTTGCGTTAAACAATTACATTCACTAAGAAAAATAACAAGGCTGACGAAACAAATAAGAATAACATGCTATTAATCACCGTTGGATCTCCTCTGAATTTAATGATGGCGGGATTAACAATGGTTGTCAACAATCTGACATTAAAAATTTTTATAGTTAATTTTTGTTCGCGCGAATAATTTTAAAAGTCTAGGGGCTTTTTACAATAACTCAAAAACAATACCGTTAAGTTAATGATCTATTTAAGACCGCTTGAGTTAAGTTTGCAGTGAGGCGCAAGGAGGAAGCTGTACGAACAGTACCGCGACGACGTAGTCAACGAAACTGGGAGCTTAACTAAAATGATCTTAACGGCCCTCATCTTATGAAAGGGGTTTTGATTTCAAGTCCTCTTCGGGTCAATTGAAGAAAATTTTAAGACGGCTCCACTATGTGACCGATTAAATCGTAATCATGACTATCTGTGATTGTTACAAAAACCTTTTGTCCCGGTTGCGCTTCACCGTCGTTTATTAGAACAACTCCATCTATTTCGGGAGCTTGAGTTGCCGTTCGTCCTTGTAAAAGAAGATCTGTCTCATCACTAACACCATCAATAACAACCTCTAAAGTTTGCCCCACGAAAGAACGATGTTTCTCTCGGCTAATCTCCATTTGCAGCTCCATTAAGCGATCGTGTCTCTCTTGCTTTTCGTCCTCACTCACAGTTTGCTCGAGTCTAAAACCACTCGTGCCCTTTTGCGGAGAATATGTGAAGCACCCGACTCTATCAAATTCTTGCTCTTCAATAAAATCCAATAGTTCTTGGAAAACCTCTTCTGTCTCACCAGGAAAACCAACTATAAATTGAGTTCTAATAACGGCATCAGGAATTTTAGCTCTAATTTTTTCTAAAGCCACTTTTATTTCCTTACCGGTCATCTTCCGATTCATCGCCGTTAGCATTCCATCATTAATATGTTGCAAAGGCATATCAAAATAGGGAACTAAATTCTTTTTAGATGCCATTAGATCTAATAACTCGTCATCAACTCCGTCGGGATACATATAAAGAACACGAATCCACTCTAATCCATCGACTTCAGAAAGGGCTCGCAATAACTCATTAGGAGATTCTTTTGCTTTTTTATCCTTACGTCTCAAATCCCAGCCATAGTCTGTAAAGTCGTGAGAAATTACATTAATTTCCCTCACTCCACCAGCCACCAGCAACTTAGCCTCATTAACAATAGAAGGTATGGTTCTGGATTGTAAATTTCCTCTGATTTTGGGAATCGCACAAAAAGCACATCGCTTTAAACAGCCTTCAGAGATTTTTAAATAAGCACGATAAAAGGGCTCGGAGTTCACACGAGGGGTGTCGTCTTCCTGCAAGTAGGTTGGAAGATGGTAATAACCTTTTTTATCCGTTGGATTGTCCAATATTTTATTTATGTGTTGAAACTCACCTGAACCAATAAAAACATCCACTTCAGGAAGTTCATCGATAAGTTCATCTTTATAGCGCTGAACCAAACAACCTGTTACGACAAGCTTTTTTAATTTCCCTGTCTCCTTAAGGTCCGCTGCCTCTAAGATTTTTTGCACAGATTCTTGTTGGGCTTCATCAATAAAACTACAGGTATTAATAACAATCGTTTCCGCTTCTTCGCTGTTGTCTGTTATTTTATAACCATCTTTAATCATATGGCCGAGCATCATCTCGGCATCCACTCTATTTTTAGGGCAACCAAGACTTATTAAATGAAGATTTTTAGAATTTGTTTCACTCATATTAGTAATTTATCACTTCCGCATTTTGAGGGGGTTCGTATTTAAAAGTGTCTGCTGATAGTTTTTTATTAAACTCTGAACGAGAGAAATCAAATGTAGTTTCATTATCCATTTGGTCCCAGTAACGGAGAGTTAGAATTTCTTTCTTATTTTTATCAATATCAATTTGAGCTCGCTTAAACTCTACTGACTGCGTGTCTGGCTGCAAAAAGAACCGAACCCTTTCATTTTCTTTTTGAATTCCAGAAACTCGAAAATATTTTAAGACGCCACCCTGGGTTAATAATTGGATCAATCCTTGGGACTTGGCTTGTTTAGAGTTCAATGAGG
This sequence comes from Bdellovibrionales bacterium, assembly GCA_964229765.1. Taxonomy (GTDB): domain Bacteria; phylum Bdellovibrionota; class Bdellovibrionia; order Bdellovibrionales; family JAGQZY01; genus JAGQZY01. Next base: position 67,334 of record CAXREJ010000022.1, on the reverse strand, counting down.
CTCGCAAAACCTGGACCTTTGCTCCTTCAAAGTCCTCAGGTGGAGAACTCTCGATCCATAAGAACTGTTTGCCAGCCACAACTTTAGATGGCTGAGGTTCATTAATTACCAATTTCATTTTTCCATTTTCTAACCAGACTTCACCTTGAGACTCTTTCGTACTCCCTAACATTTCGAGAGTGATGGTTTTTTTAAGCTTTAAATGTATTCCATGTTGCTTTTGATATTTTTTGTCCACTTCCCTCAAAAGCAACATGTCTTTTGAAGACACAGAATGCACAATGGTCTTCTCTTTTCCCAAAGACATTGAGGGAACTAAAACCATTAAAAGACACGAAAAAATCGAGATTTTTGCCATAGCGCACAATAACAAAACACCCCTAAAATCTCAAGTCTTTACGGTAAAAGAGGCTCCAAACGGTCATATTTCGAGGCCGCCCGAGAGCTTGGTAACAAGCAGTGGCCGTAGCCCCGGTAGTTACTATATCGTCAGCCAATACCACATACCTGTTCGAGCTCACTTGTGGATAAAAAAGCACCGATTTTCTTCCCTGACGCCCACTTAAAGACTGTTTAAATTGGGTTTTCTTTTGAATTGGGCGCATCTCAGCGCCTGTTCGTTTTGCTAGAGAATAGGCCCACTGAAAAGCATGGTCCTTGGGACCTTTACTAGGAAAGTAAATAGGGAAAGTTTCATGGGCAAAATGACTAAAATATTGGGACAGATACTCAAAGGCCCACTCACATCGACCTCCTTTTAAACTATGGACAATCGAAGTGAGTCCGTCACCCTTCTTCCATTCAATAAGGTAGTAATGATCGATATTGGGATTAATATAACGATGTTTTAATGACGTTTTATTCAATATATTGATTAAACAGGAACGACAAAGCCAGTCCACCGGCAGAAAGGAGTCTCCACATGAAGGGCATCTTCTTATCCATCTTAAATAATCACTAATCATGTAAAGGTTGTTACAAAAAACAGGCCAATCTCTCAAAATCTAATGGATCAACCAACGCAAACCGACCGATTTCCGAATGGATAAACTTCAGATTATTTTTTAAAACAAGATTAAGCGAGTTTAAATATTATTTTAATCATTGTGATAAGGGTGATTGTTCAAGATCGTATAAGCTCTAAATACTTGCTCCATCAACACAATTAAAGCCACTTCTTGATTCATAACAAAACTAGAAAGCTGAATAGTTATGTTCGCTCTATCAACCACCTCTTTAGGTAAACCAAAGGGGCCACCAATTACGATAAATAATTTTTGAATGCCACCATCTCTCATCTGAGAGATCCTATGACTAAAAGGACGACTCTGAAGAGCTTCACCTCTTTCATCACAAACAAGAACTCTATCTTGGGGAGACACCTTATCTAAAAATTTTTTTTCATCTTTAATGACATTAAAACGTATTTTTTCAAAAGGCTGGATCTTTGCAACATAGTCTGTAGCTAAAGCAAAAGCCCAACTTTTTTTGCTAAGATGTACAGTGCGAACTTCAATTTCCATTTCTAATATTATGTTGTTGTCTTTGTCTCTGGAGCAGAGATAACCAGCTTCTCTCCGTCTTTCCACAGACTTTCCAAATGGTACTCTTGCCTAACAAAATCATAAAAAATATGAACAATCATAGACCCATAATCAAGAATCACCCATCGACCATCTTCACGCCCCTCAATACCAAAGGGATTCAGACCATACTCTTCTTTTACCGCATCTTTTACGATATTCGATAATGAAAGTGCCTGCTTTGTACTCGTTGCGGAAGCCACAAGAGTGTAATCATATAATTTATCTAATTTTGTTAAATCATATCCCATACAGTTAGTAGCTCTCTCTTTTAAAATACCACCAACAAAATGAGCTAACTCTTTGAAATCAACTTTAGAAGGAGAGAGCCTCGGGTAAACATCATTTGCAATAATGTATTTTTCAACGTCAATATTAATGAGGCTATTCAATTTTTTACCAGACTTCAATTTTTTGCGAATGAGGGTTGATGAAATATCCTCCGTTTTTATGGTTACAAACTCAATCGTTCTGCCACTTTTTAAGAGTGCAAACCCGCGCTCATAAGAATGTACATGTTCTTGAATTCCTTTAGGCAAGTCTTCGATCCCAAATGGACGGCGATAAGGAGGACGACTAACAACAAGAAGATTAGTCATTTCTAAAATATCGGTATAATTCTTCCATTGATCCATTTCTGAAAAGCTATCTAAACCCATAACCAAATAAAGTTCTTCAGGATCATAGTCCTCACGATACCTCTTTAAAGTTTCATAGCTATATGCGGGTGATTGCTTCATTACTTCGTGCTCATCCACAGTAATTTCATCTTTGAAATCACTTAAGGCTATTTCGATCATTTTTAACCGATCTTCTTTGGAGGCGGGAACTCGATCGACTTTTAATGGATTTTGACTTGTTGGAATGAGTACCACTTTAGAAAAATCCATTTTTTCTACCAAATGCTGAACACAAGCCGCATGTCCCATATGGACGGGATCAAAAGTTCCACCAAATAAAGCCACTTTATTCATTTTCATTTCCTCCAAATACAGCTTCACTCAATCTTCTAAGCAAGGTTTCTTTATTAGTGTGAGCAACAGCTGAAATTTTAATTACCTCTAAATTATTTTTCTCAAATTGATTTTCATACATTTCTATTCTATCCGAACTTGCAGAATCAATTTTATTAAATACGATAATCTGTTTTCTTTGAGACAGGGGGACAAAGTCTTCTAGATCACTAAATACAGAATCATACTGAGACAATTCTTCATTTATTTTAATATAGTCATCCCAAAGGTCTCGATCAGAAAAATCGCTTGCATCAATAAGGTGTACAAAAGTTTTAGTTCTTTCTATGTGTTTTAAGAATTGATGTCCTAGCCCAACTCCCTGAGAGGCCCCTTCGATTAGCCCCGGAATGTCTGCCATTGTAAAGGTTTCCGTTTCACTCAACTTCACAACACCCAGGTTCGGCTCCAGTGTAGTAAATGGATAATCGGCAATTTTAGGACGAGCCGCCGTTAATGAAGAAACCAATGTCGACTTACCTGCATTGGGGAAACCAATGACACCAACGTCAGCTAATAGTTTTAATTGGAATGTGAGCATCGCCTCCTCACCATATTCTCCAGGCTGAAACCTTGATGGTGCTTGATTAACGCTGGTCTTATAATGAGTGTTACCTTTGCCTCCACGTCCACCATTAAGTAAACAATGCTCTCCTTCAAAAAGATCAATAAGTAACTTGCCTTCCTCATTTCTTACGACGGTTCCAGGGGGCACTTCCAAGATTAAATCCTCACCTTGAGCACCCTTTCTATTTTGGCCACTACCAGGAATTCCATTTTTTGCTGATAATTTTCTTTTGCCTTGAAAATGAAATAATGAATTAAGATGAGGATTCACTTTCATTATAACATTACCACCGCGGCCACCATCACCACCATCAGGACCACCACGAGGATTCAATGGATCACTCGCAAAGCTGGCACAACCAGGCCCACCCTTGCCTGCCGTTAAATGAATTTTCACTTCATCAATAAATCTCATTTTTACCTACATAAAAGAAAAGGCGAATTCTCATTCGCCTTGCTTCTTAACATCGCAACTTTCCTTGCGCTGAAATTTTCCTTAACTGTATAAGGATGTTAAAATTATGCTGTTTTTGGATAAACAGAAATTTTAAGCTTTTTCTTGTCCACTCGCTCGAACTTCACTTGACCATCAATTTTAGAAAAAATTGTATGATCTCGACCCATTCCAACATTTAGACCTGTTAAAAATTGAGTGCCTCTTTGGCGAACGATGATCGTTCCAGATTTTACATTTTGACCACCAAAACGCTTAACACCTAGTCTCTTACTTTTACTATCTCTTCCGTTTTTCGTACTACCTGCGGCCTTCTTCGATGCCATGATAATCTCCTATTAGTTACGATTTTTTAGTGGTTTTCTTCTTCGTTTTTTTCTTAGCTGCCGTTTTCTTTGCAACTTTTTTCTTGGCTGTCTTCTTTGCTACTTTCTTTTTAGCAGCCTTTTTTGTAGCAGGTTTTTCTTTTTCAACTTTAGTTGCTTTCTTAAGCTCAGCAGAAATTGACTCTCCATCAGGAGCTGTGATCGATTTAACAAAAAGTTCTGTATATTCTTGACGGTGACCTTGCATTTTGCGGTAGCCCTGTCTTCTTTTCTTTTTGAAAACCAGAACTTTTTTAGCTTTACCCGTTTTAACAACCTGAACTTGTACTTTAGCTTCAGAAACAAGAGGCTCACCGACGTGAGATGATTTTCCTGAAACCATCAAAACTTCAGGCATTTCAAACTCTTCACCCTCAGTTTGAGTGAGTTTTTCAACCTTAATTAAATCGCCAGCTTTCACTTTATATTGTTTTCCACCAGTGCGGATTACGGCGTACATTGAGTCCTCCATAGCAGTAAATGACTCGAGAAAGTGTCATGCTGCGTAAGTTTTGTCAATAATTTCAGCTCCTTATTACAATTTTTTTAAGATTGCGACATAGGTTCGCTGGAATCAAAAAAAAATAGTAATTTCATTATCTTACACTTACTGACCCCACTCAAAACCATCCTCTTCACTTTAATAATTTAATAAAAATTTTGTTTTTAATAATTCTGACCAGGAGCTGTTGATAATTCATCTGCGTTATAAGGCTCAAAACCATAAATATTGAGTTAAGCGCAGGCTGAACATTATGAGGTGTGGCCAAAGTCAGATCGAATATGGCTAAGATGAGCACAGCTCAAAATTACAAGGGATTGAAGTCGTATTAGAGCGATGAACTGTCAACAACCCGTATTTTGATTCCGCAAGCGCTACCCCAAATCGAGAAATTTTCAAAAATAGGGACAAATAAGCAAAGTAATCAATGAGTTGGATAGGACCAAGAATGGAGGTTTCTAAATGTGACGATCAAATTCAAATTCTTCCCAATGAAGTTTGGGATCTGATTTAAATATAATTGAAACCCCAAGTTCACCCTCAATCTGAGAAATCAGTTCACTTTCTTCACTGTATACCCAAGAAACCAAATCAGAGTGACACCTTACAATCCAAGTATCGACCTTTTCATTTCTTTTCATTTGCCGATCTAAGTCCCTAAAAACATCAGAGATAAGTGTTTCCCGACGCTTAAGACGACCTATTCCCTCACAGTAAAAGCAGGGTTCGGTTAAAGAGCGCAATAAAGAAGGTCGCAACCTTTTTCTTGTCATTTCAACTAATCCTAAGCCGGTCATGGAAATAACAGAAACTCGAACACTGTCTGATTTAACTTCCAAAGACAAAGCTTCCATAATCTTATTTCGATGCTCTTCAAGACTCATATCAATAAAGTCGACGATAATAATACCACCACAGTCTCGAACACGAATCTGATGAGCAATCTCTTTAACCGCTTCCATGTTGGTTTTAAAAATCGTTTCTTCTAGATCTTTCTTTCCAACATATTTCCCAGTATTCACATCAATAACAACCAAAGCTTCTGTCTCATCAATGACTAAGTATCCACCAGAACGTAACCAAACTTTCCGGTCGATCGCTTTAGCAACATCTAAAGACACTCCTTGTTTATCAAACAAAGGATCAGTACCTCGATATAGTTTAATGACTTTGGCAAACTGAGGCATATATTGTGAAACAAAATCAACAGCCTTTTCGTAGGAGTCTTCACTATCAATTAATACCTCATCAATACTTTCATTGAGAAAATCTCTTAAAACTCGCAGTTCAAAGTCTACCTCAGAGTAAATTAAACCAATGCCCTGCTCTTCTTTAGCTGACTTCTGAATGCCTTCCCAAATCTGTTTTAAATAACCAACATCTTTTTGTAGCTCGACTTCATTCATGCCCTCGCCAGCAGTTCTGACAATCACTCCACCTTCCATTCCTGATTTTTCAATCTCTTTTTTTAATCTCTCTCGTTCGCCATCACTTTCAATTTTTCGAGAAATTCCCACATGAGTTAATGTTGGTAAGAAAACAATTTTACGACCCGCTAGTGAGATGTGGGTGGTCACTCTTGCACCCTTAGTTCCTACAGGATCTTTTGCTACTTGCACCAGTATGGATTGACCTTGTTTTAATAGTTCCTGAATTTTAGGTTTATCTTCACTATCAATTATTTCAGGAAGACCTTCATCCTCACTTTGTTCCGTCGCTTGGACTCTCTTATTAATAGAATCATTTTCTTCCCTGACATCACCTACATAAAGGAAAGCCGCTCTCTCCAATCCAATGTCAACAAAAGCCGCCTGCATACCGGGCAGAACTCTTATAACTTTACCCTTATGAACCGTTCCAACTAAGGTCGGGGAAAGCTTTCTTTCAATTTTAAAATCGACTAAAACTCCCTTTTCTAAGTGAGCGACTCGGGTCTCAAAAGAGTTTACGTTTATAAGTATTTGGTTTCCTTGCATTTTACTACTTTCCTAGATCAAGGGCTTAAGATTTAACTTTAACAAAAAAAAATCCGATTGTTAATCAATACAACCTCTTAAAGAAATCTATTTTCTTAAGACTTTGGAGAAGGAACTGATGGCAAAATTAGATGATCTATTTCGTGTAATGGTAAAAAATGAAGCCTCCGATCTACATTTAACTTCAGGCTCCATCCCATCGCTCCGTGTTCATGGAGACATTCAAGCTCTCAATTACCGCGCTCTCAACGATAACGAAGTCAGAGCTCTTATTTATGAAATACTAAATGATGAGCAAATTAAAAGGTTTGAGTCGACCAACGAAATGGATTGTTCTTATGCCGTGGAAGGTTGTGGGCGATTTCGTTGTAATATCTTTATGCAACGACTGGGGATTGGAGCTGTCTTCCGCCATATTCCATCCAAAATCCTTTCACTCAAAGATTTAAATTGTCCACCTGTTTTTAAAAACATTCTTCAGGAAAAAAAAGGCATGGTTCTTGTTACAGGTCCAACAGGCTCTGGTAAATCAACCACTCTAGCCGCTATGGTCGATTATTTGAACGATACCGATCACGGTCATATATTAACTATTGAAGACCCTATCGAGTTTGTTCACCAAAATAAAAAATCAATTGTTAATCAAAGAGAAGTAGGAAACCATACGGCATCATTTAAAAATGCTCTTAAAGCCGCACTCAGAGAAGATCCAGATATTATTCTAGTCGGTGAGATGAGAGATTTAGAAACCATTTCTCTCGCAATGACCGCTGCTGAAACAGGTCACTTAGTTTTTGGAACACTCCATACAATGAGCGCACCAAAAACCATTGATAGAATTATTGACTCTTTCCCTGAGGAACAACAATCGCAAATTCGAGTGATGCTTTCCGAAAGCTTAAAAGCTGTTGTCTCTCAAACACTTCTAAAAAAAGTGGGTGGTCAAGGTCGGGTGGCGGCTCATGAAATTATGATAAACAACAATGCCATTCAAAATCTTATTCGCGAAGGGAAAACCTTCCAAATTAAATCAACAATGCAGACATCAACTAGTATGGGTATGCAAACTATGGAGACAGCTGTTGAAAGATTACTTGCAATGGGAACTATCGACAAACAACAGGCTGCTCCTTACTTATCTAAAAAATCTTTTACTGCTTCTGAAGAGCCAGAAGTTGAACAAGAAGTCACAACAAAGCCTCGAATTACTATGCCTAAGTTTAGGAAGTCCTCTTAAATCAAAGAGTCGTTCTAAAAAGACCAACTGTAGGAAACTTTTTGCACCGTCTTTTGTTGATTTAAGAAATCACTGGCCATACTTTCTTCTATTTTCTTATCAGAGAAATCTGGCTTATACTCTGGCTGAAGACTTGTTTCTTTATAGAATTCATTTGGATTCGTCGCTGCTTGATAAGTCATATAAATGGTTCCTAAAACCACTCCGACCCCAAACCCAATAGGGATATTCGTCAACTTATCTTGAGGACGTCCATAAAAACTCAAGGTCGACAAACCCAAAACAGCTCCAGCCAACCCCATATACACGATCGTTGATATTTGTCGACGAGGACCGTATTTTTCCACCATATTAGGATTAGCTTCACTCCCTTGATTTTGAGCAAAACTAAAACTGGGAAACAAAATGAAAACACACATCAAAACTTTAAACATAATCTAATTGTCTCTTGTTTCTTGATGTTTTGACAAGTAAAACCTTAAATATGTTACCCACTGAAATTATAAAAATAAAACGATCTGGAAAGCCTCTTAATAAAGAGCAAATTAAGTACTTTATTGAAGGCTATACCAATGACAGTATTCCTGACTATCAGATGTCATCTCTACTAATGGCTATTTTTCTTAATGGTATGGATGAACAGGAAACGAATGAACTAACACAAGCAATGATTGACTCGGGAACTCAAATTAATTTTGAAGACCGCTTTGCTGTTGATAAACATAGCACAGGGGGAATTGGAGACAAAACCAGTTTAATCCTTGCGCCTATAGTAGCCGCTTGTGGAATTCCCGTTCCCATGATGTCAGGAAGGGGTCTTGGCCATACTGGTGGTACACTTGATAAACTAGAGTCTATCCCTGGATTTAATGTCAATCTCGACTTAAACACATTCAAAGAACAAGTTCATAAGATAAATCTCAGTTTTATTGGGCAAACAAAAAATATTTGTCCCGCTGATAAAAAAATATATTCTCTACGAGATGTCACGGCCACTGTAGAATCACTTCCATTGATTTGCGCCAGTATTATGTCAAAGAAAATAGCGGAAGGAATTAAAGGTTTAGTACTCGACGTTAAAGTGGGCAGTGGTGCCTTTATGAAAAATTTAGCTGATGCTAGACAACTCGCAAAAGGTCTTATGAACATTGGAAAAGGGCATGGACTAAAAACATCAGCACTTATTACAGATATGAACCAACCATTAGGCCGATTCGTTGGAAATGTTGTTGAAATCGGAGAGTGCCTTAGCATTTTGAAACGACAGGATTTTTTAGGACACAAATATCAAAACTTTTTAGACACTGAATGCTTAAGCCTAGAGCTTGCGGCTCGAATGATTGCAATGGCATTAAACCTTGATTTTAAAACGTCAATGGCAAAAGCAAAAGAAGCACTTGATAACGGCTCTGCCTATGAATATTTTGAAAAAGTTTGCCATTTCCAAGGCGGAGATCTTAAAAAATTAGATTTGCCTCAGCATACTACAGTAATAAAGTCTCAGAAAGACGGTTTTTTTAATCAGATCGATGGAGAAAAAGTAGGAATTGCTGGTATTTGTATGGGAGCTGGTCGCAGAGTCATTAGCGATAGAATTAACCCCTTATCTGGAATTGAAATACATAAAAAAATTGGAGATGAAGTAAAAACAGGAGATCCCTTATTCACTCTTCATCATATAAAAAATGAGAGTTCCATTACAGAAGTGACAAAAATTTTAAACCAATCCATTCTTATAAGTGAAGATAGAGAACGTCCTGAGCCACTGATTATTGAGATTGCTTAATTTAGAGGTTCTACTTAAATAAATATTATTTATTTAAGTAAAAATGACTTGATTTAACAAGATGCTTAATCTTGAAATTCACAAATTGATCAATCTAATCCTCTAGACAGAGGCCTCGACTTTATGGATAATCATTTAATACATTAAAAGGATCGCATGTGGACGTTTTAGACAAATTACAAGAAACCACTCAATATATACGCTCTAAAACCCAAATAAAACCTCGCGTAGGTATTGTTTTAGGTTCAGGCCTGGGTGCTTTTGTTAATCACATAGATGTTAGTTGTGAGATTTCTTTCTCGGAAATACCTAATTTTGCAGCACCATCTGTCGAAGGCCACAGTGGTCGTCTTGTTTTCGGTGAATTTCATGGTGTTCCTATTGCTGTTATGCAAGGCCGCGTTCATTATTATGAAGGTCATAAGATGGAGCAGGTGGCTTATCCTATACGCACTTTAGCTATGCTTGGAATAGAAATTTTAATTCTTACCAATTCAGCAGGTGGATTAAACCCTCAAATGCAATCAGGAGATTTAATGGTCATTGAAGATCATATTAATCTTATGGGGGATAACCCACTAATGGGGCCAAATATTAAAAATCTAGGACCACGTTTTCCAGACATGACTGAAGCCTACGATAAAGTCCTAACTCAAAAACTAATCAATGTATTAGAAAGTCAAAATGTCAGGCATTGGAAAGGTGTTTATTGCGGGGTCAGCGGCCCCACTTATGAAACACCTTCCGAAGTTCGTTTTCTACAGATTATTGGAGGACAAGCAGTTGGTATGAGCACTGTACCGGAAAGTATTGCAGCTAATCACCTCGGCCTGAGAGTGTGTGCGGTTTCATGTATTACTAACCCTGCAGCAGGCATACATTCTACAAAACTCACCCATGATGAAGTGACTGCAATGGCTAATTCTGTAGAGCAAAAATTCTGTGATTTATTCGATGAGTTTATTAAAAATATAAAAACAGATCTCAGCCAATAAAGCGAGAAGATGTTGATAATTCATATTCGTAAAGAGGATTCAAAACCTCATTAATTTTGAATTAAATGTAGACCGAACTTTAGGAAGTGTGGCCATAGCCACATCGAATAAGGTGAAGGTGAGCACAGCTCAAAATTGCCAGGAGTTGAAGCCGCAGAATTGTCAACAGCCCCTAAACTTCATATTCAATTAAGAGAGCTCCAGTTTCAACATTGTCACCAGGATTGACCAGCACTTTTTTGATGACAGCTTCACCAGAGGCTTTCATTTCATTTTCCATTTTCATGGCTTCCATAATAAGAAGAGGCGTCCCCTCTTCTACTTTATCGCCCTCTTTTACTAGAACACTAATAATTTTCCCAGGCATACCCGAATTCAGACCAGTCTCTCCTCCAATTGGTCGACCCGACTTTAAGCTTTCATGGAGCAACATTTCATCATTAAAGATTTTAACACTACGATAAGACCCACGTGTGTATACATCGTACTTAGTTCCATCGGAAACTGTATCAACTAAATAAGAATGGTCTTGAAATAGAAAGCTGATAACATTATCTGCCTCTTCAAAGTCTTTGTGAGAAATAGAAAACTTTTCCTCCTCACCACCATCAGCAGTTAAGGAGACTTCCCAAGTCGAGGCCGTTTTATCTACGATAATTTGATATTTCTTTTTTCTTAACTCAGCTTCAAATAACATTATTTCCTCAATCCACCACTACGGCCAGAAAGTTTCCATGCAGACATTTTTTGAAATTTCTTTTCTACTGGATTTTTTTCTCTATCTTTATATGCTGAAATTGCAGCCGAAATAAGAAAGACACGATCATCAACAAACTTAAATAAGTCTGGAGTTTCTACTTTTAAATCATTCTCACAAAATTGAGTAGTGTACTCTCCAGTTAAAAACTTTTTATTTTTCAGAATAGATTTATGCAAAACAATATTGGATTTCACACCGGTTAAAGTGAACTCTATTAAAGCACGGTTCATTCTATCAATGGCTTCTTCTCTCGATTTACCCCAAGTAACAAGCTTAGCAATCATAGGATCGTAATAAATGGGAATGTCATAACCAGAGAAAACATAGGTATCAACTCGAACACGAGGTCCTGCCGGCGGACGAAATCTCTTAATTTTTCCTGGAGACGGAATAAATGTCTCAGGATCTTCAGCGCATATTCTGCACTCAATAGCATGACCTTGAATAACTATATCTTCTTGTTTCCAAGAAAGCTCGTTGCCAGCTGCTACCAAAATCTGTTCTCGTACTAAATCAACACCTGTAACAGCTTCAGTGATAGGATGCTCAACTTGAAGTCGCGTATTCATTTCCATGAAAAAGAATTCTTTTGTGTTATTGTCGAATATAAACTCAAAAGTTCCCGCACCAACGTATCCAATCGACTCCGCAGCCTTTACCGATACATCACCCATACGTTGCCTTACTTCTTCTGGAACAGAAGGGCTGGGACTTTCTTCAATAATTTTTTGATGACGTCGCTGGATGGAACACTCTCTCTCAAATAGATGAACGACATTTCCGTGTTTATCGCCAAAAACTTGAATCTCAATATGCTTAGGACTGGTAATAAACCTTTCCATATAAACGATATCATTCTTAAAATAATTTAAGCCTTCCGAACGAGCCGCACGATAAGCACTTTCGAGGTCCTTTTCTTGATGGACAACTCTCATCCCTTTACCACCACCACCAGCTGTGGCTTTAATCATGATGGGATACCCAATCTCTTTAGCAATTCGCCTTGCATCTTCAACAGTGTCTACAGCGCCGTTACTTCCAGGTACCGTGGGAACACCGGCTTTCTTCATCAGTGAAATGGCTGAAAGTTTGTCTCCCATATCAATAATATTTTGGGGTGATGGACCTATAAATTCAATACCTGCCTCAGCCACTCTTTTTGCAAAATCAGCATTTTCACTCATGAATCCATAACCAGGGTGAATTGCATCCACTCCAGCATTTTTTGCAACAGTTAAGATTTTATTATCATCAAGATAGGACTCATTACTTGGGGCTGGCCCAATAGCATAAGCTTCATCGGCAAGGAGGACATGCTGACTGTAGCGATCAGCCTCACTAAAAACGGCAACAGAAGAAATACCCATATCACGACAGGCTCTGATCACACGAACTGCAATTTCCCCTCGATTAGCCACTAAGATTTTTTTAAACATAATTGTTTCTCCTAAAGGGGAATGTTTCCATGTTTTTTCGGTGGGTTTGTGTCCCGCTTATTTTGAAGCATTTCCAAAGAGTCACAGATTCTCTTCCTTGTCATTGCCGGCTCGATCACTTCATCAATATATCCTAGTTCAGCAGCCACATAAGGATTGTTAAACTTATCTTCATAATCTTTTGTTAATTGGACTCGTTCGGCTTCGGCATCCGTGGCTTTATTAATAGCATCCCTAAAGATAATATTAACGGCACCTTCTGCACCCATCACAGCTATTTCAGCTGAGGGAAATGCTAAATTGACATCCCCTCTAAGGTGTTTAGAAGACATCACACAATAAGCGCCACCGTAATCTTTACGAGTGATAATAGTCACCTTAGGTACTGTGGCCTCAGCATAGGCATAAAGTAATTTTGCTCCATGAGTAATAATTCCTTGCCATTCTTGGTCCGTACCAGGAAGAAATCCTGGAACATCAACAAAATTGACTAAGGGTATGTTGAAAGCATCACAAAAGCGGATAAAACGCGCGGCTTTTTTACTGGCATCAATATTTAAACAACCCGCTAGTACTTGAGGTTGGTTAGCAACGATACCAACACTTCTGCCATTAAATCGCGCAAAACCAACAATAACATTGGTGGCATAGTTCCCATGAATTTCTAAAAAGTAACTTTCATCCACTACTTTTTTGATCAACTCTTTCATATCGTAAGGTTTTCTCGAACTATCTGGAATAAAGGTTGCTAGGTCTTCAACCATACGATTGGGATCATCTTTTGTATCAATTTTCGGAGGATCATCGAGATTATTGCTTGGCAAGAAGTTCAACATTTCTCGGATCATTAACAAACAGTGTTTATCATCTTCTGCTGCAAAATGAGCGACACCCGACTTCTGACTATGAGTTGAGGCACCGCCTAACTCTTCTTTCGTAACCTCTTCATGAGTAACCGTCTTAATAACATCCGGCCCAGTCACAAACATATAACTCGTGTCTTTAACCATAAAAATAAAGTCAGTGATTGAAGGTGAGTAAACAGCTCCACCAGCACTCGGGCCCATGATGGCGCTAATTTGAGGAACAACCCCAGAGGCCATAACGTTGTTAAGAAAGATGTCCGCGTAACCACCAAGCGCTTCCACCCCTTCTTGAATTCTTGCCCCACCTGAGTCATTAAGGCCAATTATAGGGGCGCCGTTTTTCATAGCCATTTCTTGAACTTTTAAAATTTTATTGGCTTGAGTTCGGGACATACTCCCACCGAAAACAGTAAAATCCTGGCTATAAACATAAACAAGTTTACCGTTAATTCGTCCATAACCTGTAATAACACCGTCACCATCAATTTTTTTCTCATTCATTTTGAAGTTCTGACAACGATGGGTCACAAAGCGATCCATTTCAACAAAGCTGCCTGGATCAAGAAGTGTATGAAGTCTCTCGCGAGCCGTTAGGCGAGTACCCTGTTTGTGCTTTTTAATTCTATCTTCACCACCGCCCTCGAAGGCTTTTTGGTTTTTTTGTTCAAGCAAATTCAGTCGTTCAATATTTGTTTCCATATTTTCACCTTTTAAGGATGGAGTCTTCCATATAATCGAGGAAAGGGAATTGTTTCACGTACATGATTCAAACCACATATCCACGCCACTGTTCGTTCAATACCTAATCCAAAACCTGAATGAGGAAAGCTTCCGTACTTTCTTAAATCTCTGTACCAAGAGAAATCTTCCAAGTTCAATTCGTGTTCTTTTATTTTTCTATCTAAAATTTCAAGATTATCTTCTCTCTGACCACCACCAATGATTTCTCCGTAACCTTCGGTCGCTAACAAATCACAACTCAAACTAAACTTGGAATCCTCAGGCTCCTCTTTCATATAGAAAGCCTTAATGGCCGTAGGAAAATGGTGAACAAAAACGGGCTTATCAAATTGACTACTAATTATAGTTTCATCAGGAGCACCAAAATCATCACCGTCTATAAAGTCAGGATTTTCTTTTTTAATAATCTTTGTTGCTTCTTCATAATGTAGTCTTGGGAAGGGACCTTTAATAACTTCAAGTTTACTTAGATCTCTTTCTAAAGCTTCCAATTCCACTTTACGATTTTTAAGAGTGCGTTGTACAACATACTCTACAAACTGCTCCGCTAATTCCATGTTGTCGTAAAGATCATTGAACGCAACTTCTGGTTCCACCATCCAGAACTCAATCAAATGCCGTCGAGTTTTTGATTTTTCCGCTCTAAATGTCGGTCCAAAGCAGTACACTTTACCTAATGCCGCTGCCGTCGCCTCCATATAAAGCTGACCGCTCTGTGATAAAAAGGCATTGTCATCAAAGTATTGAGTCGAAAAAAGAGTGGACGTTCCTTCACAAGCATTGGGCGTGAAAATAGGAGCGTCAGTGCAAGTAAAACCTCTATCATCAAAAAAGGATCGAATAGCATTTATGATTTCAGAGCGAACTCTCATAACTGCATGTTGCCTCTTTGAGCGTAACCACAAATGACGATGGTTCATTAAAAAGTCGACACCATGCTCTTTTGGCGTAATGGGATAATCTGTGGCTTGGGATATAATTTCAAAAGACTTAGCAGAAAGTTCATATCCACCAGGACTGCGCGGCTCTTCTTTTACCACACCAGTAACTTTAACCGTGGATTCTTGAGTTAAATTCTGAAAGTTCTCAAAGGCCTCATCATCGCAATCTCCTTTAAAGAAGATGCACTGACATAAACCTGTTCCATCACGCAAAATTAAGAATTTGATTTTTTTAGAACCACGAGTGTTGAAAACCCAGCCTTTGAGTTCAACTGTTTGGCCCACATAGTCCTTTAGATTGTCTATATAATAGCGCACTTAATGGCTCCTGATTTTTTAGCAATGGAGCACAATAACGAATGCTGCACTGTGAAATCAAGAAAAGGAATCCATTTTTTTAAGCGCCGTATTATGAATATAGAGCCCTGTTTACAAAAGTCCACATAGTAAAAGAACAAGCTCTTTTACACTAAGCTTATTTTTCAGTCAGATCTAATATCTTCGATTTAAGCTATAGATTATTTGTATAAATAAATTAAAAGGCTCTTTTTAGGACTTCAGTGCTTTAAAAAGCCAAATAACTCGCTTCAATCCTATATCTAAAGGGAAAAACCCTTATTGAGCCATTAAATAATCGTATGACTTTCTTAGGTTCAATTGACCTCGTGTAATAACCGGATAAGGTCCAGCTTCTACCCCATTGAGCAAAGCTTCCTTAATTTGGAGATATGACGCATTAGGATAAATTGACCACAACAAGCCCGCAGCCCCACTGACAAATGGAGTCGCCATACTTGTTCCATTTAACGTGGCAATACCATCAAGACTTCCATCAACATCAAATTCTGGTGGGTAAGTGCTTGCGATATTAGCTCCCGGTGCCACTAAGTGAACTAAATCTCCATAATTTGAAAACTCAGCTGTCTTGCTGTCCACAGTAGAAGCTCCCACACTAATAAGGTTATCAAGAAGAAAAGCGGCCGGATATTCTGGAAAAATAGAAAGATCATTCCCACTGTTTCCAGCGGCTGACACAAAAAGAATATTTTTTTCTTTTAAACTTTCAATTTCTAGTTCCAATAACTGAGAGCAAACACTCCCCCCCCAACTGGCGTTAATGACCTTTGCACCCATTTGAGCAGCATAGCGAATAGCATTAACTGCTTTCTGAATATCACCACCCCCTCTTTGATCAATGAATGCAAGAGGAAGTATTTTTACATTAGGGGCCACCCCCATAATTCGTCCCTCATTGTGTTGAGCCGCTATAATTCCTGCAACATGAGTTCCATGCCCAGTATAATCATTCAGATAAGGAGATCCATTTACAAAATTGAAACCACCAACATCATCAATATAGCCGTTGCCATCATCATCAAGTCCATTAAAGCTCTCAGCAGTATTTTTAAATATAGCAGCTTGTAATTGTGGATGAGTTACATTCACTCCCGAATCAATGACAGCAACAATAATATCTTCTTGTGGTAAGTTTTTATTCCAAACCATATCAGCTTGAATAGACTCCACACCCCAGTTAACTCCACCACCCCAGTCTCTTTGCTGGACAAGTTCACTTGCGCTCAGTTGGATCCGATAGTGTGGTTCAGAACTAATGATTTCATTTTTATGACCTTCTAAGTACTCTTCAACAAACTCGGACTCATTGTTAGCACTAACAACTGTCACTTCACCATCATTCCAATGAACAAGGTACTCGCCTTTGATTTCAAGGTTTTGACAGCTTGGTTTTTCTGACTTTTTAAATTGTTCTTGATTTGAACTACTTGATTTAGAGCCACAACCGACAAGGAGTATCACTAGTGCTAACGCACAAAAACTTCTTACAACTTCCATGTTTACCCTTTTCCAGCGCATCCATGCGCCGAAATTTTATTTTATAAAAATTTAGAAATTATTTGAGTCCAGCTTCTGTCTTCAGCTCTGAAATTGCCTTTCAGCCCATCCGAAGCCATAAAAACAAGTCCTTTGTCTTAAGTACTTAGGCAAGACTTATTGTCCTAAAGACGAAGTTTTTGACCTTTATTCTGCTTGTTTAATGGACTGAGAAAACAATTTACCGTTCTCAAAAAAGATTAAAGACATCTTTAATTTCTTCGCTCCGAATGACAACATCTCCTTCGATGCTATCCACTTTTCGGTCCACTTGGAGTCTCATGCCTTCGGCATATCTCCTAGCGGTGCGAGGCACTCCCGCCTCTGGCCCCCAACGGGTGATATGCCGTTTAGGCATGGGGCCCAGTTGGGAAATGGAGCCTCACTCCTCGCACTTCGTGCTGCGGGGTTCTCTCGCCTCAGGCCGGCTCGGCCCTATTAATCTCTGCGAGATTAATAGCCCAATGGAGCCTCACTCCTCGCACTTCGTGCTGCGGGGTTCTCTCGCCTCAGGCCGGCTCGGCCCTATTAATCTCTACGAGATTAATAGCCCAATGGAGCCTCACTCCTCGCACTTCGTGCTGCGGGGTTCTCCATTGGGTGTCAAAAAAGTTGACAGTTGGTAACGCGCTCTTTGGCATTTGTAATGTTACTTCTTTAAAAACTCTCAATGAACACTCTCTGTGGTTTCAGTTTGTTTCAGGTTGGTACGAACTTTGTATTTAACTGAGACAAGGCGAGGAAACTCTCCGATTGGAAATGTCATTTTATTTTACTTTCCAAAAGCAGCATGTAACCAGATAGGAATATTAATGAATAAAGCCATTTACATTCGAAACCTTTTTATTTTCCTAGTTTTTGTCGCTATGATTTTTGCGACTCCCTTTGTGTTTGCACAAGTAAGCTCACCTAGTCTTATTCGATTAACCAATACACAAATGAGTTTACATTCCTTCGATAACATTGAACGCGTTAATTACAGTGTTCCTTCCAATTCTATAATTCAACTTCCAGATGAAGTTTCTCAAGAAGCGGTCTATAGCAATGGTCAATTAAACTTAAGAGAAACACTCAGAAACTGGCTGCGTCTTGCTGAACAAAATAGAACTCTCCCCCCTCGTATGGGACCCAATGGAAGATATCTTTTCCCTGTCCGTGTTATCAATAATCCACTGACAACAACAAACCTAAATCCAAGAGAATCTATAGGTTACTTAGATTTAATTGCTCTTAGCCAAAATCCTAACCGATATTCAACTGTACGAATGAACCTACAAGAAGAAGTTGATGCCGACGCCGATAAAAATCCCTCTCCCATCATTAACAATGAAAGTTCCACTGGTTCACAATTCTATAATGAAGATGTTTATGGTAGTTCAATTGTCGTAGAAGAAACCACTCAAAGTGAAACTAATGAAACAACAACTTCTGATGGAGACCAAGAAGTAACAACTGTAAGTCCACCAACAACAAGTCCCCGTCCTGTTGCCCGCCCCTTTGCAGCACAACCCGAAGACCTCGATGGTCGTCAAAATTTTCGCTGCAATAACTCTTGGGATGGGAGCCGATATGCATCCACCAATTGCCTCTCTCGTACTTATGATGATTTCCGAGACCATGTACAACATGTCCTCAGTGACCTCGAAGCCATTAATCAATTAAGAGCACCACGAGTACCAGTTGATCCAAGATTTAGCATCTGTATTGCTTATAAAGAATCGGGACTCTCACCAAATGCGGTTAATAATGACTCTGGCGGTGGTGCATGGGGAATGTATCAAGTGAGAAACTCAACGGGAAGAGAGGCGCTTGCCGCCTATGGTAGTGTTGTTGAGGGCTTTCAACAGTACGACTCTGGCAGTGATTATATGAACTTTCGAGCCGCTATGCTCAATAGTACACTTGCACAAGCCGACCTTCATCACTCCGTTATTTTGAAAAAAGCAGAATATGCTGGCCTACTACAAAGAATGGGTAATGGTTCAATGACTTTTAACAATTATCATACCTTAGCTGAAAGGTATTATGGTGGCGCTGGCCGAACAACATACGCTAATAAAGTAATTAATTGTATGCGAGGTATGGCTGAACTTGTCAGTGAATATGGTCAAATCGCACCCAATGTAACGGGTGATCAACTTCGTAGTGTTTTACAAAGAGTGAGATAGTAATGAATATGAAACTTATGCCATACCTCTTATTTTTAATATTCTGTTTTACCTTTGAAGGTCAAACCTTAGCTTCCTCTCAACAAAAACAAAGATGGACGTCCTGCTATAGTCGACAAAAAAGTAAGTTGTATTTTAAATCTCATAACGACAAAAGAAAAACAAAACAATGCAGCGGCAGCACTGTCTTCACGGTTCCCAAAGAGTATAAATTAATTGAAATGGTGAAAGATAATGGGAGTCACTTTTCAACTCCTATTCCAGGCACCAAGCGCATTCTTGAATTAAACAACGGGAGACGAGTTTTAGTTTCGCAATGGAACAACCTCTCTAAATCCAACACTATTTTAATTCTAGAGCCCAATTTGGAATCCAAGAAAGTTAAAAAGCTTTGTGTTTTTGATAATTTTAGTGATGCCTATTCCGCCCGCTTTAACTCTAAAACTAAAAAAATTGAAGTCTTAGTTAATACGCCTGCCACCCTTGGTGGTAACGATTACAGGAAAATTTGGAAAACATGTTCAATCTAAAAGAGATCAACTGTTGCCAAGTCAAATGTGATGCAAACTCAATCTGTTAAATTGAAAATTACCATTTCTTTTTAGAAAATTAATTTTTATTCAATGTTTCAACATTGAATAGACTAACCCAATCCATCTTAATTCTTATAGACACGTTATTTTGTTATCTAACGAATACCTTTTTTAACTTCATCAAAGAAGTTTTGCATTTTTAAATTAACCATTTCTGGAAAATCTAACTGGGTACAGTGTGAGCCGTAAGGTACAGGGTATAGCTCACTGTTCGCAATAAGTTCGTGCATTTTTTCTTGTTCATCAAGGGGAGTTAAGGCATCTTTTGACCCACAAATTATTAAAGTTGGAGTGCGAATTCGACTCAAGTATTCCTCAGCATTAAAAGCAATCATTTCTTCAAAAAAAGTAAGAAAAACTCTCACATCAATTGTAGAAACTCCTTTGGCATAAATTTCGATATCCTTTAAAGCTGTTTTAGACAGATTAAATCCCCCAGTTAAAGAACTCAAAGGAACAAGAATCGGATTTGTTACACCTTTTGACCAGAGAGTAGAAATTAAACCCGGAGCTTTATTATATATTTTCTTAGCCTGATTGACTAACTCAACCAGATTATCTGCTTCGATCATATGTTCAAAAGGATTTCGATAAAGTCCATTTATGAAAACTAAACTTCTAAAGAGATCGGGTCTTTTCTCATGAGCCAAAAGAAGAACCTGACATCCAAAACTATGTCCAACAAAATCCGCTTTTTTAATCTTATGTTGATCACAAAATGTAATAAGGTCTAAAGCCAATGAAGCAATCGTAAGACTGGATTTATCATCCGGGACTGGCGTTTTGTGATGACCTCTGTAATCCATCATTGTTACTTTTTTGAACTTTGAAAAATACTGAACTTGGGGAAGCCAGTGATTAAATAGACAACCGATTCCATAGGAGAAAAACAAAGGCTCGCCAACTCCTCGTGATTCACAATATATCGACGACTGGTCAAAACTTTGAAAATATCCTGACTCTTTAATGACTGAATCCATCACCCTCATCCAACTCGACTGCTATTTCACTTTCTCCAATGGTGATGATGTCACCCGGTGTGAATTGTTTTTCTCTCACACTTTCCTGGTTTAATTTAACTATTTTTTCATGTTCCGTATAAAAATAAGCATATTTTCCTTTCACGCGAATTTCAAAAGAATCGAGAGGTGCTACTTCTTCATACAAACATATATCGTCATTTTCTTTTCCTGCTTTGCGAGGACCATAAAAAATATCCCAGGATTCTCCATACTGAGCTCCCTGTATTACTTTCAATTTTATCTGCGGTTTAATTTCCGAAATTGGGCAAGGTTTATTTGTTGTTTCTTTGAATAAATTCTGAATCCATAACTTAAACTTATCAGAAAACTTGAACTGGCTCCCATCAATCAGTCGACAGACCATTTTTGTACTACCGATCAATACTTCATCGGAGTCTTTTAAAATAATTCGTACTTCCTTAAGCCCATTGACCCATACCCCATTACGAGAGTTATTATCGACAACAGACCACCCTTCACTCTTGTCGAAGTTAAAAAAAGCGTGTACTCCCGATAACTTAGAGTCACTTAAAGTAATATCCGCCCCACTTCGTCCAATACTGGATCTCTGGGAAAGGCTCAGTTTACGCCCCCTGGAAGGGCCATCAATAATCTCCAAATAGAGTCTCATACTTTATTTTTGGAGATTCTCTATGCCAAATCAAGGGGTTAGCCCGCTTAAGGTCTGCCTTTTTACTTGTTCTAGGTCATAGGCTGTGTTATCAAATGCCTCAAAAATAAGCCTTGCTCCAGGTAAAAGTACCTTGGGCTCAACCCGAAAGGAAAGATATGGAATTATCTCAAACCACTGTTACTCGTCCCTATGAAGCCGTCATCATGATGGACACAGATGCTTCTGATCAAGATCAAAAAACACTTTTTAAAAAGAATAAATCTATAATCGAGTCTTATTCTGGAGAAGTAAATCACATCGATACTTGGGGAAAAAGAAAATTGGCTAACCCAATTGATAAAGTGACTCGCGCTATTTATTTTCACACAACTTTTATGGCTTCCCCAGATGCAATTAAAGAGCTTGAGCGTACAATGAAGCTTAATGATAAAGTTCTTCGTGTTGTTCACACTCGCTTGTCTGAAAAACAATCTCTTTCAAAACATGTTGAAAGCTTCAAAGACCGTCTTGCTGATACATTACAAAAAGAGAAAGAAAAAGAAGCAAAATTCAAAGCCAGAAAAGCGGCTCGAACTAAAGCTTAATTTTTATTAAGACCTAACTAACTGAGGTTAACAAACTGCGCATTTCCATAGGTAGTTTGTATAGCTCGGCTTGGAGTTTGAAGTGAGTCAGAATCACTCTAAAAATCTAACTGGAGACAAGCGAGTCTTTGGATATCGATGGGCTTTCACCTCATTGCTAGGTGTTGTTCTGTCATACGCCTTTGTCTTTCTTGCAGCTCTTCCCATTCGATACATGCGTCTTATGTATGGTCGTAAGATTTTTGCTCTGACTACACTTACTTGCATTGGCACATTACTATTTTTTGGTCTTTGGCAATGGGCTTTAGTTTATTTTTCTCTTTGTTTTCTCATCGGTGTTTACCGGGAATTTGAAGAAAAGAATTTCTCTATCTTCCTCGCCTCCACTGTCACTATCCTCGTAACAGCAGGCACAAATCTATTTGCTGTTTTTGGTTATACACGTTGGACAGGTCAGAATATGAAGTTGCTTCTCACAGAAAAAGCTCAACCCATTCATGACCAGTTAAAAGAAATGCCTCGCTTTAAAGAAATCGATTTATCTGAATTGGTTTGGTATATCCCTTCTGGTTTAATAATTACATTAATGGTGATTCTCTTTGTCTCTCTAACGGTCACAAAGTTTCCAACTTCACCGAAAAAACTGATACAACTAAGAATGTTCCGATTACCTGATTGGGCGATTTGGACTTTCATAATCAGTCTTGCTGCTACTTTTTTAGATGTAGGCAACTCGTTAGTGACTTTAGTCGGCTCTAACGTTTTAGCCATTTCTATGGCTGCTTACTTCTTTCAAGGATTAGCCGTTTTTACATATTTTTTAGACCGCCTATCCATTTATGGATTCTGGCGATTACTTGCCTATTTTCTCGTATTCTTTCAAATGTTCATTTTTATTAGTGGGCTCGGAATACTAGATTATTGGTTTGATTTTAGATTTCGCGATATTAATAACAAAAAGAAAATTAAGAGGAGTTCAATATGAAAGTTATTTTAAAACAAGATGTTAAAGATCTTGGAAAAGTGGGAGAGCTTGTCAGCGTAGCCAGTGGATTTGCAAGAAATTTCCTTTTTCCACGCAAACTTGCTGCTGAGGCCACTGAAAAAAGAGTAAAAGAATTTGAACATTGGCAAAGAGTAGCGACTTCACGTAAGAAAAAAGCTTTGGGTGAGCGCAAAGAAACATTAGAAAAAGTAGCTGGCTTACAATTAGTTTTTAAATTAAACGCCGGTGAAGAAGATAAACTTTTTGGTTCTGTTACAAACAAAGATATTTCTGACGAACTGGAAACCCAAGGTTATGTTATCGACAAACGTGATATCTCACTACCAGAACCAATTAAAGTTCTTGGACAGCACAAAGCTATGATCAACATGGGTGAAGGTCTTGAAAAAGAGATTGTCATCACTGTTGAGAGACTTAATCCTAAAGATTAAGCTCAAGAGTTTATATATTTATTTTCACCTTGTAGAATTTCATGAAATAAATTCTGCAAGACATGAACTAGAACTTCTCGGAGGTCCTCAATACTCAAATCTTGAGGGCTTCTCCCAGTTTCTACAACCCAACTTTTTATTACTTTAATGACTTGATCCTGTTTTAAGCCTGTATGGCTGGCAACTTGATTAATTAGAGTCTCATCCATGAGTCCCCCTCTCTCTGCATCTCATTCAACCAAACTCTACCTTCCTATGAAAATACTTATTGTGATTCTTCTACAAAGGTCGAGCTAACTTTATTGAAATTTAATAGGGGCTGTTGACAATTCATCAGCGTAATGAGGATTCAATACCTCAGTCATTTTGAGTTAAGCGCAGACTGAACTTTATGAGGTGTGGCCAGAGCCACATCGAATAAGGTGAAGGCGAGCACAACTCAAAATGGCGAGAGATTGAAGCCGCAGTCGCTGGATGAATTGTCAACAGCCCCTAATGTCGGGTTTTTACTTTTGTGATCATCGAGTTTTCAACAATCTTAAAATAGGCTCTTATAAGCAGAGATTGTTCATCCCCTGCCAGAGTTTTGAGAAAGTCTCTTTTTTCATTGTACTTTTTCAAACTAATAAAACGGTATAAAACTTCTTGGATCTTCTTCAATTTGTCGATGTCTTTATCGTCTTGATGGCGATTGGCATCATTGAGGGCTGTTATGATTTCATTTTTCTCAAACAGAAGATGCATCCCTTTTGAGGATTGCAAAATCAGATTGTCCATCTGCTCTAAACATTCGTAGGTCAAATCTTCCACCTTCGCCTCCTTGCGATGGGTTCATCCCTGAACATGAAATAATGATATTGTGCTTTTATTTTGGAATGAAATTCCACTGCCTTGCAAGTCCATTTATTGAGACAGATTGAAGGCCTCGGGAAAATAAGGCATTTCATTATGACACAATTAATCATGACCATAGCTTTCCCCCCCCAAAAGCGAGTATCATAGTGGAGTGAGTCGTAAAAAAGAGAAAGCCATGCCAGAAGAAGCCATCATAATCGACAAGGAAAACGATCTCGTTTTTCAAAGTGAAGACGAAGTTTTAAAATATTTCGCTACTCCTATACAGCAATTAGAACAGGAGTTCTTGAAGCTGAGGACCAAAGAGGACTACAGCGATCAAGAAGCTATAGGTAAAGAGGCCGAATTAGAAGACCTCCTCCATTCTCCTGATGAGGTTTGGGAAGATGCCGAATCTGTAGAAGGTACGGTTATCTACAATTTTATTAAATGTTTTGAAGACGAAGAAAATGAAGATATTTATTTTTATGTCGCTCTTGCTTATTTGGCAGACGATGTTCCAACCTTTGTTTTCCTTCACTTTCCAACGCGTTTTGACACACTCTGCGAACATTACCGCAGAGGAGAGCTGGTTTACGATAAAACCCAAGAAGATATTGGGTATGGTGGGATAGAAGGAGATGCTCTCACTGAAGGAGATGATCTCGCTTCTGGTCTTTATAAAGCCATGCTGATAGTTAGAAACACTTCCGATATTGAAGAGGGTTTGTTTAAAAACTATGCTGAATTAAGAGAAGAGACCATTGAAGAAGCCGATGAAATTTGGCGCAACACAACAATGAACGGATACACATTAGTGACTTTTATCAAGGACTTTTCCCGTGCGGAAGAAGGAGCTGAAGCTCTTTATTATTTAGCTGTCACTTTGGAGGACGAGGGTACCAACAGCCATGCCCTTATGTTTTCATTTCCCACCAATGATGAAAGTTTAGTGGATCGTTACCGACATGGTGAAAATCTACAGGCTGAAGAAGTGGTTCAAGAAAGCAGCCATTGAATTATCAACAGCCCCTCAATATTTAAGATTCTGTTAATTGTCTTAGAGAGCTTTTAGAGGCTATCGCCAAATCCTTAGATTCAAGACAGTAAACCTTCAAATTGAGTGAAGCATATAGCAATAAGTTAAGTAAAAAAAAGACGGTCGCTTGGCGCCAGCGAAGAACCTTAAGTTAAAGATTCTTTTTAATTCTACCCTGTTAAGTTCTCAGCGAGATGCAAGGAGGATGCTGTACGAGCAGTTACGCGACGACACCGTCAACGAAACTGGGAGATTGAGTTAAGAACGTTTTCTAGTGCCGAGAATACTTTCAAGCTCCGTGTTCATAAAACCAAGGCGCTGTTGTAAATCATCAAGCATTAAAATATTGGACTTTAAACGCTCAATCGCATCAAGTTCGATTTCCCCATCTTCATAGTGCTTAGGGGCCTGGAAAGCCTGGGTGGAGTGATGAAGGAGTACTTCATTTTGTTCTGTTAATTTCTTTTCGTCTTTTTGTCTTAAACCCATGTTCTTCTTTCCTTACACTTAAAGCCTAGGCCTATTGACCAGGCACTGACAAATTATAAAACCTTAAATAGTCTCATCGGTATTCTTAATACTCACAAGATAAGGAAGCCCGATCCACTTCACTTAATTCCGTCCTAAACTGTCCATACTGCAATCTTGAATTCATAACCGAATTAAGGCCTGGAGTATCAATATGGCCAAGTCCTAACACATGGCCTAATTCGTGAACCATCAAACTTTTAAACTGAACCAAACCTGATGTGGCCTGAATGGCGGCATCTTCAAAATAAAACTCTTCGGAGCTGTCGATTAGAATATCCGATTCATATATGTAATCCCCTCTAAAGCTAATACTCGTGCGAGCTTGCTCGTCCTTAGAAGCGGTGTTTTCAAAGGTTTCACTAGAAACAACATAAATGCCATTATAACCATCAGGAATAACCTGCCCCTGCCCACTTAGTCTTGGATTGGGTAAGTTATGAGTGCGGCCAATAAGCTCAAAAACTGGCTGATTAAACTCTTCATTCCATACATTCATAGCCTCAACAATCCCACGGAACATATCATCCGAAATACTGTCATCAGCGTAAAAGCGAATTGGAAAACGAATCCATGAAACGCGTCGATTAAATGAATTCTGCACGAAATTACAGGCCTCTTCAGCCGGAGGAGGATTGGGACAGGCTGTAAGCATAAAAAGTGTAGTAATTAATAGAATAGAGTTTCTCAGCTTGGTCATCATATACCTAATTAATACAAAGATGAGGCCAGGTGGCGAACACTCTCTAAGTCTTTGTAACAATTACATTTTTGCAAAAAAGCGACATAGTGACCTCAAAGCCCTTATTGTCAGCTCTTTCCCCATTATTTCAGAGATGAATCCTCAGGGTACTAAGTCTTTAAATTTACTGAACAAATAGCTGTCTATGTTTTTGACAGCTCAAGTTCACATTCCGGCCTTTTTAGAGGCTGTCCCAAAATGGCTAAGTTCAAGGTGCGAAAATTCAGATCGAATGAGGCCCACACCACATACGTTGAGTGAGAGCTAAAGTTGGGTAACATAGAAATGGTCGTTTGGTGCCAGTCTCTAATGGATCTTGGCTTTTCCTGACTTTTTGTAGATAAGATTAATTTCTTCAATATCAAATGAATAAGTCAGACCACACATTTCACAATCCACATTGAGGTTTTCCTTAGACTGCAAAATATCCTCAAAATCATCAGCATCCAGCAAGCGCAAAGAATCTTGAGCCTTTTCTCTTGAGCAAGTGCAACCGTACTCCACTTCGTTTTGTCTTACTTCTATCATTTCCATTTCACCCAAATGATTTGCAAGAAGACTTCGATGATCTTGCCCCTCTTCTACCAGTTGAGAAAGAGAATGGGCCAATTTTTGCTGACCTTCAATTAATTGGAGAGTTTCTTCTGTATGCCCTGGCATTAACTCAATAAGAACTCCACCTGCAGCCACAATTTTGCCTTCACTCCCGATCTTCACACTCAATGAAATCAGACAAGGAATTTGCATAGATTGATTGAGGAAAAAAGCAATATCTTCACCAATTTCACCGCTTTGAATTTCAACCTGACTTGTCCGTGGGTGCTTTTGTTTTGGCACATAAGTCATCCCCTGTAAGATACCTTCACCAATAAGAGGACTGAGAGAAAGAGAATGGTTGTCTAACGAAAGAGGGGCCTGCTTTTCACTAATATAGGCACGACAAAGGCCATCATACTGTGCATGGGCAAAAACTTTTTTTATCGTTTTAGAACCACTAATTTGAAAAGATTGAGCCTGCTCATCTTTTAATTGGCTTGCCACTAAGACTGTTCCAATCAACAGTCTTCCTAGAGCAACGGAGGACGAAGGAGACGTTTGTTGCAAAACACAAACCTCCTCAACAAGTTCCGTCATTTTTACTACAGAAGCTCTGACAGTTTTATCCTTTGATAAAAAACCTTTAAGCTCCCCTTTTTTCTGAACTGGATGTTTTGACATGGCGCTAAACTAACACTCTCTTGTGAAAATGGCTACGGTAGATTCATCTGCGTCACAAGAGTCTCTTTCCCCTCCCTATTTGAACTTTCAAAGACTTGCTATAAAATCTATCCCCTTCTATGATCAATTTTATGGAAGTTATCATCATGCGACACGGGAAAAGACCTTACACCACAGGTGATGTCCCTCTTAACGAAGCCGGTCAAAGACAAGCTGAAGAACTCACTCACAATCCAACTCTGTTAAAAACAAAGACTCTTTTGTCCTCTCCCAAAAAAAGAGCGCAAATGACCCTTGAACCTTTGTCTCAATATTTAAAGCTCCCGCTTCTAATAGAAGAACAGCTCGATCAACATCACGCTGATGAAAGTGAAAACGATTTTAAAAATCGTATAAAACAAGTGATCAACAATTTAGAGAAGGGAAAATGGGAAGCCCCTGTCCTTCTTTGCTCCCATAGTGACTGGTTGAGTTTAGCCACCCAGTTTATTCCTACCGACGAACTAAACTTGGAGTTTTACATGTTTCAATGTGCAGAATACTTGCACTTCAAGATCGAAGAAGGCCTCTGGAAGTTACAATCTTAGACGTGATGATGAATGATCTTTGAGTTCTCATACCGCAATTGAATTTTGAACAACTCCTATTTTTTTTAAAGCGAGACCTAACAAAAAACCCACTAAAAAACCTAAAATATGAACCCAATGAGCAATACTACTTGAAAGAGCGGCCGGTTGAGCGAGAAGTCCCGTAACATCTTCCAACATACAAAATAAAAAAATCCAATACACTGTAGGTACAAAAACAAAACCCATATATTTCTTCGTCGGCAAGAGCATATAAAACAATCTGGTTTTCTTGCTGTATTCAAAAGCCAAAAGGAGTCCAAAAAGAGCACATAATGATCCACTGGCGCCAACCACAGGTGCTCCATTAAGTCCTATTGCTTGAGCAAACAAATAAGCGGATAAAGCACCTCCCATTAAATAAGTGCCAAAGACAACCAGTCCCGAATAGCGTCTTTCTAGATACCCACCAACAAGTAAGATTAAAAGAACATTTCCCAAAAAATGCCAGAAACCTTCATGATAGAACTGATAACTGATAGTAGAAAAAAGGTCTCTATTGCTTTCACTCACACCTAATAAATAAGGAGGGTAATAAGCTTTCACTACTAAAAAATCTTGCAATTTATTTTTCCAATCTCTTATGGCAATTTGGTCTCCGTCCCATTCTTTGGTGAGAGCCTTCAATAGAAATTTATCATCACGAAAGGCAATTCTTCCCAT
The DNA here is from genome assembly GCA_964229765.1 of Bdellovibrionales bacterium. GTDB lineage: Bacteria > Bdellovibrionota > Bdellovibrionia > Bdellovibrionales > JAGQZY01 > JAGQZY01. Next base: position 38,131 of record CAXREJ010000022.1, on the reverse strand, counting down.
CATGGACGAATCTTCAATTTGAGCAATACTTCTTTCGTGCTTAAATTGCCGATAAACCTGACCTTGAGTAAAAAGAAACTCATCATCCTGATACCATGTTTGAAATTGCTCCTGGCACTGGCTGGAAATGCTGTAATTTTGTGAAAACATAAATGCATTTAAAAAAATTATAAGCCACGTAATAGGAGCTTTGGAAAACCTTAAAAAACCATCAAGAAATGGAAAGATCACAGTTGATCCTTGAGCTTGATATAAATTTTTTCAACCAGTCCAACGGATTCATCTTTTGATGCTAAGGAGCGACCTTGTGTTTTCACAATTTGTGGATACAGTTTTTCTAGAAAATGAAGATGATTCTTAATCATTTCTTTATCTGTTGTATTAAATTGAGAATAGAAATTTCTTAAATTATGAACACCCATATCGGAATGAGTTTTATAGACCCAATAAGCTTCATCTATATTTCCCAAAGACAGTAAAGACTGAAAAGAAAGAGCTGAAACTAAGCGCTCACTCACTTCTCTTTTACTAATCCCCTCTGCCACCTTTAGAGATTCTGAAAAATGCCCCGCTTTTTGTAAATAAAGGGAAATAATTAAATCCACAACAATAGGATTATTTTTCAATGCTAGTTTCTTATGAATTTCAATGATATCCGTATTTTTCCCATTATGCTTTTCTCTCAGCCATTGACTGACTAAACACAAAGAACTCACACTATTAAGCTGGCATAATTGTTCTAAATAGAGATCTGACTTTTCAGGGGAAGAGTGTAAAGATAAGGCCATGGCAAAATAAGATAATTCTTGATCATTCTCAGACCATATTGTTTTTCTAGCGGCACTATGAAGACAATCACTTGATATTTGATTACCTAAAAAAGCGACAACCAGGCTTTCAATTTTGTTTTTATATTTCTCTTTGATATCTTTACACTGAAGCCTCTTGCTGTAATTCATCTCAACTAAATCCAGATCTTCCTCTGAGCTGAAAAAGAAACCCGCAAATGATATCAATAAAAAAACAACAAACATGCCATTGATTAATTTGTGACTTAAAATTTCTTTACGACTAGGTATCTCAACCGGATTTTTTAATGCAATTACCAATGTGTCTGAAGCACGATCATGCAAAACTCTTCTCAAAGGATGTGACAAAAGAGGAGCCCACAACCAACCGAGAGTAATGAATTCAAATACAAAAACAATACTTCTCATGAGACTTTGTAGAAGTGTTAAAGTACCATGATAGGAAATCACTTGGATATGAAAGTACATTTTACCTATTGTTTGTCCTTTCCAATATGTAAAGATTGTTTGATAGATAACCAAAATGATTAGAGCCACAAAGAAATTTAAAACCCTATAGCTAGACACATCCCCTTGTGAATTATAAAGAAGAGTTTCTAATATATGCTTTTTTATAGGAGCTTGAATTAATTGAATAATAGGTATCAGAATAAGGCTATCTAAAATAAAGGCCGCAATACGATCTTTAGGAGAGGCCACTCCAATCACACTGGAATTGAAAGTCTTATTCTGATTTGAAAACGATAGATCCTTTTTCATAAAGACCTATCGGTATTTTAAGGGATTTTATCAAATTTATTGAACAGTCATGGATAAAAGGTTTTGATCTTTATCCAACAAGACCTGGACTGTTCCAACGGCTTGTCCGCTGGCATTAACCATTTGAAACTTTTCAATCACTCGATCGTTATTATTTTCGATATGAAGTGCTTTCACTTTTTTTGCTTGATTGGAAAACAGCGCCAAATGAGCCGACAAAAACTTTTCTCTTTCTAATAATGTTTTTGGTTTTCTTTTTTCGTCTTTATTAAATTGAACTTCTGCAATCTGACCGTCCACTTTGCGAATGAGATAGTCTCCTTCAAGAGCTCCAAAAGCAAAGTTATCAAATACACTCGGTTTTGTACCGACATTCGCTAAATCTCTTTCTTTTGAATTTTCAAGTACCTCAAAAGCTCTCTTTTCCCAAGAGACACTAAATATAGGGTTGATACTTGCAATAGAGCGGGAGTTTGAAATTTGGGGCTGCCCAGCAATATCTCTTTGTACATCACTTGATTTTTGCGCAAAGAGAGCACTATTCACACCTATGGCCAAAGTGAGAACCACTAATAAACTTCCTGATAACATCCATTTGGCTTCTGACTGAGTCATGCTAATATTAGATTTACTTTTATTTGGAAATAAAATCAAATTATCCTTAGACATTTGTCCCCCCTATTGCTCGATCCTTTAAAGTGCAAGACAGTTGCCATGTTTAATCCCTCTCTCTTTGATTTGAACTTCAATTATGTGCACAAGTGACAAAAAAGGTTTGACGTTTCAATAAGATACGATTCAAATTGATACACGTTATGAAGCTTTATCTCGTCCGTCACGCACCCGCTGAATACCGCCATATCTTTGCCCAGACAGGGCAACCGGATCATCTCCGCCCTTTAACCACAAAAGGGATTCAAAGAATGAGTGAAGTCCTCGACTTCTTCCACAAATCCGAACCCCAAATTAATGTTGTCCTACAAAGCCCTTTTACTAGGTGTCTTCAAACAGGAGAGGTTTTCAAAAGGTATTATCCTCAGGCCGCTTATTTAACTTCGGAAAATTTGACCCCCGATCATTCTTGCCAAAAACTCTATGAGGAAATTCAGTCATATCAAGTAGATTCTATGGCTCTCATTGGACATGAGCCTGACATGGGAATGTTTTTAAGTTGGCTTCTTTTTCATCAATCCAGTGATCACTTCCCTTTTAAAAAAGCGGGAATTGCAAAAGTGGACTTATACAAAGATGGACGCTCTTATTTGAAGTGGCTCATTCGTCCTAAATTTGCTCAAGCGAGTAAGACATAAAAAAAGCTCATCAAGAGAGATGAGCTTTTTAAACCAACAAACCCTTTTATCGAGTCTATTAAGCTGCTTTTTTACGACGAGCTGAAGAAGGATCAATGTTGTATAGTTTTACTTTACGATAAAGTGTCGCTCTACCAATACCTAAAGCTTTAGCGGCTTCCGTTAAATTACCACGATAAGCGTGAATGGCTTGCTCTATAGCCTGTGCTTCAAGATCATTCATCTTAGAAACTTTAGAAGACTGAGATGGAAATGGAACCACATTACTATTGCTTGGTAATCCACCACTATGGTTAAGTGGGTTAGAACCAGATGCTAAGCTCGGATAAAAACCACTGTTAGCATTCGGATTGCGCACCTCACACTCCATTCCACAACTTGCCGCAAAGTCTTTTGCCTTTTGAACAAGTACTGGATCTTCACTTACTACGATAAACTTCGATTGTGTCATATTGAATACCTCCCAAACCCTAATGTGTTTCGTTATGACAATTAAGTCTTATGTCAATTGACTTACAATGAACCTATCGGCGGCTCATCTTGAGAACATGAGGATTTTTTTTCCTAGATTTTAGCCCAGACCTTTATGTTACTGAAATCACTTACTTTTATTCTTCATAATTTATTTTAATAGGTTTTTGACTAGGTTATTTTTGCCTTTTTCCACTCAAAAATCAGTTATTATGAGACAGATTTCAGTATCTCTTTGACTCACTTTTTATAGGCCTTTAAAAGTCTCAATATGAGTACTGAAAATATTAAAATAACACTGGCTGGAGGTTGCTTTTGGGGAGTTGAAGAACTCTTTCGCAAACAGCCAGGAGTCTTAAAAACAGAAGTGGGTTACTCTGGTGGTCACACCGAAAACCCCAGATACGAAACTGTTAAAACAGGTCAGACAGGTCACGCTGAGTGTATTGAAATCACATTTGATCCCAACTTAACAAACTACGAAAATATTTTTCACTTTTTCTTTAGCATTCACGACCCCACAACACTGAACAGACAAGGGAATGACCGTGGCAGTCAATATCGATCCGCCATTTTCTTTCGCACAGAGAATGAAAAGCTAGCCGCTGAAAAAGTTATCCAGGAAGTTCAATTACAAAAACGTTGGCCTCAAACCATCGTAACCGAGCTGATACCTTTTAAAGCCTTTTATAGTGCCGAGTCTTACCATCAAGAGTATTTGAAAAAAAATCCAGGTGGTTACACCTGTCACTTTCAAAGATACCAGCCCTAAGATCTTCTGATATCATCTTTTTCTTTCACAATCTTTACTGCATGCAAATGCAATCTAACCCCTTTGGCTTTTGATTTAACATTCACTCGCGAAAGTTTTTGGTACTTAGACATATGAACTCCTCTTTAAAGTTTTCAATTCTATTTTTTGAAAACCCACAACACCTCCGAGCTTGTGATCATTTTATGAAAAGGGTGTGTTGCTATTTGACTCGAATCTCACTTAAGATCAAAAGAATCAATGGAGGATTTAATGTTTCTAGTAAATAAAGGTCTTAATTGGAGTACGCGTGTTATCGCCCAAGCTCGCAATAATTATTTGTTCATACCTCTCCTTTTCGCCGCTTACACAGGTGTCTTTTTTTGTATAACAATGGCACTTGATCTACATTTTAAAACAGTTTTTACACCCTATTTACCTTTTCAATTTTCAGATACCAACACGATTACCAACCTCCTTTCCGTAATCGCTGGATCCGTAATCACTGTTGCCGGAGTCACATTTTCAATCACTCTTCTAACGGTTGCCCACGCTAACTCGCAAATCGGCCCCAGGCTCCTCTCCGGATTTATGGAAAATCGTACCAACCAAATCACTCTTGGAGTTTTCTTAATGACATTTTGTCATGGCATACTCACCCTATCCGTGATTGACGAGAAACCCATTTCCATTTTAGACCATACACTCTCCAATCCCCCACAACTCACACTTTACGCAGCCCTTTTATACTCTTTGATGAGTGTTTTTGTTCTTGTTTACTTTATTCATCAGATCCCCAAGTCCATCCGCATGACCCATGTTGTGAGTCACATTGGTGATGAACTTCGTCGTGTGACCAATAACTATTTTAAAAAATCGACTCGACCTAAAACAACAAACAATCAAATCCAAAAACAAAATGATGATCATTTTCTAAAAACCACAGAACTTGAATGCCAAAAAACGGGATATATACAAATCATTAACTATCAAAAGCTTTTAGAAGAATCACAAAAAGAAGACTACTACATTGAGATTTCTGTTAATCCAGGGGACTTTGTCTTTAAAAATCAAGTCCTACTGAACGTCCATTCTCATAAGAAAATAACCTTGGAGAAAAGTAAAAATCTACTTACACATTTTGCTATAGATGAAGACAAGTCTGTAGAACAAGATTTTACATTTGGAGCTCATTTATTAGTGGAAGTGGCTATTAGAGCGCTCTCTCCAGGGATTAATGATCCTTACACAGCCTGTGAATGTATAGATCAATTAAAAGCCAGCCTTATAACATTGAGTCGAGTGGCACACCCTTGTAATGAGTTTTATGGAAAAAAGGGGAAATTAAGAATCACTCGCCCCGATTTCAATTTTGAAAAATTTGTGAATGAACTTCTTCGCCCTCTCATTTTTTATTCTTCGCAAGATCCACTAGCCAGTCGTCACCTCAAACATTGTTTTAACGAGTTGTCCGACTATTTAAATAAAAAAGAACATCAAAGTCTTTTCGAAGGGCTCAAGTTAAAATTAGAAAAGCGAATGGCTAAAAATCTGAACTAAAGAAAATAGAATGTCTTTAAAACTGTGATTGGTAAATCGGAACATAAATTGAGGCTTTCTTTTTATCACCCTGAGTGAATTGAGCTGTGAACACAATAACATCCCACCATGTGTGCACAAAAATGGCTTCTCTTAAGCTCCATCCATTTTTCTTAGCCAACCATCCGAAATAATATCCTGCCGCCGTTTGAAATAGAGGTACTGGATTATCAGCCGAAATATGGGCCGCTCCAAAAATAGCCGCTTGAGTTAAGTTCGCCCAAAAAGAGTTTTCTACGCCATAAGCCTCTACAAACAAAGGAAACATCCACCCTCGGAATAAAGCCTCTTCACCCACTCCCGCATTGTAGGAAATGGCTGATGAAAAAAGAAGGTCACCAGAGTTTAATCGTCTTGTATCATAGTCGTCATGAGCTCCCGAAAGAATTCCCAATCCTAAACCGGCAACAAGTGGTATAATTGTTGACCAGCGCCCAAGATGAGAAAACTCAAACGGAGCTAACATCATTTGATCGGTGGTGTCTCCTTCTTGTGGCAAAAAGGCAAAATCACCTTTTTTCTGTCTCGATAAAACAGTGGTTCTAAAGGTGTGATAAAGACTTAGACTCCCTGCTAAATCATATGTTTTCATACCCCAGGCAAAACGACGAGCAATCGGGTCACGACTATCCAAATCAGATAAACTGTCATCCTGATTGATTGCATTCATATTGTTCCACTCAATCACTGCTGAGGTCGCTGAACCAAGACCAACAAAACCAATGGAAGAATAAACAAAACCCGCACCCGTTTGACCATTCATAAACTGTCCAATACCAGGAACTACATAGGAAAGAAGTGGGAACCAAACAGCAGACCCTCTTTCTTTATTAGGTCTCTTCATTTCATGGGAAAACAGGGAGGACTTCTTTTCCTCTTCCTGTGCAAAGGTTGTTAATGAAAATAATAAAATGATTAATATATTAAGCTTTAGGAATTTACCCATAAAGATTCCACCTATTTTTTGTTTACTATGATTGATTCATACCTAGATGTGCAAAAAAAAGATACAAAAATGAGTCTCTAAAAGAAGAGATAGATAAAAATTCCTTGTTTCATTTTGTCATCTCGTGAGAATTGACTCATACCAATGCCGTCAAACAATTGATATCAATCCCCGCCTTTACCGAGCTAAACTTAAAGTCTCTTTTAAAGCAGGAAGAATCATTTTTTATAAAACTCTAGTGATTCTTAGGTGGATTCAACTGCCCCTCAGAACTAGCCACCACCGTAGCAACAACAGCGTCTCCCGTTACATTAGTCACTGTTCTCATCATATCGAGTATTCGATCCACACCTAATATAAGGGCTATACCAGAACTCGGTACTCCAATGGATTCTAAAATAACAACTAACATAATAATCCCAGCTCCTGGCACTGAGGCTGTGCCAATGGAAGCCAGTACAGCTGTCAGGATAATAGTGACCTGTTGTCCGAAGTTGAGATCAATACCCAAAGCTTGAGAAATAAAAATAGCAGCCACAGCTTGATAAAGGCCTGTGCCATCCATATTGATGGTCGCACCCAAAGGTAAAACAAAAGAAGCCACTTCCTCAGAAACCCCAAGTTCTTCTTCACACTTTTCCATAGTTAATGGAAGAGTGGCTCCACTAGAACTTGTGGAAAAAGCTAACAGTTGAACGGGAGCAATTCCTCGAAAGAAAGTATGAAGAGGCATCTTGGTGAAAGTTTTTAAAACTAGAGGTAGAAAAATAAGAGAGTGAATTAGTAAACCAAGTATCACGGCAAAACAGTACAACCCTAAGGCACCTATCAGTTCCATGATTTGAGCAAAACCTTGCCCAGCAAAGACCGTGACCGTTTGAGCTAATAATGCAAAAACGCCCAGAGGGGCCATTAACATAATCAAGTCCACCATATTAATAATTACATCATTGGCACTCTCAAAAAAATCGAGCATGGGTTTTGCTTTTTTACTTTCTACTTGGATGAGTCCAATTCCAAATAATATGGCGAAAAAAACAATTTGTAGCATTGCTCTGTTATCTGTACTGGCTGCAAAAATATTTTCAGGAACCATATCAACCAATGGTTGCAAAGGACCTTTTTCCTTTTCTCCTTGAACCCGCTGGGAGGTTTCGTCGACATCATTTTGATAGAGAGCTTGTAGTTGATCTCTCATTTCAGCGGGAACAGAAAGACCAGGATTTATAACATTCGCCACAACCACACCGATTGTTAAAGCAAATACGGTTGTGACCATATAAAGAGCAATGGTTTTACCACCAATCCGAGATAATTTTTGTAAATCCGATAAAGAGGCAACACCCGCGATCAAAGAAGCGAGAACAAGAGGAACGGCAATCAACTTTAAGAGTCTAACAAAAATCGTACCCCAGGGGTTGATCCAATGATTTGTAAATTCCACCAAACCCACTTGAATCGCAAAAACTCCATAAATCAAACCCAGTATGAGAGCGACCAGAATTTGCACGTGTAATGGAACTTTTTTAAACATGGTGGGTATCTCCGGTTAGTAATGCCATTAAGTTAATGCTCTTTATACCACTTTATTTAAGTTCACATTGAGGCGTGAGAAAGACGCTGTACGAACTGTATCGTACTGACTTTGTCAACGAAACTGGGATCTTAACTAAAACGGTATCATGGACATAATATGTCAAAAAGTAAGCTATGCTTCATTAAAAATGACGGATGAGGTGAGACGCGTCAGAGCCTCTCAACAGAGGCTTTTATGAAATTTTGTTCTTTAAAAACAGCTATGAAGGTAGATTTTTCACTATCTGCCGATATTCTTGGGCTGTTTCCCAGAAAATTTCCTGAATACTTTTAATTTCATGAATATTCCCGACACCATGACCAGCACTAAAAGTATTTTTGTAGGATAGTTTTTGTTCTGGCGAACCCAGAAGAGACTTACCAGCTCTATAAAGTGACAAGGCTCTTTTTATTCTTTTATTTTGACTCAAAACATTGTCTACAAAGTTAGGTTTTAATAAATCGGCCACTTCTTTTGTTTTAATAAAGTTTCCAGGAAAACCATCGACACGGTCGGTATTAATAATATCTTCACAACCAGAGTTCACGATAGCATCCTTATACTCTGATTTAACTTGAGCTTCTTTACTAGCGATCACTCGAGTACCCATGTAAATCCCATCAGCGCCAAGGCTTAAAGCAGCAGCAAGTGAACCTCCATCATTCATACAACCGGCCGCAATCATGGGAAGCTGTATATTTTTTTTCAGATAGGGTATCAAAGCAAACAGAGAAGTTTCTCCAGCATGGCCACCAGCCCCACTTCCAACAAGGATCAAGCCATCAGCGCCAAGGTCTTCGACTTTCTTTGCATGCTCTAAACCAATAACATCACAAAATATTTTGGTCTTTGTTCCCCTCGACCTTTCAATCATCTTTCTAGGACTTCCCAGAGAGGAGATAATTAATGGCACTTCATTTTCTAGAGCAATCTCTAACTGTTCTTCCTGAAAACGATTGGACTTTTGAGCAATGATGTTGATGCCAAAAGGTTTATCACCAAGGTTCTTTTTCAAATCAACAACCACCTCTTTAAACTTTTCGATAGGTCTATAGTTAAGTGCCGGAAAACAACCAAGACCTCCAGCGTGAGCCGAAGCCTCCACCATTGATTGGTTACTCACCAAAAACATAGGTGCACTTAAGATTGGATAATCGAGGTTGAACATTTCAGTGATAGCAGTGGTTATTTTCTCTGGCTTTTCCAATTTAAAAAATCTCCTTATTTACAAGACTCTCTGACTCAGGTATCTTTGAATTATGTTATAACAGACTTCTCTCTAGAGTGTCATTGAGAGGTTGTAGAATATTGAATCCATAACGACTTTTTACTCTCTGCAATTATTAATGCAAAGCATAGTCTCCCCCAAGGATCCATCTCTCAACAGACTCTTCACTCTGAAAGGCTTGGATCATTGTGAAATTTGCAAAGCCCTTTTTGCAGTATGTACCCGAGAAAACGAAAGCAAACCTTATGCTTAAGGCTTTTGGTCTTGGCAAGGTTCCCCTCCTTTTTATCACCGGTGCTTCCGTTGAATCTATAGATAACAATCACTGCAATATTAGAATGCCTTTTACCAAAATTGTTAAGAATCACCTAGGAAGTCTTTATTTCGGTGCACTCGCTATTGGTGCTGACTCCTGTGTCGGTTTACTCGCCGCTTACCAAATCGAAAAAGAAAATGAAAAAATCAGCTTAGTGTTCAAATCTTTTCAATCGCAATTTCTTAAGCGAGCTGTTGGCCCCACGGAGTTCCAATGCCATGAAGGTGAAAAAATAGCTGAGCTCATAAAGAAATGCCTACAAACAGGCGAACGACATCACGATCTCATTAAGGCACAAGCCCTTTGCCAAGGAGAGGTTGTTGCAGAGTTTCAACTGGAGTTATCTCTTAAGAAAAAATAAAAGTATTAAAACCTGTCAACATTTCGTCTAGTGACTACTGAGATTAAACTTAAAACACTTACAATTCTACTTGTCGACTCAAAATAGCTATCACCAGTCCTCATTCCTCGCAGCCCCTATTCTCATCGGAAATCTACATGAGACCTCATAAAGTCCTAACTTAAGGTCTAGATTGAGTTAAAAAAAATTTATTGAATAACTAAAACTCGATTTTAGTCTGTGAATTCCAATTGAGTTTTAATTCATTTTCCCGATAAGTCTTTAAGTTAAAGCGCTTATGAAAAAAATTAAACTTCTTATCTTTTTATTAATATTTTCTTCCTGTGGGATCGACAAAGAAAGTCCTCCACCACTGTCCTCTATTAATAATCTTGGAGTCTTAGATCTAACCTTTTTTAGTACTGGTTTCTACACACTTGATGGATCCGCTGGAGGAAGCGGTCATGATGAAATTAATGATATGGTCATGGACCAACAAGGACGCATTCTCGCTGTTGGAAGCTCAGTCAATGCTTCTGGTAATTTAGACATGACAATCTGGCGTCTTACAGCTTCTGGAACCCTCGATACTTCCTTTAGTGGAGATGGTATTTATTCCCACGACAATGCCGCTGGTGGTTCCGGAGACGATATCGGCTACTCTATTGTAACTGACAGTTCAAATAACATTTATGTAACAGGAACTTCACTTAATGGCAGTGGAAACTTCGATATGGTTGTATGGAAAATCACTTCCAGTGGAGCCATTGACTCAAGTTTCAATGGAACCGGTCTTTTTGCTCATGACAACGCTGCTGGTGGAAACCTAAATGATCAGGGTAATAAAATTAAAATCAATAGTAGTCAAAAGATCCTGATTGTAGGCTATTCCGACCAGAGTCTTACCAATCGAGATTTAGCGATTTGGAAATTAAACACCAATGGAACATTAGATACATCATTTGATACCGATGGAGTTCTCACTTATGATGGAGCTGCCGGCGGAGAGGATGATATTGGAAACTCTTTTGATTTTGATTCTAATGGTAATATTATTGTTGCTGGAAGTGGCGAATCAGGCTCTGATCTTAGCGACACAGTGGTTTGGAAATTTGATTCTTCTGGCTCATTAGACACCTCCTTTAATGGCACTGGTATTTTTGTTCATCACAATGCTGCTGGTGGTAACGACCAAGATGGAGGAAAAGACATCGTCGTTGATCATACTGGACAGTATATTGTGAGCGGTTTTTCTCGTAACACCCATGGAAACTACGACATGGTTTTATGGAAAATTGCATCTGATGGAACTTTAAACAACGACTTTGGCAACAATGGCTTAGTCATCTTTGACTCTTCAACACTTGCTGGAACTCCATCAAATGATTTTGGCAACAGTCTCTTTATCGATGGGTCTCGCAATTTACTGGTCGCTGGAGAAAGCAATCAGAGCATGAGTATCTGGCGTTTAAATGAAGACGGGAGCTTAGATGATAGTTTCAATACCGACGGGTACTTTTCCCATGATTCTGCTGCTGGTGGCTTTGGGGTTGATGCTGGCAATTCTGTGCTTATTGATATCTTTGAGAGAGTCTATATTGGTGGTTTTTCAGAGAATTCCTCTGGAAACTTCGATGCCACTTTTTGGAGAATGAAGTAAAACAAAAAGCCCCTCAGGCACTTTAACGCAAGCACTAACAGTAGAACTGCAAATATAGACTTATAACAACCATTTACCTAATCCCAGCTGCGTTTCCACAGTAAGCTTCATACCCCTTTCTCTTCAGAAATTAACTCAACGGCATCCCGTCAAACACCCCATCAGTCCTTGCAAGCCTGTCTATATAGATGTAATTCCTTACTACATACTTTAGGAAGGTTTTAATATGCGTTTTACTTTTATTTTATTGGCGTTGGTTATTGGATGTTCCCCTAATTCTGAAAAAAAACTGTCCACTTCAGAATTTATAAAAAAGGCCAATGACGACCTTAAAAAAGAATCTTATCTCACCAACATATCTCAATGGGTACAATCAAATTTCATTACTCCTGATACAACTGTTATTGCAGCGGAGTACAGTGCACGTTTTAATGAAAAAGCCACCACACTGGCTATTGATTCAAAAAATTACCGCGGCGCTGATGAATCACAAAAACGATCTCTTTCTGAGATTCTAAAACACCTCACTGTTCCCTCCCCCAATAATAGTTTGAAAAATGCTCAATTAGCTAAACTACGTTCTGAATTAGAAAGCCTTTATGGTAGTGGCAAATTCTGCGAAACTCCTGATAATTGCCAAGATCTAAAAGATTTAGAAAAAACCATTGGAGAATCCCGTCAACCACAAGAGCTTTTAAAAGCTTGGGAAGGTTGGCGAACAGTGGCCTACCCAATGAAAGATAAATTCATGAAAACGGTAGAGTTGGGAAATCAAGGTGCAAGAGACTTAGGCTTTGAACAGATGGCCAACTTTTGGAGAACCAAGTATGACTTGCCGGCTGAAGACTTTGAAAAAGAACTCGACCGGCTTTGGGGCGAAGTAAAGCCTTTTTATGAGCAACTGCACTGCTTCGTGCGATCACGCCTAAATCAGTATTATGGTAACGACGTTGTCCCTCTTGATAAAGAAATTCCTGCTCACCTTCTGGGTAATATGTGGGCTCAATCCTGGGATAAAATTCTGGATATTCTTCTACCTGAAAATAATTCTACGACCAACATTACTAAGCTTTTAGAACAAAACAAATACGACTCTGCAAAAATGGTGAAAACCGCAGAAAACTTTTTTGTGTCCCTTGGAATGCCCAAACTTCCAAAAAGTTTTTATGAACAGTCTCTTTTTGAAAAGCCGAGAGATCGAGATGTTGTTTGTCATGCAAGTGCTTGGCATATTGATAGTGAAGAGGATGTCAGAATTAAAATGTGTATTGAGCCTACGGAAGAAGACTTTCGCACAATTCACCACGAGCTTGGTCACATCTACTATTATCTTGCCTATAAAGATCTGCCATATGTTTACCAAGGCAGTGCCAATGATGGCTTCCATGAAGCCATTGGAGATACCATTGAACTATCTATAACTGGAAAATATTTAAAAGACATCGACCTCATTAAGCAAAATGAGGAAATACCAACTCGTGATGAGAAAGCCTTACTCCGCCTTGCTTTAGGTAAAGTGGCCTTTCTTCCTTTTGGCCTTATGATTGATAAATGGAGATGGCAAGTCTTTGATGGCCGCACCCCACCGAGCCAATACAATGAACACTGGTGGCAGTTACGTCGTAAATACCAAGGCGTTCGAGCCCCTGTTGATCGCCCACTTCAAGCTTTTGATGCTGGAGCCAAATATCATATTCCTGCTTACACGCCTTATTCACGCTATTTTATAGCCCACATTCTACAGTTTCAGCTTCATCGCTCCCTATGTAAAACCGCTGGTCATGAAGGCCCGCTACATGAGTGCTCAATTTTTAACAGCAAAGAAGCCGGCGAACAGCTTTGGACCATGATGAAGCTTGGAAAAAGCAAGCCTTGGCAAGATGCTTTAAAAATTGTTACGGGTAAAGAAAATATGGATGCCTCTGCTATTCGTGACTACTTTAAGCCCCTTGAGAGCTGGTTAAGGTCACAAAATAAAAATCTCACTTGTGGTTGGTAAAGTTCTAATTTAAGGAGCTGTTTCAAGTTAGCTCCTTAAATTAATAATCCTCAAATAATTTTTATATATCCTAGATTGAATGATGTGAGGATATCTAGGGAGGACCTAAGTCTATACTTCATAAACGAGGCTCTTTACATAATGCCGTTTAATTAAGTTCGAAGTGAGGTGTAAGAATGAAGCTGTACAGAAAATTAACTAAACCGTATGAGTCCTGTACCCTAAAATCAAAACCCACTAAGAATGGGAGCTTCTTTAGCAAGACCCTTTTCTTTTAGAAGAAATGCCTCTAAGGCTTTTAAAGAATTGATAGTAAGGTACAGATCATCAATTGACTCTAATATCAAATCCATTTTCGACTTTACCAGGCTAAGGTTAATTTTCGCTACGGTAATTTGACGGCAACTCAATTCCACTGTGTACTATTAACTCGTGAAGCTTTCGTACTGGTCCTTCTTATTAGCTTTATCACTGGTGCAACTTGGTTGTAGCTCTACACCAACACCAAAGCCAATAAAAAAACTATTACCCAAAAGTCAGTCCAGTTATTTAGACGCCTCTTCTGGTAGCGAATTACAATATAACGATATTGACGTAAACCAACTTTTAGCAGAACTTGGTATGGATCACCCCAATGAACAAATTGGTTTCCAGGAACAAGCTTTTAATACCTGCGAAATTAAGTCCAATCGCTCTTCAAATCCCGATTGTCAGCGACTTTATCTTTCGCGACTGAATTTCCAAGTCATGTGTAGAAACTCAACAGGCACAGTACAAAAGGTCAACCTTAAACCTCTTTACAGTCGAAAACTTCGTTGGAAAAATAAGTCAGGAAAAAGAGGATACACCTCGACCAATGGTCAAGGCTTTGGAAGTTTAGGATTTATATCTTCTTACCCTGCCAACAGTGGCTATCTCTATCTTTATCTTGGATCTAAAGTCGCGAGGAAGCGTTTTAAAGATACTTGGAAGCTCATACTACCCATGAGTTGGTGTGACTCACAATAAAACAAACAAATAAAGACATACAAAAGTACACTCGTCTTTCTGTCGAAATATGTCTCATTTAAAAACAATTCCATTGGCTAGGTTGGGTTTTGGCAAACATTTGTTATTATTCAATTAATCTCTGATATAATTTTATTATATAATATTGATAGTTTTCTTATTTCTTGGGCGCGTTTTATGATTTTTAAAAAAGAACTTTCCTCAACTAAAGGTATGTCTCTTATCGAGGTTATGATTATCGTAACCATCATGGGACTAGTGGGTTTGGGAACAGCTTCACTTTTAAAAAATATGGTGGGAGTTCAAAAAAGAACAGATTTAAAGTCAACAGCCTCACAAATTAAAGCGCGGATGGAACAATACATTCAAGATGATGCTGCTTGGGCTCACTCTGTTGCCAATAATGCGGCTCTTTCTTGTTTAAGATCAAACACTCCTAATTGCACACATAACGCAACTCCATTACCTAATGATACAGCTCCTAATTGGTTCCTTGGTGCCTCAGCCGTAAATTTTAGAATTTATGATCCTCAAGGTAACGTTTACTTTGATGGACGAGCCAGTGCTCCTACAAGTGGTTTTACTCCCAATACGGATTCTTGTAATACCTTTGATGCAACCATTGGTTCTGGTGATAACTTTTGTCCTTTTCGCTACCGTTTAGCCGTATGGTATCAATGTACAAATCAACAACCTAACTGTTCTCGGCCAAGAGTGGTTATTCGTGGAGAACTTGTTTTTAATCCCAAAGATGTAAGTTCCGTTAATGCTCGCATTAATGTTCAAGACTACCGAATCAATCTGGAAAGAGGGCGTGCGGTACGTTATGACACACTTCAAATTGTCCATGAAGATCCTTCTACATTTAGTCCTGGCCCTGATACCTTAGGTGGAGGTAACTGCTTACCAGCAACAGCTCCCGCTGGGGTGGTTCGTCCATTCACTCGCGAAACTTACGATACTGGTGATAACGTTCAACTAGTCAACTCAGTGGCCGGAGTTGGCTTTCAAAGATTTCGTTTACAACCAGGCACTTACGAATGCAAAGTCACCACTCAAAGTTTTGAAGCCATTACAGGTTACCGAGTGTTTTTACTCAATGTTGCTAATAATCGTGAGTACGCAGCTGGAGGTGGCTTTTCTGGGGTTGGCACAACAGCAAATTCCACAGAGTCTGTTCAACTGGTTCTTTCAGCAACAACAACTTTTGAACTTCGTCATGAGTGCACAAATAGCCGAAACACATCTGATCTTTTTGACTTAGGTATTCCACTCCAAGATTATACAGCCACTAATCCAACTGTCTATACGGCAGTCACTTGCACAAGGTCCTCATAGGGAAAGGTTTGAGTTTGAAAATTTTAAAATCATTTAAATCCAAAAACTCAGGCTTTTCTCTTATGGAACTGATTGTCGTAATGGCTATCATAGGACTCATGGGTCTTGGGACAACCGCTCTAGTTAACAACTTAGTTAAACTCAACACTAAAAGTAACACCAAATCCACACTCTTTAGCTTGCGCGATCAAATGATCAAAACTCTTAAAGATGAAGAGTCTTGGGCACAAACTGTTGCAAACAATCCTTCATTAAGTTGTTTGCGTGAGGATAACAATACCAAATGTAATAATAACGCCGTTGTTACTAACTTCGTTATCTACAACCGACAAAATGTTATTTATTTTAGAGCCAACAATGGAACTCATGGTTTTACGGACAAGACTGGAGAAAATATAAGTTGCACGACATACAATGCGGCCGGCAATAACGATTGCCCTTACCGTTATGATGTCCGCCTCCGATTTATATGTAACTTTGGTCTCGATAGTTGCAAATCTCCTGATATCATAATTCAAGGTGACTTTAAATATTCACCGGCTGATGATCTACATATAGCCAATAGCATGGAACTTATTGATACCGCTGGTGGTGAGGTCGGCTGGGAAGCTCGTGGAAAAATGGATTTTGAGTTTCGCAAATCACAGCCTGATAAAATTGATAAGTTCCAAGTCATGTTTGCAACCACAAACACTCCTGGAGGCAATTGCAATAGTGGCAACTGGAGAACTCGTTCCTTAAACTACATTAATTATAATCATAATAACACCCTTATTAGCCTTAACAATCCCAACTCTTCAGTACAAATGAAATTGGGATTTTACACTTGTGAAATCAAGGCTGAATCCTATGGAGCAATAGGAGGCTTTAAAATTAGATTATACAATGCCCATACTACTGACAGTATGATTGTCGGCAGTGGATACTCAGCGCAAGACACTTCCACTGTGGTTATTGGCAGTGTCGACTTTGAAGTGACTAATACAAATCATTTTTATAGAATCCAACATTATTGTTTTCAAGATAACCCTGCCCATAACTTTGACATGGGAATACCTAAGCCAAATTACGGTGTGGATTTAGACGGCATAGGTATTAATCGCTACACAATTATGACTTGTACGAGAAAAGGATAAACTGTGAATTTTAGATGGACTAAAAATACTAAAAATACATCTATTCTAAAATCTCATAAGGGCATGTCCCTTGTTGAAATAATGATCGTTATGACCATAATGACATTGGTTGGATTAGGAACAGCGACATTGATGAAAAATGTTGTTTCTGTTCAAAAACGTACCGACTTAAAAGCAACGGCTTCTATTATAAAATCAAGAGTGGAAGAGTATATAAGAAGTGAAACAGCTTGGGAATTTACTGTGGCTGCAAATGTAGGCCTGCGCTGTACTCGCGCTGAAGGCTCCAACTGTACACACAACAATGACAATCCATACACCGGTGCTTTTTTATCGGGAGCTTCAGTATATGACTTCAATCTCTATACCGAGACAAATTCTATTTACATGAGAGGTGCTAACCCGAATGGCGGCTTTAATCGCAGTGGAGAACCATGTAATACTTTTAACGGTACAGCCGGTGCTGGTAACAACAACTGTCCTTTTCGTTACAACTTAGCAGCCTGGTTCTTTTGCACAAACGGCCAACCTCAGTGTCAAAGACCAGAGGTGACTATCAAAGCTGAACTTATCTTTAATCCTAGAGATAAATCAGAAATAAACGATCGACTGAATACAGACGATTATCAAATCAGTGTTAAAAGGAAACAAAAAGTACGAAGTGAATCTTTTTTAATTGTATACAAAGACCCCAACACATGGAATGCCGCTGACGAAATCGGTGGTGGTAATTGTCGACAACTCTCTCCCCCACTTCCTGGCCGTCAATTTCGCCCTTTAAGCGATGAGGAGTTTGACGAAGGAGACAATGTACAACTCACTGATGTAAGAGCTTTTGGATACCTTAGCTTCACCGTCAATGCTGGTAATTACGAATGCAAAATAACAACACAAAGTTATGAAGCCATTGAAGGTTATCAAGTTGTACTTGAAGATTGGACTTCTGGCTCTGCTGGGGCTCGTTACCCTGCTGGTGGAGGATATTCTGGCCCAGGAACAACCGCCCACTCAACCCAACCTGTGCAATTACAACTAACAGCTCCTGCTGTTTTTCGTTTAAGACATATCTGTCAAGTTTCTCGAAACCGTGTGAGCCCCGCCCCACCTACTCCAAGGCGATGGGATTTAGGAATACCTGTGCCCGACTACAACGAACCATCCGTTTACACTTCTATCTCTTGTGTCCGCTCTTCCTAAAGGAAGTTAACTCAGTTTACTGATTTCAAACTTGAAAAAAAGCTAATCTTTCTTTTGAAATTCAAGTTGTTCCGAGTTAACCAAATGCAGATAGTGAAGATGTTTTTCATACTGCCTTAAAGCATCAGCAATAATTTGCTCTTGATTGTACCCATATACATCATAATCTTGACCTCCCTGCCGGGTAAAAACTTCGGCTCGAAAGTACTTTTTAGAATCAGAAGGGGTATAATCGGGAACAGCATACTGCTGTAGCCTAATACCATATGAGAAATCTTCTACACCTTTTTGGTTCACTACAATGCGGATGGAATCATGAATATTATAATCTAGATGAACATCAAATTGCTTGCGCACAAGCTCGTCCTTTAATTCTTCAAATGCTGGCTTCACTTCTTTTTCCATAAACTTTTTAACTTCTTCATAACCTGGGCAATCAAAAAGAGTTGTCAGTCGTTCCTTCCAAGAGGCTGGCTGGGCGAGAGGCACTGAAACTCTGTGATGCTGAACAGTGCTTAAAAGTGCATAATCTTCTCTTAAAGCTTTCAAAAATGAGAAAACAGCTATAATGATTAAAAATATCATTGGAAAAGCCGAAGCAATTGTCATTGTCTGCAAAGCTTCAAGTCCACCAGCCAACAATAGAACAGAAGCCACTACTCCCTCTAAAACGGCCCAGTAAATTCTTTGCCAGACTGGAGGTTCTTCAGCACCACCAGAAGCTAAAGTATCAATAACTAAAGACCCTGAATCAGAAGAACTAACAAAGAAGGTTATGACCAACATTAATCCTAAAAGCGAAAGCGCACTTGAAAAAGGAAAGTATTCAAAAAATTTAAAAAGAGCCACCGGCACATTATCGTCCACGGCTTTGACAAGCTCTTGGCCGCCCTTTTCCAATACAATTGAAATCGCTGAGTTGCCAAAAACAGTCATCCAAAAAAATGTAAAACCGGTTGGGACGAAAAGAACTCCCGCCATAAACTCTCTAATCGTTCGACCTCTGGATATACGAGCTATAAACATTCCCACAAAAGGGGCCCACGATACCCACCACCCCCAATATAAAAGGGTCCAACCGCCAATCCAAGAATCTTTCTTATCATAAGCATAAAGATTAAAAGTCTTATGAGTAATATCAGATAAATAGGCTCCGGTATTCTCTACAAAAGACTTCATCAATTCACCGGTGTTTCCCAAAACCAATATTGTCAGTAAAAGTAGTACAGCTAATATCATATTAAGGTTTGAGAGTCTTTTAATCCCTCCATCAAGACCTAGTACAACGGAAATTGTCGCAAGAGTTGTAATCCCAGCTATTAGTATCACTTGAATACTGGACGTTTGAGGAATCTCAAACAAATAATTAAGACCAGCATTCACTTGAGTGACTCCAAAACCTAATGAAGTGGCAACTCCAAAAAGTGTTCCGATAATACAAAACATATCTGCTAGATCCCCAAGAGGACCATAAATTTTCTTACCTAAAAAAGGATAAAATATAGATCTAGGTAGCAAAGGAAGGTTTTTCCTATAGGAAAAGTAAGCCAGTATCACTGCCATAAGGGCGTAAATAGCCCAAGCATGTAGACCCCAATGAAAAAATGTAATATTCATCGCTTCTTTTGCACTGGCAATTGTTTGTGGATCTCCAACTGGGGGAGAAGCAAAGTGCATGATGGGTTCAGCTACACCAAAAAATAATAGTCCAATACCCATCCCTGCTGAAAAAAGCATAGCAAACCAACTTGAATAGGTATAGTCAGGTTCAGAATGATTGGGACCCAGCTTAATATCACCCATTCGACTAAACATAAGCCAAAAGGAAAAAATACCCATACCGGCCACAGCCAAAATATAAATCCAGCTCGCTTGAGCCACTAACCAATTCTGAATATTTTTAAAAAAAGACTCTGTAAAGTCAGGCCAAATAGAGCCCGTTATGGTTATCAAAAAAATAATCAAAGAAGAGGCAAGAAAAACAGGTTTATTTATTTGAGAATCTTGAATCTTATCCCTCCTGTAGCGTCAGCAAAACTTACTTTTTGTAAGCTTAAAAGCTGAAGATTCGGTTCCATTACATGATAGGTCTTAGAAAATTTAGTCACAAAAGATCTTCAATTCAAAGAATTTTAAAAAAGAAATTTATCACTAATACCATAGAATATTTTTTATAAACTAAGGCCTCTGCGTGAGCAATTATACTGGATAAAATTTCCACAGCACCTAATGCACAAATTTTTATTTAAGATTAACCAAACATAACGAAATCTACTGGAAGCGTCAACGGCACTTCATGCAACAACCACATTCTCTCCTCTTGTCTTTTTCTTTAAAATCTTTGTTTAAGGCTTAAAATGAGAGAAAAACAGCTTAGATCGACAAATGAGACTTATTGTTTAGATTTTGTGAATTAAAAGAGTCTTTCACTTTTACAATTATGAAATTGTCATATGTACAAGAACGTAAACTTTTTTCAGTACTTATCCTCAATATAAAATCCTTCAAAAAAACTAAAAAGAACTTAATAGTTTTTTTATATTTGAATTTAAGTGATATTATTGAATTCCCTATGAAACATCGACTCTTTATTTTACTTTTCCCAATAATACTTATTTTTAGTGAAGTATTTTTTAATGCTCTCAGTTTCTTGGGAGAGAAGCCTCTTATCATAACTCTGTTAATGGGTTTTTGGATGGTACTGTGGTGGATCTTTGAAGTTTTACCCCTTGGCATAACAGCCTTGATCCCATTGTTCTACCTCCCCTTCTTAGGCCTAGAAGAACTGAGTCAAATAACTCCCTCCTATTCCAACTCCGTTATTTTTCTTTTTCTAGGCGGGTTTATTATTGCTAGAGGCCTTGAGAAAACAAAACTTGATGAAAGATTAGCCCTCAATATCTTAAAACTCACAGGTCGTACAGATCACGGAATTATCATTGGTTTTATACTGACCACGGCTTTTTTAAGTATGTGGATATCAAATACGGCAACCACAGTTATGATGGTACCCATTGCTCTTTCCGTCATCCACTTTTTAGAAGCCCATTTAGAAGACACCACCGATCTAAAAAGATTTTCATTGGTTCTTTTTTTAAGTTTAGCTTACTCCGCTAATGTTGGTGGAATCGCGACCCCCATCGGAACCCCTCCTAACGTCGTTTTTGTGGGTTATCTCGATGAAATTTATAAAAGAAATATTGATTTCTGGAAATGGATGGCTGTCACACTCCCCATTGTTATAGTTCTACTCTCAACTATGTTTTGTTTTTTAAGGTGGCTCAACCCTTATGCTGTCAAAATCCCAAAAGACTTTAAAGATTTCATTCACAACAAATTGTCGACTCAAGGAACTTTAAACAACAGACAAAAAATAACGATTTCCATTTTTATGCTAGCCGCTTCTCTTTGGATATTTAAAGATGTGATCCATTACATTTTAGGCCTTCACTTCCTAAACGATTCATCAATCGCAATATTATGTGGATTTCTCTTATTTCTAATCCCCTCGAATTCTAAAACATTGGAACCTGTTTTAAATCTCAAAGATGTTTCACTTTTGCCTTGGGACATTGTTTTACTTTTTGGTGGCGGAATGGCTCTTGCAAAGTCATTAAAGGATGTCGGACTATTGGGAATTATTACTGAGAATTTGGCTTCATTTCAATTCACTCATCCGTACCTCCTGATTTTCGTAATGACCGGAGCCGTTCTTTTCTTAACTGAAATTATGAGCAATGTCGCCTTGTGTGTGGTGGCCCTTCCCATGATCATGAAACTTGGTGAATCACAAGGGCTTGATCCTTTTCTAACAGCTCTACCAGCCACTCTCGCCTCAAGCTTTGCTTTTTCCATGCCGATTTCTACACCTCCCAATGCCATTGTTTTTGGCACCCAGATGGTTCCGGTAAAAGAAATGTTAAGAGCTGGTATTTTACTTAATATAATCGCTCTTCTTTTTACCATGACAATTGGCTACGGACTCTCGCAACTGATTTTTTAAAACACACTGTTTGTATCTTTTTTATCTTTAGGCCTTCGGACGTGTCCTCCTTACCACATCCTTTAAAACAAAAACCCAAATGAGTTTCAGGTAGCTTTCATTAATCCTCTAAAACCATGAAAATACCGACAAATATCATAGAAATTAATTTTTTATTGGCTCATAAGGACCTTTCCCATTAGAACTGTTAGACAACGTAGTTATGAAACTTAAAGATCTAAAAAAATTTGAAACAGCTTCTATTATTGAAGTCCCGTTGGATTCTCCAAAGGTCGTCCAGCGTTTGTCTGATCTTGGACTTCAAAAAGGACAAAAAGTCACCTGTTTGATTGGAAGCCCCTGGGGAGGAGTCAACTCCTATCGTTTGAGTGGAGGAACTTTTGCTTTAGAAGATTGGATTTGCGAAATGGTCATCGTGAAAAAGGAGTCTCTCAAATGAAATCAGTGGCTCTTGTTGGCAAGCCAAATTCAGGTAAAAGTCTTCTTTTTAATCGTTTGACGGGATTAAATCAAAAAGTCACTAACTTCCCAGGTATTACAGTAGAAGTTAAAAAAGGGGAAAGAAAAGGTTTTACCTTTTATGACTTCCCTGGGTTTTATAGTTTTGGCGCTCTAACACAAGATGAAGTTATTTCTGTTGATCGCTTTAAACAATCACTGACCAACAAAGATATTACCACTATTTTATGTGTTCTCGATGCCTCCCATCTCAATTCCAGTCTGCGTATGGGACTTGAAGTTCGAGAATTAGCGGCTCAAATGAACGTTCCCGTAATTTTTGCTATCAATATGATTGATGAGCTTGACGATCTCAATGATATTGACTGGCAGGGCTTACAACTAGAACTTGGAACACCTCTATTGGCTATTTCGGCTAAAACTGAACAGGGTCTATCAACACTTATTGAAACTCTTAATAATTCCATTGAATCCCCTAAACCTTTAGGTCTGTCCTATTTTGAAAGCGCCCAAAAGCTTTCCAACCTTTATGGTTCCGATCGTAAAAATAAAACTTTAAAAGTCTCAAAACTTGATCAAATTTTACTTTCTCCTTTATGGGGCCTGCTGTCTTTTTTAATCATAATGACTGTTTTATTTCAGTCTGTTTTTACCTTTGCCGTGCCTTTTATGGATATGACCGAAGCACTCATCGGCTTTCTTGCCGAATCCACAGTGACTTTCGTGCCAGAGGGAACAATCAGAGATTTCATTGTTGATGCATTTTTTGGAGGTATCGGATCTTTTCTCGTGTTTGTTCCACAAATCTTTTTTCTAACATTTATCATCGGTATTTTAGAAGATTCTGGTTATTTAGCCAGAGCGGCCATGCTGTGCCATAGACCTCTTCGTTATTTTGGTCTCTCAGGAAAAAGCTTTATTCCCATGCTCACGGGTCACGCTTGTGCCATTCCTGCTGTTTTTGCTGCTCGAATGATTGATTCCCCTCGTAAGCGTCTGCTCACTTTATTAATCATACCTCTCATGGGTTGCTCAGCCCGTCTCCCCGTTTACGCCTTTTTGATTGCGGCTATTATTCCTCAAACCACCTATTTGAGTGGACTTATTGGATTACAGGGACTTGCTTTATTCGCAATGTACTTACTTGGTATTTTTGTCGCCCTTGTTGTCTCATGGCTACTCTCCCGTTCTAAAAAAATTAAGGCGCCCGATATTCCCTTTATTCTTGAACTCCCAAGATACCGCCTCCCTCACTGGAGCCCTCTCTTTAGTCGCTCCTTACAAAGTGTTTGGCAATTTATTAAAAGAGCTGGTGGAGTTATTTTCACAGTGACTATTATCGTTTGGATTTTAGGTTACTTTCCTGAGGGCCAACTGGATAACTCTTACCTAAGTTATCTCGGTCACTGGATTGAGCCAATACTTGCTCCTCTTGGACTGGATTGGAAGTATGGAGTTGCCATTTTAACTTCTTTTGTTGCAAGAGAAGTCTTTGTCGGAACTCTTGGAACTCTTTTTGAGATTGAAAATGCGGAAGAGAACTTTACCGGACTTATTGAAAATGTCCAGAATGCCGGCCTTAGCTTTGCTTCAGGAATGGCCCTACTGGTTTTTTACGCCATCGCCTTACAGTGTGCTTCAACTTTTGCCATACTTAAAAGTGAATTAGGTTCTTATAAAGGTCCAACCCTTTTAGTTCTCGGCTATGGCTTCCTTGCCTTTATTGCAGCTTGGGCCACATACTTATTACTTTCAATATAAAGTTATTTGATTCCAAGCACGAAGAAGACTTCAGATTACCAGTAATACCGTTCAGTTAATGATTATTTTTAATACCGCTTTAGTTAAGTTCGCAGTGAGGCACAAGGAGGAAGCTGTACGAACAGTACCGCGACGACGCAGTCAACGAAACTGGGATCTTAACTAAACGGTATTAAGGTTACCAATCATACCGTACTCTCAAACCAGACTCTCTTGGTGCATTTGTTTGAAAATAATTTGTTTGATAAGGCGAAGTGCTACTTGTAGGTCGACCATCATAGATTAAAAACTGACCATCAAGTAAATTATTAACATAAGCTTGAAAAGTCCAAGGGCCAAGGCGGTAAACCCCATTGAGATTGACATAAAACTGACTATCTCCCTCTCTTGTGTTTTCAGCATTATTAAAAGATTTTTGTAAATACCTAACCACAGTTAAAAAACTCAAGTTTTGGCTGATATCGTAGATGTGTGACAAGCGTGAGGTCCATTGAGGAGCGTAGGGAAATTCTTTTCCAGTATAGTTTTGAGATAATGTTTGAAAATCCTCAAACTGAGTTTGAGTATAACCAATTCCAAGATTTAACTTCTGCTTTGAAGTTAATTGATAACATCCTTCTAACTCACCACCAAAAAGATGAGAGCTGGCAGCATTCTCCACTTGAGTGTCGTAAAAATTATTGCTGAGTTGCACTTGAACTTGCTGATCCGTCCACTGAATATAGAAAAAGTTCGCAGCAACCTGAAGGTTTTGTTTTGAGTATTTATAAGACAGTTCATAATTATCCGTAAACTCAGGATCATACTCTACAGCAGTGGCTCTTAATCTATTAATACTCACACCCGATGTACGATAGCCACGAGTGTATGATAATCCCCAACGGTGTTCATCAAAACCTAAGGAATAGCCAATTTTTGGGAGGAAAACAAAATTGTTTTGAAATCCTTGGTACTCACCTGCTACCTGAGCAATATAGGCATCAACGGCGGCATTGGTGGGAGCACCCAGATTTTGTAACCTCTGCCCATTAACTTCCGTTCCATAAATAGACTCGGCGATCTCACCACGTAGCCCTAAAACCAGTGAGTGGTTATCATTAAAGCGGTAAGTAAAGGAGTCAAAGACAGAATAGACTTTACGGGTTCTATTAACATCCTGCCCGACATTAACAGGGGTGGATAAATTTCCAGGTAATGGAAAAAGCAAGTTGAAGTTATAGGCTTCTTGCAATTGAAAATCGTGAATATGAAAACCCAGCATGTTTGTAAAACTGTCTTTTTCAATATAAAAACGATTTTCTACAGTAAAGAAATGGTCATTGCGAAACTCATCTCTTCTTCCAGCGATATTAGTTGGTTGTCCGTCAGCATCCGAGAAATGATGCTGACGACTTTTTGAATAACCAACAAAGAACTCATTACTCAAATGCTCACTTAACAGACTTGAAAATAGACCTGAAAACTGATGGTTTTCAGTTTCATTAATAAAACCTTCATCTTCATAAACTTTGTAATCAAAGGGATCATTTCCTTGAGTGTATGTTCCTCCTTGCCTATTTTTATTGTACTTTGCATTGATCCGAAGATCATGACTGTCATTGATTCGATACAATGTGGTTGTTTCAGCTCTTTGACGAGTCCTTTGCCCCCAACGCTCATCACCAGTGGCTTCATTGGTGATGTAACCACCATTACTTTCTCCTTCAACGCTCACACGCGTGGCTAACTGTGAACTCAGTGGGACGTTGACCATTAAACCCATTTCAGTATGATCAAAATTTCCTAATGTCACTCGCGCTGCCCCCTGATGAGAAAAAGTCGGATCTTGGTGATAGAGATTAATTGAACCAGCCAAAGAGTTAATTCCTTGTGTCGTTGACTGTGCCCCGCGCAGCACTTCAATACGATCCATATCCCAAAGATTAAAAGACCCTGCTTGCAGAGCAAGATCTGTCTGAAAGAGACCATCAATTAATAGACTTGCTAGGTTGTCTTTCTGAAAGCCAGTAACTCCTGTGCTATTAATACCTCGAATACTAAAAGATTCATTATTATTATTCACCTGCACATTGGCAACACCGTTGAGAATCTCTAAATCATTCTCACGACCGGCTCCAGGTAACTCCTCTTCTCCCAAAACAGAGACACTTTCAATAAGTTCAAGAAAACTCTTGCGCTCCTTTGTCCCTCTCACCTCTAGAACTTCAACGGAATTGGCCTGGGCAAATAAAAAATTAAACGACAAAATAATATTTAATAACATTCTTAAACCTCACGTGTATTCATAGGCAGATAACTTAAAAAGCTTGGAGCATGATTCTGAACTCGATAAACCTCTTTACCCAAAAAGTCATTAATTACAATGGCAGAGCGCCAAGCCATTAAGCTTGTTTGAGGGTCAATAATGCCATGGTTATGTCGACTGAAGTTGAGAGCGTATATTTTGTTCTCTTTAGGTCCGTTCCATTTCAAAGAATAATTCTTATTGAAAATAAAACGATTTTTATCATCCAACTCAAGAGAGGAAAACAAAGGCTCTAACACAGGAGGAAGTCCTTCTTTAAAACCGGTAGCAAGAATTACAATGTCAGCTTTTATTTCTTCATCTTGTTGAGTGAATTGATTTGCCACTCTTAATTTATACTCACCATTCACTTCCTCTAATTTCTCAACCCTTCTCATTGGTAAAATATTAATATTCCGAGGATCTTCATTAATATAACGAAGTTGAAATAAGTCTCTATAAAGCTCTTTCAAATAGTAAGGTGTGTTTCCATCACTCGTTAATTTTTGACTAGCCACCAAGACGTCCTTCTTATCTTGTGGCTGCTCCCAAAATTGATTGACATAATCTGGAGTAAAATATTCATTGGCAAAAGCGGATTCATCAAGAGGCTCTAGATTATTTCGCCTTGAAATGAGTGCCAAAGAGTCGGCTCGTCCCCACTTTTCATTCAATGCGTTTCTAAAAATTTCTACACCCGTTTGACCACCGCCAACAACAACCACTCTTTTTCCTTGTAAATTCATCTTTTTCAATTGTGGTGATTTGGCATGAAAAACTCTCTCACCCAAAAAAGACGATGCAAACTCAGGGGTCCAAGGTTTTTTTCCCGTAGCAACGCTTACCGACTGACTTTTCCACAAACCTTTATTTGTTTGAATTTCAAAATGTTTATTTTTAAAAGAAACAGCGTAAACATCGGTCTCATACTCTACTTTTTCTTGTAACTGACGGCTCACCCACTGACCATAGAGCTGATACTCTTTTCGAGTAATAGATGTCCTTTGAGTATTTAAAAAAGCATAGAATAAACCTTTATCACAAAGATAATTTAGAAACGAATAGGGATTGGTTGGGTCAACCGGTGTTACTAAATCTTTAAGATAAGTTGTTTGCATGGTCGAATCATCGAACATAATCTCAGGGTGCCATTGGAACTTTTTTTTCTTTTCTAAAAAAAACACATCTGATTCTTTACCATGCAAAAGTGCGGCTAAACTTAAATTAGAGGGACCCAGCCCCACTCCGATGAGTTTCTTAAAATTCTGCATATTGATATCCTTTATGAAGAGGATTGATTAAATCTTTACCTAACATCGGCTTGGGTCTGGCATCTGAATCACCATAACCAATAGAAAAACGGACCTTATTTAAAAGAACTCTTTTTATTTGTGGACTGAGCAAATTTAAATACTCCGCTTCTTCTGCTAATCCATTTTCAGAAAGATATTTTTTAATCACAGTAGACAAGCTTCCATAAAATTTTCCTTCTTCAAAACCAACAGATTCTCTCAAAGAAGCCGAGATAAAGCGAAGAACAGTCACAAAATGACCAGTGATCAAGTCATGAATCAAGTATTCAGGTTTTAATTTTTCATAACAGCTTAATTGGTCTTTAAATATTTTTTGACTGTACTCATTTTTCTCTGAAAAACGAAGATCTCCTTGAAAGTCCTTAAGAATAACACCACTTGGAGCATTATCTTTTAAGATGACAATGACATTTTGCCCGTGAGCTACAAGACCTATACCATATCTCAATTGCAGATGATAAAGTGGCACTACAACCTTATCAAAGTAATGCCATAACCATTCTTCTAAGTTCAATTTTGATTTTTGCTGATAAGAAACTAACAAGCTCTTTTTATCTTCGTCTTGATAAAATAATCCACCGGTCATAAGAGCTGATTCATCCCCTTCGAGCTGAGAGGCTAAACTGTCACGGAATACAACACCTAAAAACTCGTTGTAACGGTAAGGAACCCCCTTGACCTTTGAGTAATGCGGGTGCCGATAAACTAAACCGGCTGATTCTTTTAAAATACGAGTATTACGGTCAGATAAAACTTTATCTTTCTCGCATATATCACTGAGTTTTTGAGATGTTTGAGGGGCAACCTCTATGTAGCGCGACGGAAGACCGCGCACAGCTGAGGTATTGAGAATACTCAGAGAAAGCTTCACATCACACTTTTGTGGCCTTTCTTCATTACTAAAGGTTCTAATCGATGTTTGAGGAACAAAAGGATCACCAGCGACCCCTAAGTCGATCATTTTTTTCTTTAATATTTCTCCTTGAAATTGAATCTTCACATACTGATCCCACTGCCAAGGATGAACTGGCATGATATAATAACTAGAGGGATCCGCTCCTTCCTCTTTCAACTTTTCTTTAAAAGACTGAATCTCAAAAGGAGTTAAACATTGCTCAATATAGTCATCGTATTGATAGTTTTGATCCACTCCAATAACCACTTCACTTCGATGAACCGCTAACCAGTGAAAACGCACTTCATTATTTGACTCAGGAGAATAGGCTAAAATATCCGCTTCAGACCAACCCATTCTACCTTTATTAAGTAAGATTTTAGGATGTCCTGGAAAATAACTTTGCTGTAGTGAGGGTTTCATTTCTCTAATTTGATCAACAGATATATTTTGACTCTTCTCTAAAAGAACAAGGTCCGAATGGAGAGTCGAGTTCATTTCTTCTAAAAAAGGCCCCATAGTAAGGTCACTTAAATTCAGGTCTTCTTGGGCATCAATAAAGAATTGAGCCGCTTCAAGTGGCTCTTCAAGCTGTGGCACTCTTTTTATAGACTCTGGCTGGACTCTCAAATATTCCCAAACTGTTTCCCAAGCTTCAAAAAAATAAACAACACCATTTCTTAAATTAAGTTGATAGGTTTTGTTTTCAACCCCATCAATAGCTTTCGGAGTTAACACTTGCTCATAAGTTAACTCACCAATCGTCTTTGCAATCAAATTTCGATTTACTCTCCCCCAACAAGTCATTACAGCATCTTACCTTGAAAGAAAGCTTCTCTTTTCACAGACAAAAGAGCGGATCTTTTGTGAGGAAAATCAAACTCCTTGATGAACTCCCACCCTGGGACAAACTCTAAATACTTAAGAACGGCCTTATTATCACTTCTCGGTTCAGCTACAATTCGCCTTGTTCTTGAGTCCACAACAAACAAGAACTGAGTTATTGAAAACAAGACGGACTGAGTATTTTTAAGACCTAGAAACTTTTCTTCACCAATTAAAAAATGAAAACCTCGATCAAAGGGTGCATAATCATAATAAGGACCTATGCGATCTTCTGCTGCCCAGTAAATTTCAAAATAACCAGCTGACTCTCCATTAATCTCTAATATTAATGGGGTTTGATGCGGATCACTCTCTCCCTTTTTTAAGTAGTTTTTTAGATCATCTTTTGATTGATTGAGTTCCCATAAATCATAGACTCTTTCTTTATTATGCCACTCATGAAACAAATCCAAATCAGAATCAATATCAACACTTCTAAAACTAATTTCCTTATCTATATGAGAAAAATATCTCCTATAAAGAACTCCTTTAGGTAAATTTTCCCTTTTGGGGTGTGATCGACCATCCGTTTCAATCCATGTTTCGACCATTCCAGCTCGCAAACGATCATCAACCCAAAAATCAGAAATTTGAGAGAATTGATTTTTATTAATAACTAAATATTCATTCTCAATAAAACTTCTCAAAAACTGTGGCAGCTGGCTCTCACTTAAAACTTTCAACTGGATAAAATCAACATTTTGCTGAGAACTAAATACTTCATTTAAAAGTTTAAAATAAAATCCAGAATCATTGACCAGAGAACTGCCACTCAGTCGCACTCCGTTTTCTACAGAAATCCAATCAAAAGTATACAATTGACGGTTTGAGCTTTCCAAAACGATTTGTCCATCCCCTTTATGAACACGATAAGAGGCTTCATTGGCCATATTATTAAAAAGAAACTTCATAAAACTATCTCCTCTACACTTGTATGAATGGGATTATTAATCATTGTATAAATTGATAAGGGGTTGATTGTGGTATTTTCATTGATATCTTTAAATGTACAAAAAAAGTTACCCTTAAACTTTATTTCTGAACTTTCTAGAAGGTAATTTAAGAAACCAGGATCTTTTACTCCTTGTTTCTTTAAGTCATTCAACTTCTTTCTCATGTTTAAAATGAGTTTTTTCTCTAAATCAGGATGATTCACGCTGAGAGCAGAAATAACACCAAAAGTCGAATTAGCTATTAGGTAATAACCAAAGAGTGCATGTCCCATTTCGCTGGAGACCACATTTTCATTTTCCTCTTTAATATTCAAAACCTCAGAAGAATAAAGTTTATAGCCTAAATGCGAATAGCCCGTCCCCTGACAGTCTCTAAAATAACAGCCTGTGGGCATATTATTATCCAGTGTTAAAATAAGGTTCTGCTGATGAGCCCCCAATAAAACACCATAGTTACTTTGAAGAATGAGAAAAGGTTCTAGAACATTATTTAAATATTCATTAAACCACTTCTCAATGACAAGTTTGTTATCTCCATACTGTTGTTCTAAAAATTCCAAAAGGACAGACCGAGAACCAAATGGTGAATCTTGTGTTAATTTAGAAAGTACACACTTGTTTTTAGCTAAATCTCCCTTAAAAGGATTTTCTCTACATATAACAACAGACTCAGGAGTGAGATGCCCACTGAGATCTTTAAGACATAGATAACTTGGTTCACAAATAATATTGAACTGAGGAAATTCTTTAAAAAATGGTTTTATCTTGTCTGTGTGGACCACATCATAAAGTTGCAAGCCTCTATCCACTTCTTTAGGGAGAAGGTGTCTGATTGAGTTAGTCAACTTTAGGCTTAAAGAAAACTTCAACATATAGGGACTTGTTTCCGAATAAACACTACGCAAAGAAGATGTCGCTTTCCAAGATTTGTGACTTTCTCCAATAGGAACAAGTAACTTTTGATCTAAGTAATGTTTAAAGTAGTGATGCTTTTTAAGTTGCACTTCTTGCCACGGGTGCACTGGAAAAAGCTTATAACCTTTTTTATAAAAAGAATTATTATGTAACAAAGCCTTATCTTCTATTAACTCACTACTCCAGTCATTCTTATCAAATTTCTCTGCTGAGTGCTGATGAAGTATCTCTGGCGAAGCCAAATACCACTTTAACGCAAAGTCTTGTTTGAATTCGGGGGCATACTTTTGGGCTTCTTCAGCATTCAAAGGAGCACGACTTTTAGGAGTGGGATGAAAAGGATGACCCAATAAAAAGGTTTGCTCATTTTCAATAAATGCACCAACGGT
This sequence comes from Bdellovibrionales bacterium, assembly GCA_964229765.1. Classification (GTDB taxonomy): domain Bacteria; phylum Bdellovibrionota; class Bdellovibrionia; order Bdellovibrionales; family JAGQZY01; genus JAGQZY01. The sequence goes on along the minus strand of CAXREJ010000022.1, from coordinate 5,831 downwards.
AGATTTTTGCACGCTGAGCGAGTCAACCAACACCTCTTCCATTGAAGAAACACTTTGTAAAAAACGACTGTAAAAAGCTTTACTTCCCTCTGTATGTCCAGGATCAAGTAAACCTATTAGGTCCGCTATAAAATCAACGGGCCTCAAACGATCCACTTTGTCTTTTGCTAATTTTTGTATTTCTCCTGCAACATGAAATTTACCAACAAGAGAATCGCTGACTACGGGCACTTTAAATCGAGTATCCTTTATAGAAATAAGGACAAAAGATTCTGTAGACTCTTTGACCACCTCAAAAGCTTTCCACTCCTTTAAAAAAGAGTTCAAAAAGGAATTGAGCGAGTGCTCTTCAGCTTTAACACGCATAGATTTTTCAATCACAAGACCCCCTCTTGAGTAACAAAGACTTTGAAACTGGAAAACACAACCACAACAATAGGGAACCTAACAAAAGCAGAATTCCTAAGAGAACCTCAGCCTTAAAGAGAAATGAAAAAGCCGCCAAGAGCCCACCAATAGAATAACCTAGGGTGTAGTATGATGAGATCCAACCCGCTTTTTCGGAGTACCCCCTTGAACCATAAATAGTTTTTAGCTTTGCTAAATTAAACATCGGAACTAGGGCAAGCCCCACGGCCAGTAGAAGAACAGCAACATAAAGTTGCCAAAGATTACTAAAAACTGAAAATAAAATGCCACCAATAACCATAAATAAAGCCCCCACTTGTCGACCTTTATCTGATGGAATCTCTTTAACAAACAACAAGCACAACTGAATAAGAACTATGATAAAAATAACGCTTACAAACAGGATGGCACTTTGCTCTGCCGCCCTCTCTCCTGTTAAGTTAAAAACTCTTTCTATTTTTCCGGCGAGTGAGGAGTGTATAAGTTCTAAATAAATAGCAAAACAAAAGGCCACTAAAAAAGGACTACCTGCATGAAGATCAAATTTAAATCTTTTCTTAACTTCACTTAAGTTTTTGGAAGCCCTAAGAATGTTTCTCTGCCGAACTATTAAATAAATTTGAGATAAAATTAAAAGAACCAAAAGAGATGATAATGTATAGAATAAAGGCGAGAGCACATCAATAAAAAGAAAAACAGATAAAAAGCCCATCAACCGACCGAGATTTAAACTCAATGAATGTCGGACCATGGGACGGCTTGCAAGTTCGGACGAGTCAGCCTGAATACTTTGCGCAACAGGATTGATACCCGAAGCGGTTAGTCCATAGATTAGGCGACTCAAGACAAGAAAAAGAAGTGATAACGAAACTGGATAAGCTTGTGAAAAAAGCAAAAATATTAAAATAAGTAAGGAAACGAGAAGTCCCAAGGACCCAATAAAAAGAACTTTGATTCGTCCGATATTTTCGCTTTTTAAAGCCCAATAGGGACTCATAAATACAAAAAGGAAAGTTCCTAAACTAAAACAACCAATAACTATAGGCAGAGAAAGTCCTAAACGTTGTGATAACAGTGGAAAAAGAGGTATGACAACTCCCTGAGTAAAAGCAAAGAGAAAAGTATTTACTAAAGCGATCCACACACATGACGGGATTGGATTAAACACGTGTCCTCGCTTTCCCCACTATATAGAGCAAAGGAAGACTCATCACAAATAAGCTAAAATAAAAAAGTAGACCGGTTTTAAATAACGCCCCAACAACACCCACAGATGTTAATCCTACAAATATAAGCGGACGAGCATAAACCGAACGTTCTACAGAAAGCCCTTTCAGTGATTTTAAAACTTCTCCTGAAGACTTTTTCTTTTTATTTTTAATATAATAAGAACCAATTCCCATAAGCATGACAAAAAGAGACATCAGTGCAAAAAAGAACCACACAAGCTTTAGTGGAAGCCCTCCAAAATCACCAAAGTGAAGAGGTTGAGATAAAACTAAAGCTTTTAAATAGAAGGGAATTTCAACAATTTCTTTAATCGCACCCAGTTGAGGGTCTCCCACAACCACATGACTGGCTTGTTCACGATTCAACCAAATTTTTTCGAGCAAAAATACAAAATTACCCTCGACTCCAAATTCAGAGCTGGGGAAGGAGATAAATGTTATTTTAGCATCCACTATTTTATCTTGTACTTGCTTAATTAATTGAGAAAGACTGGCTAAATTAATATCTTGAGATTTTGAGTTTTCGTACTTACTTGCCAATTGATTTAAAGTCGAAGCCTGAAAGTATTTGATAATCAAACTATTAAAAGCCAAAAGTGCACCCGTGAATCCCACCAAAAGGGCCCAGGCGAAACTTGTGACTCCAAAATATTTGTGCAGATCGGCTAGTTTAAATTTTAATACATTTCTAATATCACCAAAACGTCGATTTTTCATAAATCGACCATAGATAACAAATCCACTGATTAGTAAAAAAACATAAAGCAGACCAATAAAGCCTACATAAAGCTTACCGTAAAAACCTAGAAACAATTCTCGATGGAGTTCTAATAACCACACAAAAAAACCATGTTCTTTTTTTGCGCTCTCTCCAAATGATAAGGTCTCGACATTGTAATTGAGTTTTACAGAATCTCTCAATCGAGTCTCAGGCTCGGTCCCTAAACGAATTTTTATTATATTTTTATTTTTTTCATCCTGAAAAAGCGCCAGTGGAAATAGCTCTGGATATTTTTGTTTAACCTCACTGAGAACTGTGGGAACCATTTTTTCCCAAGAGGAATAATCTTTTGAACTGACTTGATGCTGGGAAGACAACTCTTCTTTAAACAAAAGTATCAGTCCGCTTACAGAGAGTAGAAAAAAGTTAAAGCTTACAAGCAACCCTATGGCTATATGGAGGCTATAGATTTTTTTGTAAGCTTTATTGTTCAACTTCCCCACCCTTAAAAAAGTCTTTTAAAAGACTGTCTTTGTAACAACAAAGACCTTTACAGAACCCTCCCCTCTCATTTTTTAAATATTCTTGATAAGCTCGACCTTTTGAAATCAAGATCGAGTGAATTAAACGAAGAAATTAAAATGGAGAGGTGTTTCTCAAAATGCTTATAACTTGCCAGCATTGCCAAAGTTAATTCCAACAAACTCAGCCCCTTCACCACAAACATTGGCCGCATCAACCATAGGAGCCATTATGGCCAAATTGTGTGGGTGACCATAATAAAGATATTCATTGTCTAACAAGAGCTGATCAAGGACCTCTTTGCCTTGTACACAATCTCTATAAGCCGTGGCTTCACCTTCTGTTGTGAAGGCCAGTGACTGAACCAACTGCACTCGGTTATTGGCATTGTCTGCAAATAAAACAGCATTGTAGCGACAAGTACGACCATTTTCTGTAAAGGTGGCACGTAAAAGAGCATTATCAAGAGTACGATCCGTTGAGATCATTTCAAAGTTGACATTCATATTACTCATTGTTGTCGGAGCAGAAACCGCTTGCCCTGAATCATCACATACAAACTTAGTGAATTGGCCCGCCCATTTTTCCTGAGGTAATTGAATATCTGTTTGAGCAAAAGCTAAACTAGAAAAAAACATGGCGAATAATATAGATAGTGACTTCATTTTTTATCTCCCTTTGAATTTTGTTGGTAACGAAAATTACTCTCATTGTTCTAATGGCTCGAGATTTAAAAGGTCAATAAATTGGATCTAATTATTTCTAACCGACTAGTTATAAATAACAAATGGAAAACCAACTGATAATTGAAAATCAATTGATAGTTCATACAATCATATTCAAGGAGTCTATTTGTAGGCACTTCTACCAATAGAACCAGCAAAGTCAGGCCCAGACTTAATAAGAATCGAATTGTAAAAAAAATAGTGACCAATCTTTTTAAGAGGTGACTTTTCTTGTCTCTTTCAGAACAAAAAGAAGCAAATATTGTCCTTCTATTCACCCTGAAAGGATTTCAAATATTTAGAATAACAAAGGAATTTTAAGTTCTAAAATTTGGCTTAAAAAATGCTCTCTCCAATAACCGGAGAGTGTGTATGGCTAAAAGTCATTTTTATTTTTCAAAATTAGTGTTGCTCGTGTGCTTAGTTATTTTTCCCTTTTCACTGTGGGCCCAGTCGGTCTGTGAGAATTACTCCTATGCTCCAAGCCAAGAAAGTCAAAGGGAACAACTTTTAAATCAAACTAAACGAAATCTTTTGCGTGATGCAAGAAGTGCCATGAGCAACCTCGAAAGGGCACGCAATGACTTTCAAAGTTGCAATGATCAAAACTGCCAAGAGTTCGCCCAAACTTTTTTAACTACCGTAAGAGAACAGTATCAACTTGCCAAAATAGCACGAGCGATTGCCGAACTTCCACGTGCGCTACAGGGTGGGATTCGCTCCCCACGCACTGTCGGCGATATGCTGATATGGATCCAACATGGACATATTCACGCAGTTCATATTGCAAACCTTAATATTGATGGACTCACTTTTTCAGAATCACTGCAAGAAAAAATGGTAGAAATGTGGACCCATGTCTTTATTCGCACGGCCCGAGTGCAACCCAACGCTAACTTAAGAGACATTATCGAAAGTGTTCGTCATTACTTTGAATATGTGGCCGAAACACTCAATTTCACCAATCCCCTCCTCGCCTTTATGGAAGACAGTCAAGTTGAAACTTTTAATGAAATCATCAATGCTCTTGATCGACTTATTCAATTTAACGAAGATTTTATTAACACAATACAAGGTTTACAAACCCGTCACAGTCGAAGCTTCTGGAGCTATCCCAATCTCACTCTAAGAGACCATGAGATGAGGCTTGTGAACTTCAACACACAAATCGAGAGTATTATAGCGAGTCACAGTAACCCAAACAGTCAGCGCCTTCTTTGTAATGCTTGGGAAGATTTAAAAAGACAACAAACCAGAAGAATTCGTTCCTCGATCGGCGTTGGATTTGCCACCTCAGTCGTCTGTGGCGTTGGAATATGGTCTGGACTTGGAACCATTCCAGCCCTGATGGTTTGCGCTCCGGCACTGGCTGATGGATTATGGGGAGCCCAAGTGGGTCGAACTGATGCCCGCTTGGCCGGCCGCGCTCTTCTTGCCGGTAGAGAGATTTTTGGAGCAGGACAATTCACCGATGGAATACTAAGTCCAGAAGTCGCAATGAGCCAGCAACGGAGAGCTAATATCGTTTTTTTAGTGAATATCACAGGCCTTATTCCCATCACTCGCGCTATCTCCATGGCACAGGCCGGAACAAGAGGACGACTCCTCGATTTATTTACCCTTCCCTTTAGCGACGTAACAGTGTCAGCCACAGAAGTCAGTGCTGCCAATCTTGTGTATCTCGCCATGGTCTTAAAAGGAACTGAAGCACTTCAGTTTGAATATCAAGATGAACTCAATGCTCTCATAGACATTTGGGAAAATCGAAGCTCTTGGAGAGGATAAGTAAAAGCTCAAGTACAGAAAGAGGGAGAGTCAAAGCCCCCTCTACCTGCTTAAGTTTATTGCACTTCTACTCCTCTTACCAAGCCCCATTGAAAGCCATTGACATCACACCCTATTTTTATGAAAAGAGTAGTCGATCTTCTATCGTCGGCCCGTGGCGCAGCCTGGTAGCGCGCCACCTTGGGGTGGTGGAGGTCGCTGGTTCAAATCCAGTCGGGCCGACCATTTAATTTTAACTTTTGGCTCTTCTCACTTAACTGTTGGTCCCAACCAAAACCTCAAAAAGCACAGGCACTTAGCGGAACTAATCGGTTAAGGGGGGAGCGTGCTTTTTTCCTAAGTTAAAACGCAGCATTAAGCACTTTCAATCGATAGTTTTTAAAGCTTTTAAACCCAAAAGCTGTTCTCTGCAAGAGTTTGGCGATATTGTTAAAGCCTTCA
>CAXREJ010000021.1:0-30652 GCA_964229765.1 Bdellovibrionales bacterium | reverse complement strand
ATTCATCAGCGTAATGAGGATTCAATACCTCAGTCATTTTGAGTTAAGCGCAGACTGAACTTTATGAGGTGTGGCCAGAGCCACATCGAATAAGGTGAAGGCGAGCACAACTCAAAATGGCGAGAGATTGAAGCCGCAGTAGCTGGATGAATTGTCAACAGCCCCTAATTGTAATTAAAAATTCTTACTTATTTCTAGCTATTGAGTAAGATACCGCCATCTATGTTGAGTAAAGTTCCTGTAATCCAGCGAGATTCATCACTGCAAAGCTGATAGGCCATAGGAGCGATGTCACTGACTTTACCTGTGCGCCCTAATGGTTGAGCCGCTTGTAAGTTTTTATGCAAATCAATATCTTCTTTGAGCTGACTGTCAAAATAAGAGTGGATAGGGGTATCAATAATTCCAGGGCAGATCCCATTGGCGCGAACGCCGTGGGAAGCTCCTTCTATGGCAAGTGACAATGTCCAATTACTCATGGCGGCTTTGAGTGCTGAGTAAGCGGAGGTATTGGCAATGGGCCTTATAGCGAGCGTGGATGAAATATTTAAAATAGCTCCCTGGTTCTTTTTCAAACTAGGCCAAGCGATGCGAGTGAGTCTAACAGCACTCATAAGATTGCTTTCAAAGTGATGGCTCCAAACCTCATCATTATCGTCGTCGATGGACCTTGGCTGGTAAATGCCAGCATTGTTGATCAGGGCATGAACGTCGATATCTTTAAGTTCTAATTTAAGAGTTTCTAAATCAGCCTGACTTGTGAGATCACAAACATAGGATTTTATATTGGGGAATTCATTAGTCAGCAGAGACATCTTACTTTTATTACGGGAAATAATATAAAGATTCCAACTATTGCGAGCGAAATAGCGAACAATTTCGGCCCCTATACCTGAGCTAGCACCACTGATAATTACGTTTTTCATAATTTACTTATAGTCTTATAAAAAAAGAATCGCAAGAGGGGAGTGGGTATAATACCTTTTACTTAAGCTCCCAGTATCGTTGACTGCGTCGTCGCGGTACTGTTCGTACAGCTTCCTCCTTGCGCCTCACTGGGAACTTAACTAAAGCGGTATTATATAGCCTTAACTTAACGGTATTAGAAGTGGGTAAGTCACAGAAATTTGATGTTTGGCAAAGAGGGATGGAGTGTTGAAAAATTATTAGAGCTTTAAATAGGAGCTTGCGATGTTAAGAACTTTTCAGAAATCCAATTGAGTGGTTGTACCGTTTATTTGTAAAATAAATATAAAAATTATGCGATTTTTTTGTGAGTTCCTAAAGTGGCATTATGGAAAACGCCCGACTCAATGAAGATCTTAAGCAGGTAACCATCTATTTTTCCTGCACGTGCGTCTTTAATCAAAATTTCTAAGGCACGAGCGGGAGTTACCGATTTTTTGTAAGGTCTATCAAAGGCAGTCAATGCATCATAGATATCAGCGATGGTCATCATGCGTGATTGTATAGGAATTAAGTCCCCTTTAATTTGTCGAGGATAACCTGTGCCATCCATTTTCTCGTGATGACAATGGGCAATGGTAGTGACGTGACTCAAGTTATCTGTCCACGCAATCTGCTTTAAAAACTCATAGGTGTGGCTGACGTGAGATTCAATTTCTTTACGTTCTTCCAAGTTTAAACTACCTCGTGGGATAGAGAGAGTTTTTAATTCATTTTGTTTCAGTACACTGTCATTAAAATAATGATTGGCATGCTCTAAACGCTGAATCAGTTCATCAATATCAAAATCATCACTCATAACTTGTGGTTCATTGGCAGTGATCAATTGACTTCTCATAGTGTCAATTCGTGTTTTTAGTGTCTCAATTTGAAGCTTAGCTTCTTTGAAAGCTTTATCGGCATCAAAACTTCCGAAACTGTTGTTTCTGGCACACTCGACTAGTTTTTCGCTGAGATTTTTCCATATCAATGTTTCTTGATTCAGTCCTGTTGAGTCGAATCTTAGTAAGATAGATTCAAGTTCTCGATCATAGAGCTTTTTCTTTTTTAGCAAAACTTTTTCAGTCACTCCAATCTTGCCGAAGTCATGGAGAAGGGAGGCGTAACGAATTTCTTTGAGCTGATCTTCAGAGAATTGCACATGTTTAAAAGGACCTTCTTTTATTTTGTGAGTGGCAAGGGCGAGTTCAACGGTCATCATAGCAACACGATCACTGTGTCCACTTGTTGTTGGATCTCTTGATTCGATAGCTTTAACAGAAGCTCTAACAAAGCTTTCAAAGAGATTCTCAATACTTTCTGTGAGTTGAGAATTTTCTAGGGCAATGGCCGCATAGCTTGCAAAAACTCTCATCAGCTCAACATCATCATTATTAAAAGAGCGAATGCAGTTAAGGGAAACTTTGTTGGTTTGCTCTAATTTTTCAATGCCTTTGTCTGAAAGTTTGTTGATCAGTTGTAGAACCCCTTTGACTTTCCCGTCAGCTGTAATCATTGGGACGGTTAACATGGATTTTGATTTATAGTCTGTTTTTAAATCATAGGAGTTATTGAAGTTATAACTTTCTTTTTTACTGATGTTGTAGCAGTCTTTAATATTAAGGATTTCTTTTGATTGAGCCACATAGCCTGCAATACTGTTGGAATCAATGGGGACAATGCCTTGCTGATCAAAAATACCTTCTCTACGATTCATAGACTTTAGAAATCTTAATACAGATTTTTTTTGTAGTGATACCACGTTGGAAAGACTGTGGGTGGCCTTTTCTTGAACGAGATAAATGCTCGCCCCTTCACATTGTGTAACATCAATGGCCTTTTTTAGGATGATACTTAAAAGACTGTTGAGCTCTTTTTCAGAAGACAAAGCAACACCAATATCAATCAGACTGCGAAGTCTTTTGGTGTAGTTAGAATGAGAGGCCTTTTTCTTTTTCATAAAGTTATAGACTATTCGGTAAAATACGTTGCTTTATTAAAGGTTTAGGGTCTTTCTTCTCAGAATTTAGGACCTAGGACTGCCATTTGTTTTAGTTTAATCATTTCTTATCAGATTTAAGCCCAGGTCGAGCTGACGTTGATCAGTTATTTCAAAATTATTTATTAGATCTTATGGAAAAGTAAATGAGAATGAACTCGTCATAAATTGACTATCGGATTTCTTTAAATTAGTGAGAAGTTTCCATAATAGGGAGGGAATATGAAAGTTTTTTCGGTATTGAGTACAATTATAATATTATTGGGCTTGAGCCTATATGCTTCAGCAAATGAAGAAGAGACCTTTGTTTATATAGCGAAACATCAAGGGTACACTTGCGAACGTTGGGGTAATTCTGGTTATAAAGACTCACGTTTTGAAGAAGACGGATTTAAATTTGATTCTTTAGGCATTTCAAAGTCAACTCGTAGAATCCGAATTCAGGTTTCTAACAGTGATGATACTTGTCAATATGCGGCTTATTTTGATCGTCAAAAAGGCAATAAGTTTGGGACTTTTGACTTCTCGGAAACCACTGGAGATGGACTTTGTGAGGAGTTCGCAAGCTCTTTGGACCAATTTATGATGCAAGGCTGGGATTACGAAATTAAACTCAATAAATACTTATCTGTTTATTTTAATGCTGGAATTGATAGTCGTTGTAATGATGAAACCGGTGAGTCTTATGCGCGTTTTATCTACGATATTTTAGCGGAATAAAACAACGACTCTGCTGTTTTTTTAGAATGTCTTGGGATGGTTAAACTTTTTGGAACCATCCTATTTTTTGGCATTAAAATTGTACTTATGTAAAGTTGGATTCTTTAAAACGGAGTTAAACTCATTAAACCTTGAATTCGAGGTTTAATTGTGACGTTTTTAGTCTTGTTGACTAAAGTTAAGTCAAAGTTTGATATTATGCCGCTTTAGTTAAGCTCGCAGTAAGGTGCATAACGGAAGCTGTGCCACGACGACGACGTCAACAATGCTGGGAGCTTAATTAAAGCGGTATTAAAAAGAGTCCTTAACTAAACGGTATTAAATTGAGGTCAGTCGTGTTTAAAAAGATAAAATTTCTCAAGACCTTAATTTTAACTTTTTTTGTATTCGTTTCTTTTCTATCAAAGACCCTTGTTGCAGCCAGTGACTTTCCCTTATTTTCTGATAGAGGACTTCCCCTTTACGAGTATTTAGAGGGAAGTTTTCTTACAGATGAACTTTCCATCCCAAATCTCAATTTAACACCACAAATAGAAATTAATGGGCAGCATGTTTCAGCAGGATCTCGTCTGATTTTAGAAACTGGTGAATCCTTTATTTTACGTGAAGTTTTAGGTGCTGGTTATCATACCATTGTTCTACGTGATATTGAAAATCGAGCGATACGACTCACTCGACACATTGATCAGCGCAGTTTAGAGATGCAGGCTTACTATATGGAAGCTGCTCTCTTATTATCATCAGTTGTCGACCCTCGTTATATCGTTAGTTTATCATCTCAGCAGTTTCAATCTCATTATGTGAGTGTGGTTGAGCTTCTGGCTGTTGAGTTCACTTTAGATAATTATTTGCGAGAAGCAAGAGACACGAGTGATATTCGTTATCGGGAACTCTTGGAGTTTTTCTCTGCATTCCATCGAGTTCAATCGTTAGGTTCGGAGTTTATTCCAGTGCAAATTGGCTATGTGAGGAATAGGGGGTGGGTTCTGATGGATTACGGCCCTGGTGTGAAACTATTAAAGCCCAATGAAAGAAGCAATCGCCCTCTGAATCTCATTAATCACTGGGCCATGATGAATGAGTCTATAGGCATCGACTTTGATTCTATTGAACGCTTAGAGGCTGATCTCGTTGATTATGAACGCAATGGTCGGTCAAATTGGCATAGTCTTACTTTGACTTGTCGTCAGATCTTCTAGTGAAGCTAAATATTGTTTGTTATCCATTTTAAGACAATATCAGAGGCTCCTGATTTTTCTCGAACTCTCATTTTAAGCTCCATTTGATGTTTCGCACTCCAGGAAGTGGAAAGTGTGCGAAAACGACGAAGTAACAAGTCACTATCAGTAATAACTTGCAGGGGAGTCATATCTTGTATTTTCTCTTGTTTAAAAAGAAGAGCTTCTCTGTTGTTTTCATGTTCTGGCCCAACAAAACAAAGGAGTCCTTGAGCGAGTGGCTCCATAACAGAGTGAACACTGCGATCCATTGAGCCGCCAATAAAGGCAAATTGTCCCCAGCTATAGAGATCCGCTAAAATACCCACTTGATCAATAATAAGAACTTGTAGTGGATTCCAGTCTTGAATTTCGGAGTAGAGTTGAAAGGGAATGTCCCGTTGTTCTAAATTCTTTATTAATTCTCCAAGATGCTTTTTTGTAGGCTCGTGGGGTGCAATGATAAAACTAACCTCTGAAATCATATCCTTAATTGTGGGAAGTAAAACCAGTTCATCGCTTAACCATGTTGATCCAGCAATAAAAACAGGGCGATTAAAATTTTTTAAAGGTTTTAGATGTTTTCCGTTTTGTATGCGATAAAGGCACTGGTCGTAGCGTGTATCTCCGGATTTATGGAGATGAGAAAAGCCTTTATGTCCTTCTTGTAGGTTGTCGATATCCTCTTGGCTGACACAAAAAACATCTTTGAAATAGGGTAAGAGCCATCTTTCTGAGAGTCTTTTTAATAACCCTCTTCGTTTTTTTGTTGTTTTAGAGAATAACAGTGCCGGTATATTATTTTTTTTACTAGTAGCAAGCATTTGAGGCCAGAGGTCGGTACGAGCGACCAATAAAGCTTGTGGTTGATGATGCTCAATAAATTCCTGCCATTCTGTGCGAGTGTCCCAAGGTGTTGGACAGAAAAAATCAATCTCAGGACTCGATTTTAAAGAATTCAAAACAGAGGGTGAGAAAAAGGTGACGAGTATTTTTGTTTGAGGATTTTGATTTTTTATGGCGCGAATAACCGGTTTAGCATATTCAAATTCACCAGAAGCACAATGAAACCAAACTGGGCGACTGTGTGCTGCAAAGTTCAGCCAAGGCTTTATCTTATTTTGTTTTTTTCGTAGTTTGACGCCTGCTTTTATTTTCCCATTTAATAAACGAGCTATAAAAAGCATGGAAAGTCCCAGGCGATAAAAGAGAGCGTAAATTTTCATCATAAGCACCCTTTCTTTTAATTCTTTCCTATTGAAATGTCTATAAAGTGTTTAGAGATGAAGTAATACCGATTTAGTTAAGTTCACAGAGAGGCGCAAGGAGAAGATGGAGTGCAGCCACGACGCCATCAACGAAGCTGAAGGCTTAACTCAACGGAATAGCCCTTTCCTTTTCTAATTAAGTCAATAAGGAGTGAAAGGCTTTAAGAGCGATGATGAATAGGAAAACAGAAAAACCTTTTCTAAGGCCTCTTTGGGGTAATTTGTAAGAGAGTTTTGCGCCGATTCTTGCAAAAATAAGACTTGTAGACAGAACTCCAAAAAGGGCAGGCAAATAAATTAAACCTAAGCGTCCTGAGCTGAAATCCGTCATAACTTCAGACTGTGCTAAGCCGGTCAAAGTCCCTGAAAAGGCAATGAGAAAGCTGACGGCGGCTGAAATTCCCACAGATTTGTGAATGGGAACTCCTTGCCAAGAGAGATATGGGATTGTGATTGTTCCCCCTCCAATTCCCAATAATCCACTCTTAGTGCCAATAATAAGGCCCACTAGGGAATTAAGAAAAAAAGGCGGCTTTTTTTCATCTGTTGGTTGATTTGAGAAACCGAGCCACATTTTGATCGCTACAAGTAAGACATAGCTTGCAAAAAGTATTTCTATAAAGTGCACGGGAGTCTGTTTCAATAACAGGGTACCAAGTATGGTGCCCACAATAATGCTAGGGAACAATTGCCTGATAATGTCCCAGGAGATGGTCGTAACTTTGTTGTGAGTGTAAATAGAAAGAAGAGAGGTAAAAACTATGATGGCCAAAGAAGTTTTAATGGCCATTTGAATAGCGATGTTTTTATCGAGTCCTAGTTGTTCAAGATAGAGAAAGATTATAGGAACAGTGACAATTCCTCCTCCTATACCAAATATGCCAGCGAGAGTTCCAATAATGGCACCAATAACAGCAAAGATAATCCAAGAGAGCATAAAATGTTGTGTACACCATATTTTACAGTGGGATCCAGGTATAACTTTCAGATGCAATGGGTTAGACACTTTAAAACTTAACAGCTTGCTTATGGAAAATACGGCTGGCACTCTAAGAAGTTGAGAAAATTTCTCAAAAGGTGATTTGTCCTCTGAGTAGTAGAAGAAGAAGGTTCAATTTTCAAGAAAGGGTCAGCGAGATGAGCGTAAAGTTGGAATGTTTTTGTGGAAGTGTGAAGGGAACTCTTGCTGTGCCCTCTAAAAAGCAAGCCTTTCATTTGAAGTGTCTCTGTTGTGATTGTCAAAAATACGCTGAGTTTTTAGGACAAGAAGATAAAATCCTTGATAATTATGGTGGAACAGAGCTTTTTCAAACTTATCCATCCAATGTTCATTTTGACCAAGGGGTGGAGAATATTTCATGTATGCAATTAAAAGAAAAAGGTCTTTATCGTTGGTATGCCAGTTGTTGTAAAGCTCCTTTAGGTAATACACTGTCGTCAGCTCGCGTTCCATTTGTTGGCGTCCCTGTCGCAATTATGAAATTGAGTTCACAGCAGGAAAAAGACAGTCAACTGGGTCCATTGATTATGGAAGCTTTTGCGAAATATGCGAGAGGCTCTAAACCTAAGAATTCTCATGATAAGTTCCCTGTTTCATTTTTACCAAAAATTTTAGTTTTTATGGGAAGGGGCCTTCTAATGGGAAGGGCGAAGCCTCACCCATTCTTTCATAATGAAATGCCAATTGTGACCCCAAAAGTTCAATAGCTCCTAATACAATTAGAGTGGAATTTATTTTTTTAATTCATCTATTGTTGCAAGATACATTCAAATTTAAATGATCCCATTGAAAGAAGAAAATAGGTCACAATTTATTAAAAGTGATGGTATCCATTTTTCTGCTGAGTTGATTTTAATTCTGAATTAAGAACTTTTGGGTGCTCGATTGTTTTATTTACGAATTATAAAATCAAATAAGGTGCGAGTTGTGCTTTAGAATGCACTTCCTGAGAAAATCATAAAAGAAAGAGCCACCCATGAGCCGCTTGCGATAAACGCAGAGGATAGGTTTTCAAAAGAAACTAAAATCACTAATGTAAAAATCAAAGATACGATAAGCATTTCATTCTCCTTGTTATACTGACTTAATGAGCAATAAAAGGGCCAAAAAGTAAGAGGAAGGGAGGCTTTTTTTGCTCCTCAGATTGAATTTGTTCGTGGTATGAGTCATTCTTACAAAAATTGTCAGTTTTATGGTGAATTATGAACGATTTCTTTGAAAAGTTACTAAAAGAGCAAAAGTTAAAAAAGACCTACCTCTGTGTTGGTTTAGACCCTCATTTGGATAAAATGCCAAAATCAATGAGAGGAAAGCCTGAGAAAGTCTTTGATTTTCTTAAGGAAATCATTGATCAAACTCAGCCTTTTGCTTGTTGTTACAAGCCTCAGATCGCCTATTTTGCGGCCTATGGCTTAGAGCCAGTGCTTATGCAGGTCATTGAATATATAAAAAGCACTTATCCCAGCTGTCTTGTTCTTTTGGATGCAAAAAGAAGTGATATTGGTACGACGGCCGAGATGTATGCATTAGAGGCCTTTAACAGATATCAGGCTGATGCTGTGACTGTGAACCCATATATGGGTGGAGATACCATCGCCCCGTTCTCTAAAAATAAGGACAAAGGAATTTTTGTTCTTTGTCGCACATCTAACGAAGGGGCTAAAGAATTTCAAAACTTAACGGTGGGGGACGGGCAACCTTTTTACACGTTTGTGGCTGATCGGGCCCTGAATGCATGGAATAAGAATGAAAATATTGGATTGGTTCTGGGTGCGACAGCAATCAAAGAACTTCGTAAGATTAGGGAACGGTTTCCTGAGGCTTGGTTTCTTGTTCCTGGAGTGGGTGCTCAAGGGGGAGATCTTGAGTCCGTTATAGAATATGGGCGAAAAATCGACAACGAAGGTGGGTTGATTGTGAATTCGGCTCGGGCGATTCTCTATGCGAGTGAAGAAGATGATTTTGGGATCAGAGCGGCTGAAGTGGCTGCAGAAATGCATAGAGCGATGGAGAGAACTTTCTAGTTTAAGAGAGCTTCCATTGCCATTCAGTTCTTAGGTCATATTCAGTGCGTGATCTATTGATTTTCATTTGGCTTGCAATTAAATTCTTAGGGGTATTTTACATAAAGGAGTTTTTATGAAACGACGTGAATCCCTTAAATTGCTTAGCGCTTTACCAGTGGTCACTTTATTTCCTCAGTTGGCTTTGGCAAATAAGAAACAATCTAAAATGGAGCTAATTTCTGAAAAAGATACGTTAGCTAGTGCTATGCAGTACAAGCATGATGCGAGCAAAGCCTCTAATATGAGAAGCGATAAAAAAGCCTTTTGCCATAATTGTGCAAAATACAACGTATGTATGGAAGGCGATTCTTCTTGTGCACCATTAGGGAAAGAAGCGTTGAAAAAAGCAGATATGGCTCCTTGCCAAATCTTTCAAGGCAAACTTGTAAAGAAAACAGGTTGGTGTCTTTCTTGGCAGGCTATTGGATAGAATCAAGAATCATACCTTATTACTAAAAAGCCCTCATTGGAGGGCTTTTTTTTATAAAATGGAAATTGAGTAAGTATAGACTTCTTTATTTTGAAAGATATTCGCCAAGGTCTTTTTGAGTCTTTTTAAGACCAGAGTCACCTTTTTGCCAGTTAGCAGGGCAAACACTTCCATTTTCTTCAAAGAATTGTAGTGCATCCACAAGTCTAATAGCTTCATCAACGTTACGACCAACAGGTTCGTCAGTGATAACTTGAGCTCTTACGATCCCTTTTTTATCAATAACAAACATACCACGATAAGAAACGTTTGCTGGAGTGTAAGAGTTTTCTTCGTTTTCAAACTGTCCAGCGAGAACGCCATATTGTTTGGCAATGTTGCCACCAACATCAGCTAATAGTGGATATTCAACGCCCTCAATGCCACCTTTATTATTTGGTGTGGCTGTCCAAGCCGCATGTGTGAACTGTGAGTCAACACTGCAACCAAGAACTTCAACATTACGATCTTTGAAGTCTTTTAATTTATTTTGGAATGCCATAAGTTCTGTCGGGCAAACAAATGTAAAATCTAATGGATAGAAAAATAGGACGACATATTTGCCTTCATAGTCAGAAAGAGACACATCTTTAAAATCACCTTTAACAGCGGCTGTTGTTTTGAAATTAGGAGCCTTTTGACCAACTAACATAAATTCTCTCCTTTCAAGAGTGGTTATTTTTATATTTGGTCATAACATATCTTTGAGGGGGTGCCAGGCGTATTTTTCGGATGCGATGGGTTAGTGGTCCCCAAGATGAGCCCTTTTCTTTATTAAAATGCGTTGAGCCCCTTCTGGATGAGAGAAGAGAGTGTAGCCCATCACGGCTCCACCAATGAGGGCATTGGTGGTTAAAAAGAATAGAAAAGAAAGTAGGGCCGCAAAAAAGCTTCTAACAATGGGTTTGGAAAGTTTGTCTTGAAAGATCTTATAAAAGCTAAAAGTAAAGTAAATAAGACCGATAGCGACACTCAGGAAACTTGGGGTGTAGTCCTTGAGGGCCTTTTGTTGGAAAAGCCAATAGGCGGTGTAAATAAGGCTACCTAAAAGGCTCCCATGGGCGGCGACATAAAGGGAGATAACGGTCATTGAAACCATTTTCAATTTTGATTTTCTGAAAAAAATGAGCAAAGACAATAAAACAGAAGGAACGATCAGTGCCGTGATCAATTTGACGACATTCATAAACAATCTTTGTGCTTCAATGTAGTATTGATTGAATTGAGCTTCGTTGATCTCGTAGAAATAGTTTTTTTGAGTGCTATTTTGTATCCCTCTTTCAATTCCTTGTCTCATGTTTTGGTAGAAGGGTCCGTTAATTGTTTCTGGCTGTAAATAAATTGAGTAAACTAGAAAACTAAAAAAAAGACTGACGAATAAATAGCGTATTGGTGAAAAATAAGTATGTTTTCCCTCATTTAAATAGGATTCAATCACTTTGTGAGGAGAGCTGGTTAAATCCTTGAAAGTTTTAAAAAACTTTTTTTCAAGATCAGTGAGAGTCTCGAAGAGTTCTCCGCATAATTCCTTAAAGCTAAGCTCAGTTAAGTTCTTTTTTTCGACATTCTGGTTTTTCATAACTTTAACTAACACAAGGTGCCATGTGCGCCAAGTTGAAAGTCAATTCCGATCAGATGTACTATTGTTTCTCTGGGGTTAGACGAGTAGATTTCCATTTTTAAAAGGCTTTATAAATGAGTTCAAAATTACTTTTCATTTTATTTTCTTTTGTGCCAAGTCTGGCTCTTGGCCAATCTCTGGAACATTTTTTTGAGCAGGCTATAAATAACACGGGCACAATTATTCAAAAAGATTTAGACACAAAAATAGCTCTGGAACAAAAAGGCCAAGCCTATTCTCAGGTCTTACCAACAATTGCTGCTGAATCTAGTAATGTATGGCGAGAACAGGCGAATGTAGGGGCCTTTGGGCAAGCTTATCAGCACACAGCTTTAATCTCTTTAAATCAACCGCTCTTTCAAGGGGGGAGTGAGTATTATGATCTAGCCATCGCTCGTCAGCTTCCTAAGATTGCTGAACTTGAAAAGCAAAGACAATTGCGATTGCTCTATGCCGATATAGCGCAAGCCTTCTTTCAAACTCTGAGAGCCCAGAGAGATATCCAACTTTATTCGGATCAAGAAAAGTCTTTAAAAGATAGAATAAAAACACTGAGTGCTCGTGTTAGAATCGGACGCAGTAAACCAACTGAGCTTCTTGCTGCTCGATCAAGACTCTCAAGAATTTTAGCTGAAAGGTCTCAAAGTCAAAGACAAAAAATCATTTCAGAAAATCTGTTAAAGACATTGACGGGTGTTGACCGTATAGGGGAGCTTGAGGATTTGGTTTCACCAGAAAAGCTGACCTATGATAATCGCTGGGACACTCAAATTAATAAGACTCCACAAATCCAAGCGACTCAACTTTTGTTAGAAAATGCAAAGCGCTCGATTTCCTCAGCACGGGGAACTTATCTGCCAACTGTGGATGCCAATGCCAATTACTATTTAGAGAGAGCGGGAATTTTACAAGACTCCAGTTGGGATGTCACAGTGAATGCTCGTTGGGAGTTGTATCAGGGAGGCAATGACTCTTCTGAAGTGCAAGTGAGAAAGTTGCAGGCGGATCAAATAAATTCTCAACTCTCCGATATTAAGAGAACACAGAAAAATGAATTTGAATCTTTAAAATCTCAATTTGAAATCCATCAAAAAGCATTAAAAGAATTTGATGAAGCTGTGAATCTGGCGAAAAGAAACTACGACGAGTTTTTGAAGGAAGCTGACCGAGGGCTTGTAAGTGATCTTGATGCATTACAAGCCTTAGATGATTACTTAGCTGTGCGAAAGACTTATATTCAACAGATATATGAAACTAAGATCACTTGGGCCCAAATTAAAGCTCTTGTGGGAGATCTTCCTAGGAGTGATAGTTAATGAGTCTTTCCAGTCTATCTATTCGCCGTCCTGTGTTTGCCTGGATTCTTATGTTTGGCCTCATCTTTTTTGGAGCTATTTCGTTTCGTACTATTGGAATTAATGATAATCCAGATGTGGACTTTCCCACCATCACAATTAGCTATGGTTATGATGGTGCTACACCGGAAATCATTGAAAAAGATGTTATTGAAAATGCTGAGAATGTTTTGGTTTCAATGGAAGGGATTCGAAATATTACAGCCACGGCTGACCGTGGTACGGCGACCATCACTTTAGAGTTTAATATTGATCGAGATATTGATTTTGCTCTCCAAGAAGTACAAACATTACTGGGGAGAGCTCAAAGAGAATTGCCAGATGCTGTGGATACACCAGTGGTTACTAAATCAAATGCTGCTGATGAGCCACTTATGTATCTTAATGTGAGTTCAGAAACTTTGAGTAATAGAGAATTGATGATTCTTTATCGAGATCGCATTCGAGATCGCATTTCAACAGTAGAGGGTGTGGCTGAAACAAGAGCTTTTGGGTACCATGAACCTCTATTGAGGGTAGATCTTGATTCTAACAAACTCACGCGTTACCAACTGACAGCCGGAGACATTGTTAGCAGTATTGGAAGAGAGCATCAGGAACTTCCTGCGGGTCGTTTAGAGTTTGAAGATAATGAGCAAAACCTGCGACTTATGGGTGAGGCTGAAAAAGTTGATGAATTTGAAAATATGGTCATAAGCCGCAGGGGTGGGGTGCCAAACTTCCTGGATTTGCGCCTTAAGGATGTGGCTCATGTTTATGAAGGTATTGAAAACCTGAGGAGAATATCACGCTTTAATAGTCGACGTGCACTCGGTATGGCCGTGCAAAAACAAACAGGTGTGAATGCTGTGGCAACGGCCGACCTTGTTAAAGAGAGAATTAAAGAGATTAATAAAGATTTGCCAGAAGGCACCGAACTCAATATTAACTTCGATCGTACTTTATTTATTCGCGACTCTGTTAATGAACTTGTGTTTACTTTGTTCCTATCGGCCTTTTTAACATCACTGATTTGTTGGATTTTTTTGGGATCATGGTCGGCAACTCTCAATATACTTTTGGCTATTCCAACGGCGATTATCGGAACCTTTATTTTTATCAAACTCTTTGGTTTTACATTAAACACTTTTTCACTATTGGGTTTAGCACTTGCTATCGGGGTTGTGGTCGATGATGCGATTATCATGCTTGAAAATATTGTAAGATACATGCAGATGGGGTGGGATAAAATCAATGCATCCTTTAAAGGGGCTCGTGAGATCACCTTTGCCGTCATTGCGACAACGGCAGCACTGGTGTCTATCTTTGTACCAATCACATTCATGAATTCGATTGAGGGTCGTTTCTTTTTTGAATTTGCAGTCACAATAGCTGTTGCGGTGAGCTTAAGTTCACTAGAGGCACTAACACTTGCGCCCATGAGGTGTTCACAGTTTCTTAAGCTTGAAGAGAGAACATCGCGCTTTGGTCAGTGGTTTGAAAAAACAATGGATTCTTTTATAAATCTCTATAGTCGAACACTCAACTGGTGTTTAGCTCGCCCCTGGATCCCTATTTTTGTCTCTTCCTTAGTTTTTGTGGCTTCTCTTTATTTTATTAAAATATTGCCGACAGAGTTTGCTCCACCTCAGGATACGGGGATCTTATTTACTTCTTATCAATCACCGGATGGAAGTTCACTCGCCTATACCAGTCGTAAGGTGAAAGAATTTGAAGAGCTGTTATCCAATCATCCAGAAGTGGATCGTTTCTTCATGGCCATAGGTGGTTTTGGACGAGGAGGTCAATCCAATCGTGGAATCGGGATTGTCGTTCTTAAAGATCTTGATGTAAGGAAGATGTCACAGTTTGAGGTGGCAAAAGATCTCAGGCAAAAAGTTCAAGCTATTAATGGGATGAAGTTTTTTATTCGCGATCGTTCCGGTGGTCCTTTCCAGGGAAGACGGGGAAGTCCGTTGGAGTTTACTATCAATGGGCCGGATCCTAAAAAGCAAAAAGAGTATTTTCTTGAAATGCAAAGACAGATGAGTGCAACTGGGATTATGGTAGGGGTTAGATCAGATGACGTGTTAACATTGCCAGAAGTGCATGTGCGCCCTAATCGTGAAAAAGCCATAGCCAGAGGTGTGGAGGTGAGTGAAATCGCAACCATAGTGAATGCCACTTTTGGGGGTACTGTTGCCGGTCAATACACTGATCGCAATCGTCGTTTTGATATTTGGGTGCAGTTAAAAGAAGAGGACCGTCAAAAATCAAAAGATCTTAGTAAAATTCTCATACGTAATAACAGGGGTGAGCTTTTAAAGTTAACGGATGTCGTCGATGTTATTGAGACAGAAGGTCCTCAGCAGATTTATCGAGAGGACCGTATCAGAGGCTTAAGAGTGGATTCTGATCTAGAAACGGGTGTAAGACTTGGCGAAGCCATTACGCAAGTTCGAGAGATAGCAAAAAAAGTTTTGCCTGAAGATTATTATATTCGTTTTGATGAGACACCTGATAGCAAGCTATTAGAAACAGTGGCTATCATGCTTTTGGGACTGGTTATTGCCTATATGGTGCTGGCAACACAGTTTAATTCGTTTATTGATCCTATGATTGTGTTTATAGCTATTCCCTTTGGTTTGACGGGATCATTTATTGGTTTGGTTCTTGGAGGGCAATCACTGAATGTATACTCAGCCATTGGGATTCTTTTAACCATGGGGATTGTTAAAAAGAACTCCATCCTTCTTGTGGAGTTTACTAATCAATTAAGAGATCAAGGTAAAGAATTGGGCCAGGCTCTTGCCGAGGCCTGTCCCACCAGATTGCGCCCGATTTTAATGACCACAACGGCCACTCTAGCGGCGGCTATTCCTCCTGCGATGGCATTTGGCCCTGGTAGTGAGACACGTGTTCCCATGGCCTTAACGGTTCTTGGAGGGGTTTTCCTTTCCACATTTTTTACTCTTTACTTGGTTCCTTGTGCTTATAAAATCATTCATCCAAAACGAGTGATCATAAGAGAAGAAAACGAAATGAGTTCTGAGGGAAATAGTCTCCATTAAATTAATTAGATGTACGTCCTTCGCTTTTTAAAGTTTGAATGGACTTACCAACACAGCCTAGAGCATCGTGAGTAGAACCTCTAACTCGTATTTGGTTCCAAGTTCCATCGGAATTGAAATCAATGACAGAGGTTCTGGAGCTAGTTTCGGGGCCGGTATTTCTAGCATAACGAGCTTCTTCCGTTGCTGTCCAAATCTCACCTGGGGAGAGACTTGTCCCACAATTGATAAACATTGGCCAGGAACCTAATAAGGTCCCACTACTTAAGCGAGTAGAGCAAGCTGTGATTTGGGCTTGTCCATGGGAAATATTGGTTGTTAGGAAAAGGGGAAATGAGCGACGTATAGTCGGTCCATCTGCAGATAATCCGTACATGGATGAAAAGACTCCAACCTCTGCTTTATAAAAATTTGTTGTACCAATTCTAGAAATATTTTCGATGGAAATGGAACGTATATTGAGCTTTTCATTTTCAACTCTACCTACTTGAATTAAAACTTCAGGGGCGGAGCTTGCGGGAATCTCAAGTTTTGTTACTGGTATACTTGTAATAGGACCGGTAAGAGGTAAATAACGAGTTAATTGAAAATTACTAATATTAGGGGATTTTAGGTTGTAAGAGCACAGAGACTCGTTTTCAAAAAGCTGACTAATAATACTGACTTTAGAATTGAGCTCGAATTTTGTTTCAAAGCTACTTGCTGTCCTCATATTTGACTGCATTAGCTGAACAATGGCAACCATTGAGATACTGACTATTCCTAAAACAACAATGGCTTCAATGAGATTAAAACCATTGTTGTTAGATTTAATACACATATTTAATGTCCTTGATTATTACAGTTCTAAATATAACATAAATCTATTACTGGTAAAATTGACTTATGGGTTTTTACGATGAACAAGACCCACGGAAGCTTGATCGGTGGGGAAAATAACCAGTTCTTGGATATTAACATGGAGAGGTCTCTCTAAGGACCAAACAATGGACTCTGCGATATCCTCAGCGGTTAGTGAATTAACTCCATCATAAACATGTTTTGCTTTTTCCTCATCTCTTAATCTTACCAGGCTAAACTCTGTCTCTACCATACCGGGTGAAATATTTGTTATGCGGACATTGCTGCCATTAAGATCCATTCTTAGGCCTTCAGTGAGTGCACGTACGGCAAATTTAGTTGAGCAATAAACACCTCCCCCTGGGTAGACCCAGCGTCCAGCCACTGAAGCCACATTAACAATATGAGATGGGCTATTTGATTTGAGATAAGGAAGGCAAAGTCTTGTCATATAAAGAAGACCTTTGATGTTTGTATCAATCATCTCTTCCCAGTCATCAATATTGGCTTGGTCCATCGAATCAGTTGCACGAGCTAACCCAGCATTATTGATGAGAATGTTTGTCTGAGAAAGAATGTCTTTATATTCATTAAAAATATCTTCACATTCCTTTCTTTTTGAGAGGTCAAAACAAAGAGTGGAGATGTCAGCGGAATAATTTTCCTCCAAATGGGACTTAATTTCCTGTAGTCGTTCAGTCCGACGTCCAGTGAGAATTAGGGCATATCCTTTTTTAGCCAAAAGGTAAGCTGTTGCTTTTCCAATGCCTGCTGTTGCACCCGTTATAAGAACTTTTTTTCTCATTATTTTAATCCTTTCTTTATCCAATGCTTTGTTGCTACTGCTTACCCCGACTTTTTTCAATTTAAAACTGTCGATAAAAATAAATTATTCTCATCCAAATTAGAAATTATGTTAGCCACACCTTAAGTCTTATTTGTCATAGTTTAATAACAGGCTTTGTAAGATCGTAAAGAACTATTGGGAATCCATTAACCTCACTTTATAAATCAAAGTCTAAATAATTGGATACAATATGATTTGTCGTCAAGGGAAGGCGAAATCTCATAGAGTTTCTTTAAATTATTTTTTGGGGGGTTAATGAAGAATCAAGGAAGATTATTATTTCTGCTTGTGGGTTTGTTTTTACCGGTCATAGCAAATGGAGTGGATGCACCATTTGTTGCAGGAGAATATGTTGTAAAGCTTAAACCAGTGGTTGGAGCTTTGAACCATAATCAAATGGGTCCGATGATGCAAAGTCTTAATGCTGAAATGAAGAGTGTTGTATCAGAAAAGAGTCAAACAGTTGTTATCAAGAAACCTTTAATTGCCAGAGTTGAAGCTGTTATTGAAGAACTCAATAATCATCCTATGGTTGAATATGCCGAACCTAACTATATTTATCATGCATCACGCATGCCAAATGACAGTTACCTTGATGATCTATGGGGACTTATAAATACAAATAAAAGTAGTGGTGGTGTTGATATTGATGCTCCTCGTGCTTGGGATATTACAACTGGAAGTCGTAATGTCGTTGTTGCTGTTATAGATACAGGGGTTGACTACAATCACTCTGACTTGCGTAACAATATGTGGGTTAATACGGCCGAAGCCAATGGGCAGCCTGGAGTGGATGATGATGGCAATGGCTACGTAGATGACATTTATGGATACGACTTTGCCAATGGTGATAGTGATCCTATGGATGATAATGATCATGGAACCCATTGTGCCGGAACAATTGGAGCTGAAGGAGATAATGGAATTGGAGTTGTTGGAGTCAACTGGAAGGTTCGTATTATGGCTTTGAAGTTTCTTAAAGGTGCTGGTGGAGGTACTCTCGAAGGAGCTTTAAAAGCGATTGATTATGCAACCGATAAGAGAGTGAATGTGATGAGTAACTCTTGGGGTGGGGGAGGTTATAGTCAAAACCTTAAAGAAGCCATTGAGAGAGCGGAAAGAGCGGGTATTTTATTTGTAGCTGCCGCAGGGAATAATCGTAACAATAACGATTCAAGACCTTCCTATCCAGCCAGTTATCAGGTTCCTAATATCATTTCTGTTGCAGCGGTTGATTCAAGAGGAGCTTTAGCGAGTTTCTCTAACTATGGACAACGTTCGGTCCATGTTGCTGCTCCAGGTGTTGATATTCTTAGTACTGGTAAGGGTAATACTCTTAAAAGCTTAAGCGGGACATCCATGGCCACTCCCCATGTTTCAGGAGTGGCAGCATTGATGCTAGCGAGGAGTCCAAGTCTTAGTTATCAAACTCTAAAAAGTCGGATACTAAATACATCGGTGAGAACTTCGTCTTTACGCAATAAAGTGAGTCATGGCTTTGTGAATGCTTACAATGCTTTAACAAATAGAGTGCCTGCCTCAGGTTTTAATGATCCCAGTGAATGGCCATCGGAAGTGCAAGAACTTTCTACGGCACATCCCTATTTATCAGATCGAGATGAGAGTTACACAGTCACTGTTCCTGGGGCCACCAAGTTGTCACTCCATTTTTCAAAATTCGATTTAGAAAGTGGTTATGACAAGGTCAAATTCTTTGATGGAGAAGGTAATGAAATTGGAGAGATGACTGGTCAACAGGATGATAGTTTTTCTCCTATTGCTTATGGTGATACGATTCACATCCAGTTTATTAGTGATTATTCCGTCAATCATTATGGATTTGATGTGGATCGTGTGCACTATGATTCTGAAGAAGTGTCTGATGAGTGGAGAAGTGAAGAAGACTCTGTGTCAACGGATCATCCTTACAAAAATAATCTCGATCACTAAGTTGTTTTTGAGAAACAGGGTGCTAGAGAAGTAAAAGTAAAGTTTGCTCGCTTTGAAATGGAAAAAAATTATGACTATGTTTATTTTTATGACGGTCAAGGACACTTACTTGGTAAGTGGGATGGTGTGCATGATGGTGAATTTTCACCAGTGGCCAGTGGAGATAAATTGATCTTGCGAATTCAGTCAGATAGTTCTGTATCTCGCTATGGTTTTGATGTTGAAGAGGTTTATTACAAATAATGTTAAATTTATCTGTAAGTTGAATAACTTTAAAAACGCCACGCTAAAATGTGGCGTTTTTATTTAGGGACTGTTGACAATTCATCCAGCTACTGCGGCTTTAAGACTTCGCCATTTTGAGCTGTGCTCACCTTCACCTTATTCGATGTGGCTTTAGCCACACGTCATAAAGTTCAGTCTGCGCTTAACTCAAAATAACTGAGGTTTTGAATCCTCATTACACAGAAACAGTCCCTAGTAAAAGTTTTAATTTAAGCAGACTCGATTTAACGTTTTCGATAAATAATTGAGCTGTGTGTATCTTTCATAGCGACTTTCTGCTGAATAGGTATTCTGATTTAGAAAAGAGCGGTAGTCCGTTAAGATATTTTGAAAAAGATCAAGGTTGTGCTCTCTAATAGACTGGCAGAGTTCTTCTGTGGGGAGTTGTGGAGCCAAATTGTCATTGAGAGACACTTCAAGAGTTTCATCAAAAGCTTTTTGAATCCAGTTGTCTGTGGTTGCATAATAAAGCATGAGATCTTGATAAGTTTCAAAAAAGAGGTCTGGTGATTTTATTGACGATTCAGAGTACTCTGCAATGACGGCTGTAAAGTCAGCAAGACTGCGTGCGATGGCTGACATAGAGCGTGAATCAAGCATGCTCTCATTAACAATAGTTTCTGCAGCACTATAAAGTTCGTCATTACTGACTTCTTTAGGACGAATTTTACGTCTAGAAACCCAACTATATGCTTCCGCAATGGAGGGTGCGAGATAATAAATAGCCCCCCCAGATTGTAAAAGTGTGTCTCCAAAACCGAGATGTGGGTTTTGAGCAAAGTATTCTCCCATATAACGTGAATAAAGAATTCTATAGAACATACGAGCTTTGGCAATGTCTTTACTAAAGCGTTTTGAGAGTTGTAAATAGGCAAGGGTTTCAGCAAAAGATTCAGAGGCGTGAACGTCATGTGCGGATGGGCCATAACCTGATTTGTAAGCTTCAGGCATAAATGTTTGATCTAAACAGTGACTCACTTCATGATACATGGAGTAAAGGTACATAACCTCAAAATCTTCTTTGATAATGAGTTGGTCATAGACCTTATCTTTGTAGACTTCTTTTGTGTTTAATCCTGTAATTCTCTCAGCTTCAATACGTGAATTACCGTTAGGCGCGTTGGCAAAAACTGTGCAGATTTGATAAGGAGCATCTGAACTGTAGGATTCTTTAAAAGGAATGGCTACGGCACTTCCTGGGGCAACAAAGAGTTGAGTTTCAATATTCATTAAAGTGGAATTATCTAATTCAAGATTCAATTTTTCTAAAATAAAATCTTTAATGATACCCATTCGTTTTTCCTCATCTTCTTTCGATGGGCTTGTAGCGCTTGCAAGTAAAAAGCGAAAGTGTAGTTCATCGCGATCGAATATAAAGATAGGGTAATCGCGTTCAAAGGAGTTGGCCCATTCTTGAGCCTTTGCGATTTCAAAAGAATGATCAACATTCGCGGACACCTTAAGGCTACCAAAAATAAATAAAGATAATAAAATAGAATTGAACTTTAACATGAATCCCCCCAATTGAATTTAAGTCTTAGATTGTCCCCATCTTTTGACTTAGGTGCTGTTAACAAAAGTTGAGTGTGTTGGCGAGGAAACTCACTGAAATTCAGGGATTGAAGATATTTCAGCGAAATATCATGATTATATGAGAAAAAATGTTAGAGAAAAATCAATATGCAAAAGACGAGCTTTGAGGAGGTATTAAAAAAAATAATAGAGTTTTTTTATCTAAATGCAAAAATGTTAAGCTTCGAGTCGTTGTAATACCAAATTGTTCCTATTGTATTAATCGATACAGTTAATACAGTGGCCTTGGATCACAATTTCATTGACCAAAGAAAGGGCTTGGCTGAGCTTACCAATTTCTTCAGCTAAAGAGCAGATGGCTTCTGAGTGCGACTGTATTTCACTTTTTTGGCCACATTTAACACAATGACTTATGATGTGAATATGTCTATGGGAATGGTCTTGATGCTCATGAAGACAACTGGCGAAACTTCCATCTTGAAATCTGTGCGCAAGCCCCAGTTCTTGGAAAAGTGTGAGATTCCTGTAGACGGAAACAAGGTCGGTTCCGCTCATTGAATTAATGTTTTCAAATATTTCACGAGGAGACAGTGATTTTTGACTCTTTTGTAATAAACGAAAAATTTCTTTTCGTGCTTGTGTGACCCGATGATTGTTGGTTCTTAAAGTATTTTCAAATTCTTTTTCTGTCATGACTAAAAACCTGCACCTTGCAATTGATAATTTATTGGAATTACAAATTGACCATCTCCTCTGAAGACGGGAGGAAGAGGTTTAAATTTTCTTAGATCAGTGACCAGATTTTTTGCCGCTCGATTGAGTATGGGGTGAGGAGATGTTTCGACCACTTCCACTTGAGTAAAGTTTCCCTTTAAATCAATGGTTAAACGAACTTTGACTACACCTGTTTGTTCCATAACAAGAGCTCTTCTGGGATAATACCGGTTTTTCTCAATAAACATTTGTAGATCATGTGCGTACTGAGCCACAACTGTGAGTCTAGCGCCACCATTTTTATCTCCACCTTGAATTTCAGGAGCATCGACATTGGCATTGCCTTCTTTGGGTGTTTGTTTCTGAGCTTTTGCAAAATCATTTTCTTTATTGTTTTGTGGTGTCTTAACTTTTTTAGAGCCTTTGACTTTTTGTGCTCTCTTTTTTTGTTGGTGAGAGGGGGCTCCCAAAAATTCCACTGTTGAAACTTGAAATAAAACAGGGGAAGGAGACGTAGGCCAAATGAATGGTATGACGAATAAACCGTGAATAATAAGGCTTAGAGGAAGTGACCATTTCATATATAACTTAATGCAACAAGTTTGCAAAAAAGTCTAGACCTTAATGCAAAGATGTTGCAATTACAAGGCTATGACTAAAATATTAATACCACTCATCGGCATTTTTCTTTATTCATTCACTCTTTTGGCTCAGGAGGGGCATCAAGAAGACGATGACCATCACCATGACTCGATTATTCATCTTGGTCCTATTCAAGTTCTAGGAGATGAAGAGCAAAGTGATATTCTTCATACCATACCCACTGTTTCCAATTTGCATGGTGATGAGTTGTTAAAGAAAGGTAAGAATTCATTAGGCGAAACCCTTAAAGATGAAGTTGGTGTGAACTCCACTCAGTTTGGTCCCAATTCTTCAAGACCTGTTATCCGTGGACTTAAGGGTGATCGAATTAGGATTTTACAAAATGGTATTGGTGTTCTAGATGCTTCAGGGACCAGCGAAGATCATGCCGTTCCTATGAACCCGCTGGCCTCTGAGAGCGTTGAAATTGTACGAGGGCCTATTAGTTTGCTCTATGGATCGTCTGCTGTGGGAGGAGTGGTTAATATTGTTAACTCTCGCATTCATAAAAGCTATTTTCCTGGTGTCTATGGCGGTATTGACGAAAAGTATGAGTCAGTCAATCAGGGGAACAGTTTGGCAGGTAAACTTGATTATGGTGTGAGTGATTGGATGTTCCATTTCGATGGGCAATATACAAAAGCTAAAGATACAGACACTCCTTTAGGTAAAATTATAAACTCTGAAACAGAGCAAAGGTCATTGGCAGCAGGGACTACTTATTTCTTTAGCCGTAAGAATTATCTCGGTTTGTCTTACGCTCAATTTGAAAATACTTACGGTGTGGTCAGTGAGACCGATGTTGATATCAACCTTAGGCAAAGAAGATTGGATCTTTCTGGAAACCTTGAATTGACCGGTTTCTTTAGTAGTATGCGTTTAAAGTCGGCTCAAACTTTCTATGAGCATAAAGAATTGGAAGCGGGTGAAACGGGTACCATTTTTGATAATACAGGCAATGAATCAAGAGTGGAGTTTGTTCAGGCTAATCGTGGCAGTTGGCATGGGGTGATGGGGCTTCAAACGCAGTTTATGAATTACAGTGCTCAAGGAGAAGAGGCCTTTTTGCCTTCCACGGATAAGTCTGCTGTAGCATTGTTTGCTTTTGAAGAAATTGAAATGGAACGCTTTAAAGTTAATCTTGGACTGCGTGGAGAAAGTACAAAGTTACAAGCTTATCAGGGGCCGACTCAAGCTATTGATGAAAATCATCGTTTTTTTACAGCCAGTGCTGCGCTTGGTGGTCTCTATCAATTCGACTTTTTTACTTCTACAAGTTTAAATCTTTCATACAATGAGCGTGCTCCTACTTATCAAGAGCTTTATTCTAACGGACCTCATTTAGCTCTTGGAATATTTGAAGTGGGTCAGTCCCAATTACCAAAAGAGACGTCTTTTGCTGTTGAGTGGACAATTAAAAGAAAAACACCATTGATGTATGTGGCTTTAACCGCATTCAATCAGGAGTTTTTAAACTATGTGAGTTTAAATCCCACTGGAACTTTTGCTGATACCGATGAGAGTGGTACGGCCGGTGACAGTCCTGATGATTTTGAAATCTTTAACTATAATTCCCAAAAGGCCAGAATCAACGGCCTTGAGCTTGAAATGCGCCATAGGGTTCATGCTTATTGGAGTTTTCGTTTTACTGCGGATTATTTATATGGACAAAACTTAGAGACCAATAGGCCTTTACCTCAAATTTCCCCAGTTCGTGTTGGTCTGGGAATACAGTTCGATAGAAATTCTTTGTCGAGTTCCTTAGAGTGGCGTAATGTTTTTAAGCAAACCAGAATCGCGCCCCAAGAAACTCAAACGCCAAGCTATAATATACTAAATTATGATCTGAACTATGATTTTAAGTTGAGTGAAGAGTCTATTTTGAAACTCTACTTTCAGGTTAATAACATAGGTGATATCAAAGCAAGAAATCATGTTTCGTTATTAAAAGACCGAGTGCTATTGCCGGGGAGAAATTTTGTCGGTGGACTGCGTTTACTCTTTTAAGTCTTAGTTGGCTTTGATGTAGGGAGTAATAAAGTCAGCAATATTATCCATTGTCAGTTCTATATTCTTTTTAAAGTCTGAAGCGACATTTTTGCGAGCATTATCAGTAATGCCTCTAATCTCAAAATAGGGGATGTTATTGAATTGAGCCGCTCTAATTCCACCCGCTGACTCCCATGCTACGGCCAAAGCTTGAGTGCTTTCATATAACTCTTCAGCTCGTTTTACTTCAATAATATCTTCATCACCTGAGGCCAAGGGGCCTTGGTGTACCTCATAATTTTTCTTTGAATTTTTATTTATAATGAGAGGAGACGGATAAAATTCAGGTTTTTTGTTTTTTGGTGAAAATAACATTTGGTAATCGTGTTCAATAATTTTGTTAACAACGACAAGGTCCAAAATATTTATGTTTTTGGAAAGGGCACCAGCAGCACCCACTGTGAAAATTTTAGATACAGGGCCTAGTTGGCTGATCCAGTACTGAGTCTGAATTCCAAATTGAGTTTTCCCGTGCCCACCGATAGCGAGACTTAGATTGTGTTGGTCACAACTAAAGTGAGCAGGATGGGTCTTTTTTTGCAGAGTTATTCCCCGCGTTTCTAGGGCTTTTAATAAATACTTTTGCTCAATTGAAAGCGGAGTCAGTATTAAAATCATGGTTAAAGATTTATTAATTCATCAGCTCTACCCACGAGCTGATGTTCTAAAGCTATTTGCTTTCCCTTTTTTTGAAGAAGAGCGGTTTGATTTTCTACTCGCTGATTTCTTTGAAGAGGTCTTCTTTGAAGAAGAAGTTTTCTTTTTGTTAAAGCGAGTTTTTTTACCCTGACCACCAAGTGATTTAGAGCGACGTTTTTTATTCCCTTTTTTTGTTTCAGGGGTTTCTTCAAGCATAGCATTTGGAATGTCGTACTTTTTAACGAGTCGGTTCCAAGAGCGATGTTCAAAAGGCGTTACTAATGAGATGGCTTCACCGTCAGCTCCATTTCGAGCTGTTCTACCAATACGGTGGACGTAATCTTCGTCTTGCATTGGCAGGTCATAGTTAATGACGTGTTCTACATGGGGTACATCGATACCGCGAGCGGCGACATCAGTGGCACAAAGAATACGTGATTTCCCTTTTTTGAAATCGCGAATGGCTTTGTTTCTCTGTCCTTGCGTGCGACCACCATGAATTTTATCAACAGAAAAGCCGTACTCTGACAGATATGTTGTGAGTATATCAGTACGATGTTTGGTTTTTAAAAAGATGATGATCGACCCTTTTCTTTCGTTAAGTTCATTAAGAATACACTCATCTTTATGCTTGATCTCTACTTGTACAACAGTTTGTTTGATCGCTGAAACTGGCTTAGAATTATTGATCATAATTTTGAGAGGTTTGTTCAGGTACTTGGTTGCCAAGTCTTGAACTTTTTTATCGAGCGTTGCTGTGAAGAAGGAAGTTTGCCTGTCCTCTGGTAAAAACTTGAGTATTTGTTGAAGTTGAGGAAGGAAGCCCATATCGATCATGCGGTCTCCCTCGTCTAAAACAAGAAAGTTCACTTTGCCGATTTGAGCAGTATTTCTTTTTAAATGATCGATCAGTCTTCCAGGAGTCGCAACAATAATTCTCGGTTTACGCTGTAAAGATTTAAATTGTTTTCTAATGTCTTGTCCACCAACCAAACGAGTGGTGTGAAAGATTCGATCGTTAGGGGAGATTGTTTCTAAAAACTCTGAGATTTGTTGAGCCAGTTCACGTGTCGGAGCTAAAATCAAAGCCTGACTTTTAGGGTTTTCTAGAAGCTCTTTCACGATAGGGATTAAGTAGGCTCCTGTCTTTCCAGAACCTGTTTCAGAGCAAGCCAAAATATCTTTACCTTCAAGAATTTGAGGAATGGCTTTTTGTTGAATTTCGGTGGGTGTTACAAAGTTGATTTTATTAAGGGCATTTTCTAGGAATTCAGGTAAATTAATATCATTAAATTGTTTCATTTAGGTCCTCATTAGATAGGTTTAATCGCGAGAAGAGAAAACCTAATAAAACATGGGCTCCCTTAAAGGATGGCCTGTTATCTATTACTTAGTGCGCAGAGTCAATAGGAGTTTGTGGGCTTATAAAAAAGTTCATCATCTTATCGTAATACCCTTTTAGTTAAGTTCAGGTTGTGTGTTGATTCGTAGAATTTCTGAAGTCTGCTTAGAGTTAATCTTTAGGGTACAGTTCAAGTTAATAGGTCATTTCATGGGCGTAGCATGAAAAACCTGAGTCATAGCTTGAGTTTGCTGATGAGTCGAGAATATCAAAAGTTTGATCTTTGTTGATAACCACAGTTCGGGGAGTGGAGAGCCATCTTTGCAGTAAACCGAAGTGCTCAAGGAAACCGTAAGCAGAAGTAAAGGCGAAGCGTGTGTCACCGTACAATTCTAAGCTGAGCTTTTCACATAGAATAGAGTAGGGAGTATCACCCCAGCCGAATTCGGCATTGAGTTTTAAACCCGAAATATTCTCCGCAAGAGCTGTAACACTGACGTCAGTTACAGAAAACCCTGTTTGATCTTCATGTTCGTAAACTTCACCATATAGATGTAAGGCTCCATTTTCTAATTCCAATAAGAAGTGACTACGAGCATGGAGATTAGAACAAAAGAGTAAGATAAATATAAAAAAAGATCTTTTCATGTTTTTGACCTCATCTCGTTAGAGTTATCTTTTAACACGAAGTGGGTATCGAGATTTATTAAAAAAGACAAAGAGTGAAAGAGTGGGAAAGTTTTACCTCATTGTCTAAAGTTCATACATCTTAAATGCTACTATCTTGAGAAAGTGGTTCTAGGAAATGCTTCATTATCTAATGCTATCTGGAGAGTTCTATTTTGTTTCCAAATGGAAGGTTTTTTTAAATAGCACATAAGTATTATTATGTGCATATATAATAGTTTTAAGCTATCAATTAATAGTTAAGTTCTATTTAACAATCCCTTGTTACACCTGTAGGCTTAACTCTAAGTTATAAGTAAGCTAACTTTTAAAGGAGTTGTTTCAGTGGACAATAAACAAATAAAATGGAATCAAAAGTTGATAGTTTTACTGGCTTTGTTGCTTGTGCCCTCTTTGGCTCAAACCAAACCAAACTATAAAAAAACAAATAGAATGGCACCCACGTCGAATAGTTACTGGTGGCCGGATCAATTGGATCTTAGTACCTTAAGAGATCATGATCAAAGATCAAATCCTTATGGTGAGGATTTCGATTATAAAAAAGAATTTAGTAAACTTGATTTAAAACAAGTCAAAAAAGATCTCAACGATCTTCTGACACAGTCACAAGACTGGTGGCCCGCGGACTTTGGAAACTATGGTCCATTTTTTATCCGACTCTCTTGGCACAGTGCTGGAACTTATAGAACTTTTGATGGCAGGGGAGGTGCTGAAGGAGGTCAGATGCGCTTTGATCCTTTAAATAGTTGGCCAGACAATGGCAATTTGGATAAAGCCAAGCGTCTTTTGTGGCCACTCAAGCAAAAATACGGCAGAGCTTTGTCCTGGGGAGACTTAATGGTTCTTGCGGGAACAGTGGGCATGGAAAATATGGGATTTAAAACCTATGGTTTTGCTGGTGGACGTACTGATGATTGGGAACCAGATTTAGTTTATTGGGGACCGGAGTTGGAGATGTTAGCAAGTGATCGTGAAAATCGCGATGGGAAACTTCAACGTCCGCTTGGAGCCACTCATATGGGACTCATTTATGTGAATCCAGAGGGGCCTAAGGGGAAGCCAGATCCTGTCGGTTCTGCTAAAAATATCCGCGTGGCATTTAGTCGTATGGCTATGAATGATGAAGAAACAGTAGCTCTCATTGCGGGAGGCCATACTTTTGGAAAAATGCATGGAGCTCATCGAGGTTCTAAGTGTTTAGGGGCAGAGCCAGGTGCCTCTCCAACAGAACAACAGGGACTTGGATGGAAAGGGAAGTGTGGTAAAGGTCACTCTGAAGATACAATTACAAGTGGTCTTGAAGGAGCTTGGACACAAGCTCCGACCAAATGGACCACACTTTACTTGTCAAACCTTTTAGAAAATGAATGGGTTCAAACTCGCAGTCCAGGCGGGGCTATTCAATGGAAGCCAAAGAATAAATCTTTGCATAAAACAGTGCCCGATGCCCATGTAAAAGGGAAAATGAACTCACCTGTAATGACGACCGCTGATTTGGCTTTAAAATTTGATCCTACTTATAAAAAAATCGCAGAAAGTTTTCTTGCTAACCCTGAAGCCTTTCGATTGGCTTTTGCAAAAGCTTGGTACAAACTCACTCATAGGGATATGGGGCCGCGCGAACGCTATTTAGGTGATAATTTTCCTAAAGAAGAGTTGTTATGGCAGGATCCCGTGACTTTAAGTGAGGATAACAAAATAAGTTCAGGATCTATTAATACTCTTAAAGAAAAGATTCTTGATTCTGGTTTGTCTATTCCTGAATTAGTTCGTACCGCTTGGTCTTCAGCTGTGAGTTACCGTGCCTCTGATAAGCGAGGGGGAGCCAATGGAGCGCGTGTGCGTTTGAAGCCACAAATTGAATGGGCAATAAACGATTCCCAGGAAATCACAAAAGTCATAAATAAACTTGAGGAGATCAGAAAAGATTTTAATGATTCTTTTTGGAGAAGCTCGCAAGTCAGTATGGCAGATATGATCGTTATTGGCGGAGCCGCTGCTATCGAAAAAGCAGCTAACCAAGCGGGAATTGAAGTGGAAGTACCAGTGGCATCTGGGCGTGGTGATGCAACACAAGCACAAACTGATGAAAATTCTTTTTCTTTTCTTGAGTTAAAGGCCGATGCTTTCAGAAATTATTTTGATAAAGAGGAATCCTATCGTTCGCCCACAGAAATGATGGTTGATAAAGCCGATCAGTTAAACTTAACAGTTCCAGAGATGACTGTTCTTATTGGTGGAATGAGAGTTCTTGGAGCCAATGCTAAAGGAGTGAAGCACGGTGTTCTTACGGATAGAGTCGGAGTGCTGTCGAATGATTTCTTTGTAAATCTTATGGATATGTCAACAGTTTGGCGCAAGTCAAAAGTGGATGGACTCTATGAGGGTGTTGATAGAAAAAGTCAGCAAGTGAAGTATACGGCCACTCCTGTGGATTTAATCTTTGGTTCTAATTCCGAGTTGCGAGCCGTGGCAGAAGTTTATGCTATGAATGATAGTAAAGTTAAATTCGCAAATGACTTTGTAAAAGCTTGGGTTAAAGTGATGCAGTTGGATCGCTTTGATCTACATTAATTTACAAAGAGGAGTGAACTCCAAGTCACTCCTCTTTTATATTGAGTTAAAAACTAACACTTACATTTAACTCTTCTGCTGAGCAGGTGACTTCACCATTGATCACAGAGATATTATGATTTTCAGGGCAGTTGTGTTGTCTTCTTAAATCAGCCATTTCATCAGAGGCAGTGGATGGAATAGATGTGTTATTATTCATACTTGTTTTTGTGTTTGTGTGGGTTGAGTCAGTTGTACAGCCTTGCGAAACTAAAGTATTTCGATAACGTAGTTGAGCGGCCTCCAATTGTCTGCGTGTTTGACTCAGTTCTAAGCGAAGTCTGTTGATTTGCTCTTGTGCAGTTAATTGCGACTGGGAACGTTGTGTTTGGGCTTGTTGGTTTGTGTTGGTGCTCGATTCCGGTATACATTGGTGATTCACGTTATCACCATTGACTTGTAAATGAGAGTCATATCCGGCGGGACAAGTGTATTCTTGTCCATTGTATTCAGAAATAATCTGTCCATAGGCAAGACCTGTAAATAATAAGGTTGATATAAAAATAGAGGCTGTTTTCATTTAAATCTCCTTGATAGAAAGAGATAGAGGCAATATGGATGCCAATTTTAATGGCTTAAAAGCGGGACTTGCCCCGCTTTGAGACAAATTAGGCCTGCTGTCTGTTTAAAAACTATACACTCTTTATTCCTCTTTCTAAATTCGAGAACTTCGGGACATCTGCGGTAGATTGTTCCCAATGGTCTGTAATAACTAGCGTTATAATCTTGGTCTTGTTCTTGAAAGGAAATAAGAGACATTTCCAGCCTCTTAAAGCTTTAATTTTATTAGCCAAAAAATTT
>CAXREJ010000020.1:0-19664 GCA_964229765.1 Bdellovibrionales bacterium | reverse complement strand
AAAAAAGTAAAACCCATTTGATCATGGAAAAAACCCATCACAAAAAGTCCTACAAAAAAGAAACTATAAAA
The DNA here is from genome assembly GCA_964229765.1 of Bdellovibrionales bacterium. Lineage (GTDB taxonomy): Bacteria > Bdellovibrionota > Bdellovibrionia > Bdellovibrionales > JAGQZY01 > JAGQZY01. The sequence continues at coordinate 19,593 of CAXREJ010000020.1, read as the reverse complement.
AAACTTTTGAAGAGAAATTGGCACCTTCTCTTAATAATAAAGCATTAAATCTATTTTTTTGAATTAAGAGAAAGGACTCAGGTCTTTGATTGAGGTCTAGTTTTAAACCCACAGCCCCTAGTGTTTTGTGACTTTGAAATCTTTCAGTGAAGCAAAGCCAGGATGCCCTTTTTTTTCTTCGGTCTCTTTTTGAATAATGGGAGTCTTGAACTGTCGCGACTGGCAAAGCTCCTCATCTTGGCAACGTGGGTAAAGTTGGAATCCTGCGGCCATCATTTCGTGTAAAAACTCAGTTAAATTTAAAACAGGTTCATTGACATATGTTACCGAAGGCCCTGCATCCATAAGGTTTTGTTGGCTCTGAGAGACTTGAGTATTTCGAGGACGCTCTTTTTCAATAACAACAATTTCATTAATTGAACTTTTTAAAGGCACTGAAATATCGTACCCACATTGAGAACACATCTCTTGATACTCAGAGGTCAAATGCCCCTTCACTTGAAAGGTGTTACCAAGGGGATGAATATCTAAGCTAATTTTAAATGGAGTTTTTCCAATGAGGTCAGAAAAGGCCCCTTCGACCTCTTCACTTAACTCATCGAAATCATAATGTTCACCATCTTCATCAATGGACTTTAAATCTATCAACATAATGGTCTTGTAGTGGATATAGCCTATTGTGTCAATAAGAGGGCTAAAAAGAAACGGCAGAGAGGATCTCTGCCGTTTAACTTAAAAGTTAATTGGCTCCTCCGTAGAGGGCACCTAGTTTAAGTATCTCACATAACATTGGCACCACCTCCTTTCCGACTTTAGAAAGTCATCCTTAGAATAAAGGAACTCAGACCTAATAAAAAGTTCTATTTTTTTATGCCATTTATAACTCAGGTTAATAGTTCCAGGTCCATTAAAAATAGTCTCCTATTTGAAATAATAAACGGAGAAGATTTAACTAATTCTCTTAATCAACTGATTTAACTTCACTTTTAATATTTAGTTCTATTGTGAGATATTCGAGACTTTCGCCGATTCTATGCTTTAAACACAAACTTCAGGCGATAGAAGTCTGATCTCCTCAGAGTCCATCCGTGAAGCTGTGAACTCAATTTAAAACACCTTAAAAATAGAAGTGAAAACCACCACCAGCATAAAGGTCTTCATGGTCATCAATCCCATCAAAATTAAAATTAAACATCATTAACTTTCCATGGAGATGAAAAATTTTTCCAAGGCGCCATTGAGCCCCTAATCCATAGGAAAGATTCTGCCCATCACGCTCTCTTTGATAATGTCCACCTGGATTAGAATTATCAGAAGCCGCCTCTTGGTCCACTACAATTTTTGTTGTCATATGTTGGTAACTCACTCCAAGGTAAGCCATAAACTTATCTGAAAACCGATAACCATAGCTCATACCAATCATGGCCAACATGGCTTCCACTTGAGCTGACCATGGAAAACCTCCTGGACCAAAAAGAGTGGCTTGATCCCCTGAACCATCCACACGAGTGTGACCAAGTCGACCAAAAAGGCTCCCAGAAAAGTCACCTCTTTTAGCCTCACTTTTAGGGCGACCAATAAATTGAAACTTACCAGTAAAAAATAACATCGTTTGTAAATCGGAACCAAAATCAAAAGCCGCTTCACCCCCAAGCTCAAATCGATCACCGAGTCCAAAATGAGCTTGATGGAGAAGATTATGAGTCGCCCCTGTCGCCATAGCATTATCTAAATTGGGAGGACGAGAAGACGCAGAACCTGTAAACTCAATCTCACGAGTTGGTTCAAGGCTTGGGCCCAACTGTTTTTTACCCTTACCCAATACCTCAGAAGACTCAATTGTTGCCCCTGGCAGCTTCATTTGCATTGAAGAACAACGAGCCGAAAATAAGACCATAAGAGCTAGAAAAAAATAGTTTCGCATTTTTAATGCTATTTTCACTTTAACCAATCCATGTTTTTAATTTTATAATCACTGGTGAGTTCACACACTAGTGGCACTCCTGTTGCAAATTCAAACTGAGTGATTTCATCTTCATTCATTCCGGTTAACAACTTCACCAAGGCTCGCAAACTATTACCATGAGCCGATATGATAAAATCCCCGCCTTTTTGTAAATCTGTCTTAATAACAGTTTCCCAGTAGGGCTCCACTCTCTCTAAAGTTTGCTTGAGAGCTTCGCCTTTTGGAAATTCGTTTCTAGGTATGGTTTGATAGCGACGATCATTCATTTGCTCTTCCTGTAAAATGCCCTCTCCTTCTGGAGGTGGTGTGGCATAGCTTCGACGCCATTGAAAAACCTGTTCTTCACCATATTTATCTTTTGTTTCCTGCTTGTTGAGCCCTTGCAAGCCGCCATAATGCCTTTCATTCAGACGCCAATGTTTTTCAACAGGGATCCAAGTTTGATCACTTTCAGCAAGAATCACCCAAAGTGTTCTCACCGCTCTTTGCAAATAAGAAGTGAAAGCTTTTTCAAATGCAAAATTCTCATTTTTAATCAGTTCTCCCGCTCTTTTTGCTTCGGCAAGACCCTTCTCAGTCAGAGGAGCATCCACCCAACCTGTAAAACGATTTTCTAAATTCCACTGACTTTGACCATGTCTAACAAGTACAAGCTTTTGCATACAACCTCTCATCGCAATTAAAAATGATATTGAGTGTTCATGACACCCATTAAACTCATAGTTCCTAACAAATATTTCTCTATAAAGCTGAAGGCAACGAAAGGATGAAATATTGAGTCTGCGTCATTGCTCACTGGCATCTTGGCGAATAGCAAAAGCGGCTTCAAGATCTTTATTTTTAAGAAATCGAGTGCGTTTTATAAAGGAAGAAAGAGATTTGTATAAAGAATAAAGGAATTATCTAAACAGCTAAGATTAAATGCAGTAAAGGATTGTAGAGGTTTTGAAGTTTATTTTTATCTGGATATATGGATGAAAAAATAAAAAGGCGATGATGCAGCTTCCTGCTACAGAACCTCATCCTAAAGCCCATCGCCCGTCCCATTTATAAGATTAGGGGCAAAGCGCTGGTGACACAAATTTTTATGCTTTGTTTCACCATTTTTTTACAAGCTTCAGGTCCTAAGTCCAGTTAATTAGCGTCCTAATCTGTTTCGACAAGAGGTTTCTGGTCTTTCACGCAAGCAAGCTCGATAAAGTGTATTGGAATCAAGTGATCTATGGTTCATCGCACGAGGCTCTTCATATTGCCTACCTGCCCGACTGTAGCTCGCAGTTTGTCGATCACTAGCACAAGCTCCCAGTGCTCCGATTAAACCAGTAAGAGCCAATAGCTTTAGAAATTTCATATCCATTCACGTCTCCTCGTTATTCCTTAATTTATCGGTGCAACTGTGCTCAAAATTAACTGGATCTTAATCTGAAACATCGTACTCCTAGCAAATATTATGTTACTTAAGGTTTTTTTCTAAGATTATGAAATCAGAATTACCCCAAATTTGCTTATATCCGTTCTTAACGACCCATTTATCTAATTCTTTTAAACCGCCCTCTGTCACTATGGAATGAGGTGGGATTTGATGCCCATTCCCCCAATTCATGGATTGGGTATTTGTTATGGCCCTGAATATTATACGAGGTAAAGGTTCAAACTCTTTTCGGTTCAAATAATAACGAACACTTTTTTCACCTTGTATACTTGGCCAAGAGTTCTCAAGATAGGGAATTGTGTTAGTAAGATAATACACAAAAGGAATGTTGTTATAGGCCAAAACAGTCTCGCCCCTTTTGGTTCTACTTTTAGCTTCCACTAAAAAATCTCTAACACTTTTTGCGCGAGAGGATGTCGTCTTAATATTCATAAGCTTAGGGTCATTTATTTCTGTAGTTAATAAAGAAACTGACTGCACGTCTCTATATGGACTATTTACAACTAAGTATACTGACTTAATAGACATAGGAATCAATATAGCAAGAAGAGTCATCCCTGTTATCGAAGAAAATTGGGATCTCTTCGTATCTTCATCTTTAAAAACAAAGAATATTAAGTAATACAACTGTATTGGCAACAAAAGCCATAAGCCCAAATGTAAATTTAAAAAGCCCGCACTGGATCCAACTATGGTTGCGAAAGCCCCAGCAAGCAGAGTCATTTGCACTAATAGAAGATAAAATCCGTCGATTTGACTAATGCGATTTTTGAATTTCATCCAAAAAACTACTAACATTGAAAACAAACTTAATACTATTGCAAAAGAACCGAGTGCAGCTCTAAAGTTATTTAAAACCAAATCTGCCCCAAAATAAATTGCCATTGATAAGTTAAAAACAATAAAGGTCAGATACAATAAAGTAGATTGGAATTTTGTTTTTAATTTTAAATTAATAATGATGAGCAGTAGAAACAAAACAGCCCAATGCCATCTCCATAAAAAGTGACTTATATATAAGTTCAGCAAAATGAAAACAGAATGTTCTTCTTGAACAGGAACACCTTCAACAAGACCTATGAGAAACTTCAAACTATACACATAGCTTTCCCAATAGCCAAAAAGAAAGGTGAAAGCTAAGAATAGTAAAACTCCCAAGACATTACCTATAAAAAGATTAAGAACATAGCGGAGATCTATTTTCCTAGGTTGGATTCTAAATAAAAATTGCACACAAAGCAGAATGAATGGAAAACAAATAAATACAACAAACGAGGGGAACCGACTTCCGAACGTCAAACCCGCCAAAATCACATAACTCAGATATTTTAATTTTGACGGGTTATAAATATAAGATAAAAAAATCAGGACACTAAAAAATACCAACAAAGCGGAGATGTTAGTATAATATAAAATTTCAAGTCGCCCACCGACTAAAATCAAAGCGATTAATGTTGATATTATCACAGATAAGGCGACACCTACGGTACTCAAAAATAAAAGATAGAGTGTAGAAACGAACATTAGATTCAAAAGAACCCAACCTAAACTAATACCAAAAAGTCCGAACCCATTGGTTATCTTTAGCCATGCTCCACCAACCCATTCCGATATCCACATCAAATCAAATTGTTGTTCACCCAAATTAAAGAGATATTGCTGAGTGATATTGTATCCTGTGTCGGTGATTTCAAAGCCAATTGTAGAAAGAAATACTGAGTACAAACCTGTTAAGCATAAGCAAACAAGTAGTCCAAGACATTGTCTTAGATCATTAGGAAATTTTATTTGAAAGAAAGGCATTCCCTGTACTTTATCAACTGGTCCTTGATACAATTCTCTTTGCTTTGACATTTATATTGCCACCTTTTTTTTAGTTTACATTCTTTCCCCTCCAAAGGTAAAGAGGCGACTCCACGAAGGTGACGTGCTTGCGGAAAGACAATTTTAGCATTCGTAGAAACTGTCTTCTTCGGAAGAATAAGTGCCGGCGCACTAAAAAGAACAAAACTAAATAAAAACAAAAAAGTGTTAGACATAAGAAATGACTTCATAATAACTCTTCGGTTATTTTTACCTTTTATTAAATTTTTCGGGCCTAACGTCGAGAGGGGCCTGCGGAACAAAACATTAACAAGCTCCCTCCTATCGTTTCAGAATTGTTAAAAATTCATTTTATCATCGAGACCTTTATAAGGTTCAGAATCAAATATTATAGCCCCTAGAACTTTTATTTTGTCGACAACTGTTTAATGAGCTTTTGGCCCATCTTCACTTTACGACGCTTCTGATGACAGAGCCCCCAGTTTTCATCGAAGAGACAAACCACTGTGCTGCCGAGGTGAAAAGTTCCAAACTCTTCCCCCACTTCAACTTCACGCCCGTCATTATAGGAACGATGAACCACCTCTGTCTTTTTCACTAAATTGGTTCTTATGTTGGGGTCAAAAGTAAAAGACATGGATCCAACATTTGTGGCTCCCACCATAACCAATATGACTCGACCTTTTTCAGTCTCAATCCCCGAAATCACTCGCTCATTTTGGGCATAAAGGTTTTTAATATTTTTCACGCTCCACTTATTCACCGGCCACAACTCCCCTGGCACCACAGTCGACCATTTAATATGCCCTTTAACAGGCGAATGAACTCTGTGGTAATTATGAGGAGCTAAATAAAATGTAAAAAAGGATCCCTGCTTAAAATCAGAGGACCAAGGGTTATCTGGTAAAAAATCATCAAGGCTATAAAGCTTCCCTTTTGCTTGAATCAAAAGTTCAGAATGAACTTTTCCAGACTCGATCAACAAACCATCACAAGGAGCCACAAGATCACTTTCAATAGGCCTTGCATTGGGCTTTAACCTTCTTGAAAAAAATTCACCAAGACTACTGTAATCTTCAATGGGTTTTTCGATTTCAGAAAGATCAATCTTATAAAGTCGCGCAAATTTTTTAATCATTCTTTTACGAACAGCCGAAGGTAAATTTAAATGGGCCGCTTTTCCAACATAATGGCTCATCCATTTTTTGGGAAGCTGAGGAATCACTTGATCATAGAGCCAATCGTTCATAGCAGAAGACATCACCACACCAGTCCTTTGAGAATTGCTTGCATTTATTACACCTTTTCTTAAGGTGTTGTTTAAAAAAGCATCTAAGACATTCTACCATATATTTTTTAATAGTTATGGGCTAGTATCAATCCTTATGGCAAAGCACATCAAGAACCTGAAAGTGGCTCTCAATGAGGATCTAGAAGAAAAATTACGCTTACTTGAGCCTGATTTTGATCACTATCGCATCCTTAAAAAATCAGTGGATGCACGCACCAAACAAAAACTCCACTGGGTCTATCATGTCGAAGTTTTTGATAAGGGAGAAAAGCCACAATCTCTTTTTGAAGAACCCGATAAAGTCAAGTCCAATGAACGCCCACTCATTGTGGGAACAGGGCCTGCTGGATTATTTGCCGCTTTGAGACTCGCGGAAAGAGGGATTGCTTGCGATCTGTTTGAAAGAGGCTCGGTGTGTGAGCGTCGCATATTAGCTATCAATAAATACTGGCGTTACGGAGAACTCAATGAAGAGGACAATGTTTGCTTTGGAGAAGGGGGTGCCGGCCTCTATTCTGATGGAAAATTAATTACTCGCATAAAATCACCCTTCATTCCCTACGTTATGAAAAGAATGGTGGACTTTGGAGCCCCACCAGAGGTGGAATATCTTGCCAACCCTCATATTGGCTCAAACAAGATCAGAAGGCTCATACCTAAAATAAGAGAATTTCTACTATCCAAAGGATGCAAGATTCACTTTAACACCAAAGTGACTGACTTTATTTTTAAGAACAATCAAATTACCGGAATTAAAACTCACACGGGGGAAAGTTTTCATTCTCCTTTTGTTGTTCTCGCCACTGGTCATTCCGCAGAAGATATTTTTCATCAACTTAAAAATTATGAAGTCGCAATGGAAGGCAAGTCCTTTGCTGTCGGACTGAGAGTGGAGCACCCACAGAATTGGGTTAATAAAACTCAGTATAGAGAGTTTTCTGAACATCCCGAATTAGGGGCCGCCAATTATAAACTCACTTACCATAACAAGAGAGAAGACATTGGAGTTTACTCCTTTTGCATGTGTCCTGGTGGTTATGTTTTATCCAGTGGCACTGAAAAAGACGGAGTGGTCTCAAATGGAATGAGCAATTTTAATCGCAACTCTCCCTACGCCAATGCCGCTATTGTCGTCTCTATAGATCACGAAAAGCATTTTAAGGATGACCTCTTTGGAGGCTTAAAGTTTCGGAGACATATTGAAAAAAAATCCTTTGATTGGGTTCAAGATAAAAACGGTGGTCATAAACTTCCTGCGCAAAATATGATCGACTTTTTAACAAATCGACTCTCAACGAATGAACTGAAAGGCTCATCTCCATCAGGATTACAGTCCACTCGCTTGGATCAACTGTTTCCTGAAAATATTTATCTTCACCTTGTTGAGGCGTTTGAAAGGTTTCATAAAAAAATGGAAGGCTTTATTGATCCCCATGCCACTCTTTATGGGGTGGAGTCACGCACCTCTTGTCCTGTGAGGATCTGCCGAGACAAAGACTCTCTGGAATCCATTAGTCACAAAGGACTTTTCCCGTGCGGAGAAGGAGCTGGTTTTGCTGGTGGCATAACCAGTGCGGCTTGTGATGGTGTTAAAGTCGCTGACTCAATTGCCTCTCAATTAAGCTCTCAAACCCTCTCCCAAATATAATCCCCCTATTTCTGACACATCATCTCTTAGGTTGAGCCTAAGACATTGACCCTTAGTGGGTTGCTAGCTAGACTTTTGAATGTATTGAGAGGCTTAGAGCTCAAAGTTCAATCAAGGCTTTATATTTCTTAACAGGAATAAACACCTTTGAATTTAACCAAACTATCAAAGCCTCATTGACTACCTTGAAGGGGGTTTCATGTTAAAAGTATTAAGCTTACTATTATGCTTCTTACTCCCCTCTCTATCTTTTGGAGAGGATATTTCACTCACAATCGAAGAATATGATGTTATTCGCCAAAAGGCATCCATTCTTGTACTGGATTCAAGCCAAGTTCCACTGAACACTGTTTTGCGTGTTCACAGTAAGACTGGCACTTGCGAAGTCAAAATCACTGAAAAAGTGAATGACCATCTGATTGGTGAGACCAGAGGCTGTAATGAGTCCACCATCACTCCCGGTATGAAATTGGCTTACTCTCCTGTTCAAGTTTGGGAGCAACCTTCTACCCCCACTTACAGAGAGCCCGCTGAGATCTCAACAACCTACAATTCAAACGACACCATGAGAGAAATCCTTGATCGCACCACTTTCTATATGGGTCACAACTTTGCCAGTAAACTTGAAGGAAATGTGGGAGCCCCAGGCAACGCCTCTATTTCAGATCTTGAAGGAGACACCGCTTTATCTCTTGGTATTAAAGGTCGTTTTTATGACATCAATCCAAGAATTTCACTGGCTGCTGAAATTGGCTATGAATCACCAAGAACTCTTGATCGTGCCACTTACACAACGGCTGGTTCCACAACAGAACAGGGAACTGTTGGCTTCTCTCCTCGTCTAGTACTTTGGCATGTGGCAGTTCTCGGCCAATTTGCCGTTATGGATCGTATGAATGCTTTTGGTGGAATTAATATTTCTTTACCAAGCGTTGATCATGCCCCTTTCAGCATGAGTGGTGATCTTGGATTCCAAGGAGGAGCCAATTACCGAATCATCCCTAATGTTGCCATTGAAGGTCTGGTGAAAATTATGAATATGGATCTTCGCAACAATCTCGGGCAAACAAACAATGTCAGCCTTGCTGGTGTTGAATTAAGAGGACGCTACTTTTTCTAATTGTGGATTTCCACTTAAATTGATTTAAACAAAAAAGGCTGATCCATTTCAGCCTTTTTTTATTCCATTAACATAGGGGATGTTGACAATTTATCTTGCTGGAAGAGGCCTGACACGAGGTTCTTCATTTTTTAATTCAATCTGAGTTTTTCAATAACCTTAGGAATTTTTTTGAGCATCATCTCTGGTGTGATTCGCCAACGACCTTGAGCCACTAAGCGGTGTAGGTCCACAGCCACCACTGCCGCCTCTTTTACATCCAAACCTTGAGCAAGAAATGATCCCACCAGTCCACTTAAAATATCACCGGATCCCGCGACAGCAAGTGCAGGGCTGTTCCAGTCTGTAATATAAATCGGACCCATTTTATTGATAACTAAGGTATCGTAACCTTTTACAATAAGCGTGCAGCCAGTTGATTCTGCCAACTCTTTTGCTTTAAGAACCTTGTTCATTTTATCATTTGAGCAAAGCCTATTAAGCTCACCTAAATGAGGAGTGAGTACCACTTCTGACCAAATATTCTTCTTTAAAAGACCCATCAATTCAGGCAAGAGCAACCCACCATCAAAAACAAGTTTTTTCTCTTTTGCCACAACCGTACTCAGATCCACAAAGCCTAAATCCCACCCAGGGCCCAAGATCAATGCTTCAGAGTTGTCCTCACTTAAAAGGGACAACAAACTCTTTTTGTCTTTATAAGGTTTAAAAACTAAAGCAGGGTACTGCAATTGAGAGAGTTGTAACATTGATTCAGGACAGTAGACTTCCACATAACCCGCTCCACTATTGTGCGCCGAAAGGGCACAAAGAATTCCGGCTCCTGGATACTCTTCACACATGACAACCGAGACCTTACCTCGACTGTATTTGTGGTCATACCGACCCTCTGGGAGGGCTGCTATCATTTTTTGAGCTGCAGGCAAAACCTGAAACTCGGCCTTTACTCTCTTTAGTTCTTTATTAATTTTAGGAACCTCTACAACTTTTACTAAACCACACATCTCCATAGCTGGGGCAAGCAGATGACAAGGTTTTCTTGCTGCAATAGCAAGGGTGTGGTGAGCTTTAAAACAAGGATCATAGATATCCCCACTATCACTACTCACTCCCGTAGGCACATCAATCGCCACGCGCACCAATTCCTTGTTATTAAAAGAGTGAATCCACTGACCGATCTCAGCGTTCAAGTCTCTATCTAAACCAATGCCAAAAAGTCCATCAACAATCACATCATAATCTTGTAGATCTTCAAAATGTACGATGCTCGAATTCTCCAAACTTTTAAGTAAATCATTTCGTTCGGTGGAATTATTAGATGTCTCGATCATTAGAAATTGGACTTTGTAGGATTTTTTTAGAAGTATCTGTCCCAGTGCCAAAGCATCATTACCGTTATTACCAGGACCTATGAGAAATAATATTTTTTTATCCTTAGAGATATTTTTAAAAAACCAATGGCTAAGAGCCTGACCAACATCCTGAATGATATCAATAAGGCTCTCTTTTTTCAGAAGTTGTTGATCAACTTCGCGAACCTCTGCACTGGTTAAAATATCCATAATCCTCTTAAAGTGAAGATTTTAAATAAGAGTCTAGAGATCAGCCTCATCCTCTTTCTTCACGTCCATTTCTGAATCTTCTTCCTCAGAAAAGGGATCAAATGTATTGAGCTCTGATTCATTTTCATCACTCGAATTCAGCTGAGCCTCTAAAACATCAGAATCTTCATCACCAGGTTCTGAGAGTTCAATAACGTTATCAGGATGCAAGTTAGATGCTGCCAAAACTTCTTCTGTGGGTTCAGAAGTGTCTTCTTGTAAAACAACAGGCTGCTCTTCAGAGATTTCATCACTGGCTTCAAGTTCATCATCTCTTTCCATGGTCTCAGCATCCACTATGTTTTCTGTGGTTAACTTTGATAATTCTCCAGTTAAAGACTCTGGGCTGGCGATTAAAGCATCGAGATTTTCATCAGCCAATTCGACATTCTCATTCTCTTGAGCTTCTGCTTTTTCAGCCTCTAAACGAGCCGCTTCCGCTTCTTCCTCAAGTTTTTTATCATAACGCTCAAGCCATTTCACATCTTTGGCTTCAACCTCTTCACCCACATCCAGCGCTTCACGGATATCACGGGCTCTGTCACGATCTCTTTTGTCTCTCTGCCTTCTTTTCTCTTCTTCAAAAAATTCCGAAGAAGTATCAATTCCTTCCAAAGTGTCTTCAATTTTTGCTAATTCTTCTTCACCTTCAGAGTAATTACCCTCATAGTCCTCAGACATGGAATCTGTCACATCACTCAACTTCTCGTCTTCTTCCTCAATGCCTATACCATCCGGCAAGAGTTGATCGATCTCATCAAGGGAAGGGAGCTCTCTTAAGTTTCTTAATCCAAAGATCTCTAAAAATTTTCTTGTCGTCCCATACTGCATAGGCTTTCCAGGAAGTTCACTTTTTCCCTGGAAATTAACAAGATTTTTTTCCATAAGTGCTCGCACAAGGTGACCGGATTCAACCCCACGAATTTCATCAATTTCACTTTTAACAATAGGTTGTTTGTAGGCAATAATAGCCATCACTTCCAAGGCCGGACCTGAAAGCTTAAAAGGTTTTGCTTTTCCAAGCTTACGTAGAAAATCAAGATTGTCGACTTTTGTTCTTAACTGCCAACCACCATTGATTTCTTCAAGAGTCACCCCGCGAGCAGGGCTTGCGTACTCTGACTGTAATTCTTCTAAAGCTTTCTTGATGTCTTTGGATTTGAAAGTGGTCCCTTTAAAAACTTGCTTAAAAGTACCCAATCCAATAGGTCTCTCGGAAGAAAACAGAAGACTTTCAATAATTGATAAAGCCTGACTGTGCTCCACAAATTCCCGAGTCTCATCTTCTAATAAATCAAGGTTTTCTTCATCGTCTTCATCGGCATCAGCAGAAGCCTGTCGCTCTTCAACTTCGCCAGAGGGTTCTTCAACAATAAGCTCGTCTCCTTGTTCCTGAGCTGATAGCTCATCGCCATCACTTAAGGCCGCGTCCAATTCAGTGTCCTCAGACGATTCTGCACGAGCCTCGATCTCATCGACCTCTTCCGTTGGCTCTGAAATTTCGCCCCCTGCTTCTTCTTGAGCAGCTAAGGTTTCTTCCGTAGGTTCGGACACAGGCTCTTCGATTGATTGAGTCTCATCGCTTTCAATAAAGTCCATTGAAGCTCCAGCCATCTCGATGGAGTCCATAACTTTTTCTAAAACTTCCGTTTTATTTTTTTTACTCTTCTGAGATTTTTTATTTTTTTTCTTTTTAACTTTATCAGTGCTCGTCATGAGTCAATCCCCTTATCCTCATTATCCTCTTGCTGTCCCAATTCAATTTCCAAACTATCTGCTTCTTCGTGATGTGACACGATCTCTTCTGCCGAAATTTCATTGGACGGCTCTGGACGATCTTCATCACTCTCATTATTTGGCCCTGCAACAGCCTCATCTATCTGATCCGATGGCACGTCGGCTGGATAATCTTGATGGCTGAAGTGAACCTCATTGGTCGGATGAAAAGGTTTATCCTCACTCAATTCCGATGGCCCATCTGTTAAGTTTAATTCAGCCTCTGCTTCAAGAATTTCATCATCACTGGCCATATCGAACTCTTCCTGGGAGTTCTCCTCGTTTGTATCTTCTTGATCCTCAAGTGCCGCAGCCAATTCAGTATTTTCAAAAGATTCTTCTTCTGCTTCTTCCATAAGACGATCGGCTGTGGCCTCTGAAGTGGCTGAATCATACTCTTCCACTCGGCCCACCACATCCGAAGTGATTTCCCTTTTTGCAGTCAGGTAAATGTCACCATAAACTTCAGCCTGATAAACGGAAACCAATCCCATCTTTCCCATTTCCAAACAAGATAGAAAGGTAATTAAAAGCTCTTCCTTAGCCTCTTCAGCACTTGTTAATAAATCTCTTAAAAGAACTCTTTGCCCCACAACAAATTTTTCTTTCATCTCCATAATTCGCCCCGCAATGGAGCGAGTTTTACGGGCCACTTTATGAATGGCTTTTTTCATTTTACGTACAGAGTTTCTATAATGAGCAATCAGAGAAAATAATCCGCCCTCATCCAAGATAATCTCACCCTCTTCATCAGAGGCAAAGTTACGACCTTTCCCACGACGATAAACATCTCTTCCTAAAAGAGGGCGCTCATAAAGTTGCTTAGAGGCTTCTTGAAATTTTTGATACTCAATCAACCGTTGTACAAGTTCTTTACGTGGATCTTCAACCTCTTCCTCATCCCCTTCCTCATTGTAATTGGGAAGGAGCATTTTGGACTTAATTTGAATCAAAGTCGCCGCCATAGCGATAAAGTCACCGGCCACCTCTAAATCAAATTGTTTCATTTTTTTGATGTAATCCAAATATTGAGAGGTAATCAATTGAACATCGATATCAAAGATGTCCATTTCCTCTTTGCGAATCAAATAAAGAAGCAATCCTAATGGACCTTCAAACTGCGGAATATGGATTGATAAATTCACGCGCCTCCCAAAGAAATAATAAATTGCATGGATAGCTGTACCAACATAAAGAAGGGGGCCGCTAAATAACGAAAGCCTCCTAAAAGAATCAGTCCCAACAATACCAAGTTCAATTGCATTTGATTGTCTTCAAGCCAGCGATTCCATTGATAAGGTAAGAATCGGGCCATAATTTTCCCCCCATCCAAAGGATGAAGAGGAAGTAAATTAAAAAAAGCGAGAAGCATATTGATATAAAGAAATGTCACCGTCATTTGCATTAAGGGACCTTGAGGCGCTACATGAAAAACATGGATCATTAACCCAAAACCAACAAGACCCAATAAAAAAAGAAGAATATTCGACATCGGTCCAGCCAGTGCCACCCAGAACATATCATTTTTTTGATCTTTTAAATTACGCGGGTTCACTGGAACAGGTTTCGCCCACCCAAAAATTGGAAGACCCGGAAATAAAATAGCCATCACAGGAAATCCAACAGTCCCCACCCAATCAATATGAGGGAGAGGGTTCATGGTTAAACGCCCCATCATATCCGCCGTATTATCCCCTTTGAGCTTTGCCACATAGCCATGGGCAAACTCGTGAAAACACAGAGCAAATAAAAAGGGCGGAAAAAACATTCCAACTCGAACAAGGGCTTCCATTAGATCCATAGCAAAACTCTAGCCCAAAGGCTGTGGGCTGTCCACACCCCTAGCAGGGAATTTCAAGTTTTTTTGCCCTCTCATTGAGCACTTAAGGGCGAAACAAATCAATCTGAGGGGCATTTAAGCAGAACTGGCTTTTTCTATGAAATAAGCCCTCCTTTTTCTAAAGCAAAAGGTCCTCTTGAGCCACGATTTTCTGCCAGATTTTATTTAGAAATTTTTAAAGTCTTTTTACTAGGGTTAGAATATGGGAGTGAAGCTTCATCTGGTGATTCTCCTATTTTTAACCCCGACAACCCTGTTTGCGGCCTTTGGAAATTTCAACACCGTCCTTATCGGAGAACAAGCTTCTGGAATGGGGGGCGCCTACACAGCAATGAGTGGAGACTCTTCTTCTTCCGGTTTTTACAACCCAGCCTCTCTTGTAAAACTTTACGGAACCGATATCTCAGCTTCGGCCACTTTATTTAATAAATACGACACCACCTATGGTGAAGGGCAAAATTTTGTTGATGCCAGCGAACGGGTCAATCGCGGTTTTTTCAGAACTCTTCCTTCCGCTATTGGAAACGTGTACCGCTGGAAAAAATGGGCTTTCGGATTCAGTATTGTGGTTCCCGATTATGATTTTTTCTCGGGCACTATAGCCACTGGCCCCAGCAAACAATCCCACTTAAGTTACACGGATGAGAGTCTCTGGAGTGGAATTGTTGGCTCCTACAAAGCCAGTCCCAATGAAAGTTTTGGAATCACACTTTATTATACCGCCCGTAGTCTCATTCGGTCGACATTGGATCGCAGTGTCGTCTCTCCAGCAAGAGAGATCATCACCACAGAAGAAAAAAGCATTCAGCACAATGGACTGGTCATGGTCTTAGGTTATCTTTGGGATATCAGTGAAAAATGGTCTTTTGGTGTTTCTGCTCGCCCACCCGCTCTGACCATTTCTGGACAAGGTTCTTATTTTCAAAATTTAACCGACACAGCCAACCTCCCTGGTCAAAGCATACAAATTCAAAACTCTTCAGCCAAAACCTATATTCCTCCTCGCTATTCATTGGGTTTTGTTTATCGCCCCTTTTGGCGACTGACATTTTCGTTAGACACTAGCTATTACTCTGGCCATTCCTATCAAGACATGCCCGATTCTCAGGCGGCCGATTACATTCGCCATCAAGACACCTGGAACGCTTCCCTCGGAATGGAACTTAAATTTCGAGATCCCAATTTCAATTGGAGATTGGGTGTTTACACAAACAACTCTTCTATGGCCAAAATTGCAGACACCCCCACTGAAAAAGTGGGAGAGCGAATGCAGCTTTATGGATTCTCTTCTAACTTTAACTTTCTGGTCACCGATCACTCCGCCTACACCATTGGTGGATTTTATAGTGGAGGCAATGGTAAGAGCGCTCAAGTCACGGGAAACAGTCTTGTCCGTCTTGATAAAACACACCATGTTTTTTCTTTATTAATCTCCACATCCTATCAGTTTTAGTATTTGTCTTTATGCTCAATAATAGAACAACACTTATTGAACTCACTCAATGTCTCTCGTTTTTATCTTAAAAAATCAGAATCCACTTAATCACAGTCCTCCACCTTTCAAATCCTAAAAAATGACTTCTGAAGAAAAGACTTATCAGCCTTTCCCCTTTACCTTGTTTTTGCTGGGTCTGTGGCTATTTAGCCGCAGTCCGAATTGACTTTTTGAAGTCTTTTTAAATAAATAGGCTCATTACTCAAAGGAGATTATATGAGCCAACCTGCTATTACCTCTTGGAGCGAAGACGAAAATGCTTTTCGTATGGCCATTCGAGAGTTTGCTGAATCTGTCATCAAACCTAAAGTTCATGAAATGGACAAAAATCAACAAATGGATCCCGAGATTGTTAAGCAACTTTTTGAAATGGGTCTTATGGGAATTGAATCTCCTGAAAAGTTCGGTGGAGCCGAGTCCTCTTTCACTATGGCTTGTATCGCTATTGAAGAGCTGGCTCGTATTGATGGGTCTGTTTCCGTTCTTTGCGACGTACAAAACACCTTAGTCACAAACGCTTTTCTCAATTATGCTAACGATGCCATGAAAGAAAAGTATTTACCTCGCCTTGCTGGTGAATGGGTCGGTGCCTATGCCCTTTCAGAAAGTGGATCAGGATCTGATGCTTTCGCACTCGGCTTAAAGGCTGAAGATAAGGGTGACAAATATGTACTTAACGGTCACAAACTGTGGATCACTAACGGTAAAGAGGCTAGCGTCTTTCTTGTTTTTGCTAATCTCAACCCAGAGGCTGGCTACAAAGGAATTACTGGGTTTATCGTAGAAAAAGATTTTCCTGGTTTTTCAGTCGGCAAAAAAGAAGACAAGCTAGGAATTCGCGCAAGCTCCACCTGTGAACTTCTATTTGAAAACTGTGAAGTTCCAAAAGAAAACATCATTGGTGAAGTAGGTAAAGGCTATAAAATTGCCATTGAAACTCTCAATGAAGGACGTATTGGCATCGGGGCTCAAATGGTGGGCATTGCACAAGGGGCCTACGAAGCCGCTCTTAATTACGTACAAGGTCGCGAACAGTTCGGAAAACCATTAGCAAAGTTTCAAGGAGTTCAATTTCAATTAGCTGAAATGAGAACAGAACTTGAAGCTGCCCGCTTGATGGTTTTCAATGCCGCTCGACTCAAAGACTCTGGTCAAAGCTTTATTAAAGAAGCCGCTATGGCTAAACTTTACGCCTCCCAAGCGGCTGAAAAAATCACTTCCACAGCGATTGATCTTTTTGGTGGCAATGGGTTCACTACAGAATACCCCGTTGAAAAGTTTTGGAGAGATGCAAAAATTGGTCAGATCTATGAAGGAACTACCAATATGCAAAAACAAACCATTGCTAAAATGGAGTTGGGTTAAAACTCTACAAATCAACTGAATTATTTCAAAAGCCTACAAAATCAATTTGTAGGCTTTTTTTATTGATCTTTATTAAGCTCAAGTATTTTATCTAATTTTTGATCCAACTGATTCAAGCGACCATTTAAGTTTTGATTTTCAAACTGAAGTTGTTTGACCATTTCTTTAAGCTCTGTGTTTTCTCGTTTGAGGCTAGCGATATCGCGATCGTGCTTTTCCACTTTTTGAGTGATGACTTTTAAATCTTCTTCACTGGCTAAACAAATCTGGGCAAGATCCTGTACCGCATTCACAGTAGTCCAGTGAATAGGGTCCACATCCAGTTCATAAAAACCATCTTCGCGTTTATTGACGGCCTCTGGAATGACTGTCATTACTTCCTGGGCAATAAAACCAATCACTTCTTTATCACTTGGAAGATCAAGTGGATTTCCCTTTTTATAATTGAAACGCACTGTTCTTAACTTTAATAGTTCTTCAAGACCGTAATCGAAATTGCCTCGAATATCTTTGAGTCTTCTATCAGAAGTATTGATCCAAGCCGTTCCTGTGCTTTTACCAGCATCCCCTTGAACATGGAGTGTATGCGCGGGCACAGTCGTACCAATTCCCACATTGCCATTGTCACCTATGCGCATTTTTTCACTATTGTCGACTGCTAATATTAAATCACTGTTGTTATTCGCTGAGCCGCCTACAGCAAATAAACCAGTATCTCCATCACTATCAAAAGAGTAACCAACATTACCAGCATCACCTGAGTGAGTGCCCTTGGCCGATCGTATCCCCCCAGCCACCTGAAGCCTAGAATTCGGTGATGTCGTTCCAACACCAACATTTCCAGCGGAATCAACAACCATTCGGGTAGATCCACTTGTTTGTAGAAAAAGATCGTTTCCTGATGAACCAAGTTGTGGTCGAAAGGTTGTATTTGTATCACTAAAGCCAATAACTGTAGCAGTATTTGTACTTTCAAAATAACCTGTAGTAGCTGCTGATGTACTTCGCGCATGAAGTGCAAAAGTGGGATTTGTCGTTCCAATACCAACATTTCCTGTTGAACTTTGTATTAGAAGCCTTGTTGAACCATTTTCTCTTATTTGTAGATGGCCGGCACCTGTCCCAGCACCAGAGCCAGTGCTGTGAAAATCGTATGAAGACCCACTTGCAGCCTTCAGTTCAAGAGCCGCGTTCTGAGTACCACCTGATTCAATGAGGCCTTCTGTATAACCAGAACTCAAAACATGGAAATTTGCATTGGGAGACGACGTTCCTAATCCTACATTTCCACCAGCTGTGACGCGCATTTTTTCAGTGGAGGAGGTAGCTCCTATGGCAGTGGTATGAAAAATCAAATGCGTTCCTTGGGCACTGGAGGTAAAGTTCTCAGCGGCTAGAACTCCAAAAGAGCCAACACTATTACTGCCAAAAGCTCCGCCTGAGTAATAACCTCGTCCTCCGAGTGTAGCGAGATAATCACCGGATTGGACGGCGGTAGGGCTTGCAATGGTCCCTCTTGCTTTGCGGGCAATAAAACCTGGAGCTGAGGCTCCGTCTTCATAAATGGTATTGAATATACGACTAGTGGCAAAACTTTCTCCCACCACTTCAAACTGCGAATAAGGGGTAGTCGTACCCACGCCAACGTTGCCGGAGTTGCCATCTATAGTCATTCTGGCAACTCTCTCATCAAAACCCCAATCATCGGCTGTATAATCTGTCGAGTATACCCTTAGCTGTCCCTCTCCACTCTCAAGAGCCATAATATTGGCACCAACTTGATTAGTGTCATACAAAGCAATTGCAGCTCTCGAGCCACGGACCCCAATTTGTGGTGGTGAAACGCCACCCTCGGTCCACCTTTGTGCACTAACATCTAATGCTGCCTCAGGCGATGTTGTCCCAATACCCACATTACCATCTTCTTGAATTCTAAACAGTTCCACACTACTGGCATTAATATAGGAATCTTTTGAGACTCTCAACATGCTTGACGTCCTGTCATTATCTCCATCTATATAAATTTGGATACTACTATCTGAAGCAAGAGAACCACTTCCATCAAAATGAATATCGGGTTTAACAGTGACATCTGTATCAATATTTAAAGCTCCAATTGTGCCCGTCGCTCCTGATATCCCAACTGAATCAGCTGATGGATTTACCAAAAGCTGATTGGAGCCCACAACAAAATTTCCACCATTAGTAAAAGAACCTAAAGTAGAACCATTAGAC
>CAXREJ010000019.1:0-19964 GCA_964229765.1 Bdellovibrionales bacterium | reverse complement strand
CAAGAACAAGAACAAGAACAAGAACAAGAACAAGAACAAGAACAAGAACAAGAACAAGAACAAGAACAAGAACAAGAACAAGAACAAGAACAAGAACAAGAACAAGAACAAGAACAAGAACAAGAACAAGAACAAGAACAGGAAGTTAAAAATGAAGTCGAAGTGAATCTCGACTTTTCAGACTTAACCTCTGAGAACAACATTGAACCAGAGGCTGCCACCAAGACTGAGAATGAAAGCAAGGAAAATGACCAAGACAATGAAGAGTCTTTTGATGATCTTGATTTTTCCACGCTTGGGAGTTTTGATTCTTCTGAATCCGAGGAACCTCAAATTGAAGACAATAAAGCGCCCCTTGAAAGCACAGAAGAACCTTCCTTCAATGACTTTACAAGTGCCACACAAATGTCTAACCAAGTAACATCAGACTTGGATAATAAAGAAGAACTTAATTTTGGCAATCTTGAAACAGAAGCCAGTGAAAGTGAAAAAGAAGATCTTCCTCCTAAAGTTGAAAACTCGATAGACACCCCCTCTCATTCAGAGGAGGTTATAACTGATCTTCCTCCACTTCCCAATACCGCTCAACAAAACATAAAGGCTCATCCGCCCGTCCCAGATAAGATGAACCAAACTAAAAATAACACTCAGACTCCGGGCCAAAATGACATGCCCGATCTTAGTGATCTCATTGCTATGCAAACGGAGGCACCCGCATCCGCTCCTGGAGTCAACGTTAATGAAAAAGATCTTGAAATTCCAAGGCATCATAACGAAAAAAGTCCTTCAGCGGATTATGATGATGACTACACCCCCATTCCCGATATAACCAATGAAGGTCCACTTAAAAACAATGGAGAAGAAACTAAGAAATCCAATGTTTTAGAACTCCATGAAGAAACTGAAATTCAAAATGTAGAGAATACTATTTCTTACTCAAATCAACCTTTACACACACCTGCCGAGAATAAAATTGACGAAGAGTCTTTTGAAAGATTTGGAAAATTAGAAAATTGCAACAGCACTAAAGAGATTATCACCCACATTTTTAGTCACCTTACTAAAGATTATGAAAAATTAATGTTCGTACAAAAGTTTGAAGATGAACAATTTTTCCCTAAATTTGTCTTTGGTACATGGAAAATGGCGACAACATCATGGTCTGAGCCTGTCAACTTAACTAATCCTAATATATTTAAAATCGCCTATAAATCTGGGAACCCTTTTCATGGCAAAGTCTCTAACAATCCATTTAACGACAAATACTTTGAATTGTGGACACAAAATAAAATTCCAGATCTAGTGACTATCTACCCCATCTTTATCGAAGAAGACTGTCTTGGTTTTATAACTGCCTTTGGTAAAGCGAGTGGGTTTGACGAAGTCGGTAGTCTTAAGAAAATTGAAAACCTTATTTCCATTTGTAAAAAGAAATTTATCATAACCTCGAATGCCAAAGCGGCATAAAAAATAACTTAAATACTTAAGTCTAATTTATTTCCTTTCCAAGAATTAGAGTCATTCTTCATTTCGGCAGTCCTTGTAATCCGATATGTGTAAATAACTAATAAAATAATCAATAGTCATTAAGAGTTTCTCACGCTCAATCATGGGAAATTGATATAAGTTCATTATATTACATTGAAGAATTGAATGGATTGTAATTTAAAATCGACAGTTTTGGAGAATAACGTGAAACGACCCAATCACCTTAAAAATACTGACGGAAAAAACAGGAAAGTCGGCATTGAGATAGAATTCATCGGCATCCCCCTTCCACAAGCGGCTAAAATTATCACTGATGTTTTTGAAGGTTCTGTACAAAAAAATGACGAATATGTTTATACAGTTTCTGAGTCACCTTATGGTTCTTTTAAAGTGGAGTGCGACTCTACTTTTGTTAAATCGAGGAAATATCAAAGTTGGCTCAGCAAACTAGGAATTGATCTCGATAGAGAGGAACTAAAAAAAATGGATCGTAAGATTGCAGAAGGCTGCAACATCCTAGTTCCTTTTGAAATTGTCACGCCCCCCATATCTATGGATGAAATACCTAAATTTGAACAGCTCATTAACAAATTAAAACAGGCAAAAAAACAATCGGATTCCTTCACTTTTTCTCTAGCCCCTTGTGGCTTACATATTAATATTGAAATTACGAGCATGGACGTAAACCACATTAAACCTGTTTTACAGTCTTTTTGTAATCAGTATGAAGATTTAATTAAGGAAATTGATGTCGATAAAATTAGAAGACTCGCTCCCTACATAGCTCCCTTTCCCAAGGAGTACACGCGCCTACTCAATGACAAAGATTATTCACCTGATCTCGATACCTTTTTTAATGACTATTTAGACTTTAACCCTACTCGAAATCGGGCCCTCGACCTCACACCTATAATCGGTGAATACAGCTGGCCTCTCCTTGAAAAATACGCTGAAAAAGGCCTGGAGTTAAATCTCATTAAACCTCGCCCTGCTTTTCACTATCGTTTACCCAATTGCCATTTAGACGAACAAGAATGGAGTTTCACTCAAGAATGGGAACGATGGGTCGGTATCGAAGATCTTGCCTTCAGCTCAAACTCGTTCAATGACAAATATGTAAATTTTCACAAGATCAACAAAGGGAACTTTAATGATATCTTTTCGTAAAAATAGACCCAATATCGCAGTAACTGGTCCTAATTACGGAGGTCATCCTGCTTGGATTTTTACAGCCATACAAGTTTGGTTTGCCGGAGGGAACCCTTTTTATTTCTCTCCCAACAAACCTCTGACGAACTTTGATAAAATTGACGGAGTCATTTTAGGGGGAGGGGCTGACATTAGTGAGAAACTTTACCAACTTAACTGTAAAGAGGAAAGTCATCCCACTTTTTTCCAAAATTCCGAGAGTCCTCATTTTTTTTACAGATGCCTTAGCTTCTTACTCCTCAAACTTTTCAACTACGAATCCAGTCGCAACAAAACTGACTTTGAAAGAGATCTCCATGAGATGAAAGTAATACGTTTAGCCATTAATAAAGGAATTCCAATACTTGGAATTTGTCGAGGAATGCAGCTCCTCAATATTTACTTTGGGGGCTCCCTTGAATCCAATATTTCATCCCACTTTACAGCTGATTACCCTCATAATCGTGGCATTCTCCCCGTAAAAAAAATCAAACTTCACTCAAATTCACACCTCTTTGATGCCGTTAAAAAAGAGGAGATAAAAATTAATTCCTTTCATGATCAAGGAATTAAAACTTTAGGATCAGGGATGAAGATAACCTCACAAGAACCAAACGGAGTCATTCAGTCTATTGAATGTGAATCCTCCGCCAACACCATTGTGGGAGTACAGTGGCATCCTGAATTTTTAATTTTTAAAAAAACACAAAGAAATCTTTTTAAATGGTTCATACACTCAGCAAGTAACAATTACGTTTTTATCCAAAAAGGGGAAATGATTGCAAACCCCTAAACTATTTAAATCTCTTCTTCTATTCACTTTTATAATAATAATTTTTCTCGCCTGGACACTCACTCCTCTTCAACAGGTTTTCAACCCTGAAAACCTATGGAAACTTTCCCTTAAAATAGAAAACTCTTTTTGGACTCCTATCACTCTTCTCGCTCTTTTTTCTTTTGGCACATGTCTATTTCTTCCAGTTGTTCTCGTCGCTCTCATTTGCTCTATGATCTACCCCTTTTGGCAGGGACTCCTTCTCTCTCTCTCAGGAGTATTCTTTGCATCTCTGACTGGCTACGGCCTTGGAAAATGGGTCGGGATCCATTTTCTACCTCAATCAATCATAGAAAAAATAGAAACTCTCTCAGATCATTTTAAAGATGCCACCATCTGGACAGTTCTTGGTTTGAGAATAGCTCCCACCCCACCCTTTACTTTAACCAGTCTACTATCCGGTATGTTTAAAATCCCCGTTCTTCCTTACAGTATAGGAACAGTGATTGGAATGATTCCTATGATGACACTTATTCAAATTTTTGGATCTCGTATTAATGAACTCATTAAAAACCCCTCTTTTTTAGCTTTTTTTTCAGTTATTGCTGTTGTTATTTTCATTTTCGTTTACAATTTAATAAAAAAACGACTGATAAGAGAACGGAGTCTTTCTTGAAGTTAACCACCCAATTGCTATTTTCTAGTACGCTAATTCTTTTTTTACAACCATCACAAGCAAAGGATACTGAAAAAAAATTGTATGAGGGCAAAATCTCAGACTCTCACCAAAAAAAAGAGTACTTTAAGTTTACACAACTTCAAAAAATCAATGGCAATAAAACTTATAGCAAAGTGGTGTATCATGACCTCAATGATAAATTGGTTCTCATTGAAGAAATCGAAACCATTAATGATAAATTGAATCGCTATATTATTACTCAACATCAAATTGATCGCCGAGCCGAGGTCATTCGTCAGGAAGACAAACTCGTCTTCAATCTCAAATCCTTATCGGAAAACACTGAGATTAAAAGTGAAACGAAAGATGTACCCGATGTTCCTCTTGTTGTGGGATCAAGTATTTTTCATTTAGTCACTCAAAATTGGCAAAGAATCGCAAAAGGCAAAGACGTGGATTTCTCTATAGCTCTCTGGGCAAGACAAGATACCATTGGCTTTTATCTTAGAAAAAAATCCCACAAATCGGGAATCTTGATCATCGAGATGCTACCGAGCAACTTTTTTATTAGGCAGTTTGTCGATACCATTGAAATTGTTTTCAACACTCGCACAGAACAGCTCGTCTCATACAAGGGTCGAACTAACTTAATGATTCATTCCGAACAAGAATGGAACGAGTTTGACGGTTTTATCAAAATAAACAGCCCCTAATAATCTATAAATGAGGATTCTGCACTAATTACTCTGAATAAGCTTTTTCTCAGACATCAATTTATTCTTAACTATAAAAAACAAAGGAATTAGAATCAAGGCAGCCCCCATAGCCGTCAATGTTATAACAGAAGGATCTCTTAAAAGCTTCAAGGCACGTGAACCCAGTAAAAGCCCAAGAGCAATCATTGGACTTAAACCAATAATTGAGGCCAGTAAATATTGAAAAAAGTGAAGCTTTAATGATCCCGCGATAACAGAGGTCGCAATAAACGGAGGTTGTGGTGCTAGTCTTAGAGCTCCAATCGCCCAAAAACTCAAGCGATCCACCTCAGATTGCACAAAATCCACATATTTGTGAAACCGAGGTACTTTGGAAACATCCAAAACATAGCGCCCAATAAAATAACTAAATGTGGCAGAAGCGGCCACTCCTAACAAACTACAAAGACAGGCCTTCCAAAAAGGGAAAACTACAATAGTGAGCACCGAGGTTAAAGTGAGTGGAAAAAGCACCCAACTTCCTAAAGTAAAAATCAAAATAAAGACTAAAAAAGTAACCCAATTATCCGGTGTTTGGCTAGCTATCAATATAGCCCTTTTAGAACTTAAATGTTCACCTAAAGGCGACAAATAAAGTCCTAAGCAAATTCCAACAAGAACAGATAAAAAAATAATAAGTTGAATATAATACTTTTTTTCACTTTTCTTCATAAGTCCTCTTCGGTCTGCAAAATAGCTAATAGCATTTTATAAAAAGATACCATTTGAAAAGTCTATCACTCTCAAAAAATTATTTATTTTTTGTGTATATTTCTAATCTTTTTTGAGAATCAAATACGGACAGAATAAAGTCTTTCTAAATCATGATCAGTCTTTTCAATACGGATCGTGGCTACCGACCAATCCAGCGGTAGGTCATCTTGCTTTAAACGGTTGGACCATTCAATAAAAATTAATCCTTGATCTCTATCAAAAAGATCCCAGAAACCAATACTATCAAGATCTTCATCATCATCAATCCTATAAAGATCTATGTGAGCAATGAAATTTCTTTTTTCACTCTCATACTGATTGATCAACGAAAATGTGGGCGAAGAAACGGGTTCCGTCACACCAAGCTCTTTTAAGAACAGTTCAACAAGCTTTGTTTTACCAGCCCCTAATGTTCCCTCAAGACAAACAATTTGCTTTTCTTCAAACTGTTTTGACCATTTAAGGACCGCACTTGAGAGTTCTTCTAACTTAAGAGTGATCATGTTAATTGAGGTTTTTTTCTAAGAAAGAAGCCATTTCCTGAGCGTAGTCAGAAATCTGTCTTTTACTTGGCCCCTCGACCAAAACTCGTACCAAGTTTTCAGTACCAGAGTAGCGTACCAATATACGACCTTCCCCTTTTAAATCTTTTTCAATCTTAGCTTTAAGTTCGTTATAACCCTTAATTTTCTTAAGATCTTTTTTGTTTTTAATTTTAGTATTAACCAAAATCTGAGGCATCTCTTTCATCACGTCATTTAACTGACTCAACTTTTTCTTAGAAGCATTCATCACAGCTAAAACATTGAGAGCCGCAACGATTCCATCTCCGGTGGTCGAGTGCTCAAGAAAGATAATATGTCCCGACTGCTCTCCACCCAAGGTATAACCATACTTTCTCATTTCTTGGACAACGTATTTATCACCCACATCGGTGCGAACCACTTGAATACCATTTTCTTTCATTAATTTATCAAGGGAAAAATTACTCATAGAAGTCGCAACGACTGTATTCTTTGGAAGTTTTCCTTTTTCTTTTAAATGAAGAGCGCAAATGGCCAGTATATGATCCCCATTAACGACTCTCCCTTTCTCATCAGCCATGATCACTCGATCAGCGTCCCCATCAAGACTGACACCAACATCCGCACGGTACTTGACCACCGCTTCTGTCATCTTAACTGGATACAAAGCACCCGCTTTGTCATTCACATTAAAACCGTTAGGCTGGTTTCCAAGTAAAATAACTTCTGCACCCAGCTCTTCAAAAACCGCAGGTGCCACTTTATAGGAAGCACCATGTGCACAATCGAGAACAATACGAACACCATCTAATGTGTACTCTAGAGGATAAGTATTTTTTAAATCCACTATGTAGCGACCAGCGGCATCTTCAATTCTTTTGGTTCGACCTAAATTAGGTCCTTCAGCCAACAAAGGCTCAAGGTCCGTATCCAGTACGAGTTTTTCAATTTCATCTTCCATTTCAGAGGAAATTTTAAAACCATCGGAACCAAAAATTTTAATACCATTATCGTGATAAGGATTGTGAGAAGCGGAAATCACAATTCCGGCATCCGCTCTCATATTACGAGCTAAAAAACCAATCCCAGGAGTCGGTAATGGCCCTACCAGCTGAACGTGCACACCCATTGAATTAAGACCACTGGTTAATGCTAACTCCACCATGTAGCCCGAAAGTCTTGTGTCTTTCCCAATAACAACTTTTGGATGATTATTTCTAGGGGGGTCTTTTTTAATAAGATAACCTAAAGCTTGCCCCACCTTCAGAATAATATCTGGAGTCATAGGGTAATGATTGGCTGTAGCTCGAATTCCATCGGTACCAAAAAGTCGTTTTGCCATACTCGTTCCTCTTATCAAAATTAACCTGTATTTGGTTTTAAACAAAAATCTCCGCTTTTACAAACAGCTTTAATGAGAATTTACCTTTGAATAATTGCAGTAAATTCAGCTATTTCCAATGTTTTTCTTAATTGAATTTTAAGCAACTGTCCAAAAAGCTCTCAATATTGTTTTTATACATCACCTACTTGCCAATAGAATTTCACGCAAAAAAGAAAGAAAATCCATTTAAACATGAGAACTTGAATCTATTAGAACAAATTAAGATCTGGATAGAAATGAAGATCCATAGGGACTGTTGACAATTCATCAGCTCCTAATCAAAAAAAATCCCACTATACTTAAAATAGTGGGATCTTTGTCCTTCGCAATTTAAACAAAGTTTAGGCCGTGACTGGATCACCAAGGGTTCCAGCCATTTTCTTTTTGGCTTCCCTTTCCTCTTCACGCTCTTTTTGTTCCATTTCTTCCTTGGCTTTCTTTTGCTCTTTAGCCATTTTTTTATCACGCTCTTCCCAGCGAACTTTGACATCATCCAGGCTTCCACCTTTCATAATGAGATCTACGTCCTCACCATCAATGGTTTCAAACTCAAGAAGGGCTTTGGCTGCCACATGGAGAATGTCTAAGTTGTCTTCTAAAATACGCTTCGCTTTGTTGTATCCATCCATAATAATTCTATGAACTTCGCGATCAATTTCTTCCGCTTTGGAGTCGGAATATTCCTTAGTACTATTATTTTGCATACCAAGGAAAACAGGGGCATCATTTTTTTCGTAAGCTAAGGGTCCAAGTTTCTCACTCATTCCCCACTCACAAACCATTTTGCGAGCCACATCAGTCGCACGCTCAATATCGTTACCCGCTCCCGTGGTATAATCTTTAAAAATTATCTCCTCAGCCACACGTCCACCAAAAAGCATGGCAATCATATTTTCCGCACTTTTCTTTGACATATTTAATCTATCTTTTTCAGGTAGGAATTGTGTTAGCCCAAGAGCCATTCCACGCGGAATAATGGTCACTTTATGAAGGGGGTCCGTTCCTTTCAGCATCTTACCAACAAGAGCATGACCTGCTTCATGATAAGCTGTGATTTTTTTATCTTCATCACTGATGACCATCGATTTTCTCTCTGATCCCATGATGACTTTATCTTTAGCAAAGTCAAAATCAAACATGGTCACTTTAGAGTGACTGTTACGAGCGGCATTCAACGCCGCCTCATTCACAAGGTTGGCAAGATCAGCCCCTGAAAACCCAGGAGTTCCCTGCGCAATTTTTTTCAAA
Source organism: Bdellovibrionales bacterium (assembly GCA_964229765.1). Lineage (GTDB taxonomy): Bacteria > Bdellovibrionota > Bdellovibrionia > Bdellovibrionales > JAGQZY01 > JAGQZY01. Next base: position 11,209 of record CAXREJ010000019.1, on the reverse strand, counting down.
TTAACATCACTGGCTGTAGGAACTTTTTTAGCGTGAACGGTAAGGATCTTTTCTCTTCCATTAAGATCTGGTTTATTAACAACGACTCGACGATCAAAACGCCCGGGTCTTAAAAGAGCCGGATCGAGAACATCTGGTCGGTTTGTTGCGGCAATAATAATCACACCATCATTACTTTCAAAACCATCCATTTCCACAAGCATTTGATTGAGAGTTTGCTCTCTTTCATCATGTCCACCACCCATTCCGGCTCCACGATGTCTTCCAACAGCATCAATCTCATCAATAAAGATCAAACAAGGAGCATTTCTTTTTCCCTGTTCAAATAAGTCACGCACTCGACTTGCACCCACACCAACAAACATCTCAACAAAGTCAGAACCAGAAATGGTAAAAAATGGCACACCCGCTTCTCCAGCAACAGCACGAGCAAGAAGTGTTTTCCCAGTTCCTGGAGGACCTACAAGTAAGACTCCTTTAGGTATTTTACCGCCCAGGCGTGTGTACTTTTTCGCATCCTTTAAAAAGTCCACAACTTCTGTCAGTTCTTCTTTAGCTTCGTCCACACCAGCCACATCAGAAAATGTCACTCGGTTTTTATTTTCCGTTAAAAGCTTGGCCTTACTTTTCCCAAAAGACATGGCCTTTCCACCACCCACTTGCAACTGCCTCATCACAAAAATAAAGAGACCAAAAATAATTAAAATGGGGAGATAGTTCATTAGAAAAACCATCATAAAAGAATTGTTGGCATTGGACTCATACTTGGGTGTAATTCCATTTTGCTCAAGCAAACGATTACCTTGTTCACCAATATTTCCAACGATGGTGAAATCTTCTCCACCGAACTCTTTTTTATAGGGATCTTTAATTTTTCCATAAATCTCACCCACATCACCACCAGAGCCCGTGTCTCTAAAAGTGATGGATTCAATTTTGTTGTTTTCTAAAGCTTGTCGAAACTTCGGATAATCAAAATCGGTTATTTGAGATTTTTTTGTTTGCTCGTAAGTTTGTACGAGAATGACAACGACTAAAATAGCGAGGGCCCAGAAGGCCATGGATCGGGATGCTTTCATTTCACTTCCTTTTAGTAAAGCCTTCTTATAGTTTAACACTCTCGTGCAGAGGGCTCAATTCAGGCGAGGTCTTCGGGAGTCATTCGTCCTGCGTCAACTTCCCAACACCGGCCTAATAGTTGAAATGTGTGTCTTTTTCTAGGAGTGTCAAGGCGCTTAATTACTTCTTCAATATGAGACTGACCATAATTCTTAAGTTGCAAAGAGCGAAAGTATTCAGCAATCACTCTTTTTTTGTCCTGATCTGCAAGAGACAGCATCTCAGTCACATGAAGTGACCTTTCAGTGATGAACTGACTAAAATCCAGTTTTTCATCGCCCATGCTCGATAAAATAAGATCAAGAGACTGTGCAAATCGGACACTGGCGCCCGGACTTCTCTGCTCCAACAAAGGTAACCACTCGTTTCGAACCCAATTACGCAAGGCTAAGTCTTCATCGTTGGAGGGGTCGCTTAAAAAAGGGACTTCTTGGGACTGCATATAAGTTTTTAGTTCCTCTTTTGAAAAACTAAGAAGAGGCCTCATACGGTCCCCCTCAACAAAAGCCATAGCCCTGAGCCCCTGCTCTCCCACACCACGAATCATTCTCAATAAACGAGTTTCAAATAAATCGTCTTTATGGTGAGCTGTTACAATCCACTGACTGTTTGATTGTTCTTTTATTTGCCTTAAAAACGAATAACGGGCTGTGCGAAATTCCTCTTCAGAACTTAGAGGAGGATCAAAGCCCTTAAAGAAACTCTCCTCACTCTCAGGGGTATAGTTACTAAAAAAAGGAAGTTTTTTTTTCAGACACACCTTTTCCACCAACTCAAAACAATCCGAACGATACTTTTGTTGTTCTAAATTTTGACTCGGCCCATGATGGAAATAACAAACCGAAAAATTAAGGCGGTAGTGTTTTTTAAAGTGGTCAAAGAGAGTGAGAAGGGCCATGGAATCAAGCCCCCCACTGACTGCTAATAAAAAATGATCACTCAAATAGGGTTTGAGATCACTGGTTAGCTTATGAAGCTTAGGAATCTTCAGACTCATCCTTAACTTCGTTCTTTTCAACCTTAGGAACAAACTCAATATCCGCTTTTATGGAAATTTTATGCTCACGCAGAGCCTTTTTAACTTCCTTAACCACATCAATCTTCTGAATCACTTTGGAAAATTCATTTCCCACTTTTTGCACAAGATCTTGTTTTGATTTTTGAGCACTCTTAAGAATTTGTGTAATAACTTCTTTTGGTAAATTAAGACCGGAAAGATAGACTTTCAACTGATCTTCAGACAAAAAAGGCGACGACAAACCTGTGGTCACCAGTTTCTTGATGGTATCAGAGATCCCACCTTTTTTTTCTTCATCCCAGTTCAGATCGACTTTTTCATTTTCCGAATCTATTTCTTCATTATTTTCCATACAATTCCGCCACTCGATTATGGTATGCTTTCATCATTGCCGGCAAATTGGCACTGATCACTGTTTTAGTCATAGTTTTGGGAACAAACATTCCAAATTGCCCCTCGACAAAATACTCAGCTTTTGTTTTTCCATTTTCGTCAGAGAGCTTCCAATGACCATCCATTTTTTTAAACAAGTCCCCATTGAGAAAGCGCCAAGAGACTTCGTTTGGTCGAACTTCTTTTTGTTCATTGGTGTAGGTAAAAGTTTTAACAACCGATATTTTAAACTCTACCTTTTTAGTGTCACCTTCATCCTCGAGAACTTTAACCTCTTTTACTTCCTTCAAAAACTCAGGATATTTTTGGTAATCTATTAATATTTCAAAGAACTGTTCTGGTGAGCAGTTGAATATTTCTGTGTGTCGTACTTCAGCCATTAATCCTCCTATTTCTTAAACAGAGCTTCCGCTTGTGCCAGCAAATCATCTCTTTTACTATCCTGATAATTTCCATTACCAGGCTCAAAGTAATCGCAAAAGTTACTCTCTTCTTTTTCTCTCACAACGTCAGCTGAAGGCTCTCGACATTCATTGTAAGCACTTTGATCGTAAAAACGACAATTCTTACAAACATGAAGATCCGCACTGCATTTCTCACATTCATCGCGACGTCCGACTCTCTCCATGACCTCATTTTCGGTTCCACAAGAAAAACAAACTAAGGTCAATGCAGCCATTACCTAAAGTCCTCCAGAAAAGGACTGTGGTTTTAGGTTCATATTGTGCTCAGAATCAATAAAACGAATGGTACCTGTTTTAGATCTCATTACCACAGACTGAGTCAGCACTCTTTTATCACTTAAAAAACGAACACCTTTTAAGAAAGGACCATCAGTCACTCCTGTGGCACAGAACATCACTTCACCTTGTGCGAGTTCGTCCCTGGTGTAAACCTTATCTGGATTTTCAACTCCCATTTTAAGTGCTCTTTGTTTTTCTTCTTCATTCTGCCACTTCAGGCGCCCTAAGAAATCACCACCTAAACATTTCAAAGCGGCTGCAGTAATAACACCTTCTGGAGCGGCTCCGATCCCAAGAAGCATATCGATACCAGATTCTTCAAGGGCTGCCGCAATTCCCGCAGAAACATCACCATCACCAATAAGTAAAATACGAGAGCCTAACTCTCGCACTCTCTGGATCAACTCTTTATGACGATCTCTTTCCAGCACAACGATTGTCATATCTTCTACACTTTTATTAAGAGCTTTGGCTGTTGCTATAATATTTTCCTCAGGTGTTTTATCAAATGAAATAACTCCACGAGCTTTAGGGCCGACAGCAATCTTTTCCATGTAAGTATCAGGGGCATGAAGAAAGTTTCCCTTTTCAGCAACAGCAATCACCGATAAAGCACCCACCCCACCGCTGGCACAAATATTTGTTCCCTCTAGTGGGTCTAAGGCAATATCAACAGCTGGTGAATCCGGCCCTGCTTTGCCTACCTTTTCACCAATATAAAGCATGGGGGCTTCATCTCGCTCTCCCTCACCAATCACAATGGTTCCATCAATTGAAATGTCTTCAAAAGCCTTTCGCATAGCATCAACTGCCGCCTGATCCGCACCATGAGCATCACCACGACCCGTTAATTTTGAACAAGCCAATGAGGCGGCTTCGGTAATCCTCACAAATTCAAGAGCTAAATTTCGATCCATTTTAGGCATTTCCTTCCTTTTTTAAAAAGTCAGTCACGTAGGTTGGCAATCGAATAGCACGGCTTTTCGCCATATCAAAAGCAACATGGACTGTCTTACCAAAGGCTGCGGGTTTATCAACGCTTTTTGTCCAAAGTGTGTAATCAAAAACTAGTTTCGCCCCCAGAGTCGACACCTGATAATCCACTTTGAGCTCTTCATTAAATTGGAGGGCGACCTTGTAATCCACATGACAACTCACCAATGGATAATTCACTTCACCCAGGATATTCCCACCCGAATCACCATGAAGCTTCCGTAAAAATTGCAAACGAGCTTCTTCCATAAGTAAAATGTAATTAGCATGATGGATTATTCCCATCGCATCGGTTTCATAAAACTGTAACAATCTTTTATATTGGTATTTAGGACTCAACATGTTCTTTCACTTTTTCTTTAAAGGTAATAAGAGCCGGTAGGTCCGATTCAATTTGTTTTGCAATGGCAGCCGCTTTCTCCGCAATCTGTTGATTATTTAATACCGGAATGCCCTCTTCCATTTTTTTGTTTTCAAAAAGCACCATCTCTTCATCCATAATCATGGTGGCTCCAGCCATATCAAATTGTGACTTAATCAAGTTTTCGCCCTCCATCCATAAATAAAGGTTTGTGTCCTTAGGACCATGAAACCAAAAGCTAAAATCCGCCTGTTCACTGTAATGCTTTGGGTCGATCAAAGACATATTCAAACCCACAATTCGATCAGTGACCACACGGTCTATGATCACTCGAGCCGCAACTCCGATTTCCTTAAAGGTCACAGCCACGACTTCTTCACTCACTCGCACCGCCTTAGCCGCAATAGTCGCCTCATCCACATCCGTCTTTAAGTGTAGCTTTAAGGGTTGGTCCACTTCTGCAATCTTTTTCTCTTTTGGTTGAGCAAAAGCCGCTCCTTCATAACTCATATCAAACACAAGGGTAGGACCATGATCTACCACAGTGACTTGTAAGATTTTTGACGACGGCTCCACCAAAACTCTTTGATATTTTCTACGATCTTTAACACTGTTACTTTTTGTCATAATTCCCGCTTACTTTTCCCGATTGTCGAAAGCTTTCTTCCATAAAGGTTCTCATTTTTTGAGCCACTTTTTCAGCTATAACTTCAAGCGTAAAATTCACTAAAAACTGAGGGATTGGAATATCAGACTTTGTCAACGTCGACCAAATGATCACCTCTGTTTGAGTCGCGCCCACATAACGAAATTTATAATGCCCCACCATTCCCTTAAGTAAACCCCAGGTGACCTTCCAGTCCATCTGGGCCGACTTTAAACTTTCATGCCCCCACTGGTACTTCTGCAAAAACCGCATCTGAAGGCCGAGAGCTTGAATATGAAAATACACTTCTTTTTTATCTTTTTTATGAACAACTTTTTTGAAATAACTTGATATTTCAGGCAACTTTTCAAAGTGCATCACTTGGTCTTTTGCAAAATAAAGAGGAACATTCACTATGCCAGCCCCTAACATTTTTATCTTTGTTCCTTTACCCACACTTTCCGTGGTTACCGACACAACGATTTTTCGCTCTTCCTTCATTTTTTTAAATAAATTGGGCTTTTGATGCCAGAATGGCAACTCTTCTTGAGCCATCACCACTGATGAGAAAAGGGAACATCCTAAAAACAATGTCAAAAGAGGTTTAATAAATAACCTAAAATCAAAAGAACTCAAAACTCTCATCCCTTCATAATACAGATACTCGGCGCATTTGACTCACCCTTATTTTTTTAAATATTAGCAAAAAACAGTGTGGTCCCACCATCTATCCAATGATACCATGAAATCCTATGAAACCTTCTCCTTGGCCCATGTTGGCTACTCTATTTCGTATGGCCGTGGTTCCTATTATTATTGGTCTGGTTTATTGGAAGCCTTCCCACTGGGCACTCATTTCCTGCGCGCTCTTTATCATTGCTTCAATTACCGACTGGCTTGACGGCTATCTCGCGCGCAAACTCAACAGTGTTACTATCATGGGAAAATTCCTCGATCCTATAGCCGACAAGGTTTTAGTTTCAAGCCTTCTGATTCTCTTTATCCCACTGGGGTGGATTGATCCCATTGCTGTCATTATACTGATCAACCGCGACGTCCTTATTGGAGGAATCCGTTCCATTGCCGCGAGCCAAGGACTGGTTATTGACGCCGGCTCACTCGGTAAATGGAAAACCACGGTTCAAATGATCGCTATGCCTGCTCTCTTTTTGAGCGACTCCCTGTCATTTTTGCCTTTTGACAAAATTGGCTATTACGGATTATGGCTCAGCGTTGCTCTTAGCGTTATCTCCGGATTTCAATACTTTAACTCTTTTAGAAAGCACAAAATTTAAGATTCTTAAAAAATATTTCACGTTTAAGATTGTTTCAGTGTTCTTTCTCTCATTCTCCCAATACAACTAACCCAGTCGCAGAAACAAACAACTGTGATGAAACAAAAAAATCATTAGGGGGAATTATGATTAAACAAATTTTTATGATTGCAGTGCTCGCATTAAGCACAAATGCTTTCGCAAAAGATATTACAGTCCATGGGGAAGCTGTATATCAAGGGGACAATGTTATTCGTTTAAGAACATTAGCTAACCAAGTACTTAATCAGAAATTAAGTAACTTCGAACTTGTTGGTGTAACGATGAAGGCCAAAAGCCGAAAAGGACACGGCAAAGCCACACTTGTTATCGGAAACGATCAAAGTCAAAAGTTAGTAGACCAGTTTGGCGATGATATCTTTTTCTTAGTGGGCGCTCCGTGGTCTTTCCATACAATTCGCTGGAACATTTCCAATATGCCGGGACAAGCTGATGAGAGATGGCAAATTCACTTACAAGGAACCATTCGCGTAGATGAGATTAAACTTCATCTAAGAGAAGTTTCCCAAACAAATCGAGTTCGCATTGCTCTTGGTAATCAACTTTTCACAGGAGAAAACACCGTTCATTTAAGACAAGAGCTTAAAGCCCTTGGTCACAATGTTAGAGGTGATAAACTTCGTCGTGTTGTCCTTGTAGCAAAAAGTCGTGCAGGCAATGCATCAGCCGGTGTTCAAGTGGGTCAGCAATTTTCAAATGCTAAAACCATTGGTCAAACGCAATCGGGCCTACCATTTGCTAGCAACGAAGCAGAAAGCTACAACCGTCTGGCTTGGAACTTTAACGGTCGCACTCCTGGTGTATGGCAACTCCATATGAAGGGTCGAATTAAAGTGAAAGCTGTTATCGTCGAGTACGAAGACTAAAAATCATTGCCATTCATTTGTTGTTTACTTAAGGCAGCTTTAAAAGCTGCCTTTTTCATTGGTAAAGAAAGTCCTAATCACTTCTGTACAGGAGTCTCTCCCTTACCACCCTACTTTGAACTTAGCTAATAGTGAGATGCAATATGATAAACAATCGAACAACACCTGAAAGACGTAGTTAACGAAACGAGATTCTTAAAGGGTAGTATTCGCACAAATCCTTTTCCGCTAAACTAAAGAGAGTTTCTCATTTCCATATAAATTTTATGATATTGCCAAGCTTCAGGTGGATTTTCTCCCTGCTTGTGATCAGGGAGTAATATTAAATTTCCTGTTTTTCTTAAAACCTCTTTGACCTGTGGATTTTGATCCACTTTAGCCTTCATCGCCCTTCTGATAATCTGATAAAATTTTCCACGACCAGGCTCTTTGTATTCCATTTTCTTTGATTGGTAGGTTACCCAATTTATATTATTTTTTTTCATGACTTTACTTCCAAAGTCTCCGGCTTTTTTCGCCTCAAAGGCTTCCATCTTCTCGACATCTTCTCTCTTATATGGCCAGCGAGCCAAAGGATAGCGAATATCCTGATGGTCCTCAGGATATTTTAAAGACTGCCAGAACCCCTCTAAACTTCCATAGCGTTTATCATCAAGTACAAAGGGGGTCGCTGCAAAGTTTGACAAAAGTCCCAACTCATTTCTTTTAGATAAAATGACGTAGGGTGGTTCCACAGAGTCAGGACTGATCTCCCATGATCTTAATTGTTCCCGAGGAACGGCTTTCCACCAATGGAGAGGATAAGTCTTATTAGACGGATTAAAAGAACTGCAAAATACTAGAAAAAGAAAAACCCAAACTCTCATGTACTTCTTATATGTTTAACTTTTTAAGCTTTAACAAAGCTCGCCTGTAAGCATTTAAGGGGGAGTAGGCAGAGGCCTCAACCCAAAGATCTTCTCTTTGAAGTTTTGCTAAAAAAGTTCCGTCACCTTGAGCTTCCATTTTCATATGGTAGGGCTCATGAGCGGTTTGCTTTTCATTAGTAGCCTTTTCTTTATCAACTTTTTTAATCACTGGATCTAACTGCACAAATATCTCCCCACTGATCCCTAAACTTCCTCTTCTTCTGAAGAGTCTGCACTATGCCAGGAAACAGAATACAAATCATGTCGACGGTCTTTTAAATTTTGAACAGCTCCACTGTTGCGTGCTTCTTTAAGAATATCCATGCGTAAATCAGCAATAGCTACCATTTCCGCATTAGGAGTTGTATCAGCAGCAATGCCATCACGTGCAAAGGGATAGTCACAAGGAGTGAGAATACAACTTTGGGCGTACTGAATGTCCATATTATGAACTCTGGGAAGGTTTCCAACATTCCCCGCCATGGCCACGTAAATTTGATTCTCAACGGCTCTTGCCTGACAACAGTACTTAACTCGGCAGTAGCCCTGCCTATTGTCGGTCAAAAAGGGAACAAATAAAATTTCCATCCCTTGATTGACTAGATAGCGCGAAAGTTCTGGAAACTCACTATCATAACAAATCAAAACACCAATCGGCCCACAGTCTGTTTGAATCACATTGAGCTTATTTCCACCTTCAATATTCCACCAATAACGCTCATCGGGTGTGGGATGGATTTTCGCTTGCTGGTGTACCGAACCATCTCGTAAACAGATATAAGAAATGTTTTGTACTTTCTTACCAACGTATGTGGGATGAGAACCAGCGATAATATTAACATTGTATTTAATGGCTAAGCCCTGAAAAAGATCTCTAACGGGTTCGGTCCACTTTGTCATTTTCTCAACAGCCTTGGACGGATGAATCTGTTCATTTTCAATAGAAAGGAGCTGCATGGTAAATAACTCTGGGAACAGCACAAAGTCAGCGCGGTAATCGGCAGTGACATCCACAAAGTATTCAACCATTTGTGAAAACTCCTCAAAGGACTTAATTCCTCTCTGCTGATACTGTACTGAGACCACTCGAACTGAATTTTGTCTACGTGGTCTTTTTTTCTCACCTTCAGTGAGTTGACTATCACTAAGCTCAGGGTTCTTCCATAACAGATGAACAGCATATCCCATGGACTGCCTATCTGAAGGAAGGTAGTCTTTCAGAACACCAAGAACTTCAAAGCCATTTCTAATTTGAAAATTTAAAATGGGATCATTAATTTTTTTTGCTAAAACTTTTTCAATGTACTCATCAACACCACTGACCTTCTTCATGCGCTTACTGTAGTTGGGTATGCGACCAGCAAATACAATTCCTTTTAAACGCTCATACTTAACCAACTCTTTTCTTTTGTCGTAAAATCTCTGGCCGATGCGATGTCGTCTATAATCAGGATCCACACAGGTTTCATAACCGTAGAGATAATCGCCATCATCATCATGAGTGGTCCCAAATCCATCCCCAGAAATTTCTTTCCAGGTGTGCTTCCTCATGGCTTTTTTCTCAGACACCTTAAGGCTTGCCGAGTAACCAACAATTTCCCCGTTCATTTCGGCAACCATGTGCCCTTCAGGAAAGTGAGTGATTTGACCACGAACCATTGCTTTCGTGTAACTGGGCATAATACTACCGTAAGCTTTATCACAAACAGCGAGGATACCATCAAGATCTTTTAACGAAGCGACTCTTACAATTAATTTCTTTTTGCTCATAACCTAATAGCCTATACGGCAAACAGACACTTGGCAAATCCAAGCCTCTAAAAGTCGCTCCCCGCGCGCTTTTGCTGATTATTACAGCATTTTATTCTTGGTATATGAAGATTTCTAAACAATTAAAATCTGTCATTATCAAAGTCTCATTATGGTGCAACTTTTCGTGGATTTGTAGATTCAGATAACAAGCCACCATTGATAAAATAAAAGAGATAAAAAAGATCTTATTGTTATCAGGACTTTCATTACTCACAGCTCTTTTCGTACTTTCTCTGCCGCAACCCAATCAAAAGATCAGTCAAATAGAACATCAGCCTGAAATCAATACAACTATCGTTCTCACCATACCAGAACCACAGGTTATTCCTGCTCCTGAAAAAACAAAAGCCATAAAGAAAGTCGCTAAAAATAAGGTAAAACCTCATATAAAGTATGACAATTCCATCGATAAAGCCGTCATCAATTATATGGAAAAAGGTCGAAAATTAAGCTCCAGCTCTAAAAGTGAAGACTTTGAGTCCATCCGCCTTGAGGTTAATCGAGAGTTCAAAACCGTTAAAGTTATTAATTTTTAAGGTCAAAAACCTCTTTTAGATCTCAACAAGAGCAATAAAAGCCTTTTAAATAATCATTTTTCAAAAAAAATGACATACAATGCATGGGGAAGCTTGCCTCATGAAGCTTTTGAGTTTACAACTGCAATCCTCGTTTAAGCGGGTGTAGCTCAGTTGGCTAGAGCGCAACCTTGCCAAGGTTGAGGCCGTGGGTTCGAGCCCCATCACCCGCTCCATTTTCTTAGCCTAGAAAATGGATGGTTCTACGGTTCTACGGTTCTACGGTTCTACGGTTCTACTCGGTAGATGGTGGAACTATGTCTAAAACCCACTAAACACCAGCATTTAAAAGCCTTAGCCGATAATTTTCAAAGTTCTTATGGTTCTACTCGGTAGATGGTGGAACTATGTCTAAAACCCACTAAACACCAGCATTTAAAAGCCTTAGCCGATAATTTTCAAAGTTCTTATATCCGACAGCCCGCTTCTGGTAAAGCTTTG
>CAXREJ010000018.1:0-5580 GCA_964229765.1 Bdellovibrionales bacterium | reverse complement strand
TTCATTTAAAAGAAATAAAAGAAACCGGTGCAGAACTAGTTGCTATTTCACCCGAAGCTCCAGATGAAACAGCAAAGACCATTGCAAAACAAAAAATCGACTACTATGTACTGAGTGATCGCTATGGCGGTGTTGGGAAAGCTTTTGGCCTAATGTTTGAATTACCGAAAGAACTTATCTCACTTTATAAAGAATTTAGCATCCATCTGGATCAAAGCAATGGACATAAGAAATGGGAACTCCCTTTAGCCGCCACCTATATTGTAAATCAAAAAGGTATTATCGAGTACGCCTTTATAGAAGCCGATTACAAGCTCCGCGCAGAAACCAGTGAACTTATTCTTAAACTCAAAAGTCTCTAAATGTTTTATAATTTTCCAAGAGCAACAGATCATTATCTAGAAATATCTAGTCAAATTTTTTTTGTTTTAGCATTGATAAAATCTCCGAATTGCTAGACTCTTTTCCTTAGGAATTTCTAACAATTCGTTTCAACAAAAAGGGAAATTTAAGTTAATTTTTATGTCAAATATAATTAAGTTACTTCTTTTACTTATTTTTATCACTACACTTTCTTCATGTGTGCACAAGACAGAGAATTTTACTCTTAATACAAACTTCGTCCGCTATCACAAAAATGATACATTTGACCCAGCCTTCCTGAAATTTGCTCAGCAGTATTTCATCCTAGATAACATGACTATCAAGTTAGTAGGCCTTGGCGATCAAGGTGAATATGTTAACGAGCTAGCCGAGTCTATCGAAATATCTCCTGATAGAAAAGTTATTACCATAAAGTTAAAGGAAGAAAAATTCTCAGATGGTTCGACTATAGAAGCCAAAGATATTGCTATGACTTTAAAAAGAGCAGCACTATTAGGCTCTCCGCACACTAATATTGAAAATCTGTGGGTTGGTTCCTCGACATTAAAATCCATCGATCAAGACATTCCGGGAATAAAAGTAATAGATAAAAAGACGATAGTTCTTACCTTAACTAGAGAAGCTAAAGAAATTTTGTATTTCTTATCAATGGCTGACTTAGGCATTCTTCATCCTACGCAGTATCGTAAAAAAAAGATGACAATTGAGGATTGGCTCACTGTCAGTTCTGGCCCATATAGGGGCGTATTGGATGCTGAAGACAATATAACTCTTGTAATTAACCCTCATTATAGTTTTCCTAACAATGATCACCCTACGAAAATTCTATTTAATGATCAACATGGGACCCTTCTCCCACCAGCAGTTGAAAAGAGTCAAATTGATGTTGGATTTATTACCTTCATGGATTACCTAGCTCATGACAAACTGATCTCTGAAAACGGGTATTCTATTCTTGGAGAACAATACGATGCCATTGCTTTTCTCGTACTTAATATAAATTCAAATAAGTTTAAAGATGATCGAGTCAGACAATCAGTATTAAAAAAGGTGTCTGAAAAGTACGAGGTGAAAGGGCGATTAAAAAAAGCATCAAAAAAAGCCAATCAATTCTTTTTACCCGATGCCATGGGGTATGTTGATGACATAAAAATACAGAAAGAAATTGAGTCTTTCAAAATAGATGACATCGATTTAGAAAAAGCCTTATCTGGGAAACTGAAAATCGATGGGATTAAGGGAATGAAAAGTTATGTTCCTAATGATATTAATGAGTTGTTAACTTCTGCCTTGAATATTCCTGTTGAAGTCCATTTAGATACTCCCAATAAAAATAATATAGAAAAGTTTAAAAAGAATAGGGATTTTGATGCTTACATAATTGCTGTCGGAATGAGTAAAAAGGTTTTAGGTGAAGCCTTAAATTTACAATATTTAACAGACCCTCCTCACCTAATTGACCCAACTGGAAAAATAAAAAAACTTCTCAATCGATATCAAGAACAAGATGAGATGCAAAACGAAGCGAGTGTCATAGGCGAAATTATAATACAAATGATTCGAGATGCCGAACTGATTCCTCTTTATTATTTTGCAGCACCTTTCATCATTAATAAAGAAACAATCAAATCGACTAAACTTAATTTAAGAGAATCAATCAAATTTCACAAAATAAGAATGAAATGATCTCTAAAAAGGAACTTCTTAATAAGGTTTTTACCGCAATTAAAAGTGAACGTTATTTAGAATAATCCCATATATGTTTCAATTAAAGAGCTTGGTGCTGATTTTTTAGCTTTAATTTAGACCTTATACCTCTACATACTTCATTTAAGTTTAAAGCACTTTTTAAGCTCTTAACCACTGGAAATGACAACTTCTTTTCTGCTTCTATATAATCCTGCAACCTCTGTCCACTTTTCATATCGCAAAAAATGGGGGCCATTTTCTCAATAAACTCTGTGGAGTAGGAAGTTCCCGCCCCTTTGGTTAAATGTTTTAAAGTTTTATAAAATGGCTCCACAAACTCTTTATGTAACTCGGTTTGATTTCCTGGAAACAAACCCGACATTATAGCTTTCATTTCGCCAAAGGAACTCTTATCAAAATCTTGAGTTATTTTTTTGAAATAGTTTTGCTTATTTTCAATTTGTGGCAAAGAGGCTTTAGCCATCAGTGATGTCAATTGGCTCCTTTTAGACCCGTCTTTCTTCAACTCCAATTCTATTAAATCTTGAGCCCCCTGATAACCATTGGAAGACAAAGCTAATAAAATCTCCCAACGCTGGTCTTGATTTGCCAAAAAACTCAATTGCATTGTAGTCGCACGATTCTTTAAAGTCTGAACTAAAAGATTTAGAACTTCTTCACTCTCAGCGATTTTAATCAAATTAGAAAACCATATTTTTTGCAACTCTAGATTGTCTTGATGTTCAGCAATTTTAGACAGAGCTGTTTGTTCAAAATATTTAATCCAGACAGTTCTTTGTAAACTCCAATCTTTTCCTTGATTCGGATAGTAAAATCGAAAAACCTCATCGACTGTGTTCCATATCTTGGTGAGAACATCTGGCCTGACTTCATTAAGGCCATTGTATTCAACCAACTCAAGGTATTCATCAAGATCCAACCTCTTATCGACCACCATAATCCAAAGATCATTCCAAATGAGACTACGTAAAAAAGGATCTTCTATATTAACAAGGTTATTTTTTATTTCTCTTAAACTTTTTTTATCAAAAATAACCTTTACAAAATCGTAATCTCCGTCGTTGGGATAAGCAATACTCGGGCAAGGCTCTCCCAAAAGAGACTTCACTAATGTTCTTTCCCCCGAATATTCAATAGTTTTGGTTCTCCAGCGTTTTAAAATACCGCCAAAAGGTCTTAACAAAGTTAACTTTGTTTTATGGGTTCGCAATGTGGGATAATCTTTAGTTCCCGTTTGATAGAGTTCAAAATTAAATACCTTATTATTCCTGCACTGAAAATACACTTCAACTTGATTGTGCATGGCTTTTTTCAGCCATCTTTCATCCCATTTTTTTAGATCTCTACCCGAGGCCTCAGTCATTACAGAAATAAAGTCTTTCAATTGTGTATTCTCACCGGCGTATCTTGAAAAGTAGAGCTTCAAACCTTTTTCATAATCTTTACCTAAAAGAAAAGACAACTGCTTTAAAGCGGAAGCTCCTTTGCTATATGTAATACTGTCAAAATTAGCAAAGGCCTGATCCGTTGATGAAGAATGTTCAACAGCTATGGGATGAGTGTTTTCAGACTGATCAAGAAGGTAAGCTTCCGTCTTTCTAGTATTAAAGGCAGCCCACGATTCATCAAAATCCGTTGCATTCTGAAGAGCGACATAGGCAGAATAAGTTGCAAAACTCTCATTCAACCATAGATCATTCCACCACTCCATTGTGACAAGATTTCCAAACCACATGTGAGCCATCTCATGAAGCAGAGTCCCAGCCAATTTTCTTTTTTCTTCCCTGGTTTTCTCACCTTTTGATACAAAACGATCTTCATTAAAAGTCACAGCGGCAACATTCTCCATTGCGCCAAAGTTAAAATCAGGAACAATCACTTGATCATATTTTATATAAGGATAAGGATAACCAAAATAACTTTCAAAAAATGAAAAGCCTTTTTTCGTTAAATCAAACCACTCCTCTGAATCAATATAGGGAACTAATGATTGCCTCGCCATCAACCTCAAAGGAATTTTATGGTTTTTCGTTTCAGCCTCACTTTCCCAAACATGATAATCTCCAGCATGGAGTGAGAATGTATATGTAGAAATTTTGGGGGAAGTGGGAAAGATCCATTCTGCAAATTTATCTGTATTTATTTTTTCTAATTCACGGACAGTGCTTACCACCTCCCAACTCTCAGGAACCTTGACTCTCAAGTTAAAGCGAGCTTTTAAGTTCGGCTGATCAAAGCAGGGAAACATTTGATTGGCCTGGTAAGGCTCAAACTGTGTGTACAGATAAACCTTATTATCTTTAGGATCAATATAACGATAAAGACCTTCACCATTATTGGAGTATGAATGGGTGTATTCAACAAAGACTGTATTACGCCCCACTTTTAAATTCTCTTTGGAGAGGAAGATATAAAATTGATCATCTGTTTTTATTTTTTGATCGTTAATAACAAGGGACTGAACTCCACCACCGGTAAAGTCGAGAGTTAAATCTACTTTTTCCTTTAAGAAAAAACGAATTTCAGTCTTACCTAAAAATTTCTTTTCACCAGTAAGATCGAGGTTGAGATCGTACTCAACTTGACTCAACTGATTTTTTCGACTGACTTCACGTTCAAAAGTGAGACGACTCTTCTGTGGCCTTTTACTACTAGAAAAACCCCAGTCCACACACCCTGTGTTGAACACTAAAAGTAAACCTAGGATAAGCACCTTCATATCGACTCCCCTCTCGAAACCAACCATCATTTTATGACTGTCATTTTTACGGTTTATAGCCAAAAGCGTCAACCAGTGGTTTATTGAAAACCCCATTTTATTCAAGCTAATATCGAGGACAAAAGAAAAGAGAGAGCTTAATTATGGACGGTCCAAAACAATTAAAAGTACACCGCATCACAGCTGATGACTCATGGGAGCTTCTATGGGCAGGATGGAACTTAGCCCGAGTCAATTACCCCTTAACTTTGGGGTTAGCCCTTTGTTTTTTTCTTGTGGCCTGTTTTAGTGCCATCCCTATTGTAGGACCTGTGATTACCGCTGTTATTACCACAGTCGCTCCCTTAGCCTACCTCAAAGCGTGCCATGAATGGGAAAATGGAAATAAAAGTAGCTTCTCTGAATTAATGGCTGTTTATAAGAATCAAGAAATCATCAAAGCTCTACTCCCCCTGCTTTTTTTCCAACTAGCTCTATCAGCACTACAAGCCTTGGTCAGTGCTATTCCCGCTTTCGGTTATTTGACAGGTTTTGTAACCCTCATATTTTTTCCACTTTCAATTGTTGCAAGTTATGCGGTTCCTATACTCTACTTCAACCATAAAAATATGAACCTTCAAAAATCATTAAGATTGTCTTTTGAAGGGATCATCAAAAATATGATTCCTTTTACTATTTTGGGTTTTCTTGTCATTGTGATTGGTCTCGTTGGAGTATTAAGCTTAATGATTGGGTTAATCCTGGTCGCTCTACCTATTTATATGACC
>CAXREJ010000017.1:0-51529 GCA_964229765.1 Bdellovibrionales bacterium | reverse complement strand
TACTTTGTTAGATGCAGACATTAGTATTCTCCTTTCATTTCAATAAATTAAGTCTTTAGCAACTCAATTTTATCGATTGAAAAGAGCTAATGTCTGCACTTATTTAACACTCTGCCTTACACCCTCACCCGTGAAGAACCCTTATATCTCAGGACGTTATTTGTTTTATCTTCTCCTTTTAGAAATATCTTCTTACTCATTACCGTTCAACACCTGGCTAAATCCTATTTTAGAGAAGATTAAGAGTTTTGTTTATTTCACGAATAACGTCACTTAACTCTAATTGCGTAGCATTCTTCTTGATAAAACTATTCCACTTCACGTTAAAAGCCTCAGTCGGCTCAGGAATTAGACTAAACTTCGTCCCTCTATTTTCTAAAGTTTCTTTGATTGCTTTCTTCAGCAAATTCTTGTCTAGCACACCTTCTTGAATGAGACGATAACAGTCGTAAAAGTCTTTCATGCGACTATTCAACTCACCTAGATGAAGAATGGCTTCCAGTTTTTCAGAGAAAATATACTCTGGTGGGTAGGCTTTCAGGTTAATTGTGTCTTCAAACAACGGGCCATTGGCATTCATTAGCTCAACCTCAAGAGCTTTAGGGAGAACCACATCGCCGACACCAATGTCAATGGACACTTTGTTTTTAATTTGCCCAAGAGTTCCTTGTACAGAAACTCGGTAGCCAGGATATTTTTTATGCTCAATAGAAAGTTCACCTATATCGACTTTTGAAAAAATAAAATCATCACCAACATCAATGGCGGCAACCTCATCAATAAGACCCTTAACTGTCTCAATGTTTCCCTTTATCTGAGTCAGCAAGAAATCAATATCTCTAGTTTCACGGCCCAGCTCGATAATTTGAGCTAAGCACATACCGCCCTTAAAAATCAATTTGTCGGCATACTTAGATTTTCCGATGCGAACTAAAAAACGTTCTAAAAAAAGAGTGTCTAATAGGTTATTAAACGGGACCTTTGATTCCTTGGAAATATTCTTCAGTATTTGCTTAATGCTTTGTTCAGTTACTTTACTCATACAATTAGTGCCGTTAGGTATTCACGAACCTTTGGGGCTCGGAGTTCAGTTATATATTTATTGAGTTTGTTGATATTGGGCTTTCCCTTGGCTCCTTTTAGATAAAGCTTCATGGCTTTCATTGCTGTTTCAAAATCAAGAAGTCGGAAAGAATCTACAAGGGTTCTTTCGATATCAAAAATTTTGACTTTCATGCCTGCCATTTCAATAGTTTCAATTCCTAGTTTCATATTCCTCATCCGCACAGTCCGAGACATGGGAAACTTAGCCTTGGAGTTGTCGTTTTCCACGGCAATCCAAAATTCCTTCATCATTTCGTCCGTGAGATCATAATAGACGAGGGCCGATATAAGGCAAATCACACCGCCTTTAATGTTAGTGGCGGCCACAGCCAGGTCTTCCCATTTGAGGTCTTGGTCTTTGGGCTCATAGCTCTTTGAGCAATAGACCCCTCTGGCGATTCTCTCGATCTCTCCGTGTTTCACATAGTAGGTCAGCATACGAGCAGAGAGCCCCTGTTTAGCGGCTTCTTCTGTCGTGAAAAATGGCTTTTGCTCTAGTTTGCCTAGATTCATTCCCATGTAACCTTTCACCCTCAAATGATATATTTGAGGGTACTTAATTACATTATACATCATTTTCTGGAATTGTAAACAAATACCCTCAAACACTAAAATCGAGGATTATTAATTACGCATAAACTATAACCACATGAAATCACTTAATTAAAAGGAGGTGCACCAAACCCAATTATCTAGCCCTAAATCCAATAAATCTAAAACCGCCCCTTGTTCAGGAGAACACCTTATGTACGAAAAAAAATTACTACCTTCGCTTTATCCCGCTCGCCCTCTTTGTGCTCTTAAGAACACTGAGAAGCAATCAAGTTTTTCAGAAACATAAAAGTCAGTCGACCCAACGGCTTCTCATTTTGGGCAGCCCTTTTTTGAAACTTGAAAAATGGATAAAACTTTGTTTCAAAATCTACAGGGGATCACTTGGGAACTACAGATTTAATAAGCTACAATTGTCATCGACAATTAGCTGGTCTATGTAGCACCTAACTCAACAAGGATAAGATTTGGATACGACCATAAAAACCAAGTTATTTCGTCATTATAAAAATAAATATTATAAGATTTTAGGCGAAGCCCATCATAGCGAAACTATGGAAAAGCTAGTCTTATATGAAACTCGTTACAACAGTGATCTGGGTCCCCTCTGGGTTCGACCAAAGGAAATGTTTTTCGGTAACATTGAACACCAAGGAACTTTCCAACCTCGTTTTGAAAACATAGAGTTCCAAGTGCATTACACACAATGCCTCTCCACAGAAGACAAACACAATATCACTCAGCTTCTGACTAATATATTTGACGACTTTGACTCTCAAAAGATGTTCGAAAAATTAAAGAAAAAAAACAATCCCCTACTTATTAGTCTATTTGATAAAGAACGTTTCGTAGGGTTTAAACTGGGTTATGAACACAATAAACAGACTTTTTATAGTTGGTTAGGAGCAGTCGACTCCGACTATCAGAAGGGAGGCCTCGGCCATAAGCTGATGTCTCTACAACATCAATGGGCCCAAGAAAAAGGTTATGAGCGAGTTCAAACTAAAACAATGAACAAATGGCAAACCATGCTTCTTCTTAACATACGACATGGATTTCAAATCATAGCTACAGAGAAAACCACTAATGGCGAAATAAAAATCCTTATGGAAAAAGAAATCATCTAAAAATGGTTAAAACAAAATCAGTCCTATTTATTAATCTTTCTATTCTCGTAATAATCCAAATTTTATTGAAAAATTAACCCTTAATATCGGAAAATCAATATGAACCCATTTCTCGAAACATCACGTACACTTATTCGATTTGTGGAAAAAGAGGATGAAGATTTTCTGTTTGAACTTAATAGTGATCCGCAAGTTATGGAGTGGATTTCCGAAGGCAAACCAAACACACGCCAAGAAATTCAAGACAATATGATTCGTATTCTAGAGCGTCGTAAATTCTACCAAGACCAATATGGTGATTTTGTTGCTATTCTAAAGGAAACCAATAAACCCATCGGGTGGTTTTGCTTACGCCCTCCTCATGATGATAAAGAAAATTATAATTTGATTGAAATAGGCTGGAGGTTGAAAAAGAGCTTTTGGAAGAAAGGCCTTGCTACCGAAGTTAGCAAAGCCCTTTTAGACAAAGCTCTTTATGATTATCAAGCCCCTGTCGTGTTTGCAAAAACGATGAAAGGCAACTTGGCCTCTCAAAATGTTATGAATAGATTGGGACTCCAATTTATCAGAGACTTTCAAGAGAGCTTGTTCCCAGGCACAAACAAAGACGCTGTTTGGTATGAAATTGAATTATCAGAAAAATAAATCATTAAAAATGGGGAGAACTGGATTCCCCCCACTGATTCCATTTTAATCTTGGCAGTCAGAGTAGACCATGACAAGTTCATGTATCTCATTAGACAAATCGAGAGTCGTCCAATTTTCCCAATAGTTCGAATAAAGCTTTAATCCATCCGGTTCAACGATGACCCTTCCAATTGAGGATATCCAAAAGCTTTCACCATCAAAATGCCATTCTGGGTTTTCAAAGTAGCGATGCCCCATCTCATCTTGAGTGACCACTTCGCCCTGAGCATTCGCGGTTTGAAAGGGTGGTACTTTTCTTTCATATTGGACAACCGTAAATCGACCTTCACGACTGAAAATTCCAAATTTTTCGGCATAAAGACAATTAGAACAAGTCTCAGCTGAGCTAAAAGGAGCCACTAGAATTTCCACACTATTAGCCCCACATACAGGCTCACCAAAAAGTTCTCTTAATGGAGAGTCTATTGGAATGTCAGATAGGTTTCTTGAAGCTGGTGTTGGGTTATTTTTAGTCATAAATATGGTATCAAACTCAGCTCCAATTAATCTTCTAACTGGTTCTTCACCTTGTCTTTGAACATAATGTAAGATGGGAATAAGGGTTAATTGACCACTAACCACACTTCCCTCAAAGCGATAACCCTCTTCAACATCTAGAAATAGAGGCTCATCCCCTCCCACTGTCCAATTGGGGTTTCTCTCACTGCTGCGACTATAGAAATCAACTTGGGCTCCCACATTGGTCGGCTCCACAACCCTTGTTTTCATAGCAAATAGGTCAATGAGCTCTCTTGAACTTTCCTCTCCTAAGCAAATGGGATTGTTTGATTCAATCAATTCCATTTTTGCACCTAAACCAATTTTAACGTGTATTTGCTTAGAACGATCACCATCGACCATACAGTCTGTAAACCACTCCCCTTCAAAGGCCGATGTATTTTGCATAGTTCCGCCTACTACAGGCGTGGAGTCGTCAACATTTGTTGGATCAGAGCTTGATTGACCATCTTCTGAAGAACAGCCAGCAAGCACAAATAAAAGACTGAAAACTAATAAGATTTTTTTAAAAGCCGAAGCTGCCACCTAAATTCTCCTTGTTTGTACCAGGAAATATATTTTTCTTTTCACCTAGTTCATAATATTTTTCCCCTAGAGATTCAAAAAGACTCCAGTCGACAAAGAAAAATTACAGAACTGATCAGAAGTTTGACAAACAAATCTCTATGCCTTTTCGTTAGGACTATTACCAAACAAACTTGCACAGCAATCCATGATGAACTCACTATCTTATTTTCGCAAAAAATATGAAAAGACTGCTTCTCTTAATACTGTTTACTTTATTTTTCAATAAATAGGCGAAGTACTTACTAAGTAAAGATTTTCATTGAAGATGGTTGGTTTGTTCTACCTCATCCTCACTCTCTCCAAAAGCTACGTTCAACACAGACATTACGAAAGCGGAATCAATAGATTCTTCAAATAAGCCGTTTATACTCCATCCATCAGACACTGGCTCACTAAAATCGGCATTTTCGAAATTCATTCGATTATTTTGAAAGATAATGTCTTGTGCAGAATAAACATATGTTAATTCATAGGATCGTAGAATCCCACCTGTTGACCTTGCTCTTAAAACAAATGAAATTGAGTCTTGTTCTTGCTGATAGCAAGCAAAACGAATCTCAAGCCATTCCCAATTCTCCTCATCACCATATTTTAAATCAACTTGTGTATTTGAGGATGTGAGCTGTTGAGATAAAGCTGTAAAGTTTCTGCTTACTTGTTCTTGATTGGGGCCAGAGGGGTGTAGATCCCCATCTTGAGTTTTAATCAATGCAAAGCTACCCAAATAATAACCATTTAGTGATGAACATATCTCACTTGCTATTTCATCAGAGTTTGGATTTTCACCATTGTAAATATCACTAGCTTGTAGTTGAAACGAGAATAATGTAATCATAAGTAATAATTTAAACATCCGTAAGTCCTCTCTCATTGCAGCTATTAATATTGGAAATATATAGCATAAAAGTATTTGCCAGAGTTTATTCGTAAATAAAAATGTAAAAAAAAACCAAAGTGTTTAGAATTTATACACTCAGATCATATAACACCGTCACCTTAAGATATATCAACTTCCCAAGCCAAGTTTTATGTTTTGGATTCTTTTATAAAAACAGCCATTGAAGATTTTTGTTACAGATTTATATTTCTTACAAACATATTTGATAGAAGCTGTCTTTCTCCTTTAAGACACTTTATTATCTATAGGAGAGTTTATGAAATCACTTTTGAAAGCGGGTCTTTTGCTATGCTTTTCAGTAGGAGTATTTTCTAGTTGCAGTGAAAAGAATCACTCTGGAGCATCTGAGGGCCAAACCTTAAAATCCATCATAGGAAGAGATGACAGAAGAGCAACGGATAGTGGAATAGATAATAGGCTCTCAAACAAGGTAGGATGGCCTCAAAAACCAAATTTCAATAATGGAGTTGAAAGATCTGGTGAAGGATGTACGGCAACTATGATTTCACAAAGGCATGCCATCACAGCAGCCCATTGTTTGCATCATTCTTCAGGAAGCTATGTTAACGGTATTTATTTTGTTCCTGCCATGAAAACAGATAACGATATGCCACATGGCCGTTTTCATGTAATAAAATCTTATTTCCCAAGATCATACAATTCTAGTTCAAGAGCACGTTCTAATTCTGAAAACGATATCGCAATTATTGAATTTGGGGCTAATAGTAATGGTAGATTTCCAGGAGACTATGTTGGCTATATGTCCTACTTGGGCCAAGATAGGGTGACCTCAGATGAAACTCTAACGATTGGTTACCCTGGTGATCGAAGCGAGTCTTCACATGTACAACACTACCAAACAGACTGTCGTTCAGTTGATGTGAATGGTCATATGTTAGAGTTTGATTGTGATGCCACTCAAGGTCAAAGTGGAGGCCCTCTTATTGGCTATTCAGAGAGTCGAAATCGCTATTATATTTACGGAGTGATAAGTAGTAGTTTCGACCATAGAAATTATGGCACACAACTTAATATAAATCGGCACAGAATTGTGGAAATGATTCTATCTGGGAGTTTTAGTTCTCAGAACTCGGCTCTTCAACACAATGAAGAATGGGTTACCCAAGACCATAGAATGTCTGTACGTACTGTGAATATGCTTTTTAGAAATAATTGTTCAAGTAGAGACTTACAACTTGCAATACATTATCAGCAAATGGGTACGGGAAACTGGGTAACGACGGATTTGATAGCAATTCCTTCTGGGCAAACAGGAGAAATTGCCCGCTCAGAAAATGGTTCATACTATGTCGCAGCCACAACAGATCGCGGGCGGTCATGGCTTACAAGAGCAGATCACAGCTTTCATGTAAGTAATGTAAATAGAGATCTAGGATTTCAAAGGATCAATGTTAGCAGCTACGGTGATCACATACAGAGCTTCAATTGCAATTAAAGAACTTGTTAGATAGCTAAATATGAGTAAATTCTAATTTATTCATATTTACAATACCACTTCGTCCGGTTTTTAGATCTTAGTTACTAAATAAGCGACGACAAGTTCCACCAGATGGCCTTGAACTCCGAAATCTATTTCTCAAGTCCATATAATCCGTGGGACGATCAAACAATACAGAATGATAATCTTGGACAAGCCATTCCGCAAAATCCATAGATTCTCCCCAGCTGGCACCAAGAAATCCCTTTAATCTAATCACATTGAGTAAAACTTCATTCGTTCGAGCGGTCTTAGATAGGGGCCCATAAGCATGCCTGACTTGAATGCTGGGGTCATTCTCCGAAGCAATAGCCTCCCGATAACGATCCTCTCTAGATTTTAGAACAGAAGTGAGACCTTCTGAATCTCCATTGGCAATCAAGCGGTCTATGTTATCAACGATATACTCTCTAACACGTTCCCTATTTTGAATATTAATACCTTCAGACTCTAATAAGGCGATCAAAGAACCATTGAGTGGATGGGAATTCTGTTCAAGAATTCCTAAAAAAAGATTAGCACCATTATTCGATAGATCTGTACGAACACTAAAGGTACCCAATAACTCTTGTTCCAATTTGACTTTAAATATCTCAGAGAGGGTATGTAAATGACTTGAAAGGGAAATCGCCTCATACCACAAGCTTGATTCAAAAAACTCGCGATAGGCAAGCTCTCCACCAGTACGACCTCCCATACGATAAGCAACTTGGATAGCGGAGTATAAATCACGACTTTCAACACGACTGAGACCGAAGTGATCCATAAGAAGTCTTTGCACAGGGTTATTAGCGCTATCCGTATTGGTATCTAAGTAAGTATCATAAGCTGTTGCCTCTAAAAGGTTCAACCCATCACCAATGACGACATCAAGTTCCCTAGCACGACTCTCAACAAGATTCCAAAACTGTTCAATTTTATCCGGTGAGTAAGGAAAGAGTCTTCTTTGTCGACTCACTTCAAGAGCTTCTGTCACATGACCACTCTCAGCAATGATTGGTGTGCAGTAAAAAAAGTTCTCCTCTCTCCACACAAATATCGCTTTCATCAACGACAACAACAGGAGAAAGCTGCCCAATGTTCTGAATGGACTGACTTTGTTGAAGGAAAATAAAGGAAGGTTCTACTTCCTGAGCTAACACCACCCAATGAAAAAAGAAAAACAGACAACTAAAAAGAAATTTATCAATTTGATAAATTATAAAAGTTTTCATTCCACTTACTTCCTACTTATTAAATCCACACTGTGTGAAAGTCACTCATTCATAAATGAGTTTCACAGTGCCGACAAGTCTCTTTCTAATAACTCATGAAATTTTTTAAAAAGATTCATCTTTGATTCACTTCTTAAGAGACAAATTCAAAATGAGTTTAAGCAATTTTTATACTCACTCGTGAGTGATCTAAAGGCGCTTTAAGTTCATAGAATGACTTTAAGATGAAACTTCTTAATCAGTAGGACAAAAATTGTCATCTAAGAGATTCCTCAAATCACAACTAAAAGCCTCTAGGAACTTCCTCAAACTGAATAGCTTTTATACACTGGCCATTACTACGAAATATAGACTGGTCTTTCGACTTAAAATCCTTAGAAGCCTCATTGTTGTCTCAATATTGTCCGATAGATAGAACGTAAAATACAATTCTGGAGGCTTCATGCAAATGGTATTTAAAGTTGTAACATTAATCTTTTTAGGTCTTTCACTAAGCTTTTGTGGCTCCACACCAAAAGAAGAAGACAGTGTTAGTTTTGAACACCCAAAATATGAAAAATACAGTTCCAGCGGAGTTTACCAGGACATTGAAGGAGAGTCTCGAAGTGTTAGTTCCACACAGTACTCTGATGATGATTATGGTGATGTTGAAGGAGGAGCTGAAGAAGGCGATCTTTATATGGATGAAGGAAGTGGACCTTTGGAAGATGACAGCGAACCTCTGTCAATGGGATCGGAGCCAATGCCTGTAGAAGAAGAGACAAAAGCGGCACCAGCTCCCAAAGCCATTTCTAAGAAATTTAAAAATGGGATGTACAAATTTAAAAGCAATTGCACGATGAGATCTCAACCAAGCAAAACAGCAGCAAAAGCGGGAACAGTTTCTAAAGGTAAAAAACTTTGGGTCGAAGCTCACAATGCTCAGTGGGTAAAAATCTACAAAAAAAGTGGAGCCGTCTACATTAACAAGGTTTGCTTATAAGTGCTGCCTTAGTTAAGGTCTCTTTTTTTTAATACCGCTTTAGTTAAGTTCGCAGTAAGGCGCAAGGAGGAAGCTGTACGAGCTGTACCGCGACGACGCAGCCAACGAAACTGGGGGCTTAACTAAAGCGGTGTTAATTTGCTTATAAATTTAGATTGAGCTTTGCTTGTCTAATCTGATCAACCAAGGACTGAATAAAATCCATTTGGGATTCCGAAGGCTCACTTTGAACAGTGGGCTTTTCTTTTTCTGCATCCTTAACTTGTTGGCGCAATTTTTTAATAGCTGCCTGAGCACCTTCTATGGAAAAGCGATCATCGTAAAGAAGCTTGCGAATCATAAGTGCCGTTTCCACGTCTTTTTGAGAATACATTCTCTGGCCATTTTTTGATTTCTTTGGCTTTAGAACATCAAATTCACTTTCCCAGTAACGAAGCACGTATTGCTTTACGCCAACGTACTCCGCCGCCTCACCAATCTTGAAAGCAAATTTATCGGGAATGTTATCAATTTTATTTTGCAACTTATGAGTGGGAGATATCCACTCAATTTCGTTGTGATGAGGTTCGGAACCAACTTCGGTATCAGTCATCACCGCTTGGAACTTTGGATGGGTTTGCTGTAGCAACTGTCTCCACTCATTCATCTTCGTGACCTGTTATTTCCTGACCATTAAGCATCGCTTTAAGGACCTGACTTGGGCTGAAGTTTAAAACACGTCGTGCACTAATTGTAATACGATCTCCCGTCTGCGGATTGCGTCCGATTCGCGATTTCTTTTCACGCACTTCAAACTTACCAAAGCCTGAGATCTTTACTTTTTCACCATTGACCAATTTGTCTTTAAGGGAACCAAAAACCATTTCAACTAGTTCGGAAGCTTCCTTTTTGGAAAAGCCTATCTTTTCATAGACCTTTTCCACGATATCGGCCTTTGTCATTGTTGATTTGGAAACATTTTTTCCTGCCATTTAAGAGCCTCCTCGTTCGATGAGTTCTGTCTATAGGCTACCAAGTTACTGAAAACTTTCAAGTTTTATCGAATTTCCAGACCTAGCTTTTGACAGAGGGAGTTAACAATTTTATCTCGAATTTGATTGACCTTATCATCCTTAAGAGTCTCTTCGCTGCTCTGAAAGCGCAAACGAAAGGCTATGGACCTTCGGCCAGCCTCTTTCAACTCCTTATCTTGATAAATATCAAATATTTCATGATGGACTAATAATGGACCTGCTGACTTTTTAATCTCCGAACTCATATCACTGGCAGCAATAGACTCATCGGCTAAAAGAGCAATGTCTCTCTCAACAGCAGGGTACTTAGCAAGAGCCTTAAACTTTGGCACTCTTGGCTGTCTTCTTGAAAGGCTCTCAAAATTGAGCTCCACCCAAGCCACTTCTTGCCTCAACTTATTTTTTGACTGGAGAAGAGGGTGCATAGTTCCAAGGAGCCCAATAATTTGTCCTTCATAAAAAAGACTCACAGACTGACTGGGATGGAAGCCAGGAGGACAATTCTCTACAGACACTTTATCCCAACGCCAACTTTTAGCACCGAGACTACGCAGCATTGTCTCAACAGTGCTCTTGAGTTCAAAAACCACTTCATTTTTTTTCTTTGTTTTCCAAAGTCCTTCAAGTGCACCCCAAAAGACCATGGCCAGTCTTTTCTCTTCTCCAAAACCTTCTTTCAGTTTTTGATGACAAGAAGAGAGTTCAAAAAGTCGACCGACAGAGTTTCCATGACGATCATTATAAACGAGATTTTTAAATAAAGACGGTAAAAGAGACTCTCTCATTACAGAAAGTTCTTCACTAATTGGGTTCACAAGTTTTACAGACTGACTTGAAAACTTAAGACCAAACTGATCTTGCCCTTGAGCCTTCCAGATTTCTTCACTTTGTCCCTCACCAATAAAAGCATAGTTCAAAGCTTGTTGCACTCCCAACCCAGTCAGCAGATCAGAAACCTTATGACTAAACTCATAGTCGAAATTATGCCCAGTAGGCTCTGAGGCCAACACTGGTAATCTTTCTTCAATCTTGTCATAACCGTTCACTCGGGCATACTCTTCAACCAGATCTTCTTTGATACTAATATCAAAGCGGTAAGTCGGAGGAACAACAGTAAGAACTCCCTCTTTCATGCTGACAGAACAATTCAGTCTCTCTAACCAATTTTTGAGACTCTCATCTTCAACCTTATAACCCAACCGTTGTGCAACATACTGGGAAGTCACTTCGATTTTCTGAGCACGTACAGGTTCCGGGTAAATATCAATTTGCCCAGTCTGTACCTTTCCTCCAGCCACTTCAACGATAAGTGAAGTCGCTCTTTCCATTGCGTTTAGGGTTTGTTCAGGATCAACGCCCCTTGAAAACCGGTAGCAGGAGTCGGTTTCAATACCATGCAGTCGAGATGTTTTCCTCACTCCTTCAGATTTGAAAAAGGCGGATTCTAAAAAAATATTTTTTGTTTTTTCACTAACGCCTGAGTTCTGCCCACCAACAACACCGGCCAAAGCAACAGGTCTCTCTCCATCTCTAATCACTAAGTCGGTCGCGTTTAATTTCACTTCCGTTCCATCCAAAGTGACAAAAGACTCCTGATCTTTAGCTCTTTCAATTTTAATCTGTGCATTTTTAATTTCATCATAATCAAAGGCATGCAAAGGTTGGCCGAATTCAAAGAGAACATAGTTTGTCACATCAACGATATTATTAACAGAGTTCAACCCAATACTTTGTAAAGCATTCTTAAGCCAAGAAGGGCTAGGTCCGACCTTAACATCGGAGATCATTTTTCCACAGTATCTTGGACAACCATCGCTGTCTTTCAATTCGACATGTATCCAATCATTGATAGACTTACCTTGCTCTTCATAATTTTTCTGTGGTTTTTGTAAGGGCCGATCCAATAATGAAGATAACTCTCTGGCCAATCCAAGATGGCTCAAACAATCCGCACGGTTCGGCGTAACATTAAGCTCAAAAATAATATCAGCCAACTCATCCACATCACTTAAGGGAGTTCCCACTTTTAAATTGTCAGACAAGATTAAAATGCCATCACTTTCTTCAGCTAAAGCCAGCTCGGACTCTGAGCACAACATACCAAAGGATTCCACACCCCTAATTTTTGATTTCTTAATTTTAAAATTACCAGGAAGGACAGCTCCCACCTGAGCCACAGCCACTAAATCACCCCGCTTGTGATTTTTAGCACCACAAACAATTTGTAAGTTTTCACCTTTACCTACATCCACTTGGCAAAGTGTTAATTTATCAGCATCAGGATGTTGTCCAACTTCTAGGAGCTTACCCACAACCACTTTATCCCAGCCTTCTGCCGGATTTTGCATTTCCTCAACTTCCAAACCAGCCTTTGTTAAAAGGCTGGAAAGTTCACTGAGATTATTTCTAAAATCTTTCAGATCAATATATTGATTTAACCAATTAAGTGAAGTTTTCATTGTTCAAACTGCCTTAAAAATCGAGTGTCATTTTCAACAAACAAACGAATATCTGTAATTCCATATTTAATAATGGCCATTCTTTCGATACCAAATCCAAAGGCAAAACCTTGCCATTGATCAGGATCAATGCCCGCCTGCTTTAAAACATTGGGATGCACTAAACCACTGCCGCCAATCTCAATCCAACCTGTCTGGCTACACATACGACACCCCTCTCCCTTACAAAGAGGACAAGAGCAGTCGACCTCAGCAGAGGGCTCCGTGAATGGAAAGAAGCTCGGACGAAAACGGGTTTTTATTTCAGGACCAAAAAATTCTTTAACAAAAAAAGAAATGGTGCCTTTTAAATCGGCCATAGAAACATCTTTATCAACAAGAAGAGCTTCAATCTGATGAAAGTTCGGAGAATGGGAGGCATCGCTATCGTGTCTAAAAACACTCCCTGGAGCTAAAACGCGAATAGGTGGTTTTTCATTTTCCATGGTATGAATTTGCACAGGGCTTGTATGAGTTCTTAATACAGCTCCCCCTTCAACATAGAAAGTATCTTGCATATCGCGGGCGGGATGATTTTCTGGAATATTCAGTGCTGTGAAATTATAATGATCAGACTCAATCATTGGACCCCAGCGCACGGAAAAACCAATGCGATTGAGTATATCGACAATCTCTCTGATCACTCTATGAATGGGATGAGTCGCCCCTTTTTCCAATTGTGGCCCTGGGAGAGAGAGATCAAGAGCTTCACTCTTTAACTTCTCATTGAGTTCTTGTGTTTTTAAAGTTTTTTCACAGTGGTCATACAGTGTCTGAAGTTCTTGGCGCACTCCATTGACCTTTTTACCAAACTCAGGTCTCTCTTCCTTTGGAAGTTCACCCAACTCTCGCATAAGGAGAGAAAGGGAGCCTTGTTTCCCAAAAAATTGAACCTTAACTTGATAAAGGGAATCACTATCTGAAGCCTTTTTAATGGCTTTTTCAGCCTCTTCTTTGATCTTTTGCAACTTTTCTATTAGCATGCCCCATATTTCGTTATTTGGTGAATATTTTCAACTGATTCGGTGGTAGCGTGGCGCATAAAAACGATTCCAATTGGAGCCCTTATAAAGGCAATAAAAAGGCTCCCAAAATGGGAACTCATAAGAAACCCATTCGCATTTTTAAGTTCAATGAAGCCAGTGATCGGCTTCGTGATCTTTTTTTTAATCATGGTTTTGATAACAAGATCGATATTGAAAAACGTGAAAAATTTGCCAAGTTCTATGTTCTTTTAATGGAGAACCAAAAAAAACAAAACTTCACAAGACTGACCTCCATCAAGGATATCGCGATAAAACATTTTATCGACTCCATCATTATTGATAAACACACCCCACTTAAATTCCCCTTACTTGATATGGGAACAGGCCCCGGCTTTCCTGGCATTCCTTTAAAGATTATGCTCGGCTCGGAAAAGAAAATCATCTTAGCCGAAGGTGTGCAAAAACGAGTGAGCTTCTTAAAGTTAGTACGTGAAAAACTAGAGCTTGAAAACTTAGAAATCATTGGTCGCAACGTTAACGATGACTTTCATTACCCTGTTGAGGGAGTCATCACACGTGCTGTGGAAGAAGCCAGCAACACCTTAAAAAATGTCATGAATAGTTTACAAACGGGGGGCTGTGTTTATTTGATGAAAGGGCCAAAAGTGGATCCTGAAATTGAAAAAGCGGAAAAAATCTGGGGCGAATTCTACCAACTTGAAAAAAACAAATCTTACTCACTTCCCAACACCCCTCACCAGAGACGCCTTCTGGTCTACAGAAAAATAAAACACAAGGAACATGAACAATGAACATCGAAAGTTCGCAAAATAAAGTTTATAAAAAACTTTTAAGCCTTACTAAGAGCAAAGGGATTAAAGAGCATAATCAAAGTATTGTGAGTGGAGAAAAAATCACATCCGAAATGGCTAGACTTTCTCAACCAGCTTCATTCTGGATTCTAGAAGAAGATATGACGGCTCCCCTCAAAGGATCAAAAAAAGATATCATCTTATCAAAAAAACTCTTTAAAACCTTAGATGTCTGTGGAACTAAAAAACCTCTACTCTGTGTGGATGTTCCAAAAGTACAAAACATGAACCTTATTAATTCAAAAGATCCCACACTCTATGTGGCTTTGAGTGATCCCACTAATTTAGGAGCACTCATCCGCACCTGTGCTGCTTTTGAGTGGAAACAAATTGTTTTACTGAAAGAGGCTGCCAATCCCTTTTTGCCAAAAGCCATTCGAGCAGCCAGTGGCACAAGTTTTACGGCATCCTTTTATGCTGGTCCATCCATAAAAGACCTAGCGGATCCAGAGATTATTGCCCTTGATATGGATGGTAAAAATTTAAAAAAATCCGATATTCACAAGAATTTAAAACTTTTAGTGGGAGAGGAGGGACAAGGAGTTCCAAGTACTTTTCCTGGTCAAAGATTTCAAATTCCCATATCTAATAAAGTCGAATCCCTTAATGCCACCATTGCAGCCAGCCTCCTGGTCTACGAATGGAGTCAAATCCAGTGAACTTAATGGGGGGAGATACAAACCATGCTTGAGTTACAAAGTTTCTTAGGCCTTTTTGTCTTTTTAGGAATTGCTTACCTAATCTCCAACAATCCAAAGAAAATTTCTTGGAAAATAGTCCTGGCTGGTCTGAGTTTACAATTCTTCTTAGCTATCCTCGTACTAGGAGTGCCAAAGCTTGGATTTAATGGGCCGTTGCGTTTTGCCTTTAGTGCTGCCAATGATGGAATCATGAAACTCTTGAACTTTACCAATAGAGGAAGTGAATTTTTATTAGGCGACCTCGTCGATCCACAAAAAAGTGGATTCATCATTGTATTTCAAGTTCTACCCATCATCATATTTCTGTCTTCACTAATGACCGTTCTGTATCATTTGGGAATTATGCAAAAGATCGTCAACGGCTTTGCTATGATTATGCAAAAAGTTCTAAACTTGAGTGGTGCAGAGTCTTTGGCTGCTGCTGCCAATGTTTTCGTCGGACAAACAGAAGCCCCCCTTATTATAAAACCTTACTTAAGAAAAATGACCTCCTCTGAACTTTTCTCTTTAATGACAGGCGGTATGGCAACAATCGCTGGATCCGTTATGGCAGCCTATGTTGGCTTACTACAGCATGCGATTCCCAATATTGGTGGGCATCTTCTGACAGCCAGTCTTCTCTCTGCTCCAGCGGCTCTCCTCATTGCTAAAATTATGGTTCCCGAAACTCAAACTCCTGAAACACTCGGTAAAATTCCAAAAGAAAAAGTTTTAGGGCATGCCAACCTCATTGATGCCGCTGCCTCTGGCGCCAGTGATGGTCTAAAACTGGCCGCCAATGTGGCCGCAATGCTCTTAGCTTTTGTCGCTTTGATTGCTATGCTTGATTCCCTTTTTATTTTTACAGGTGATCAACTCTATCGACTCACTGATTATGGACTTAATACAATGAGTGAGTGGTTTGGCAAAACCGACTCCAGCCAATGGACGCCCTACAGTTTCCAAAAGTCACTGCCAGAAACCTCCCTTTCATGGATATTAAGTTGGGTTTTTACGCCCATCGCTTTTTTTATTGGAATCCCCGTCAATGAACTCGGCATCGCAGGCTCATTAATAGGTAAAAAAATCGTATTCAATGAATTCATTGCCTATCTTGATCTTTCCAAATTGAATGACGAAATTTCCCCCAAAACATCCATCATACTTTCATACGCCCTATGTGGTTTTGCCAATTTTTCATCAATAGCCATCCAGATCGGAGGCATCGGACCTCTGATTCCCGAAAGACGAAAAGAGCTTGCTGAACTTGGTATCCGCTCTGTTATTGGAGGAAGTCTTGCCGCCTTCCTCACGGCTTGTATCGCTAATCTACTCATTTAAAACCAATGACACTACAAACTTCAAACCTTTAGTCCAGTTCTTTAAACAAGCCCTCAACTTCTACCCCAATCCACCGAAGAGATGATTAACGATAAAAACCGCCTCTTGGGGGATAAGTAACGAACTTTAGTAACGCATCTTAGCTCGTTCAACGGTGGCACGTCGCGCGGTTTTATCGTTCTTTTTCTTTTGCTGATCTCAGACTCTTAAAGACTTTACCCTTCTACTTTTACCATTAAAATATTCTTAAATTTTTCAATTTAAAACTCTCTTAAATGTCCATGAAAATTTAATGATTTGAAGTGCAGACTCTCTCATTTAATTATGACGAAATATTATCTCTAGAATAAGTGCTAAATGATATTAAGCTTGAATCAGTTTAATATTAATCTTCTCAAGCATTGGCGGTTGCTCCCACAAACTCAGCACAAAACCACCATCTCCACTTCCAGTGGGTTTAACAGATAAAGCTCCATACTCTCTTAATAAGTTCATATGGTCTTCAAGCTCCTTGCTAACTAAACCCCATTCTGTAAAACAAGATCGAGCCAGATCAATACTCTCACTGATTAGTGATAGATTATCTTTCTGAACCAGCCCATCGATAGCTATAGCAACAGCCTGCTTCATACGCTCATCAAGAAGCTCTCCCTTAACCGGATCTTCTTTAATCAGCTTTTGCACACGCTTAATACAATCAGCAGTCACTCCTTTTTTACCGCAATAAGAAAGATAAAAATGAGGCTGCCAAGTTGGTTTAAAGTTAATCATTTGATTAGGTTTCTTAAAACGTAGAGGATGATTTTTTAAAGTCACTGCGACATCTAAACCTGAACTCTCACCGTGAAAAAGGTCTTCTAACTCTTTAGCAAAATTATAAGCCTCGTCTTTAGCAAGATATCCAAGTTCAATAAAAAACTTGGCCAATGTAACACACAATGAAGCACTCGCACCCATTCCCGCTCCAACAGGGATATTACTTTTCATATTTAAGGTGCCTTTAATGCTGCCTCGGTGCACATTGAGTTTTTGCAGCGCTTTTTCATAAACGCCCCAAAAAGCCATTTCCATACCCGTTTGATTGGACTCCAAGTTTAAAACTAAATCAGTCTCACCCTGGATAAATTGAAAGTCTAAATAGCGAGACTTGACTGGGAAAACTAAGCCTTCGCCACCACGGAGAACGGTATGCTCTCCTACAAAGATCCATTTCCCATGGGTTCTAAACTCGATCAAAGCCAATCCTCGCAAAATCAGACAAGACCGTCCACTCTCCCTTGAGGTGAGATTGATAAAACTCTTCACCTAACTCTTCTTGATCCGCTCTCCAAAGTAGGTGCACATTGGGACCAGCATCCATAGTCACAATAGGACCATCAGCATGAGTTTCCCAAAATTTTCTCAGCAGACTTAAGACTCTAAAGGTCTCGGGTGTAAAGTAACTAAAATGAGGAGTACTTGTTTCAAACAAAACATGCATGTCCCAAAACTCAGCCCAAATTACTTGATAAAGTTTTTCCCAGCTCTGAGGATTTAGGTTATCTAAAACCAGCTGTAAACGCGTCTCTGTTCTTTGAGTTCGGCCGTTGAAAAGCAAACTGCTTTCTACCTTTTTATGAGCTTCGCTGGAGGAAACTTTTTTAGCCTCTCCTCCCACAATAACAACCATATGTTTGAGTTTACCCAGGTCAGATGCAACCGGTCCCACTGTATCCTCATCCCAAAGAACAAAGCCTGGCCAAAAAGATCGACAAGATGAACCCGAGCCACGAGCTGACATTTTGGCCATCTCAACATGATCTATTTTCTGTGAGGCTAAATCCCCACAAGCTTTAAAACTGGCCGCAGTCAATGCCGCAAAACTAGAGGCGGAGCTGGCTATGCCACAATCGGAAGGAAAATTGTTACAGGAACGTACAATAAACTTCTCACTAATTTTAAAGTGCTCTTTTATTCTCTTCAAATGATTTAGAAACTTGTCTTTCCCAACTTGACTCAGCTCAAAAGGAAAATCACTCTCTAAGGGCTCCCATCGATCCTCTGATCCATCATAGAGTTCCAGCTGAACTGTTGATTTTAAATGATCTAATGTCCAGGAGAATGAACGATTGCTGGGGATATTAAGGGCTTTATCTTTTTTCCCCATATATTTGATTAAAGCAATATTTGAGGGCCTCTCTTCAGTCCATTTCTTTACTTCATTCATAAAGCACGATCCCAATGCAAAGGAACACCCGACTCACTGGACATTCTATTCATGTAATCATTTACTTTCTTTGGTAAGGTTAAACCTTCCACTGTGGTTAAACACCTCACAATGGCAAAGACATGAAAGTCATCCCAAGTAAGATTGTCTCCCCAAAAGTATTTCCCACCCGAGTAGAGATTTTCCAGCTCTGTTAAATGTTTCTCAGCAAATTCTGTAATTTGGGTACTCAACATTAAGTTTTGCTCAAAAGGTCCAATGGATTCCATTTTCTTTTTGGTGAAATAAGCAACGGAAGAAGGTGTGGCAAATTCAGGTAAATCCATCACTATCCAACGTGGCATAGCCAATGCATAATTATACTTGCGAGCATAGGCCAACCAGTCTTTTAAAGCCACAGAGTCTGGCCCATTAAACACAATAGGTGCTCCAAACTCTTTGTTCTTATCAATTGAATTGATAATATCAAGACTCTCAGGCATGAATTGTTTTTCAGAGACTTCTAAGATCGGTAGCATTTTCTCCCCGATCATTTCAATGGGAGTCTTCTCATCATCATTCAGTAAATATATAACTTCCACCGGAACTTTTTTGAGGCCAAAGATCATACGAGCCTTTGTACAATAAGGGCAATGATCATAGACAAAAAGTTTCATAGGGGACGCCTTATCCTTGCCCCTGGGTGGGACTGACTGAGGCTTGTAATAAATTGGAAATCTTCACCAAAAGATAAATTTTTAATTTTATCCTCATTCGATTTTTCACCCAGTACAATAACCGTATCAATCCCCATCGCGCCACAGCCTTTCGCTGCAAGAACCTCAGGATGTTTTCGTAATTGATGAACACTTTTTTGCACTCTCATATCACTTAAACTCATCTCACCCAGAATATCGTAATAGTAATTGAGTGACTCAGAGAAAACCTTCAAATTTTTCTGATCAAAAGCCGTTCTTGCTGCCAATAAGATCGGTATTAAAGGTCTTAAATCCTTATTCTTCAAAGTGGTTAAGTGCTCATGGGTAGCTAACTTTTTTCCTGTATGGAAGATGAAAATATCATAGCCAGGAAAGGGCCAAGCCAATTGTTCTGCAATAAAATTCATTCCATCATACCAACACAGACCACCACAAACTTGTGCCACTAAGTCCGCACCACTTGGTTTGTAGTCGCTACCGGCATAACTTTGATAAGTTTGTACAAAGTCTTCGAGGTCATCTAAAATTTTCTGATTAAAATTGTCGGACTGATTTTCCAAAAATAAATCATAAAGATAAACAGATAAATACTCCGCCGTCGATCGGCCAAAGCCGCCTCTACCTTGATGGGGGTCCACAAAAGAATAACCCATCGTATTTTGATTTAAATGCTTCCGCAATTTTCCTGCAGGACTGTCGGGATGAAAACCAAAGTCTTTGTCCTCAATAATTTTAACAAAAAAACTGGGCTCCGAAGCGAGCACCATAGAAGCCGTCCCGTTGATGGCAAGATACTCACCAATAATGAAGGTTTTACTTGGAATTTCAATGGCAAGATCCAACTGAGAATTCATCGAAGAACCGTGTTCTCCTGAACCGCAGTTGAAGAACGCAAGTTTTGTAGAATCTGCCAAGCGTCTGTGTGTGAGATTCTTTTTTGTACAGCCAAAAGCTGCTCTAATTTCTTTTGCAGAGGACGACTTTCTTCTTCGTTGGCACCCACTCCAAGAGTTAAGTTTTTAATATGAAGTTTCATGTGACCTTCGATAATTCCCACAGACGTGAGAGCATTGAGGGCTCCTAAGTTTTGTACCAAGCCAACAGCGGCACAAATTCGAGAAAGCTCATTAGCACTCGTGACTTTAAGCATATCAAGACAAAGTCGAGCTGTCGGATGAAGAGAAGTCACACCTCCGACAGTTCCCACGACCAAAGGAGCTTCAAATATCCCCTTGAGTATTCCTTTATTAAATCTCCATTTTGTGATGGCTCGATATTGACCATCTCGACAGGCATAAGCGTGGACACCCGCTTCAACAGCTCTCCAGTCATTGCCCGTGGCCAGTAAAATAGGATCAATACCATTGAGAACACCCTTATTGTGTGTGGCCGCTCTATAGGGATCATTCTCTGCGAAAATAGAAGCTTCTTCGATTTTCTCCCCTGTTTCTTGATCCACACCACCCATTTCCACTTCGGCAACAGTGAGTTTACTGTCTACAAGGTTAGAAAGGATACACATAGTAACTTCTTCGTTGGTCGCTTCTTGGATTGGGCCTTTTAAGAACTCACAAACTTGATTGATCATGTTCGCACCCATGGCATCGCATGGGTTGAAGTGAACATGAAAAACAGCCATAGTGAAATCATCATCTCGTTCCACTCTTCGCAACTGGATGTCTTCAACTCCACCACCACGAGCCACCATAGAAGAAGCCACGTTCGCATTAACATCAGCAATCCACTGATTCTTTTTTTCTGCTAACTTTTGTTGAATTATGGAAAAGTCCTTCACCCTTCCAATCTGAATTTGACCAATGATATTGGCACCAACAGTTTTAGTCGTAATTTTTCCGGCCTGTCTAATCCATCGAGCCGTTTTACTTGCAGCAGCTATAATCGAAGTCTCTTCAACTGCCATTGGGATTATGCGATCGACACCATCAATTTTGAAATTGGTGGCCACCCCAAGAGGTAACTGCAAATAACCGATCGAATTTTCAATAAATTTATCAGCAAGGCTTGGGTCTTGTACCCCTCCACGGGAGAGATAATCTATATCACTTTTTGACAAAGCTCCCATAGCAAGAAGTCGTTCAAATCTTTCGTCACGATCTAACTTAGAAAAACCCTTAAATAAGCTTTCTATTTCCATTGTAGCAATTCCCTTTTTCCAACAAGCTTCTCAATACTATCTATACCTAAACAAAACATGGCAATTTTTAATTCATTTTCGAGCTGAATCATTTTACTTTCCAAAGCTTTAGAACCAACCAATGCCTCTTTTAAAATGGGTTGAGCCAATCCAACCATTTTTGCTCCCATAACCAGGAGTTTGGCAGCGTCAAGACCTGAACGCACTCCACCTGAGGCCCACAAGTCACAATTCATATTTTCTTGTATTCCATTTTCTAAGGACTCCACTGTACTAAGTCCCCAACTTGCAAAAGTTTGACCGATTGAATAATTGGGTTCTTCCCTCGTCATCCGAAGTGTTTCCACTCGCCCCCAGTGGGTGCCACCAGCACCACTCACATCAATGGCACCAAGACTTAGTTTTTTTAAATTACGAAAAGCACCTTTGGAGAATCCACACCCTGTTTCTTTTAAAACCACAGGAACATTCAGTTTTGAACATAGATTATCCAAAGCCTCAAGACCTCCACGAAACTGCGGTGTCCCTTCGGGTTGAATCGCTTCTTGTAACGGATTGGTATGAACCACTAGAAATTGTGCCTTTAAGGAGTCCACTAAGCCTTGCAGACTTTCCACAGGACAATCAATGATCTGTGAAATTCCAATATTTCCAAATAACATAGCCTTAGGAAATCGGGCTCTTAACTCTTCACATTCCTTGAAGGCATCAGGATCAAACAGCTGGCGTCTTTGAGACCCCAGCCCCATCATCCAACCTCTTTGCTCACAAAGCTCCATCATAATGTTATTAACAGACTGGGCTCCCGTATGTCCTAAGGTCATTGAGCTTACAAATAAGGGAGATCGAAGAGGGTTTCCAAAAACAGAAGTGGCGAGACTCACATCCGCCAAATCTATCTCTGGCAATGGATTGTGTTGCAACTCCAATTTAGAAAATTGATCATTATAAAATTGAGAGTCCTCTTTGAGAGAGATTTCAATATGATCTTTCTTCCTCTGAGAAAAAACATCAGAGGAAGAACGGGATTCTTGTTGCAAAGGAG
Source organism: Bdellovibrionales bacterium (assembly GCA_964229765.1). Lineage (GTDB taxonomy): Bacteria > Bdellovibrionota > Bdellovibrionia > Bdellovibrionales > JAGQZY01 > JAGQZY01. The sequence goes on along the minus strand of CAXREJ010000017.1, from coordinate 28,887 downwards.
TCTCCCTTATTTGGGCATCACCTGTTTTACAATCGAAGTGAAACCATTAGGATCAGTCACAGCGATATCAGCAAGAACTTTTCTATCGATTTCAAGATTAGATTGGATCAAAGCACCCATAAGTTTAGAGTAACTTGTTCCATTGAGTTTTGCCGCAGCAGAAATTCGAGTGATCCAAAGTTTTCTGAACTCTCTTTTCTTCGCTTTTCTATCGCGGTAAGCATAAACAAGACCACGGTCATTTTTTTCTTTCGCAACAGCAAAGACACGGCTTCCGGCACCACGGTACCCTTCTGCACGATCGAGAACTTTATTACGACGACGACGAGCTTTTACACCTCTTTTTACACGCATCTCTTAAGCCCTCCTTAAAGATTCAAACACTTTTGAATGTTAGCTAAGTTTGCTTGATCGACATAATCTTTGTCGCCCAAGTGTCTTTTTCTTTTAGAACTTTTATTGCTAAGAATGTGTCTTAAACCTTGCTTAGCACGCTTGATTTGTGTGCGGCTTTTTACGCGAAAACGCTTTTTAGCCCCTGAATGGGTCTTTAGCTTCATGATATTTCCTTTCCCTGAAGGCGAAGAGTCCTTGAGTGGATCTTACTTAAAAGGCCTTTAGCAGACATGAGCTGTGTTTTTAGCCCAGAATGATGCGTTTGTCCATCCCCTTTTCCACAGTCTTTACTGAGATCACCACCCGTAAAGTTGACTCTCAGAGCTAATTTAAGGCCCTATCTTCCTCAAAACTGTAAAAAGCTCAAAATGTTAGACATTCATAGGATTAAAACCTGGTAAATCAGCACGAATCCATCCCGTTAATGACCACCGATCTTTTGAACAGGGCCTCACTTCGTGCTCTAGCTGGCTATCAAAAATAATCATACGTCCTTTTTCCGGAGAAATGCGAATAGGCCTCAGTTCTTCATCGTAAATAATTAAGTCCCCACCCTCTTCTGGGGCCAGATCATTGAGATAAAAGACGCACGTTAAAAGGCGGCTTGGCATAAACTTGTGTTGATCTTGATGCCTTTTGTAATAATCACCTGGCTCATACTTTGCAAAATGACACTCAAACCTTTTAGCTGGCAAAAAAAGTCCTCTTTTAGCGATAGCTATAAGATCTAAATAAAAACTTTCCAGTTCTTTTCTTAAGGGAGTTTGAAACTGATCCACCCAGAAAATCTTATCTTTGCGCACTTCAGGGATCCTTTGTTTCAAATCCCCTTTGCCAACCTTTGCTAGTCGAAGAGCTCCCTGTTCTTCCAGTGAGCGAGCCTCATGAAAAAGGGCTCCAAAAAAGTTTAAAAGCTCCATGTCTTTAACAGACCACCAGTAATTATGGGCCATTGCCGAGAGAAACTCGTTCTCTCTTTTGCGCCAAAAACTTTCAATAATTGAAGATTTACTAATAATTTCCAATGCCTACACTCAAAAGACAGAAGTCTTTCTCCTTATCAATTGAATATATGCCTATTCTTTCAAAATTAGCTAGAAAATTTCTCAACCTATTTTATTTTCCCCACTTTTACAGGGAAATTGGTTGAAATGAGAGTGAAGAATCTGCGCCTACAGATTCCTCAGCCCAATCAAAAGGAATTGTAAAAACATTCCACCTTAAGGGGTGGTGGCAGGCTTATCTTGTGCTTTAGCCTCTAACTTTTTCTTTTGTTGATATTCTTTAATTTTGGTCGCATCAGGAGCCATTACAACAAAAAGCTGACGGCCTTCCATTTTAGGTTCCACTTCGGCGACAGCAATATTGGCTAGTTCCTTCATGACTTTCCTAAGAACTTCAGCTCCCACCTCTTTGTGAGCCATCTCACGACCATGATAACGTAAATTAACTTTTACCTTATCTCCAGAAAGTAAAAACTTACGGGCGTGATTGAGTTTCGTTTCAAGATCATGATCATCGGTTCGCGGTCGAATCTGAATTTCTTTAACCGTGATAACGTTCTGCTTTTTCTTAGCAGCTTGGGCTTTCTTTTTGTTTTCGTACTTCCACTTCCCGTAATCCATCATTTTACATGTTGGAGGATTGGCATTGGGTGCAATTTCAATAAGATCAAGATTTTTTTCTTGTGCCAATCGTAGAGCTTCTTGAGGAGATAGAACTCCTAACATTTGCCCTTCTTCATCAATAACTCGAATCTCACGAGCCGTGATGCGTTCATTCACTCGGTACTTTTCTTTGGGTGGGGCCTGGCGCCCGCCACGTGGTTTACGAATAAGGTCCTCCTTTTTTTAAACCTTAATTAAATTATTTATACTCTTAGTTTTGATTTCACTCTTTATAACATCAATGAAATCTTCAATTCTCATTGCTGGACTTGTTTCACCTGTCCGAACACGCACAGAAACTTTATTTTCCTCAAGCTCCTTATCCCCAATGATCATCATATAAGGAACTTTCTGCATTTGATTTTCTCTAATCTTGTAGCCTAGCTTCTCATTACGATTATCAAAGTGAACGCGAACACCCTCATCTTCTAACTGTTTTTTTATTTTCAAACAGTAGTCATTCTGTCTATCCGTCACGTTTAAAATACTAACTTGTGTCGGACATAGCCATAAAGGGAATTTCCCATCCATATGCTCTATGTAAATTCCGATAAATCTTTCCAGAGTTCCCAAAATCGCTCGATGGAGCATAACAGGAGTGTGTTCGGTGTTATCCTCACCCACATATTTAAGCTCAAAGTTTTTTGGCATATTGAAATCAACCTGCATTGTTCCAAGTTGCCAAGTTCTCTTCATCACATCCACAAAGTGAATTTCAATTTTAGGCCCATAAAAAGCACCATCACCAGGGCTAATTTCATAGGGAATATCTAATTTCTGTAAAGCAATTTCTAATGCTTGCTCAGAAGTATCCCAAATCTCATCACTTCCTAAACGATCTTCCGGTCTTGTGGCCACATAAACTTTAAAGGTGCCAAGTCCCAATGTATCGTAGATTTCCTTGAGCATTTCCATAAAAGACTGAATCTCTTGCTGCATTTGCTCAACTGTACAGAAAATATGGGCGTCATCCTGACACATCGACCTTACCCGTGTCAGTCCATGCAAAGCTCCACTAGCTTCATAGCGATGCAAACGACCAAAGTCTGCAATTCTCATGGGAAGCTCCCGATAAGAATGTTTTTCTGAAGCATAAAGCAAGCAGTGACCTGGGCAGTTCATGGGCTTAACCCCAGTCACACCCTTTTCACCCAAATCGCTAAAATACATATTTTCTTGATAATGGGCGTAGTGACCAGAGGCTTTATAAAGAGCCACATCATAAATTTGGGGAGTGATCACTTCGCTGTACTCGTACTTTTTATAACAATCACGAATGTAATTTGTAAGTTCGTTGTAAATAGTCGTCCCACGAGGCGAGAAAAACGGCATCCCTGGTGCCCAATCATGGAACATAAACAAGCCAAGATCTTTACCCACTTTACGGTGATCTCTTTTCTTAGCCTCTTCAAGAAAATGAAGATATTCACTCAATTCTTTTTTATCATTAAAGGCTGTACCGTAGACTCTTTGAAGTTGTTTGTTGTTTTGATCTCCGCGCCAATAGGCCCCAGCAAGACTCATAACCTTAACAGCCTTAACTTGCCCTGTACTCTGAACATGGGGGCCACGGCAAAGATCAAACCAATCACCTTGGCTATAAATAGAAACTTCTGCCTCACCAAGATCTCTTATGATTTCAGCCTTAAAAGTTTCTCCCATATCATTAAAAGTTTGTATGGCTTTCTCTGCCGACCAAACCTCTCGCGTCACAGGAAGATTTCTTTTTATAATCTCTTTCATCTTTTTTTCGATCTTTAAAAGATCATCCGCAGAGAAAGGCGTTTCTGGATCAAAATCGTAATAAAAACCAGAATCGACAACCGGTCCAATAGTGACTTTTACATTTTTAAAAAGTTCCTGAACAGCTTGAGCCATTATATGAGCACCAGAATGTCGTAAAACTTCTCTCCCTTCTGGAGACTGGGCCGTAACGATAGAAAGCTTGTCTCCATCTTGGAGAGTCTTTCTTAAATCAATGATCTCTTTTGAATCATTGATTTGACCTCCCACTGTAGATTTAGCCAAACCAGAACCAATACTTTCAGCGACCTCAAGAATTGTAGGCTCGTGATCAAAGGTTTTTATAGAATTATCAGGTAAATGAATCTTTATTGAAGACATCAAAGAATTAACAGGTGGTATAAAGATGTGGTTTTATTTCGTTCATTCCTCTTTTTATCTCTAATTATACTCAATTTTGCAAGCTCAAATCGCTAAGATTGCCCTAGAGCCCTTCTGAGCTTTCTTTTTTCAACATTAGACCTGAAAAACGAGAGGCCCAACTTAACATCTCTTCCGATGTTCTTCGCAAAAAGATAAGGGGATACAAAAAAGGCCACTCGAAGTGGCCTTTTGATTTAGTAAGTCACGTGGTGAGATAGTGACTCGTGGATACGAGGGTCTTTGATGGGGACCAAATTATTTTTAGCCAGAAAACCTGTCACCAACAATAAGAATGTTCCTAGGAAACCAATAAAAACTCCCACTTCCATCCAAGAGAAGACGACATGGTCTTTATAATTTGGATAGACCATCCAATAAAGATCAACAAACTGCATAACTAAAATCAGAATACTAACCATGACCAAATGAGCGGGGGTTCTTTTAGCCCAACGAGGAAGTAAAGCGACAAAAGGAACTACAAATTTAAAAATAAGTAATGCCAATGAAACTTCCATCCAACCACCATGACTTCGGTGAAGGTAATAAACTGTTTCTTCCGGTAAGTTGGCATACCAGATTAGCATAAATTGGGAAAAGGCTATGTAAGCCCAAAAAACAGTGAAGCCTTTTAAAAACTTAGCCACATCGTGAACGTGCTCATCCGTCATAAGACCCGTTACCCAACCTTTAGAGCGACAGTAAAGAATCATAAGAACCATAAAAGCTAAGGAAGATTGGAAGAGTCCCGCAAAACAATAAACACCAAAAATAGTAGAGAACCAATGGGGCTCAAGACTCATCATAAGATCAACACTAAACAATGAATAACTTAATGCGAAGACAAGAAGAAAAGCCACAGAAACTTTTGGAAGCTTCTTAGTCCAACTCTCATCCCCGTCCACATCTTGACGAAGAGAGTAGCCCACGATTTTCTTAGAAAAGAACAACCAAAGGGCAGAAAATAAAACAATTCTCACTGCCCAGAAGCCGAGATTAAGGTAGCCACTTTTACCTAATAAAATAGGATCATTAGCCACCAATTCTTTGTCTAACCATGAGTAAAGATGAGTTCCAGATGCTAACAAAACAACTCCACCCACTAAAACAGCAGGAAGAAAAGCCGTCATACTCTCAGGAATTCGACGAATATTAACACTCCATCCAGCATGAACCGCATGTTGAATAGCTGTAAAAAACAGTCCACCCAACGCCAAGGAGGAAAAGAAAAAGTAACTGACTAAATAGGAATGCCAAACTCTTTCCTGATTAATAACAAATCCGGCCACTAGACTCGCCAGTCCAATCCCCATCATTACAAAGAAGATTGGTTTTGCGTTTCCAGGAAGTTCAAATTTTTTTGGTTCCACTTTTTCAACTGATACTGAATGACCCATTAGTTTCCTCGTGATTTCTTTTGCAATTCTCGAACATAAAGAACAACAGCCCAACGATCCTTTTCTTTAGGTAGTTGGTGAATGTAGGTTCCCATGAGCCCTTGCCCAAGGGTGATAATGTGAAAAATTCTACCGTCCGGATAGTTTGTTACTTTTTCTGTTAACAATGAAGGAGGTTTAATACCTACAAACTTAGGCGCAACAGGACCGTCCCCTTTTCCACTCGCTCCATGGCAGACAAGACAAAAATTATCAAAGTGCCTTTTACCTAACTGAATCATATCGGATCCAGCCGTGTAGGGGTTCTTTAAGTTTTGTCCCGCTTCAACAGCTTGACTGGCATCGTAGAGATAAGGTTTTACATTTTTAGGCCAGCTTCCCTCAGGTGGAACAAGCATAGAGCTTTTTTCTCTATCATGAGGGCTAAAATCTTGAGCCTTCAGAGCTGGCTGTTCAAGCATACCTTGAATCAACTCAACATTAGGTTCATTGCCCTTAGGACCACAACCATTCAAAACCAAACCAGCAAAAGTAAGCATCGTTAATAATGCAAGACCTGCAAAGCTAAAAATAAATACGGTTTTTATCCAACTTAAAAAATCAACAACAGCTTTCATATTAATACTCCGAAACCCTTTTCACTTCATCAGCACCTAGTTCCTTCATAAAGGCTTCAACCTTTTCCACAGAATAACCAACTTCATCTTCAGGCACCCATAGTGCAAATTTATGAGAAGTCAGATCTGGATCAATAATGGGAGGGTTCACTGCTGGCAAACCATTGACTACAAACATAGTGATCACTGAAGAAAGAGCCGCAAATAAAATTGTTAACTCAAACGTGACCGGAATAAAGGCAGGAATTGAAAAGAAAGGTTTTCCTCCCACATTCAAGGCCCAACTGACAGCACTCATCCAATACTGCATGTACATTCCGGCACAACAACCAGTCACAGCTGCAAAAAAAGTAACCCACGGAATAAAAGACCTTTTTATTCCCACCGCTTCTTCCATTCCATGAACAGGGAAAGGTGTGATGGCATCAAACTTTTTGTAACCGGCTTTACGCATTTTTTCAGCCGCGACAAGAATCGCTTCATCATCATGAAAAATACCAGCCACTCCACTTTTACGCTTTGCCATTAGTGACCCCCTCTTTTCTTACCAACATAAAGAACCGGCTTAACCTCAGCAATAGAGATGGCAGGGAAAGCTTTAAGGTAAAGAAGAAATAAAGTTAAGAACATTCCAAAACTTCCAAAAAGAATAGCGGCATCGTAAAAAGACCATTCATACATACCCCAGTTAGAAGGTAAGAAGTCTCTATGTAGTGACGTTACTGTAATCACAAAACGCTCAAACCACATACCGATATTTACGAAAATTGAAACAACAAACATGATCGGAATACTTCTTCTTGCCGCTTTAAACCAAAAGATCTGAGGAATAAAAACGTTACAAGAAAACATAATCCAGTAAGACCACCAATAAGGTCCTAAAGCTCTGTTAATAAAAGCATACTGCTCATACTTGACCCCAGAGTACCAGGCAATAAAGAGCTCAGAGCAGTAAGCATAACCAACAAGCATACCTGTGCACATGATAATCTTATTCATGGCTTCCATATGATCAATAGTGATGTAGTCTTTGAATTTAGGGAACCCAATCCTCACTAATGTCAGTAAGGTCACAACCATTCCAAAACCAGAGAAAATCGCACCAGCCACAAAGTAGGGAGGAAAAATAGTTGTATGCCAACCAGGTAAAGATGCCACAGCAAAGTCAAAAGATACGATCGTGTGAACAGAAAGAACAAGAGGCGTAGCGAGTCCCGCTAACAACATATAGACCATTTCATAATGGCTCCAATGTCTAGTGTTTCCTCTCCAACCTAAAGATAAAATTCCATAGATTTTTTTACGTACTTTATTTTTCGCGCGATCTCTAATCGTTGCAAAATCGGGAACCAATCCAACATACCAAAACACAATGGAGACAGTAGCATAAGTTGATACAGCAAAAACATCCCATAAAAGAGGAGAACGAAAGTTCACCCACAAAGGTCCTCTTTGGTTGGGATAAGGTAAAAGCCAGAAATCAAGCCATGGTCGACCTGTATGAATCAATGGAAAAATTCCCGCTGTCATAACAGCAAAAACCGTCATTGCCTCAGCACTTCTAGCTACCGATGTTCTCCATTTTTGGCGGAACAAAAAGAGAACCGCCGAAATCAACGTACCCGCGTGACCAATACCAATCCAAAAAACGAAAGTGACAATATCTGTTCCCCAACCAACAGGATGGTTCGTTCCCATAAGTCCCATACCAGTGAAAAGGATCATAGCAACACTTGCTAAATAGAAAATTAAAAGAGATTTTGCAGAAAAGAACATCAACATCCATTGCTTACCAGGAAGTGTCTCCACTGGTTCACAAATATCATCAGTAATGTCTTTGTATGTTTTATTCCCAAGAATCAAGGGATTACGATCCATCATTAGTGACCTCCCTTCTGCTCAGTCGCCTCATGTTTAGCTCCATGCCCCTCTCCACCATGGTGTCCGCCACCTAAGTGTCTATGGGTGTTTCTAATTTTTGCCTGATAACGAATTCTTGGCGCCGCATTGAACTCTTCCAACAACGCGTAACTACGTTTTTGCTCATAAAGTTGAGCCACCTTTGAATTAGGATCGTTAAGATCTCCAAAAGTAATACAATCCGTAGGACAAACTTCCTGACATGCCGGTTTGATGTCTCCATCTTTCAATGGACGATTTTCATCTTTAGCAATATTTTTACCTTCCTTAATTCTCTGAACACAGAAGGTGCATTTTTCCATAACCCCTCGTGTTCTAACAGTAACATCTGGGTTAAGAGCCATATGAAGTGGTTCTTTTCTATGGTGTCCATCGTAATAGAACCAGTTAAATCTTCTCACTTTGTAAGGACAGTTATTGGAGCAGTAACGAGTTCCAACGCAACGGTTATAAACCATATCGTTTAGACCTTCATCACTGTGAACAGTTGCAAGCACTGGACAAACCGTTTCACACGGAGCATTTTCACAATGCTGACAAGTGACCGGTTGAAAAATAGCGTCTACGGATTTTTTCTCATCACCACTGTAGTAGCGATCAATACGAATCCAATGCATTTCTCGACCACCAAGAACATATTTTTTACCAACAACAGGAATATTGTTCTCTGACTGACAAGAAATCACACAAGCGGCACAACCAGTGCAAGAATTAAGATCCATCGTCATGGCCCATTTGTGACCATCATACTTATGACCATTCCAAATACTGAAAATTTTGTGTTTATGAAGTCCAACATTTCCTTGGTCTTTATAATGTTTTTCAGTGGTCTCAACAGCTAGCTGACGACCTTCCATAGAATGATGCCCTTGTGTTTGAGCGAGATCATAGGTCTCCCCTGTCTTTTTAATTTCAACAGGAAAACCCGAGTGCTCATAAAGTCCACGATCCACTTGAATAAAGTCTTGAACATTAAATCCAACACCTTTTTGTAACTCACCACCCTCTTTACGACCATAACCAATAGCCACAGAGACCGCTCCTGGCGCTTGCCCTGGAGCAATATAAACAGGAAGTTTCATTGTATGATGAGCCGTTTTAACCTCAACCATACTTCCATCACGCAAACCTTTTTCGTCGGCAAGTACTGGAGAAATAATAAGGTAGTTATCCCAAACAATTTTTGAGACAGGGTCTGGTAGCTCTTGCAACCAAGAAACATTGGCCATTGTACCATCATGCAATCCCACTTTGGAATAAAGAGACAATTCAATGGGTGATGTTTCAACAGTCACCTTAACTTGCTCAAGAGCTGTTGGGTTAAATCCAAGAGTTCTTTCTACACCAGCAAATGTCTCACCTTGGTAACCTTTCTGAAGAAGATCGTACCAACCTTGTTCATTACCAACTTTAGACATCCACGTTGATTTTAAATAATCAAAGTAATTTTCTTCACTAGAAACAGGCTTTCCGAGTCCTTTTGACCAAGCGATTAAGCTATCCCCAAAAGAACGTGTGTTGTGAAGAGGGCGAATGGTTGGCTGCTGTATTGTTACAAGCCCTGGCTCAAACTCATTATCTCCCCAATTTTCCATGGCATGACCTGCTGGAGCCACTAAGTCAGCATAAATCGTAGTTTCATCCATCCAATTATTAGTGGAGACCACAAGCTCAACCTTACTGAGAGCTTCTTTAAATTCAGCACTCTTCGGTAAATTGTAAACAGGATTCAGTTCATTAATGATTAGAGTTTTAACTTCGCCCTTCTTCATTTTATCAATGAGGGTCGTTAAATCAGAATCTTGTCCTTCATAAGTTAGCAAACCATGAGCCCACTGAATTGTAGAACCGTTATTATTCAATAAATCATTAAGATAATTAACAGCAATCTGTAAGGATACGGAGTCTTTAGTTTTAGTTTGAAGTCCTCCAGCAACAACAATACTGGTTCCCGCATTGGCCCAAAGTTCTTTAGCAACACGAGAGAAGTCCTCATGACTCATACCAATTTCATTGTAAATTTTAGAGTACTTTGAAGCCAGACTTTTCATGTTTCCACTTAACGAACCATGCCCCTGAGTCACCGCAATCTCATAAATAAGTCCAAGTACTAAAGGCAACTGCTGAGAAGGCTTAATGGGATAGTTATCATCAGCATTTAATGAAGTCAGACTGGGTACAGACTGAAAAGAAACCAAACGAGACATTTTTTTCTCAGGATCTCTTCCAGCCAGGAAAAGCTTCGTCGATTCCATCGGATTGAGGTGAGTTCCTAAAAAGTCACCATCAATAGACACGATCATTTGTGCTTGATCATAACGGTATTTTGGCACAGACGCTCTTCCAAAACTTAGTTCAGAAGCCTTGCGAATCTCCTCTTGGTTAACTGGAGACCAACGGTGAAGTTCTCCACCTGTATTAGCAACGAATTTATCAATGATTTTGTTTAAGCTTGGAGAGGGTGTTTCACCAGTGAGAACGTGTACACTTCCCTTTTTCAAGCCTTCCACAACTTTTTTATCGAGGCTTTCCCAATCTCTTGGGACAGACAACATATTTCCACGTTTTTTAGGGTCTTGAGAATTAACAGTTGGATTTCTCAAACGATCAGGATCGTAAAGAGCCAACAGTTGAGAACTTCCTCTAACACTTAATCCAGAACCATTTCCAGGATACTCAGAGTTACCTTTTACAAAAAGAGGACGACCTTCTCTTGTTTTAACTGTAACACCAAAGCCTTCTCTGCCATCAAAAAAACTGGAAGCGTAGTAATTGGGCAAACCAGGAATCACTTCCGAAGGTCTTTTGTTATAAGGAATAATTTTTTGTACAGGTCGACGAACACAAGCCGCTGATGAAAGAGCGATACTGGCCCCCATCAACTTCATAAATTGGCGACGAGCTAAGCCACTTTTTTCATCTTCAGCCTGCAAAGGTGAGGATTGAAATTCCTTTTCAGCTTGCTGAATGAATTCTTCTGTTTGGTATTTTTCGTCCAAACTTTTCCAGTAATTGGGAATCGATTTATTTTCTTGCTGCTTATCCATACTCACTAGCTCTCTCTTAATTGTGACAAGTTGAACAGTTTAAAGGACCTTGGGGCTCTTGCTCTCTATGACAATTTACACACCAGCCCATAGAGAGACTGTTGTATTGCTCAATCACTTCCATATTTTTCACATCACCATGGCAGGTATTACAAGCAGGGTAACGATCATCTGGAGTACTAAAACGATGAACGTGTCTTTTATGATTGAACTTAACATGATCGGGTAGCATATGAACCTTCACCCAATTCACAGTTTCACCATCAAAGAATTTTTTACGGAGTTTTTGAATCTCCGGTTTGTCAATTCCCACGACTTGGTGACAGTTCATACATATATTAAGACTTGGAACAGCGGAGTGTTTAGAAACCTCCACCTGTGTATGACAATACACACAAGCCACTTTGTAATCTCCGGCATGAAGTTTATGGGAAAAGGCAATAGGCTGTTCCGGCTTATAACCTTTGTTGTAACCAATACTTCCCCATTCACAACCACTGCTTAATAGCAATACCAATAATACGGGAAAGAATTTTATCGATCGCTGAATCAAGAACATCGACTCTCCTTCAACTGCACCAAAATTGGTGCGACCAACTCAATAGACCCAGAACGCAGAAGTGCGTTACTGAGCGCGATTTAATTTTCAAAAGCCTTTCACTTGTAAAAGAAATAGCCGAGCTTGTTAAGGATTTTAAGTGTATGCCCTACAATTGAGCAGCTATTGATGCGCTCTCCCAAAATCCCACATGTTGCATAAAAGAGACTCTTTTGAAAAATGAATCTATTTTAAGGATCTGCGCCCTCAATTCTTCAGCCATTTCACCCCTAATTAAATAAAAATAAAAAAAAGCCCAGGTTGGGGGACCTGAGCTTTAGGGGTATGGGATTGGGGATTTGGGATCTATTAAAAATCAAGTGATTGGGGATCACTGACTTTCTACCTTTTATACTATTCATCAATTATGCCAACCACCTCTATCCCAGATGGTTTTATTTTCGATATGAATGGAGCAAAGACACTCCACCAAGACCTAAAAGCCCCTTATCGTCACCCCAATGTTTAAAACTCTATCCATTATATCAAAATGAGACAGCTTATTGTCGCCCCCGCCATTATTTCTTCCACTAACCAATTAACCCACATAGAAGGATTACAGAAGTTTTACTAGGGGCAGTCACCAAATATTTAAGTTCAAGGCGTGAAACCTTCAAACCGAATGATACGTGCACCACATAAGTTGAGTGAAGACTGAAGTTGAGTAACCCATAAGAGAGTCCCTTGCCGACATCCTTGAATAAGATTAACCGACAATTCTCAATAACGCTTAACTAACTCCTACAACAAAGCTCTCATCAGCAACCAACAACCACAATAAATTCTTAAGTTTTTAAACTTATCTATATAGGTTAAATTCTGTGATCTTCATTCAACTATGTTCTATTGACTATCTCTTAGAGCAATAAGTACAACCGCGAACTCAACTATTAACTATCAAAGAAACACATGAATAAGACAGTATGGGCACTTCAGAGACGGGATAAAAATAGTTCAATTAATCCCACACTTCGGTATTCTCTTCATTTTTTAAAGTTTCTCTTTTGAAATTTAGATAATCAAGTTAGCCTACACCTTCATAAACATCACCCCATTCAAGCTACAAAGGTTGGACCTCCATGCTTTTTATGACTCGTTTTTTTGGCTCCCCCAATTATCGCTTAGAAATTTTAGCGGGGCTCACTGTGGCCCTAGCACTCGTTCCAGAGGCTGTGGCTTTTGCCTTTGTTGCCGGAGTTCCACCCCTCGTTGGACTCTATGCTGCTTTTATGATTTGTTTAATCACATCTATATTCGGCGGAAGACCCGGTATGATATCTGGAGCCACTGGCGCACTCGCTGTCGTCATGGTCACTTTGGTGGCCGAGCATGGAATTCAATATTTATTTGCCACAGTCATACTTATGGGGATCATACAAACCGCGATGGGACTTCTAAAACTAGGTAAATTTATTCGCTTAGTGCCCGAACCGGTTATCTATGGATTTGTAAATGGATTGGCAATTGTCATTTTCCTTTCTCAGTTCACCCAATTTAAAACAACTAATGCCGAAGGCATTGTTACTTGGATTCAAGGTCAAGAGCTTTACGTTATGATGGCTCTAATTGCCTTAACCATGTCCATTATTTTTCTACTTCCAAAATTAACAAAAAAGTTTCCAGCTTCTCTAGCAGCCATACTCTCTGTGACAGCTATCACTCTCTTGTTTGATCTCCCAACAAAGTCCGTGGGAGACATGGCCTCAATAAAAGGTTCGTTACCAGGCTTTGCCGTTCCCAATATTCCCTACACTTTGGAAAGTTTAAAAATTATTCTCCCCTATGCTTTTATTCTCGCATGCATTGGACTCATTGAATCTTTACTCACGTTAACACTAGTTGATGAACTCACCGGCACACGTGGACAAGGAAACAAAGAATGTGTCGCTCAAGGAACTGCCAATATTGTCACTGGCTTTTTTGGTGGCATGGGTGGCTGTGCAATGATCGGACAAAGTATTATCAATGTCACTTCTGGCGCCAGAACACGAGTTTCGGGTTTGGCTGCTTCATTATTTTTAATCTCCTTTATAGTTCTGGCTTCTGACCTTATTGAACAAGTTCCCTTAGCTGCTTTAGTGGGAGTGATGTTCATGGTCTGTATTGGTACTTTTGAGTGGACAAGTTTTACGATACTACATCGAATTCCACGCAGTGATGCCCTTGTCTTGGTTCTTGTTTCAGTTTTAACTGTTATTTTTGACCTTGCTATCGCGGTTATCGTGGGCGTTATTCTCTCCTCACTGGTTTTTGCCTGGCAAAGTGCCGTTCGTATCAGAGCAAGGAAAAGAATCGATGAAAATGGTGTTAAGCACTATGAAATTTGGGGCCCCCTGTTTTTTGCATCCACAGCGCGTTTTCTAGAAAAATTTGATGCCGAAAACGATCCTGACATTGTTGTTGTCGACTTTAAAGAGTCTCGTATCGTAGACCACAGTGGTATTGAAGCATTACAAAAGATCACGGATCGCTATCAAAAACTCAATAAACAAATTCGATTCCGTCATTTAAGCGAAGATTGTCGCAGACTTTTAACCAATGCGGGCCCAATGATTGAAGTGGATATCGAACAAGATCCACACTACGGAGTGGCTTCTGATGATCTCGCCTAATTTCTCCGAAAATTTGTTGGCCAAATTCTAACATATCTCCTTTTTGCCCCCATACGATCGAAAGAGAGTTCCTTTTGTTTTTTCATTTCTATGAAAAAACAAAAACCTATACGTGCCATGAGAACTTTATAGACGGCAAAAAAAAAGCCCAGGTTGGGGGACCTGAGCTTTAGGGGTATGGGATTGGGGCTTTGGGATCTATTAAAAATCAAGTGATTGGGGATCACTGACTTTCTACTCTTTTATATATTCACAATCCATGCCATCAATTCATCCCATAACGCCTTTGTTTTTGATCTGAAACCTATACTTTGACGTTCACTAAAGCGAAGACCACAAAATGGCACTGTTGTGTTTAGACTTTTAAGCATTCTCATTTTGAAACGCAGAAATAATCTAAAGAGTATTATAGAAAGAATACACGTGAAAAACTGACGCTTTGGATAAGCCCGGCTCACCGTCCGGGCTATATCATATATTTGACTAATTTGACTGAGTGACATTCACATCAACATAGTTAAATACTTCCAACTGATTGGCTGATTCCCAAGTGGTACCACCAATAACAAGCACCGTGCCAGGTCTTGTTTCTACCATTTGGTGACGTGCACGAGGAACAGCCATCACTCCTGGAATTCTCATAAAACTATTTTCTACCGGATCGAAGAGTTCTCCACGATTGATATGCTCTGACGGAGTGAAGTTCACTGGATGATCGGCAACAAAAGGAACCTCCGAGCCTCCTGCTAGAAGGACTTTGCCATTATTTAGCAAGACAGCAGAATGCATAGCTCGCGCCCAATTCATTGACTCCTGCAATGGCTCAAATCTGTTTCTAAAAGGGTTAAATAGCTCAGCCTGTTTGATCGCCTTAGCATCAAAATCAAATCCACCAGCAATCAGAACCTTTCCATTATTTAACAATGTAGCAGTATGTGCTCCTCGTCCATTACTCATTGAATAACCTAATTGAGTGATCTCATCTGTTTGTGGGTCAAATATTTCGGCCGTTGACACTCCACCGTCCCAACTAAATCCACCCGCAATTAAAACTCTTCCATCATCGAGTAGAGTCGCCGTATGCCATGCTCTTGGTGCATGCAAATTACCTGCTGGTGCCGTCATATTGGTTGCCGGATCAAATATTTCTGTAGTGAAAGTTGCGTTGATCCCATCAAATGTAACGCCGCCTTCCCAGCCACCAACAATCAGCACCCGACCATCATTAAGAAGAGTTGCAGTATGACCAACTCGGTTCACCTGTAAACCATAATCTTGATTTAAAGCTTGTCCAGAGTCAGGATTATAAATAGCCACTCCACGTCCCGTATCCCAACCACCAGTGATTAAAACATCTCCGTCACTAAGAGCCGTAGCCACTCGCCCTCTGGAATTACGCTCCAACTGCCCACTCAAAACAAAGCGATTAATTGAAAGTTCATAGGTCTGTAAATCTCGACTATCAGATAAAACAAAAAACTCTCCATCACCATAATTCACTACGGATGGAAGAAAAGCTGGGCGAATACTATTAGTTGATGAATGAATAAAGCGAGCATCCGTTCTCACTGTTGCACTCAAACATACGATATCAGTTGATAGATTCGTACAATCAACCGTATCAAAATTGTTGCGAGCATCCACTCTCTCTAAATCAGGAAGTGATGTTAGACTTTCTATACTGCGCAGACGATTGCCACTGATATCAATTCTTCTCAAACTGAGAAGTCTCGATAAAGCAGAGATGTCTTGAATACGGTTTTCCGCTAAACCTAAATACTCAATATTTCTCCAACCTTCAACAGGAGATAAATCATCAATTTCATTTTCAGAAAAATCCACTTCTGTAAAATGTTGATACTCTTCAAGAGGCACCAAGGTTGAAATCCCTTTATTTCTAAACTGAACAATTTCACTGTTACGTATGAAAACCCCATGGGCTTGAAGACATAAATCAGTATTCCCTTCAGGATCGGTCGAAAAACTGTTGGGCTCCAACTCTCGTGCCGCCTCTATCATACCGCTAATGGATTCACGTAATTTACGCGTTGAAAGACTGCTATCTGCTAAAGCGCAATACTGACGAAAAGTTTCTGGTGTAATAATAATAGAATTTTCATCAAATTCTTCCAAATCATCAATAACCATATTAGCCACATCTTCACATTGGGTAACAGAGTCGTAACAGATAGTAGCCGCATCTACCAGATTCGTCACATTTTTATCTAGTTTTTTCTTCTCATCCTTCAAATTGTCTAACTGACGAGAGCTTAGGACAACTGTGTCACTTTTAATAAGGGAATTCACAGCACCCAGTTGTGTAGTGATAACATTAAAGTGATCTTCTAAATCACGCCGTAAGCGACGAACATTCGAGGTTAGAATAGAAGCAAACTGTGGATAAATTCCAGCATCAGAATAAGGTTTAGTAATGTAGCGTAAATCAGCGGGGCCGCCTTCATAGGCTGGCGAATCAGGCCTCGACTCTAATTGCTCTTTAAAATCATGGGTGGCGTAACGAATCGCATTGGCTAAAACATCATCACACTTTTCTAAGTCTCCAAATGAGCACTGAACAAAACCGAGAGAACTTTCATTTCCAACATCGGTTTGGTCATAAAATAGTTCCGTGATTTTTCTTGCATCACCACCAATCTGTAAGGCTCCCACTACAATCTTAGTTCTTTTACTAAAATTTGATGACACATTTTTCAAGTGGGCATGAACAGACGCCAAAGCTGAGTCGTAACTAAACGCCGCTTCAAATAAATCTTTTTCTTCTTGAGTTAAAAACTCAATACGTATGGAGTAAAATAATTTTGCACCCCTCACTATTTGCGCTACATATTCATCCCCACAGGTTTCACGCCAACGATCATCGTCTCGCCGTGCTACCTTACCAACATCAGTCAGACGACTTTCTTCAAGCTCATCAATCGGCATTTCAGAATCCGAATCTTCGAATACTAGAATCTGATTTTTAAATTTATAATCACCTGAATAAACGGCTGAAATACTAAAACCATTATTCCGACTGGCCTTCATAAATTTTGCACTGGCTTTGACAGTTGCCTCGCCATAGCGAAAGCGTGTTCCCGCATCAATTCCTAATTCCTTTTGCATTGAACTTTCATCAAGACTTTGAGTAAAGGAAACATTAGATTCTTGTTTCCCGCGCACAATCATTGATCCTTTTAGACACACCCCTTGCAAACTTTCCTTCTCGGAATCATAGCCCATACCCAAATAAGCTTCATGGTCAGATCCAGCAGGTAAACTATTGTCTGACCAGGCAAAGCAAGGAATTAACAATAAACTCATAATCAAATGTTTCATTTTTATTTTCTCCGTTCTTTATTTAATTTATAAAAGTTGTTTGCAAATCTCATAAGTTTTGCGTTGGTTTCAGATATATTTCTGTCTTCAATCTCAAGTCCCTTCTCAATATCCAGATACTTAAGGTTTGCAAATAGTTCCACTTTGTCAGCCGCAAAAGATTTTCTGGCTTTTATATCACTGATACTTGGCAAATTATCTTGAATCACAAATTCCTGAACTTGCGATACCAGTTCCTTATTAGAAGGATTTCCCTCCCACTCAAGAGCCTTAGTTAAAAACAACACTCTTCTCATCCGCTCACTTTGATTTTTTTCTAAACCATCATCATGGGTTGCTTGAATGTCATTCAACATCTCAAAAGAGTCTTGAATCAATTCTTGATTAGATAGTAAACTTTCTAATTCCTTTCTTTCGTCTGGACCATGGATGACTTTTCTATCCAGCTCGAACAATCTATCAATGGAATTTTTAATTTCCAGATCAACTTGCGATTGTTTTTCTTCCATCTGACTATCCGAAACCTTTTTTTTCATTTTTTTAATTGCTGGCAGAGTTTTTAGTTTTTCATCAACGGCTTGTTTGATTTTACTTTCAAGTTGAAGCTCTCTATTTCTTTCTTTATTTTTCTGCATCCAAAAATTTGCTGCTATTACAAATGCAAACACGGCTATAGACACAATGATTGTCGTTTTATTTTTTTTATTCATTATCCTGTCCTTTCGAAATATTTTCCCAGATTTCATTTCTTAAATAATAGTTTGGCCCACAATAAAAGTGACAATACCTTTCTTTCAATGCCCCCTGAACATCTCCCCCCTCTTGATTTATTATTCTCGCTAAAAGCATGGCTTGCCTATAATCCAAAACCCCTTTAGAACGAGCAGGTAAACGTCCAAGTGGAATATGAGCACTTAGCATAATAGAAGCTTTAATTGATAAAATAGATAGCTCTGGATATTGGTCAGCTATATCAGCCGCTACTTTTGCAACTTTGGGAGCCGCCATACTAGTACCCCAGGCACTACGATCATGAGTCATTCCATCAGCATAAATATCAACAAAGTTTTCACCAAAATTGCTTGAAGGGTGCACGCGAACTCCATCTGAGGCACCTACAATGAGTAAGTTCGATTTTCCGCTAAGATGTTGCGGACATCCTGTTGAATTTGATTGACCCTGATTGCCTGCAGCAACCACCCAAAGCACTTTATCATCACGAACCATAGGATGACTTTCCATCTCGACACTGCAATTATCCCTATCACTCTCATCACGAATAGACATATTGACGACTCGATGACCATTTTCTACAAAATGAGAATACCAAGTATTAGCTTCTTCTGCCTTCAAACAAGCATTCATTCCGAGTGGGATTAAACCAACAGGTACACCTTGGGACAACTCTCCAACCACTTGATGACTATGAGTTGATAAAGGAAATTGATCTATAGGCAATTCTAATTCATTAAGGGCCAGTCGTCCATTGAGATTGAATCCCTGATCAGAGGAAACCCAACCATAAAAACTTTGTTCTTCAAAAGGCCCCAAGATTAATTGAGAGTTGGGGCTTTGTTGTTGAAGTTGACTGGGAACCAGAGCCGCTTCACAAACTCCCACTGTTGGTCGATTAATTTCATTGGAACTAACAATATTTTCAAGCTCAAGATTATCCAATAATTGTGGTCGCCTAAATTCTTGGCTATAAAGCTTGCGACCTTTATGGTTAAAAATAGAAACAGAATTAGCAAAGCCCGAATCGTCTCGATCAATCCATACAGCTAAGCTTGGAGATTGTTTTGACATATAAATCAGTGCAATAACTTTACTTTGTTGGTTTTCTAATCTCCACTCCTGTCTATAAATATTTTGATGAGAGAGATACTCTCTAAAATACACACTTCCAAATGGTGTGCTTATTCTATCTGATTCCTTTATACAGCTCACTTGGCAGTTATTACCTATTTTCTCCTCGACAGTGAATGTTTGAACTTGATGATCAACAAATGAGATCAAACTATTAATCTCAGGCACTGTTGATTCAAAACTTGTTTCCCGAGACCCATCTTCCCAGTAAGAAAACAAAGACTGAACGTTAGGAAAGATTCTTGGCGCATGGGGAAAGACCCTATCCCCTCGAAACTCAGCAACCATAATTTCAGGATTTAAAACTCCTTGTAAAATAAAAGGATTGGGATTTTCTCCAACATAGATAATCTCACCAAATAATGAGTTCCCTGCATATCCTTCAACTTCACTGAGAAGAGTTTTATTTTGATCAGCCCATTGTGCAAAGGTAACTTTTTCTGAATCTTCGATATCAAGTTCAACTTTGACTTTCCTGACAATGAGTCCTGAGGACATTGTGCGTTCAGAACCAAATTTAAGACAAGATTGAAAAACAAGAGGATTTTCATGTTGCAAGGCCCTGGCAAATCCAAAATCATTTCGCAAGCAAATATTCTCCTCATTAATAGAAACACACTCAGGAGTTTTAGAATCATCAACTATGACAACATCGCCTGACTGAGCACAGCTAAGAATTGGTTCATTCAATTGTTCGTTATTTAATGCTTCATTCTGTGAACAAGCAAAAAACGCTAAAGATAAGACCAAATAATTTAATAGATTTAAGACCACCATAATCTTTCCTTTTATAAAGAGGAGGGAGTCTTCCCTCCTCATTTTTAACTAAATTTTATTGCAATACTCCAGTTGGAATAAGATCTCTCAAAATCTCTCGATTAGCTTGGTTGGTTGCTTGATTCTGATACATAACAGAACCATTTAAGTAACCTTGAGCAACAACTATATTGTCCAAAGGATCAAGTGTGGCCATCTCCACATTCATGACTTTGCCATAGTAATCGACAACTTCAATATTCTGAATAGGCTCGAAAGTTCCATCTTCACTAATAAGTTTGTCACCAACTTTTAATTCACTGGCTTCTCTGACATATCCATCACTTGTTACCAAAGGATGATTCAATGTCACTTTTAACTCACCACCTTCTTCAGTTTTAATGATAGCAATTTTTTGCCATTGATCCTTCTTATCAACTGTATAAGACCAAAGACGACTCACTTGAAATTGCAAACTATCAATAGTTGAATCTTTTGAAAGAGAGACAATATCTCCTCTTAAACGCGATTTTGCCTCCCCAATGGACTCGTAACCGTCGGAGAAAAGGACCATCTGATCAGGCGTGTAACAACCCGCTCGACAAAAACCAGCCAGCACATGTGTCGTTGGGTCCACACAGGGTGCATCCGGATCTGTCGGAGCCACCCAGTCATGAGCTACACCGTTGGCATCAATTTGAACAAATGATGGATAACCAATAAGACTATTGTTTACATTTGAATCGTACAATCTAAACTCACCGTCTTCATTCGCTTGATACCTCATTCCAGGATAACATTTGATAGCCCATTGAGAGCGGCCACGCGCTAGGTCTGCACCAAGAGAATCTGTGCGCAATTGGCAACGAGCACTCTCAACAACTCCATAAGCTTGATTAAACATTAATAAACCAATTAAAATAATTTTAATTCTCATAGTATATCTCCTTTTTTAAATACTAAATATTTCTTGGTTATTAGGTAGTGGTGGCAAACATTCTAAACCTTGAGCCTTCAAGGTATTACAAACAGCCTCATCCACTTTTTCTTTTATTTGTAATTCAGTGTGCAGATCATCACAGGGAAGTTGTGACACTATTAAAGCGATCGCTGTGAAAGCTAAAGATCCCCCCTCTAATGCTACAGTCGCGGGAAGTCCCACTCCTGTACAGGCCGCATAAATTCCGGCAGTTGCAAACCCAATTGATACAACTTGCATACCGGTATTAATTCGATCGAGTTCCTGACAAGTCATGGCTGCATAGTACAAGTCCATTTGAATTTCTTGTTCAAGTTCACTCCATGTTGAGTAGCTGGAGTTAACGTAGGTCTCTGTGATACAAACTTCTGCTTTTGCTTGATTGGCTCCAAACAACAGAGCTATTAATGTAATTAATATTAAATTTTTCATTTTGATCCCTTCCTTTTTGTATATTTATGGCACTAAAAGAATTCGCCCATGACGATCTCGGGTAGGCCCAATATGTATGACCGGTCTCCGAGTTTGCATTTGACGAATTTCATCATTAAGTCGATTGATTACAGTCTCTCTATTTGCATTTGTATTTTGATGACTTTCAATTTGATAACTAATATTGAACTGTATATTAACAAGACTCGATGAAATGCTTTGATAAGCTTCCAGAGTAAATTGAATCAACTCTTCAACATCTTCTCTTGTTAAATCATTAGGTCTACTTTGAAACTGAGTAAGTACCGAAGCCACAGTCGACCTGATAGATGCTTGAGACTGAAGCTCTCCTTCTGGTGATGGCACTTCACTCAAATTACGAGAAAGTTCATCAAGCTTTTGATTGAAATCCAATAATAAATAATAGAATCCCTCAAGACTATCTTCATTTCTCTGACTGACAAGATACATATTATTGAGAAGATGCCAGCGATTATTAATTGCTGAGTTCCACTCATGCATCAATATATCTTCTGCTCTCAAACTATTGATAACTCTTTCCGTACTTCTTATTTGAGATTGAGTATTTTCTACCCTTCGCCTTTTTTCTGCCACCGTCTCGCTTTGTGCTTGCACTACAAAAAACAAAACGATCAATGTAATTAGAGCTTTCATTAGACCTCCACTCTTAAGTTCCCTTCCAGCAAGAGCAAAGGCAGTGCCAGCACAGATTACAGCTCATCTCAAATATACAAGCAATAGAGGTTAATTTGTCCGAACTTATGGACTCTTTTGTCCGATTTTATAGAAAACCTCTTCAACTAAGAACCCAATCCCACACTCGCTTTGGAGACAAAAAAGACAACTTAAAGAGGCTCCTTATTATTAACGTCTGAAATGTGATTTTAAAACATAGAGCTTTTAATAAATGATGGACCTGACATATTTTATCAATACAGAACCGTAAATACTGATGATCGACTACTGAATGGAGATAGTTAAATAGAAATGCAAAGACAACGAACAAGAAAAGCATAAATTATCTAGAAGTTGATAACAAATTCATCTGCATAATGAGGATTCAAAACCTCAGTCATTTTGAGTGAAGTACAGGCTGAACTTTATAATGTGTGGCCAAAGCCACATAGGATAAAATGAAGGTGAGCACCGCTCAAAGTTGCGCAGGATTGAAGTAGCAATACCGTTAAACAAAGGATTTTATTTAATACTGTTTAGTTAAGTTCACAGTGAGGCGCAAGGAGGAAGCTGTACAAACAGTACTGCGACGACACAGTCAACGAAACTGTGAGCTTAACTAAACAGTATTAGTCACAGTAGCTGGATGAATTGTCAACACAACCCCTAAGCACTTGCAAAAGATCTCTTATCAAAACTCTATTTTACAGAGCAATGGACTCATTACGGTTTCTTACTGGCACAGGTGCTGGTACAGAAGGTGAATCAAGTAATCCAGGACAAACACTCTCCCGATGAGTTGCTACGTAATCATAAACTTGAGAAAAAGTTTGAGTGCAGCTAGCAACGGGTTGAGCCTCTCTTCTTGTTAATGGTCCAAAGTGCCTTCTTACATGTCGAATGGAAATAGCACAAAATTCAGCGGCAGCGGCAGGACAAGTTCTCATCAAGTTTTGATAAGCAACACTGTCAGATTCGGAGCCACCAGCTTGGCTAGAAGACGAAACATGAGTCAGTCGAGTCAAATCAGGTACATTCATTTGACCTTGAACTGATCCTCCCTCTCCTTCGGAAAAGAGATTGGTTAAACATAAATTTTGATTCTCACGGTATTGCGCCAGGATAGCCTCTCTTCCTTCTCGACCGGAAGGGAAATACATATTTATATTATAGGATGCTTGGCAAAGGCCCGCCTCAGCCTGCTCTGCATTGTTCATTGAACTGGCCGCGGTAACATCAACGCCGCTCCAAAAACGACCCGTACTTTCTCTTGCAATATGAGAAAACAAAAGGCTGTAGGTATTAGCAAAGGCCGAGCGCTCATTTGAAGTATCTAAATTATAGTAATTTAAAGCGTCACTATTTCCATTGGCACCATTGAGCATCGCTTGTCTAGCCACATCATCATCATTGCGGCAAACCGATCGTGCCATTGAAACAGCTAATCCAAAAAATGCGCCACGAAACTGTTGAACTCGTCCACGTTGCGGAAAGTTATGATTCAAACAACCTTCATTTGAACGAGCGATACCAGCGATGGCTTCCACAGCTTGTTGTGATGAAGATGAGGAAGTTGCCGTTCCACTACGAGGCATACGAGAATAACCATTAAAATTTTGCCACCGACTGCTAGTGGTATCGGCGACGGCCGTATCAACCAAGAAGAACAAAACAATTGGAAAAAGTGAAATGTATTTAAAAACCATTTAATCTCCACTGATTTTTCTGTTGAGCCTTCTAAACCGAATGAAGACTTAATAATTACTAGTGCAAATGAAATGCCACAGTGAATTCTGACAACTCAGCAGTATTGCTATTTTCCCTAATAAAATTAATTATTTATAGCTTGCTATTTTTTACATGACTGTCTAAAAGTTTGAAGAGTGTCAAAACTGTTTATTATTCTCAAGGCTCCCATCCGATTTCTCATAATGAGATAGACTTCTAAAAAGTCATGAACCTATCTTAATCTGAATAACGAAAAATCAACTCTTTATAAACAATGAGTATTAATAACTCTTCATTTTTAACACCTTTTAACTGAGGCCTCTTGTTAATACCGCATTAGTTAAGTTGAAAGTGAGATGCAATAATACCGTTAAGTTAAGGATTTTATTAAATACCGTTTTAGTTAAGTTCGCAGTGAGGCGCAAGGAAGTCGCTATACAAACAAAAGGCAGTCAACGAAACTGGAGGCTTAACTAAACGATATTACCTCCAGCTCTATGACATGATTGCTATTTTGAGGAAGCTAAGGCCGACTTTTGAATGAAGAAAGCATAAGCTACATAGAGAACATGAAGAACAACAAATCCAGTGACATATTGTATTCCGCCGGCACCAAAGCCGTAGGAATGGAGACCGGCTCCCAATACAAAGTTCACACCATACCAGGCCATAATAACCAAACTAAAGGAAATAATACTACCAGCGAGCATCCCAAAGTCTTTTACCCAACCCACCAAACGGGCGTGAAGTATAGCGAGATATCCCATTAATGCAATAAAGGCCCATGTTTCTTTCGGATCCCAACCCCAAAACCTTCCCCATGAATAATCAGCCCAAACCCCACCAAGAATGGTTCCTGCTGTTAACAAAACAACCCCCACCTGGATAAGGTTATAGCAAACTTGAGCAAGTTCTCGGATTTTTGCTTTATATTTAATTTTATCTTTTACATAAAGAAAAAGACCATAGTCACCAATTCCAAATGCAAGGAAAAAAGCGGCATAACTCAAAGTAATAGTCATAACATGAATAGTTAACCATAAATTACTTCTCAAAACGGGCTCTAGCGGCTGTAATGTACTGTCTAATATCACAGGCGCAAAATCAGCTACGATCATACATAAAGTCGCAACCAATGACCCAATCAATATTATCCACTTTTTCTTTTTCAGAAAACTAAAGAGGGCCGCAAAAAGAAAAACACCCCAACCCACCCAGACAACAGTTTCATACATATTAGAAACTGGCGGGCGATGAGTGATAATACATCGAAGAATAAAACCATAAGTATGCAGTAAAAAGGCTAGGAACATACTTAAAACACCCAACTTTGACAGAAGACCGGGCAAAGTTAAGAATGAAAACGCCATTAACAAACTTCCTAGGAAGTACAAGATCCATGTCCAAAGAAATGGTTCTAATTTCTGATAATGCACTTCTGTAGCCATATCACTTGGAGTTGGATAAAGGTCACCCCCCTGATCCTTAGCAAGAGTGGTAAATCCCGCTAAAGCAGTCTCTAACTTTTTTAATGCTTCATCTTTATTCTCTGGCTTTACGAAGGTTTCACTGTAACTACTGAGGACTCTAAAGAAGGCCTCACTCTTTTCTTGCTCTAACTCTCGCAACGGAATCCAGGATGGATTTTCAGCACCCGCTTGAGGGGGGAAAACTTTAATCGCCCCTTGTGTGATTCCATGAAATGTTAAAAGCTGACTTTGCAGTCTTTGGATGGCCTGATAATAAGCATTGAGCTTTTCTTTTCTCCCCACTCTCACTTGTAAATCACTGAAAAGTATATTCAATCGATTGTGAGTTCCAATTTTAGTAGGAGAAAAATACTTTTTGTCTTTAGGAAATTTTAAAGCTTCTTTCAACCCGTGATGGTCTATTTTTATAAACTCTTTATTCATCCAAGGCTCAGGAACAAGCATCCAGGTCGTAAAAATATCAAGGGCCGGCTTGCCTTCATACTTTGACTTACCATAAATAAGCTGGAGAGACTCTTGCGCCACAGTGATCAAAGGCTTCACTCGACCTGCATCCTGCACAGGGAGGCTCTCAAAACTGTGATGTTCAGCAAACAGAGGCATGGTAAATAAGAGAGATATAACAAAAAGAACTTGAGTCATGATACCTTCTTTCTTTTTTTAAAATAAAAAAGATGAATAATCCCTAAAACAATTAATAAACTACCTAAATACTTTGGAATTCGCCCGGGGTCTCGGTTGACAGATAAAATAGACATTGTTGGCCTCCCCATTTCATCCTCCTGAAAACTAGACTGATAAAAGGTTATTCCTTTATGATAAAGAGGTTCATTCATTGAGATCGTGGTTTTCAATGCTTTTGATCCATCGAGCACAGAAACATCACTTTCATAAGCAGAAGCTCTCATCGTTCCCTGATAACGTCCCACTCTGAACTCATCGAGCTTTAAAGCAAAATCCAATTCCAACTGACGGTTAGCAAAAATAAAAACATGAAAAGCATTGTCGGAAAACAATCGCACCGAAGAGTTTAACCCCGACCAATACTCTTTACCGTTGAATTGAAAGCGTATCGCTTGAATGGCCCCTTCCACCGAAGTTTCAATGGGTTCGTAAATCCAAATATCTTTAGCATGAGGTAAATATTTTAAAATACGGAAGGTCAGCCCCATCCAACCTGTTTCAATGGAATCTCCCGCTTTGGCTTTACCAGAGGAAGTTTCTCCATTTTTACTGGCCGTAAAAACCTTATAATCAATCTCTGATTGATCACCATCACTTTCAAGTAGCAATACATTGCCACCCCTGTACTTATATTGTCCTTTTTTAGCCAATATAATTTGGGCAGGCCCCATGTTCTTAATTTCAAGAGGGTCTTTTCTGAGTAGGAGCCAATCAGACTCACTCACACGATCATTTGAAATTTGAAAGCGGAGACCGGCGCCATCCGTTTTCTTTTCTGAACTCTCAACCTTGAATTGTGGAATGGCATAAGGCCTGAAGCCATCGATAACAACTTCATCACTACCAAGATTCACCACAAAAGGATTCTCTTTAGAGGGCGGGTTTCTTATAAATTTAACTTCTTTCTCAAAAACTTTACGTGCACCACCGCTCATAAGTCCACTGTAAACAATAATGTCAGTTTCTCCGACCATCACCTGTTTTTTTGACTCACCAATATCAAAAGCCATTGAGCCATCAATACCCATATAACGAGTCATTAGAGCTCCGGCCATTAAGAGCAAGATTCCAACATGAGCGCTAATAAAGCCAATATGTTTTTTCTTCCAGGGAAAGCGATCAATGATAACTGCAATTAAGTTAATTCCGAGAAGAGCAAAGATCGTATAAGAGTACCAAGAATGGTAAACCGTTTCCTGAGCTCTTTTCGCGTCATTATAAATAGATTCAACGATCGTTCCCCAAGCGGAAATCGTACCAATTCCAATAATAACAAAAACGGCCAATTTTAATGAAGCCAGTGGTTTATTAATTCTCTTGAATATCGATTGTTTTTTAGGTTTCACTTAAACCAGACTCCTCAATTTATTTTGAATTTCAACAATAGCACGACAAAGAGTCTTCTGCATTTCTTCTAAGTTTTCTTTTTTTATTTTTTTTGTTTCTTCATTCATATAAAGCTGTCGATTGATTTCAATCTGAATGGTGTGTTTATTCTCATCTGGTTTACCATACATGCGAGTGATCCCTCCACCAATATAAGGCCAGTTATAAGCCACCTGAAACCCCACTTCTTGTAAAGTGGTCATTACAATTTCTTTAAACTCCGGCTTGGCACTTTTTCCATGAAAATCACTCACCACAATTTCAGCCCTGGTCTCACCAGGATCGGGATGCAATTCAGTTCCTACTGATGGCATGCTGTGTAGATCCAAATGAAAAACCTGTCCAAATTGACCTATGATTTGCTGCTGCAACTTTATAATGCTGTCATGAAAAGGCTGGTAATAAGATTTTACTAAATCTTGGTGGAGTTCTTGACTCATGGGCTCAGAAATCAAAACCTCATCAAAGGTTGTCACACTCCAATGCAATCCTTTTGGTTCTTTACCGGCTGGAAGCTTGGCTCCATTCACAGCGGAAGCATCGTACTGATCAGGCAATCGATTGAGGTCCACAACATAGCGATGCCATTCCGCTATAACAGTTGGTAATTTCGACTCTAAAATGGCTTTTTGATAAAGTTGATCAACATAGCGATCCACATCTCTCATCAAGGTCACTTCAGGCAAATGCGTTAGCCAATGAACTTCTGGGGGAATTTTTTCTCCAGAGTGAGGAATAGAGAGAAAAAGAGGAACTTCTGTGTGAATAGACATACACGATCCATAGTTTGAATGGTTAACAAAAACAATAGCTTTTGCCAAATTGACCCTGATTTTCGCATAGGCTAAATTGATGGGCATTGGCCGAAGTATTGGGGTTCATCCCTGTAGATGGTGGGACAATAGGCGTCAAATAAATAAAAAAGGAACCATCTAAATCTCAGCAATCTTAAAGTTTTAGTTACGAAGCTAAACCATAAAGGAGTTGTAGATGGTCCCCATAGATCAACGTTTATCAAACTTTCTCTTATGTCCAGAACTAAAAATTATAGATCATTGGTTTTTAGGTCGGCATCAAACCAATCTCAAAGTTAAGAAGGTCTCAGAGTTCGAGGTAT